>JAUSOD010000070.1 GCA_030656215.1 Azoarcus sp.
GAGATGGTCATGCCGGGTGACAACGTGTCGATCACGGTCAAGCTCATTGCCCCGATCGCCATGGAAGAAGGTCTGCGCTTCGCGATTCGCGAAGGCGGCCGTACCGTTGGCGCCGGCGTCGTCGCCAAGATCATCGAGTAACACTTCTTGAGCGGGGTCGAGAGGCCCCGCGCATTCGCTCTTTGGGAACAACATCATGCAAAGCCAGAAAATCCGTATCCGTCTGAAAGCGTTCGACTATCGCCTCATTGATCAGTCAGCGCTGGAAATCGTCGAAACAGCCAAGCGTACCGGTGCGGTTGTCCGTGGCCCGGTGCCGCTGCCGACCCGGATCGAGCGCTTCGATCTGCTGCGTTCGCCGCACGTGAACAAGGCGTCGCGCGACCAGATGGAAATTCGTACCCATCAGCGCCTGATGGACATCATCGATCCGACGGACAAGACCGTTGATGCGCTGATGAAGCTGGATCTTCCGGCGGGTGTGGATGTGGAGATCAAGCTGCAGTAATTGCTGCGCTTGCATTAGTTTCGATAGGGCCGGTATAATCCGGCCCTTGTGCCTTTTGGTGCAATTTATTGGTTCGACCCCCGGTCAATCGAAACCGGGAATCAGGAGAAAAAAATGAGTCTAGGCCTTGTAGGGCGCAAGGTCGGCATGACTCGCATCTTTGCCGAAGATGGTAGAACCATCCCGGTGACGGTGCTTGACGTGTCCGACAATCGCGTGTCCCAGATCAAGACGCCTGAAACCGACGGTTATGCCGCGGTCCAGGTCGCAGTAGGTAAACGCCGCGCCAGTCGCGTGGTGAAGTCTCTCGCCGGGCATCTCGCCAAGGCTGGAGTTGAGCCCTGCCGCATTCTGCGTGAATTCCGTCTCGAGGCCGATCAGATCGGTTCGTTCAAGGCGGGTGACGTGGTGAGTGCCGACGTGTTCGCAGCCGGCCAGAAGGTCGATGTTACGGGCGTGTCCATCGGTAAGGGTTTTTCCGGTGTGCAGAAGCGTCATAATTTCGCTTCCAATCGTGCCTCGCACGGTAACTCGCTGTCGCACAATTCCGCCGGTTCCATCGGTATGGCGCAGGACCCCGGTCGTGTATTCCCTGGTAAGCGGATGGCCGGTCAGTACGGCAACGTCCAGGTGACGACGCAAGGTCTTGAGGTCGTTCGGGTGGATGTCGAGCGGCAACTGCTCCTGATCAAGGGTGCGGTGCCGGGCTCCAAGGGTGGCGACGTAGTCGTTCGTCCCGCGGTCAAGGCTTGAGGGGCGATTAGACAATGGAACTGAAACTCTTGAATGATCAGGGTCAAGCTGCGTCGACGCTGCAAGCGTCCGATGTGCTGTTTGCCCGTGAGTATAACGAAGCGCTGATTCACCAGCTCGTGACCGCCTATCAGGCGAATGCACGTTCGGGTAATCGTGCGCAGAAAGGCCGCTCGGAGATCGCCAAGTCGACCCGTAAGCCTTTCCGTCAGAAAGGTACGGGTAATGCGCGTGCCGGTATGGCGTCAAGCCCGCTGTGGCGTGGCGGCGGCAAGATCTTTCCGAATTCGCCTGACGAGAACTTCTCGCAGAAAGTGAACCGCAAGATGTATCGCGCCGGTGTGGCAGCGATCCTCTCGCAGTTGGCTCGCGAAGATCGTCTCGCCATCGTGGAAAACTTCAGCGTCGAGGCGCCGAAGACCCGCATGCTGGTGCAGAAGCTGAAGGGAATGGGGCTGGATTCAGTGCTGGTGATCACCGACGGGCTGGATGAGAACCTGTTTCTGTCTTCGCGTAACCTGAACAAGGTGTTGGTGCTCGACGTCCACGAAGCCGATCCGGTGTCGCTGGTGCGTTTCCCGAAGGTGCTGGTCACCAAGGGTGCGCTGGCCAAGATGGAGGAGGCGTGGCAATGAGCGCTATTAACCAGGAACGTCTGCTGCAGGTGCTGCTCGCACCGCAGATCTCCGAGAAGGCGACGTATATCGCCGACAAGAACGAGCAGGTGGTGTTCAAGGTCGTCTCCGACGCAACCAAACCTGAAGTGAAGGCGGCTGTCGAGCTGCTGTTCAAGGTTGAGGTGAAGTCGGTGCAGGTCCTGAACGTCAAGGGCAAGGCCAAGCGCACGGGCAAGACCGCCGGTCGTCGCAAGGACTGGAAGAAGGCCTTCGTTTGCCTCAAGCCCGGCCAGGAAATCAACTTTGTGGCTGGGGAGTAATCAATCATGGCACTGGTAAAACTCAAGCCTACATCGCCCGGCCGCCGTGCGATGGTCAAGGTGGTCAATCCCGACCTGCACAAGGGTCGGCCGTTCGACGCTTTGCTCGAAAAGAAGATCAGCAAGGCCGGTCGTAACAACAGCGGTCGCATCACGGTTCGTCACCAGGGTGGCGGTCACAAGATGCACTACCGGGTCATCGATTTCCGTCGCAACAAGGACGGTATCGTGGCCAAGGTTGAGCGCCTCGAGTACGACCCCAACCGGTCGGCCAACATTGCACTGCTGTGCTATGCCGATGGCGAGCGTCGCTACATCATCGCGCCGCGCGGTGTGGTGGTCGGTCAGTCGATCGTGAGCGGTGTCGAAGCGCCGATCAAGCCGGGCAATGCACTTCCGATCCGCAATATTCCGGTCGGATCGACCATTCACTGCGTCGAGATGATGCCTGGCAAGGGCGCGCAAATGGCGCGTGCAGCCGGTACCTCCGTTCAGTTGCTGGCGCGTGAAGGTGTTTATGCTCAGCTGCGTCTGCGTTCCGGTGAAATTCGCCGGGTGCACGTCGAGTGCCGCGCCACGATTGGCGAGGTCGGCAACGAAGAGCATAGCCTGCGCAAGATCGGCAAGGCCGGCGCCAACCGCTGGCGTGGTATCCGCCCGACCGTTCGTGGTGTTGCCATGAACCCGGTGGATCACCCGCACGGTGGTGGCGAAGGTCGTACTGGCGAAGGTCGCGTTTCGGTCAGCCCGTGGGGCACGCCTGCCAAGGGTTATCGTACCCGCAGCAACAAGCGTACCGACACGATGATCGTGCAGCGTCGTCACAAGCGTTAAGGGGTAACAGATGGCACGTTCTATCAAGAAAGGCCCGTTCATCGACGCGCACCTTCTGAAGAAGGTCGACGCCGCACGGGGTAGCAACGACAAGCGCCCGATCAAGACTTGGTCCCGTCGTTCCACCGTCCTGCCCGATTTTGTCGGCCTGACGATCGCTGTTCATAATGGCCGCCAGCATATTCCGGTTTATGTGTCGGAAAACATGGTTGGCCACAAGCTCGGCGAGTTTGCGCTGACGCGTACCTTCAAGGGTCATGCGGCAAGCAAGAAGGCGAAGAGGTAATCATGGAAACCAAAGCAATTCTCCGTGGTGTTCGCCTCTCCGCGCAAAAGGGTCGCCTGGTGGCGGATCTGGTGCGCGGCCGGCCGGTTGGGCAGGCGCTCAACGTCCTGGCCTTCTCGCCCAAGAAAGGCGCCAAGATCATCCGCAAGGTGGTCGAGTCCGCAATCGCCAACGCCGAGCACAATGACGGCGCCGATATCGATGCACTGAAGATCACGACGATCCATGTGGAAGAGGGTACGACGCTGAAGCGATTCACCGCGCGTGCGAAGGGTCGTGGAAATCGTATTTCCAAGCCCACCTGCCACATTTACGTGACCGTCGGCGAGTAAGGAGCAGATATGGGTCAGAAAATACATCCCACCGGATTCCGCCTCGCCGTCACGCGTGACTGGAGTTCCCGTTGGTACGCGTCGAGCAAAGATTTTCCGAAAATGTTGCAGGAAGATCTGAAGGTCCGCGATTACTTGAAGAAGCGTCTTGCTCATGCATCGGTTGCCCGCGTGGTTATCGAGCGGCCGGCCAAGAATGCACGTATCACCCTGTACAGCGCACGTCCTGGCGTGGTGATCGGCAAGAAGGGTGAGGATATCGAGGCGCTCAAGCGTGATCTTCAAAAGATCATCGGCGTGCCGGTGCACGTGAATATCGAAGAAATTCGCAAGCCGGAAATTGACGCCAAGCTGATTGCGGATTCGATTGCACAGCAGCTTGAGAAGCGGATCATGTTCCGTCGCGCGATGAAGCGTGCGATGCAAAATGCCATGCGTCTGGGTGCTCAGGGCATCAAGATCATGAGTGCCGGGCGTCTCAACGGTGCCGAAATTGCGCGTACCGAGTGGTATCGCGAAGGTCGTGTTCCGCTCCACACCCTGCGCGCGAACATCGATTACGGTGTCTCGGAAGCAAAAACCACCTACGGCATCATCGGCATCAAGGTCTGGGTTTACAAGGGCGAGATGCTGGGTCGTAACGAACAGCCGGTTGCCGCCGAGCCGGAAGCTGACGCCCGTCGTGCTCGCCGTGGTGCGCCGCGTGATGATGCTCGTCCGGGTCGTCGTCCCGCCCGCCGGCCTGAAGAAAGCAGGAGCGAATAATGCTGCAGCCGTCGAGAAGAAAGTATCGCAAGGAGCAGAAGGGTCGTAACACGGGTGTAGCTACTCGTGGCGCCAAGGTGAGCTTCGGGGATTTTGGCCTGAAGGCTGTCGGGCGTGGTCGCCTGACGGCACGTCAGATTGAGTCCGCGCGTCGTGCGATGACGCGTCACATCAAGCGTGGCGGCCGGATCTGGATCCGCATTTTCCCGGACAAGCCGATTTCGCGTAAGCCGGCTGAAGTCCGTATGGGTAACGGTAAGGGCAATCCCGAGTACTGGGTCGCAGAGATCCAGCCGGGCAAGGTGCTCTACGAAATGGATGGCGTGGACGAAACGCTTGCGCGTGAAGCATTCCGGCTTGCAGCCGCAAAGCTTCCGCTCGAGACCGTGTTCGTTACCCGTCAGATGGGGTAAGCATGAAAGTGAGTGAACTCCGCGCGAAGAGCGCTGATGAATTGAACCAGGAGTTGCTCGAGCTGCTGAAGGCGCAGTTTTCTCTGCGCATGCAACATGCAACACAGCAACTCGGCAATACGAGCCAAATGGGCAAGGTGCGTCGCGACATCGCGCGTGTCCGTACGCTCCTTCGCGAAAAGGCGGATCTGAAATGAGCGAGCAAGCTGTGAAGGTTCGCCGCGCCCTCGTCGGGCGTGTCGTGAGCGACAAGATGGACAAGACGGTGACGGTGCTCGTCGAGCGTCGCGTCAAGCATCCGCTTTACGGCAAGATCATTACCCGTTCGGCCAAGTACCATGCGCATGTCGAGGATGGTGCCGCCACCCAGGGTGATCTGGTCGAAATTGAAGAGTGCCGACCCATTTCACGCACAAAGACTTGGAAAGTGACGCAAGTCCTGGAAAAGGCGAGTGTGATCTGATTGGTTGGTTTGCAATATTTGTTTGAACAGCTTGGCGTGCATGCGCCAAGCTGTTATACTTTCAAATCTTGCTCCGGGATTCGTCGGGGCATCCTACCCTGACGGGTTCCAATACTGACCGCGACGCGGGATAAGTTGGAGATAAATTCATGATTCAAATGCAGTCCAGGCTCGACGTAGCCGACAACACCGGCGCACGGTCGGTGATGTGCATCAAGGTGCTCGGCGGATCGAAGCGTCGGTATGCCGGTATCGGTGACATTATCAAGGTCACCATTAAGGATGCTGCACCTCGCGGTCGCGTCAAAAAGGGTGATGTCTACAACGCTGTTGTGGTTCGCACTGCCAAGGGAGTTCGTCGTCCGGATGGATCGCTTGTCAAGTTCGACAACAATGCGGCTGTGCTTTTGAACAATAAGCTTGAGCCAATCGGCACCCGCATCTTCGGGCCGGTGACGCGTGAGCTGCGAACGGAACGGTTCATGAAGATCGTCTCGCTTGCGCCGGAAGTGCTCTGAGGAGTCGATGAGATGAACAAAATCCGCAAGGGTGATGAGGTCGTGGTGTTGACGGGTAAAGACCGTGGGCGCCGGGGCGCCGTTGTGCGTCGTGTCGACGACGAGCGCCTGGTGGTAGAGGGTGTGAATCGGGTGAAGAAGCATGTCCGCCCGAATCCGCTCAAGGGTGAAGTGGGTGGTATCGTTGAAAAAGAGATGCCCATTCATGTTTCGAACATCGCGCTGTTCAATCCCGCGTCTCAGAAGGCTGATCGCGTAGGGATCAAGGTGCTTGAGGATGGTCGCAAGGCCCGCTTCTTCAAGTCGAACGGCGAGCTGGTGGACGCGTAAGGAGTGACGATGGCTCGCTTTCAACAGATTTACAAGGATTCGGTAGTTCCTGAGCTGCTCAAGCAGTTTAGCTACAAGTCCGTCATGGAAGTGCCGCGCATCACCAAGATCACCCTGAACATGGGTGTCGGTGAGGCTGTTGGCGACAAGAAAGTTCTTGAGCACGCAATTGGCGACATGACCAAGATTGCCGGTCAGAAGCCGGTCTCGACCAAGGCGCGCAAATCGATTGCGGGCTTCAAGATTCGTGACGGTTATCCGATTGGCTGCATGGTCACGTTGCGCGGCCCCAAGATGTACGAGTTTCTTGATCGCCTGGTCACGGTTGCGCTGCCGCGCGTGCGTGACTTCCGCGGTATTGCATCGAAGGGTTTTGATGGTCGCGGAAACTATAACCTCGGCGTCAAAGAGCAGATCATCTTTCCGGAAATCGAGTACGACAAGATCGATGCGCTCCGCGGGATGAACATCAGCATCACGACGACGGCCAAGAACGACCAGGAAGCGCGTGCGCTGCTGGCTTCGTTCAAGTTCCCGTTCAAGAATTGAGGGTGATATGGCGAAACTGGCTCTGATCAATCGCGAAGAGAAGCGTCGTAAGACGGTGGAAAAATACGCCGCCAAGCGCGCTGCACTCAACGCACAGATCAATGATCTGAAGCTGTCCGAAGAAGAGCGCATGACTGCTCGTCTTTCGTTGCAGCAACTGCCGCGCAATGCAAGCCCGGTACGTGCTCGCAATCGTTGCAGTCTGACGGGGCGCCCGCGTGGTGTGTTCCGCAAGTTTGGTCTGTGCCGTAACAAGCTGCGGGAAATTGCTTTCCGCGGCGAAGTGCCTGGCATGACCAAGGCGAGCTGGTAAGGAGAATAGAAAGATGAGTATGTCCGATCCGATCGCCGACATGCTGACGCGGATTCGCAATGGGCAGCAAGCCCAGAAAGCGAACGTGAGCATGCCCTCGTCGAAAGTGAAGGTGGCGATCGCCAAGGTTCTTCAGGATGAAGGCTATATCGATGGCTACGTGGTCCGTGATATTGACGGCAAGCCGCAGCTCGATGTCGCACTCAAATACTATGCAGGTCGCCCGGTTATCGAGCGCATTGAGCGAGTGAGCCGGCCTGGCTTGCGCGTTTATAAAGGCAGTGAAGATCTGCCCCGCGTGATGAATGGTCTCGGTGTGGCAATTGTGTCTACCCCCAAAGGTTTGATGACTGATCGTACCGCCCGCTCCAGTCGGGTTGGTGGTGAAGTTATCTGCCTGGTCGCCTAAAGGGGGATCTCATGTCTCGTGTAGCTAAGAATCCGGTTGCGATTCCCGGTGGCGTCGAAGTCACGATCTCGGCCGCAGAACTTGCCATTAAAGGGCCGCTGGGCACCATCCGTCAGGCAATCAGCCCGGCGGTGACGGTCGAGCGTGAGGGCGATATGCTCGTGTGCAAGGCGCGCGAGGGTGTGGCCAACGCGGTTGCGATGTCGGGCACCATTCGGTCGCTGGTGAACAACATGGTCATCGGAGTCACCAAAGGCTTCGAGCGCAAGCTCAACCTGGTTGGCGTGGGTTATCGCGCGCAGGCCCAGGGCGACAAGTTGAATCTCTCGCTGGGTTTCTCCCATCCCGTGGTGCACCAGTTGCCCGACGGCGTGAAGGCTGAAACTCCCACCCAGACCGAAATCGTGATCAGAGGTATCGACAAGCAGCAGGTCGGTCAGGTCGCGGCCGAGGTAAGGGCATACCGCTCTCCCGAGCCCTACAAGGGTAAGGGCGTCCGTTATTCGGACGAAGTGGTTATGCTCAAGGAAACCAAGAAGAAGTAAGGCGGTTCGTCATGAACAAGAAAGAAACTCGTCTTCGCCGTGCGCGCAAAACTCGCGCCAAGATTGCGGAGCTCAAGGCGGTGCGCCTCACCGTGTTCCGTACCAACTGCCATATGTACGCCCAGGTGATTTCGGGCTGCGGGTCGGTTGTACTGGCTGCTGCTTCGACAGTCGAGCCGGCAGTGCGGGCACAGGTTGCCAACGGCGGCAACAAGCAGGCAGCAGAAGTGGTCGGCAAGTTGATCGCCGAGCGCGCAAAGGCTGCCGGGATCGAGACGGTGGCGTTCGACCGCTCGGGCTTCCTCTATCATGGCCGCGTCAAGACGTTGGCTGAGGCTGCCCGCGAAGGCGGCCTTAAGTTCTAAGCGAGGATTCGAATGGCTAAGCAACAAAGCAAGCGCCCGCAAGCCTCCGAGGAGCGCGACGACGGACTGCGCGAAAAAATGGTCGCGATCAATCGCGTCACCAAGGTCGTGAAGGGTGGTCGTATTCTCGGCTTCGCCGCACTGACGGTGGTCGGTGATGGTGATGGCGGTATCGGTATGGGCAAGGGCAAGTCGCGGGAAGTGCCGGTAGCGGTGCAGAAGGCGATGGACGAGGCGCGGCGCAAGCTCGCCAAGGTGCCGCTCAAGAACGGTACGCTTCATCACACCGTGATCGGCAAGCATGGCGCCGCTTCGGTGCTGATGCAGCCGGCGCCCGTCGGTACCGGCATCATTGCCGGTGGCCCGATGCGTGCTGTGTTCGAGGTGATGGGCGTGACCGACATCATCTGCAAATGCATCGGCTCCACCAATCCGTACAACGTGGTGCGTGCCACGATCAGCGGGCTGATGGCGATCAACACCCCGTCAGTGATTGCAGCCAAGCGCGGCAAGACTGTCGAAGAGATTCTGGGGTAAGCGATGACCGACAAGAAAATCAAGGTCACGCTCGTAAAGAGCGTGATCGGAACCAAACAATCACACCGTGCGACGGTTCGTGGTCTGGGCCTTCGTCGCCTGAACCACTGCGTTGAGTTGATCGATACCCCGGAGGTTCGGGGCATGATCAACAAGGTGTCCTATCTGGTTAAGTACGAGGCTTGAAATGCGCCTGAATACGATTAAGCCCGCTGCTGGCTCGAAGTTCACGGCCAAGCGCGTTGGCCGCGGCATGGGTAGCGGCCTGGGAAAGACCTGCGGTAGGGGTCACAAGGGTCAAAAGTCCCGCGCCGGTGGCTTTCACAAGGTTGGCTTCGAGGGCGGTCAGATGCCCCTGCAACGTCGTCTGCCAAAGCGCGGGTTTGTCTCGCTGACGCGTGCCCGTAACGCTGAAGTGCGACTGTCCGAACTCGCTGCGCTGCCGGTTGATGAGGTCGATCTTTTGGTATTGATGCAGGCCGGTGTCATTCCTGCGGATTCGCTTTCGGCCAAGGTTGTTCTGTCCGGTGATCTCGGTAGCAAGAAAGTTGTGCTCCGCGGTGTCGGTGCTACGCGTGGTGCCCGTGCAGCCATTGAGGCTGCTGGTGGTTCCGTGGCGGCAGAGTAAGCAAGGGTACGGTTGTGGCCAATTCAGCTGCCACGGTTGGGAAAGCCGGGCGTTTTGGCGATCTGAAGAACCGGTTGTTGTTTTTGATCGGTGCTTTGATCGTCTACCGCCTTGGTGCCCATATACCGGTTCCCGGCATCGACCCCGAACGGCTTGCGGAGTTGTTCCAGTCGCAGGCCGGCGGAATTCTGGGTGTTTTCAACCTGTTTTCCGGGGGAGCGTTGTCACGCTTCACGATCTTTGCCTTGGGGATCATGCCTTACATCTCGGCATCGATCATCATGCAGTTGATGACGGTGGCGGTTCCGCAGTTCGAGGCCTTGAAAAAGGAAGGCGAGGCGGGTAGACGGAAGATTACGCAGTACACCCGATACGGGACGTTGGTCCTGGCGTTTGCGCAGGGACTTGGAATATCGATTGCCCTTGAAGGGCAGGCCGGGTTGGTGCTTGATCCTGGCTTGATGTTCCGTTTCGTAACGGTAGCAACGCTGGTTACCGGCACGATGTTCCTGATGTGGATGGGCGAGCAGATCACCGAGCGCGGCATCGGAAACGGGATTTCGCTGATCATTTTCGCAGGTATCGTGGCGGGCTTGCCCAGCGCGATCGGGGGGCTTTTTGAACTGGTTCGCACCGGTGCAATGCATCCCTTCACTGCCTTGCTGATTTGCGTACTGGTTGTGGTGGTGACCGGGTTTGTGGTGTTCGTGGAACGTGGGCAGCGCAAGATTTTGGTGAATTACGCCAAGCGGCAGGTTGGCAACAAGGTGTTTGGCGGGCAAAGCTCCCATCTGCCGCTGAAGCTGAACATGTCCGGGGTGATTCCGCCGATCTTTGCGTCGAGCATTATTCTGTTCCCGGCAACGCTTGGGCAGTGGTTTGGTGCTTCCGAGGGCATGACGTGGTTGCGTGATATTGCATCGACGCTTTCTCCCGGGCAGCCGATCTACGTGATGCTCTACGCCGTTGCAATTGTGTTTTTCTGCTTTTTCTACACCGCGCTGGTGTTTAATGCGCGTGAAACAGCGGACAACCTGAAGAAGAGTGGTGCGTTTGTGCCGGGAATCCGGCCAGGCGATCAGACTGCGCGCTACATCGACAAGATCCTGATGCGTCTTACGCTTGCAGGTGCGGTCTACATCACCCTGGTTTGCCTGCTGCCAGAGTTTCTGATCCTGAAATGGAATGTACCGTTCTACTTCGGTGGCACGTCGCTGCTGATCATTGTGGTTGTGACGATGGATTTCATGACTCAAGTTCAGGCATCGGTGATGTCTCACCAGTATGAAAGCCTGTTGAAGAAAGCGAATTTCAAAGGTGCAGGTCTCCCAATCAGGTGAGAGATGGCGAAGGAAGACGTAATCGAGATGCAGGGCGAGGTTACCGAAAACCTGCCCAATGCAACGTTCAGGGTGAAACTCGAGAACGGTCATGTGGTGCTCGGACATATTTCCGGGAAGATGAGGATGCACTACATCCGGATTCTTCCCGGTGACAAGGTTACTGTCCAACTGACCCCGTATGACCTGACCAGGGGTCGGATCGTGTTCCGGACCAAGTGAAAGAAATTAGAAACAGGAGCAAGTCATGAGAGTCCAGGCTTCAGTAAAGAGGATCTGCCGCAACTGCAAGATCATCCGTCGTAAGGGTGTAGTGCGGGTTATCTGCACCGATCCGCGACACAAGCAGCGCCAGGGTTGATCTTCTCAGTCCCAGGTATTACTATTTAATGTTTAGCGTTTTGGGGTAAACGAATGGCCCGTATTGCTGGGGTAAACATTCCCAACCACAAGCATGCCGAGATCGCGCTGACCGCTGTCTATGGGATCGGCCGTTCGCGTGCTCAAAAGATTTGCGATGCTGCTGGTATCGTCCGTTCGGTAAAGATGAAAGATCTGACCGAGTCGGACATGGAGAAGCTGCGCGATGAAGTGGCTAGGTTTGTGGTGGAAGGCGACCTTCGTCGCGAAGTAACCATGAACATCAAGCGTCTGATGGACCTGGGTTGCTACCGCGGTGTTCGTCACCGTCGTGGTCTTCCGTGTCGCGGTCAGCGGACGCGCACCAATGCTCGTACCCGCAAGGGTCCGCGCAAGGCGATCGCTGGCAAGAAGTGATAGGAACCAATAATGGCTAAGACTGCAACCAAGGTCCGTAAAAAGATCAAGAAGAACGTGGCGGAAGGTATCGTTCACGTTCACGCAAGTTTCAATAACACCATCATTACGATCACCGATCGCCAGGGCAACGCTCTGTCGTGGGCGACGTCGGGTGGTGCTGGTTTCAAGGGTTCGCGCAAGAGCACCCCGTTCGCTGCCCAGGTGGCAGCCGAGGCAGCCGGCAAGGTGGCGCAGGAATGCGGCATCAAGAACCTCGAAGTGCGCATCAAGGGGCCTGGCCCCGGGCGTGAGTCCGCGGTACGTGCGTTGAATGCTCTGGGGATCAAGATCTCCAGCATCACCGATATTACGCCGATCCCGCATAACGGCTGCCGTCCGCCCAAGAAGCGCCGTATCTGACAAGGAGTTGAAACGTGGCTCGTAATCTCGACCCGAAGTGCCGTCAGTGCCGTCGCGAGGGTGAAAAGCTGTTCCTGAAGGCCGAAAAGTGCTTTACCGATAAATGCGCGATCGAGCGCCGGGCCTATGCGCCGGGTCAGCATGGTCAGCGTTCCGGTCAGCGTCTTTCCGGCTATGGTGTCCAACTGCGCGAAAAGCAGAAGATCCGCCGTCTTTACGGTGTGCTCGAAAAGCAATTCCGCCGTGTATATTCCGAAGCCGATCGTCGCCGCGGGCAGACGGGTGAAAACCTGCTGCAACTGCTCGAAGGTCGTCTTGATTCTGTCGCTTACCGCATGGGTTTTGGCGGTTCGCGTGCCGAGGCTCGGCAGGTGGTTCGCCACAACGGTGTGCTGATCAATGGCAAGCGCGTGAACATTCCGTCCTATCTGGTTCGTCCGGGCGACGTGGTGGAGCTTGTTGAACGCGTACGTGGTCACCTTCGGGTGAAGGCTGCGCTGGAAGCAGCCGAATCGCGCGGGTTCCCGGAGTGGCTTGAAGTTGACACCAAGGCTGGCAAGGGTGTTTTCAAGGCCTATCCGCAGCGCAGCGAACTGCCGCCCACAATCAATGAAGGTCTGGTTGTGGAACTGTACTCCCGCTAATTGGGGAGTCGAGCTTCTAGTTCCGAGGAAATGTTGATGCAAAGCAATGCACTGCTGAAACCACGCATCATCGACGTCCAGAGCATCTCGCCGGTACAGGCGAGAGTGACGATGGAGCCGTTCGAGCGTGGGTTTGGCCATACCCTGGGGAATGCGCTACGGCGCATCCTCCTGTCGTCGCTGCCGGGGCATGCGGCGACGGAAGTGACGATTGAAGGCGTGTTGCACGAGTATTCGACGCTGGATGGCATGCGCGAGGACATCGTTGACCTGTTGCTTAACCTGAAGGGTGTGGTGTTCAAGCTCCACAACCGCTCCGAGACGACGCTTCGTCTGGTGAAGTCAGGTGAGGGACTGGTGACTGCAGCCGATATCGAAACCGGACACGACGTCGAGATCATCAACCCGGGGCATGTCATTGCGCATCTCGCTCCAGGCGGTAGTCTCGACATGCAGATCAAGGTCGAAGAAGGTCGGGGCTATGTGCCCGGCAATACTCGTCCGGTTATCGGTGAAAGCAAGACCATCGGCCGTGTCGTGCTGGACGCTTCGTTCAGCCCGGTTCGGCGCGTGAGCTACCTCGTCGAAAGCGCGCGGGTAGAGCAGCGTACCGATCTGGATCGGTTGGTGATTGATATCGAAACCAACGGTGCGGTGGATCCCGAAGAGGCGATTCGCTATGCGGCTCGTGTGCTGAGAGATCAACTGGAGGTCTTCGCGGATCTTCAGGGCACGCCGGCAGAGACGGTAACGGTCAAGCCGGTCACGATCGACCCGGTACTCTTGCGTCCGGTTGATGATCTTGAGTTGACGGTGCGCTCGGCCAATTGTCTCAAGGCCGAGAACATCTATTACATCGGGGATCTCATCCAGCGTACAGAGACGGAGTTGCTCAAGACACCGAACCTCGGCCGTAAATCGCTGAACGAGATCAAGGAAGTGTTGGCCACACGTGGGCTGACCCTGGGGATGAAACTGGAAAACTGGCCGCCGGCCGGGCTCGAAAAGCTCGGTTGATTGGTATCAGTGAAGTGAGGAAATAACATGCGTCACCGTAATGGTCTTCGCAAGCTGAACCGGACAAGCAGCCATCGTCAGGCAATGTTCCGCAATATGGCCAACTCGTTGCTGCGTCACGAAGTAATCAAGACGACGCTGCCGAAGGCGAAGGAACTTCGCCGGGTGGTTGAGCCGTTCATCACCCTGGGCAAGAAGCCCAGTCTCGCGAATCGTCGTCTGGCGTTTGATCGCCTGCGCGACCGCGAAATGGTGGTCAAACTGTTCGATGAGCTTGGCCCGCGTTATGTCAGCCGCAATGGTGGCTATCTGCGTATCCTGAAGTGCGGTTTCCGTGATGGCGACAACGCACCGATGGCTTTCGTTGAGTTGCTTGATCGTCCCGACGTCGAAGTTGTCGTCGAAGAAGAAGCGGTTGCTGCCTGATAGGGATCTTTTTTAAGATTCTTCTGGTATAAAAAAGGTCGGGTCTCCCGACCTTTTTTTTCGTCCTGACATTCCTTCGAGGAAGTATCAATGAGCGTGATTCTTGTGACCGGCGGCGCTGGCTATATCGGTTCGCACACTTGCCTAGCGCTATTGCGCAGTGGGCACGAGGTGCTCGTCGTCGACGACTTCTCGAATTCATCGCCTGTTGCACTTGAACGGGTGCAGGCGCTTGCCGGAAAACGCATTCGTGCAGTTGTCGAGGCGGACGTCAGAGATTGCGCCGCGCTCGAGACTCTGTTCAATGCGCATCGTGTCGATGCAGTGATCCATTTTGCTGCCAAGAAGGCGGTGGGTGAGTCGGTGAGAATGCCCCTTGCCTACTATGAAAACAATCTTGGGGGGCTGCTGGCGCTGGTCGATGTGATGGCAAGGCACTCGGTAAAGCGGCTTGTGTTCAGTTCGTCTGCAACCGTCTATGGCGACCCGGCGTCGGTTCCGATCGATGAGTGTTTTCCGACCTCGGCGACCAACCCGTACGGCAGAACCAAGCTCATGAGCGAGGAGATCCTGCGCGATGTGGTTGCCGCGGATCCGTCTTGGAAGGTCGCTTTATTGCGCTACTTCAACCCGGTGGGGGCGGACGAGAGCGGTCAGATCGGCGAGGATCCGAATGGGCTCCCGAACAACCTGATGCCCTACGTCAGTCAGGTTGCGGTCGGAAAACTGGGGGAGTTGCAAGTTTTCGGCAACGACTATCCGACCCCCGACGGCACCGGTGTTCGTGACTACATTCATGTGGCTGACCTTGCCCGTGGGCACGTTAACGCAGTCGAGCGCTTCGATGCGCTTCCTGCGGTGACGACGGTCAATCTCGGGACCGGCCGTGGATACAGCGTACTCGAGGTGGTCCGGGCCTTCGAGCTTGCGTCTGGGCAGGCGATTCCCTATCGCATCGTGCCCCGGCGATCAGGGGACGTGGCTGAGTGCTGGGCCAATCCCGGGCTTGCGCAGCAATTGTTGGGCTGGGCCGCCGAGCGCGATATCGATGCCATGTGCCGTGATGCATGGCGCTGGCAGCAGGGTAATCCGGATGGCTACGGTACGCTCGGACCCGAGTGAAGTCCGCTTACCAGGCACGACGAATGCGGTTCCGGTACTGCACGTCGTGCGGTAGCAAGCCCTGCATGGCCTCGAGTTGAGTGCGGAAGAGCTCGCTCGCCTCCGCAAGAGTGGCGGCATTGAGCAGGGGGAGCTCACTCTGGCGCGCGGTCAGCCGGGCGAGCTGGTCGAAAGTGAGCTTGCGCGCCGTCTCCTCTGCCGGCAGATAGATACCGAGACCCGCATCCTTCAGGTTCTTCATGAACCGGATGCGGCGTTCGACTCGTTGCATGAATTGCGCTTGAGCGGTGGTCTTCGGATCGGTCATGCGCCACGTCCTGTGCTGTATTTGCGTTGATATCGTCCCGCTGCAGCGGCAGGTAAGCAAGCGGGATCTGGCGACCGAATGTAAGCGCGGCTTGCGAGTTCACCGTGACAGCACTTTTCGCAGGTAAGCGCCAGTGTAGCTGCTTCCGCATTCCGCCACTGTCTCGGGCGTGCCGGCACAGACGATGGTTCCACCTCCAACGCCACCTTCCGGGCCGAGATCGACAATCCAGTCCGCAGTCTTGATTACATCCAGATTGTGTTCGATCACCACGATCGTATTGCCGTGGTCCCGCAGGCGGTGAAGGACCTTGAGCAACAGTTCGATATCCTGAAAATGCAGCCCGGTGGTTGGCTCGTCCAAAATGTACAAAGTACGGCCGGTATCGCGTTTTGACAGTTCCAGCGCCAGCTTGACCCGTTGCGCCTCGCCGCCCGAAAGCGTTGTCGCGCTCTGGCCGAGACGGATGTAGCCGAGTCCTACATCGGTGAGGGTCTCGAGCTTGCGGGCCACGTTTGGTACTGGGCGGAAAAATTCCAGTGCGTTTTCGACCGTCATCTCCAGGACTTCGAAGATGGTCTTTCCCTTGTAGCGGATTTCCAGCGTTTCCCGGTTATAGCGCTTTCCGTGGCAGCTGTCGCATGGCACATACATGTCGGGCAGGAAGTGCATTTCGACCTTGATCATGCCGTCGCCCTGGCACGCCTCGCACCGTCCGCCCTTGACGTTGAAGGAGAAGCGGCCCGGCCCGTATCCGCGCGCGCGGGCTTCCGGTACGCCTGCAAAGAGCTCACGGATGGGTGTCATCAGGCCGGTGTAGGTTGCCGGATTGGAGCGTGGCGTGCGCCCGATCGGCGACTGATCGACATTGATGACCTTGTCGAAGGCATCCAGTCCGTCTATGCCCTCGTGTGGCGCTGAATCGACGTTGGATCCGTAAAGATGGTGTGCGGCGAGCGTGGCAAGGGTGTCGTTGATCAGGGTCGACTTGCCTGATCCGGAAACGCCGGTCACGCAGGTAAACAGGCCCACGGGAAGGGCGAGACTGACGTTCTTCAGGTTGTTGCCGCGGGCGCCGTGCAGCAAAACCATTCGGGCAGGATCGGCAGTGCGGCGGTCGGGAACGGCAATCCGTCTGCGCCCGGACAGGTAGGCGCCGGTGACCGAGAACTCGTCGGCGATGACGTCTTCCGGGCGGCCGCAGGCGACAACCTCGCCACCGTGCTCACCGGCACCCGGACCCATGTCAACGAGGTAGTCTGCGCTTCGGATCGCGTCCTCGTCGTGCTCGACTACGATCACCGTGTTGCCGAGGTCGCGCAGATGGCGAAGCGTTTCCAGCAGGCGTTCGTTGTCGCGCTGATGGAGACCGATCGAGGGTTCGTCGAGCACGTACATGACCCCGGTCAGGCCCGAACCGATCTGGCTGGCCAGCCGGATGCGCTGAGCTTCGCCTCCCGACAGGGTGTCGGCCGCACGGTCGAGCGACAGATAGTTGAGGCCGACGTTGGTGAGGAAGCTGAGGCGGTCGGCGATTTCCTTGACGATCTTGTCGGCAATCTGCGCCCGGTGTCCCTCGAGCCGCAACTGGGCAAAGAAGGTCATGCATTCGGCCAGCGGCAGGCGGCTGACAGCGGGCAGCGCCATGCCGCCGATCAGCACATGGCGGGCGTCGGGGCGCAGCCGGGTGCCTTCGCAGGCCGGGCACGGGCGGTGGGTCCGGTACTTCAGCAGCTCCTCTCGTACCGCGGCCGATTCGGTTTCGCGGAAGCGGCGCTCCAGGTTGGGGATGATGCCCTCGAACGGGTGCTCCTTGGCGACCATGCGGCCGCTGTCGGCAAGGTAGCGGAACGAAATTTTCTCGCGCCCCGAGCCGTGCAGGACCGTTTCCCTGATGCTTGGCGGCAGTGCGTCGAAGGGCGTGTCGATATCGAAGCGGTAATGCGCGGCGAGGCTGGCGAGCAACTGGAAGTAGAACTGATTGCGCCGGTCCCAGCCGCGGATCGCACCTGCGGCAAGCGAACGTTCGGGATGGGCGACCACCCGCAGGGGGTCAAAAAAATCGATCTGCCCGAGGCCGTCGCACTTCGGGCAGGCCCCGGCCGGATTGTTGAACGAGAATAGCCGCGGCTCCAGTTCGCCCAGTGCGTAACTGCATACCGGGCAGGCAAAGCGGGCGGAGAACAGGTGTTCGCGCTGGCTGTCCATCTCGACCGCGATCGCACGGCCGTCGGCGTGGGTCAGCGCGGTCTCGAAGGATTCGGCAATGCGTCCGCGCAGATCGGCACGGACCTTGAGCCGGTCGATGACGACTTCCACCGTGTGCTTCCGCCCCTTTTGCAGCGGCGGCATGCTGTCGAGCTCATGAACCTCGCCATCGACCCTGACTCGCACGAATCCCTGCGCACGGAGTTCGGCGAACAGGTCGTGCTGCTCGCCCTTGCGCCCGACCACGACCGGAGCAAGGATCATCAGGCGGGTTTCGAGCGGCAGGGCAAGGACATGGTCCACCATCTGGGCCACACTCTGCGCCTCGAGGACGTGAGTCGGGTGCTCGGGGCAGTGCGGGGTGCCGGCCCTGGCGTATAGCAGGCGCAGATAGTCGTGGATCTCAGTCACGGTACCGACCGTCGAGCGCGGATTGTGACTGGTGGCCTTCTGCTCGATCGAGATCGCCGGTGACAGGCCCTCGATCAGGTCGACATCGGGTTTCTCCATCAATTGCAGAAACTGCCGCGCGTAGGCCGACAATGATTCCACATAGCGGCGCTGCCCTTCGGCGTACAGCGTATCGAAGGCGAGCGAGGATTTTCCCGAACCCGACAGCCCGGTAATCACCGTGAGCCGGTTGCGCGGCAAATCGAGATTGACGTTCTTGAGGTTGTGGGTGCGGGCACCGCGAATGCGGATTTCGTCCATGGACTTGGCTGCACGGGAAGTAACGCGAAACTATAAGAGAGAAGCGGCTGCGGGCCAATGTTAGAATCACTTTCTTTTTTCCCCCTAGCCCGCATGTCCTCACCCGTACGCGATTCGATGACGCCTGCCGAACGCCGCGCCGGCGTCAGCCTGGCGTCCATCTTTGCGTTGCGCATGCTCGGTCTGTTCCTGATCCTGCCCGTGTTTGCGGTGCATGCGCATACGATTCCGGGCGGCGACAATCTGACCCTGGTCGGGCTTGCGATCGGGGCTTATGGCCTGACCCAGGCCTGCTTGCAGATTGCCTTCGGTGCCGCCTCGGACCGCTTCGGGCGCAAACCGGTCATCCTGTTCGGGCTCCTGCTGTTCGTCGTCGGCAGCGCTGTCGCCGCAATGGCCGACGATATCTACATGATCATCGCGGGGCGGGTGCTGCAGGGCGCAGGCGCAATCTCGGCTGCGGTGACCGCGCTGGCGGCCGACCTTACCCGTGATCAGCACCGGACCAAGGTGATGGCGATGATCGGCTCGAGTATCGGCCTGGTGTTTGCGGTGTCGATGGTTGCAGCGCCGCTGCTGTATGCGGTGATCGGCATGAGCGGTATTTTCTGGCTCACCGCGATACTCGCCTTTGGCGCCATGGGCGTAGTGATCTGGGTCGTGCCGGCGGCGCCACCGGTGCCGCGTGCCAATGGCGGGCGCTTCATCGACATCCTGCTCGATGGGCAGCTGATGCGGCTCAACTTTGGTGTGTTCGCCCTGCATCTGATCCAGACCACGATGTGGGTCATGGTGCCGGCCGCATTGGTGGCACAAGGCGGGCTACCCTTGGTGGAACATTGGAAGGTCTATCTGCCCGCCGTGCTGCTCTCGTTTGTGGTGATGGTGCCGGCAGTGATCATCGCCGAGCGCCACAATCGGCTCAAGCAGGTCTTCAATGGCGCCGTCGTGCTGCTCGCGGTGGTCCAGTTCGGGCTTTACGCATGGGCCGACGGCGTTGTTCCGATTGCCTTGTGGCTGACGCTGTTTTTCATCGCCTTCAATGTCCTCGAGGCAACCCAGCCGTCGTGGATTTCGCGTATTGCGCCACCGGCCGCGAAGGGGACCGCACTCGGGGTGTACAGCACCCTGCAATCCCTCGGCTTGTTCCTTGGCGGCTTGCTCGGCGGTTGGCTCGGGCAGCGCTATGGCGGCGCAGCCGTCAGTCTTGCATGTGGCATGCTTGCGCTGGTCTGGCTGGCGCTGGCAACAAGTATGAATCCCCCTCCGGTCCGCGCGGTTCCTGCGCCGGCCCGGAATTGACACACACTGATAGGAGAACGGGATGGCATCCCTGAACAAAGTCATTCTGATCGGAAACCTTGGCAAGGATCCCGAAACGCGTTATGCACCCAGCGGTGACGCGATCACCAACCTGACCCTGGCAACCACCGAGACCTGGAAGGACAAGGGTACTGGCGAACGTCGCGAAGCGACGGAATGGCACCGTGTTGTTTTCTTCGGAAAAGTGGCAGAGATCGCTGCGCAGTATCTTCGCAAGGGCTCGCAGGTGTACGTCGAAGGCCGCCTGCAGACGCGCAAGTGGCAGGACAAGGACGGTCAGGATCGCTACACCACCGAAATCCGCGGTGACGAGATGAAGATGCTCGGCCGTCGCGAAGGGGCTGGCGAAGGTCCGGCCCGTGGTGGCGACAGCGGCGGCTACGATGCGCCCGCGTCCGCGCCTTCACGCCCGTCCTCGTCGCCCGCAGCTGCGCCCGCAGCCAAGCCGGCGCCGGGCGGATTCGGCGATTTTGACGATGACATTCCGTTCTGACCTGTAGTCTTGAAGCAAGCTGAGCAAGAGGCCGAAAGCGCATTGCCTTCGGCCTTTGTCGTTTGTGTGCCGATGTCGTAAGCGCTGGTCATGGCAGGTGGGAGGTCGGCATTGAGCCGGCGACCGCCTCTACAGGGAGAGGTCGGGCATGATTCGACGTCGGTTCTTGCAGTCGATAGTGGTGTGCGCCGGGACGGGTCCCTGGCTTGCCGGCTGCACGCGACCGATCGAGCCTTTGCGTTTCGGGGCCAACCTGTGGCCGGGCTATGCGCCGCTGCGGCTGGCTGCCGCGAACGGTTTGATCGGGCCCGACCGTTTGCGGGTGCTCGACTTTCCCAGCGCCTCGATGGTGCTCTCGGCCTTTCGCAACGGTAGTATCGATGCTGCCGGCCTCACGCTGGACGAGGCGCTGGTGCTTGCCGCCAACGACCAGTCGCCACGCATCATCCTGGTGTTCGATTTCTCTGACGGTGCGGACGTCATCCTGGCTCAGCCCGGCATTACCTCGATCGCCGAGCTCAAGGGGCGTCGCATCGGGGTCGAGACCGAAGCGCTCGGCGCTTACATGATAGGGCGTGCGCTGGCACGTGTCGGGCTACCGCTGAGCGAGGTCGAACTGGTTTCGGTGCCGTTCGATCGGCATGAGGCCAGCTTTACCTCGCGTCAGATCGATGCACTCGTCACCTTCGATCCAGTGCGCACCCGCCTGCTCGCGGCTGGCGCTAACGAGGTGTTTTCGTCGCGTTCGATACCCGGTGAAATCGTGGATGTGCTGGTAGTGCGGGATTCCCTGCTCCACAGCCGGCGCGCCGACCTTGCCGCACTGGTCGCAGCACACTTCACTGCCCGTGAGGCGATGCTGGCCGACCCTTCGGCTGCGGCGGCCAGACTTGGGGCGCGGCTTGGGCTGGATGCGAACGAGTTCATTGCGGCACTCGAGCGCATCAGGGTGCCCGGCCTCGACGAGAATCGCCGTCTGCTCGGCGCGGGTGCGCAGGGCCTGATGCCTGTGCTGATGGAGATGAGCGCGGTGATGCGCGCACTGGGCCTGATCGACGAAACGCCGTCATTGAGTGACATGCTGGTTCCCGACCTCATTGGCGGTGGCTGAGATGACGGTAAGACTCTCGCTGCGCCACATCCTGTTTGTCACTTTGTTTATGTTCGGCGTGATCGTCGCGGCTGGACAGTTCACCTTCATCGTTCGTACTTATGCGAGTGAGGCGCACGCCCAACTCGAGGCGATTGTGCGCCATGCCGGCGGTACGCTGGCCGCAAACCTGGAGGCCGCACTGCGTGAAAACGATGAGCTGTATGTCGCGCATCTGCTCGCGCAACAGATCACGCTGCCGCATCTGGTCCATGCAACGCTGGTGGGCGGCGACGAGCGCCTGATCGGAAGCACGCTTGCCGGCGTGGTGGGTGGCGCCTTCGCAGCGGGCGTGGTGCCCGAGCCACCGGCTACCCTGGTTCAGCTCGCCCGCCGGACGCTGGGTGCGCAACTCATGGACGACCCCGGGCAGGACCGCATGTGGGGCGTGTTTCCGGTCCGGCTGCCAGCGACGGCAGGCGAGGTCCGGGCGCGCGAGGTCGGCTACGTAGTGCTGCTGATCGACACCGCGCCGCAACGACGTGCGGCCTTCCATCAGGCACTCGGCCAGAGTCTGGTGGTCTTGTTGCCCATCCTGCTGCTCTCCTTCGGCATCGGATTCATGGTCAAGCGTGTGCTGACTGACCGGATCGAGCAGTTGCTTTGCTACATACGCTCGCAGGCCCAGGGTGTGCCCTTGCCCAAGCCCCTATCGGGCGGGGACGAACTCGGACAGCTCGGTACCGAATTGTCCGCCCTGATGAAAGAGGTGCTCGACTCGCGCGACTATCACATCCGCTTGCTCGAGTGCATGCCCAACCCAATCTGGCGTGCTGGTCCGGACGGCAAGGCCAATTACTTCAATCGTGCGTGGCTCGCGTTCACCGGGCGACGCATCGATCAGGAACTTGGCGACGGTTGGGCCGAGGGGGTTCATCCGGACGACCGTTCGGCCTGTCTGGAGATCTATCGGGGTGCGTTGGCCAGGCAGGCGCCGTTTGCGATGGAGTACCGCTTGCGTTTCTGCGATGGCTCCTACCACTGGCTGGCGGACCATGGCGAACCCCTGTTCGATACCGATGGCGGCTTTGCTGGATACGTCGGCAGTTGTTTTGACATCCAGCAGGACAAGGACGCGGCCGCAGCGATGGCATCCAGCGAGGCGCGGTTCCGCGGACTGGTCGAGCGCACGCTGGTGGGGGTCTATCTGATCCAGAATGGAAAAATGCTGTACACCAATCCGCGTTTTGCAGAGTGGTTCGGCTATACACCGGAGACGATAGTCGGTGTGGGCGTGGAGCAGCTGGTCCATCCCGATGACCGCCAACTGGTAAGCGAAAAGTTGCGTTTGCGCGAGACTGGCAGCGTCGAGTACGTGCAGTACGCTTTTCGCGCCACCCGCCGTGATGGCTCGGTGTTTCCGGTCGAAGTGTACGGCACCCGGATCGACTACGAAGGCGGGCAGGCCGTGATCGGCACGCTGCTCGACCTGACCGAACGCGAGCGCGCCCAGGCGGCGCTCAAGGCTGCAGCCGAGGTGGTGGAGGCCAGCCCGACCGTGCTCTTCCGCTGGCGGCTGGAGCCCGGATGGCCAGTGTCCTACGTGTCCGAGAATGTTCACCGCTGGGGGTACACCGCGGCACAGTTGCTCGACCCGGATTTCCGGTTTGCCGAACTGGTCCATCCGGACGACGCTACCCGGTTGAGCCAGGACGTGGTCGACTACCTTGACGCCGGAGTGAGCGAGTATTCGCAGGAGTACCGCATCCGGACCGCAAGTGGTGCCTATATCTGGATTGAGGATCTCACCAATGTGCTCCGTGGTACGGACGGCGTGCCGCTGTACGTCGAGGGTCTGGTGACCGACATCACCGAGCGCAAGGAGGCCGAGCTCGGCCTTCACCAGCTCAATGCGGAGCTCGAGGCCCGCGTGGCGCACCGAACGGCCCAGCTCGCCGTGCTCAACAAGGAGCTCGAGACCTTTGCCTATTCGGTTTCGCACGATCTCAAGGCACCGCTGCGTGGCATCGACGGCTACAGTCACCTGCTGCTCGAGGACTATTCCGATCGCCTCGACGACGAGGGCAGGATCTTCGTTCGCAACATCCGCGCCGGGGTCAAGCAGATGGCTCGTCTGATCGACGACCTCCTGGCCTATTCGCGCATGGAACGGCGCAGTCTGCAGCGTATGGACGTCAACCTTGGTGATGTGGTGCGTGGCATACTCGCTGAGCGCGTCGCGGAGCTTGAAAAAGGCCCGGCCACGATCGATGTGGATGTCCCCGACATGCTGGTCAAGGCAGACCCTGAAGGGCTCGCGCAGGTATTACGCAATCTGGTGGACAACGCGCTCAAGTACGCCGGCAACGCAAACCCGCCGCACATCCTCATCCGTGCCTGGGAGCAAGAGGACATCTGTCGGTTGTTTGTTCAGGATAACGGGATCGGGTTCGACATGAAGTTTCATGACCGCATCTTCGAGATTTTTCAGCGGCTGCAGCGGGCCGAAGATTACGCCGGTACCGGTGTGGGACTGGCCATCGTGCGCAGGGCGATGCTACGCATGGGCGGTCGGGTGTGGGCCGAGAGCGCAGTGGGCGAGGGGGCAAGCTTCCATCTGGAGTTTCCGCGATGAGTGATTTGCTCCCCGATCTGCTACCCAATGCGCGCCCCATCCTGCTCGTCGAGGACAACCCGGCCGATCTCGATCTCACCCTGCGCGCCTTCAAGCGTCGTCATCTGCTCAATCCGATACGGGTGGCGCGTGACGGCCAGGAGGCGCTCGACTTGATGCCACAGTGGCTTGCCGGCGAGCCGCTGCCGCTGGTGGTCCTGCTCGATCTCAAATTGCCCAAGGTGCACGGTCTCGAGGTGCTGCGTCAGTTCAAGCAATCCGAAACCACCCGAAGCGTACCGGTGGTTGTGCTGACCACGTCGGATGAGGATGCGGATATCGAATCTGCCTATCAACTGGGTGCCAATTCCTACATCCTGAAGCCGGTCGATTTCGACAAGTTCACCCAGGTGGCAGCCCAGATCGAGCTTTACTGGTGTGCGCTCAACAAGCCCTCTCGCCAATAGGACGCCTGAGTGCCGTGTCTGTAACCGAAACCGCAGGCGTGATCCGTGCGCTTTACGTCGAAGATAATCCGGTCGATGCCGATATGCTGTGCCGCACCCTGGCCCGCAGCATGCCTGGCACCCGGGTCGATGTGGCCGCCACCTTGCGCGCAGGCCTGGCCCGCCTCGATGACGGATCCAGCTATGACCTGGTGCTGGCCGATCTATCGCTGCCCGACGGCAGCGGCTCGATTTGCTCGGTGCGATCCGCGATCGCGGCCTGTCGCTGGCTTTCGTCGTGCTTACCGGCTCGGGCGACCAGAATGCCGCCATCGCCGCACTCAAGTCCGGTGCTGATGATTATCTGGTCAAGGACGGTGACTACCTCGAGCGTCTGCCCCGTACCCTGACCTCCGCCATCGAGCGCGCCCGCGTCGAGCGGGCTCATCGCAGCCGCCCGATTCGGGTGCTGTATGCCGAACACCACCTGTTCGACATCGATCTGACCCTGCGCCACCTGGCGAGCTCGGCCCCACATCTGCGGATCGATGTCGTGCATGGCGCAGACGCCGTCATGGCGCGCTTACAGGCACACGAGGGTACGCCGCGTTACGACGTGCTGTTGCTCGATTATGTATTGCCGGGCATGAATGCACTCGATCTGACCAAGGCGTTGCGTCTGGATCTGGGTCTGGACATTCCGATCGTCATCGTCACCGGCCAGGGCAGTGAAGATGCGGTGGCGCAGGCGCTGCGGCTTGGGGTGTCGGACTATCTGGTCAAGCACGATGGCTATCTGCATGAACTGCCGGTGGTGCTCGACAGTGCCTTCCGTCAGGCCGAGCTGATGCGTGAGCGCGCGGCGCTCAAGGCGCTCACCGAGCGCTTGCGGCTCCATGCGGCAGTCATCGAAAGCACCCACGACGGCGTGTTGATCACCGATCTCGACGGGTTCATCGTATCGGTCAATCGCGCCTTTTCCGAGCTCACCGGCTACCAGCGTGATGACGCGGTCGGGCGAAATCCGCGCTTCCTCCAGTCCGGTCGTCATGACCGCGCCTTCTATCAGTCGATGTGGGCCACGCTGCTTAAGCATGGCTACTGGCAGGGCGAGTTGTGGAACCGGCGCAAGTGCGGCGAGCTGTATCCGGAGTGGCTCACCCTCAACGCCGTACGCGACGAGGCCGGCAAGGTCAGCAACTACGTCGGTGTATTCACCGACATCAGCAAGCTCAGGCAGACCGAAGACCGGCTCAATCACCTCTCCCATCACGACCCGCTCACCGGCCTGCCCAACCGCCTGCTGGTGCTGGCGCGGCTCGAGCATGCGCTGGAAGTTGCGCCGCGGCGCGCGCGCAGGGTGGCGGCGATGTGCCTCGACCTCGACCGCTTCAAAACGGTCAATGAAAGCCTCGGGCACCCGGTGGGTGACGAGCTCCTGTGTGCGGTCGCCACTCGCCTGCGCGCGCGTCTGCGCGAAGAAGACACGCTCGGCCGGCTCGGCGGCGACGAGTTCATGATTCTGCTCGAACACATCGAAACTCCGGCCGATGCCGCGGTCGTGGCCAAGAGTCTGGTCGATGCGCTGGCCGAGCCGTTTCAGCTTTCCTCCGGGCATGAGGTGTTCATGCACGCGAGCATCGGCATCAGCCTGTTCCCGGACGATGGTGACGACTTCATGGCGCTGGTGCGCAATGCCGATGCCGCCATGTACCGGGCCAAGGCGCAGGGGCGCAACACCTATGGCTTCTACACCGAGGACCTCACCCGCCACGCGAGCCAGCAGCTCGAGCTCGAGACCCGGTTGCGGCGTGGGCTGGCCAACAACGAGTTCGTGGTCTACTACCAGCCGGTGATGTCCGTCGCCGATGGTAGTCTGCTCGGTGCGGAGGCACTGGTGCGCTGGCAGCCACCCGGCGAGACGATGGTGTCGCCTGCAGCCTTCATCCCGATGGCGGAGGAAACCGGCCTTATCGTGCCGCTCGGAGAATGGGTGCTGCGCGAGGCCTGCCGGCAAGTCTGCGCATGGCAGGCCGCCGGGCTGATCCTGCCCTCGGTCGCGGTCAATCTGTCGGCCGAGCAGGTACGGCGTCAGGACGTGGATGCGCTGCTGCGCGAGGTGCTGGCCGTTACCGGACTCGCTGCCGAGCGCCTGGAGATCGAGCTGACCGAAAGCAGCCTGATGGAGCAGGGCGACAAGGCTGCGGCGCTGCTCGACGATCTCAAGCATCAGGGCGTTCGTATCGCGATCGACGACTTCGGCACCGGCTACTCCTCGCTCGCCTATCTCAAGCGTTTCTCGATCGACAAACTCAAGATCGATCGCAGCTTCGTCAAGGATCTGGCCGACGATCGCAACGATCTGGCCATCGCCTCCGCCATCGTGGCGATGGCCAGGGCGCTCGATATTGCGGTGCAGGCCGAAGGGGTGGAGACGGCGGACCAGCTAGAATTATTGAAGTCGATTGGCTGCGGCAGCTGGCAGGGCTACCTGCGCAGTCCGCCGGTGTCTGCCGCCGAGTTCGAAGCCCGCTTCCTCAATGCTAAGGCGAGCGTCAGCCACGTGTAGCCAATGCCCGGCTCATGCGCGCAAGGGCTTCGTCCAGCGTGCTGCGCGGGCAGCCGAAATTCAATCGCACGAAACCCGCAAGTCCGAAACCCTTGCCATCAGAGAGGCCCACGCCCGCTGCCTCGAAAAACGCGGCCGGGTCGTCCAGGGCCGCTTCGCGGCAGTCGATCCAGGCCAGATAGGTGGCCTCCGGCGAGGTGGTGCGCAGGCCCGGCATGGCCGCGATGGCCTCCAGTACCCGCGTCCGGTTGCCGCGCAGATAGTCGAGCAGCGCTTCGCGCCACGGACCGCCGTCGCGATAGGCGGCCTCGGCCGCGACCATGCCGAGCACGTTCACGTGGGGAACGATGCCCCGCATCGCGCGGCGAAAACGGCTGCGCAACGCCGGGTCCGGAATGATCGCGAAGGCGCAGTAGAGCGATGGAATGTTCCAGGTCTTGGACGGCGCCATCAGCGTGATCGTGCGCCGCGCAGTGCGTTCGTCGAGTGCCGCGATCGGTATGTGCGGGCGATCGGCGTCGAGCACCAGGCCGCAGTGGATCTCGTCGCTGCAGATCACCAGATCGCGCTCTTCGGCCAGTGCAGCGATCCAGCTCAGCTCCTCGCGGTCGAACGCGCGTCCCACCGGGTTGTGCGGATTGCACAGCATGAACAGCCGGGTGCGCTCGTCGATCGCCGCGGCGGTGGCTTCCCTGTTCCAGTGCCAGCGTCCGGCCCTTTCTTCCAGCGCACAGCTCACCAGACGGCGCTCGTTGTTGTCGGGCGCGAACAGAAATGGCGGGTAGATCGGCGTGGCGGTGAACACGCCGTCGCCCGGGCCTCCCACCGCACGGCAGGCGAGGTTCAAACCGGTCACCACGCCCGGCAGCCACACCAGCCAGTCGGACTCCACGCGCCAGCCGTGGTCACGTTCAATGCCGTCGGTCACCGCCGAGATCAGCGACGGCCACGCGTCGGTGTAGCCAAACACGCCATGGTCGATTCTGTTGCGCAGGGCCTCGAGTACCGGCGACGGGGCGGTGAAATCCATGTCGGCCACCCACAGCGGCAAAATGTCACGGTCGGCGTAACGCCCCCACTTCTCGCCGGGAACATCCCTGCGATCGGGCTGTCGGTCAAAGTTCAGGTCCATGCTTGTTGCCCTGCGTTGTGGGGAACGTGAGTGTAACGTGCGTTTAGACACGCCTCACCTACGGGTCGGTATGGATACAATTGCGCAAAATCATCAAGAACAGGTGGGAGACTTACTGTGCAAAACATCATTGCGCATCCGGATGGCATTTACACGGTCGACTCGGGGTATGGCGATCGGCCACAGGTGGCGGCGATTCACCTGATCGTCGACCAGGGCCGGGTCGCGGTCATCGACACCGCATCCAATGCGGCGATTCCGCGCATCCTCGGTGGGCTGGCCAGTCTCGGGATCGAGCCCGAGGCGGTCGACTGGGTGGTGCTGACCCATATCCATCTCGATCATGCCGGCGGGGCGGGCAGCCTGATGTGCGCCTTGCCCAATGCGCGCCTGGTGGTGCATCCGCGTGGCGTGCGTCACATGATCGATCCGTCCAGGTTGTGGGACGGTGCCGCGGCGGTGTACGGCGCCGAACGCACCTTCCACTTGTATGGCCGCCTCGTGCCAGTGCCCGAGGCGCGCATCGTGGCCGCGAAGGAAGGCCTGGAGCTGCCGCTCGGCGGGCGCCATCTGCGCATCCTCGATACGCCTGGCCATGCGCTTCATCATGTGGCGATCTGGGATAGTGCCGCCCGGGTGTTCTTCACCGGCGACATATTCGGGGTGTCGTATCGCGAGTTCGACGTGGACGGGCGTGCCTTCGTCTTCCCGACCACCACGCCGAGTCAGTTCGATCCGGGTGCGATGCATCGCTCGATCGATCGTCTGGTCGAGTACGAACCACAGGCGATGTATCTCACGCATTACAGCCGGGTGACCCAGGTGGAACGGCTGGCGGCCGATCTGCATCGCCTGGTCGACACCCAGGTCGCCGTGGCGCAAGCCGCCCGCGGCGACGGGGTGGCGAGGCATGTAGAGATTCTTGCCGGGCTCGAGCAGATCGTACGCGAGGAAACCGCGCGCCAGGGTTGGGCCCTGTCCGAGGAGGAGTCGCTCGACATGCTGCGCCTGGATCTGGAACTCAATGCTCAGGGGCTGGGGGTATGGCTCGACCGCCTGCGCGTCGAGGCGCCGGAAACGGTCTGAGTGGTGCAGGCTGTCCGGCAGTCCTCAACCGCCATCGGCACCTGCGGTCGGCTGAAGCCGACCCTACAGAAACCGTCACTCTGTCGACGGCGATCGGGCAGGCGCCGTAGGGCGGACTTCAGTCCGCCGCAGGAGGTGAATCTGGCAGCAGCGCCAGAATAGTCCCTTGCTGTCGGCTCAGTGCCCCTGCGGGAACTCGTCCCGCGGGCCGCATTCACGCACGGCCGCCGACGCTGCGGTAACATCTGTGGGCTTATCGCCTTGAGGTCATTCAGGACATGTCGTCTGCAGCACTCACCCAGTCGCCCGCCGAGCTTCCGGAAGTCGACCACGAACGTCGTTTCGGCGGGATCGGTCGGCTCTATGGCGAGCAGGCGCTCGCCCGGCTGAGCGCTTCCCGTGCCTGCGTGGTGGGCATCGGCGGGGTCGGCTCGTGGGCGGCAGAAGCGCTGGCCCGCAGCGGGGTCGGGAGCCTGACCCTGATCGATCTCGATCATGTCGCAGAATCCAATATCAACCGCCAGGCGCACGCGCTCGATAGCACGCTCGGGCAGGCCAAGGTGCAGGCCATGGCCGAGCGGATCCGGGGCATCAACCCGCTGTGTCGGGTGACGATGGTGGAGGATTTCCTTACCCCAGAGAACGCCGCCGACTTGCTGGCGGGATTCGATGTGGTGATCGATGCGGTGGACAATGTCCGCGCCAAGGTCGCAACCGCTGTGCATTGCCGGACACAAGGCATCGCGCTGGTGATCGCCGGCGGCGCGGGGGGCAAGACCGATCCGACCTGCATCCGGGTGGATGACCTGTCGCGCACCGAGCAGGATCCACTGCTGGCCAAGGTGCGCTCGCAACTGCGCAAGGATCACGGGTTTCCACGTGACCCGCGACGAAAGTTCGCCGTCGAGGCGGTTTACTCCTGCGAGCCGCTGCGTTTTCCGGTCGCCGCTTGTGAAACAGGCCAGGCCCCGCAAGGATTGGCCTGTGCCGGTTATGGTTCAAGCATGGCGATGACGGCCAGTGTCGGCCTTTTTGTGGCGGCACGGGCGCTCGAGCATCTGCTGCGCGCGCCGATGAAGTAACGATGAATCAGACAGGAACTACAATGAATTCGACAATTTTGCCCGCCCGCGAGGCGGTGGTGCTGTTCGGGCACGGCGCACGGGATCCGGAGTGGGCGGGGCCGATGCAGCGCGTCCGCGAGCGCATGCTGGCCGATGCGCCGGGCCTGGCGGTCGAGCTGGCCTTTCTCGAGTTCATGAGTCCGACGCTCGAGCAGGCGGTCGATACGCTGGTCGGGCAGGGCGCGACGCGTATTGGCGTGGTGCCGGTTTTCCTTGCCCAGGGCGGGCATCTGAAGCGTGACGTGCCGGTATTGCTCGAGGCCGCACGGCAGCGTCATCCGGCGTGCCAAATCAGCCTGGTGTTGGCCGCCGGCGAGGCGCCGGGCGTGGTGGCGGCGATCGCCGATTACGCGCGCTCCGCGGTGCCATCCGCGGCATGAGCTGAGTCCGCAAGTCCAGGCCGCAGCGCTTGACGCGCATATTCATTAGAATATACTTATATTCATGATGAAAATTAAGCTCAGCCTCAGCCTCAGCCTCGTCTTCGCCCTCCTCGTCGGCACAGTGCCCCTGGCAGCGGCCGAGGTGCCCACCGTGCGCATCGAGGCGCAGGCGCTTGGCGCGTCCGTGCCTGTCGAAGCCACCATCGAGGCTGTCCGCCAGGCCACGCTTGCGGCGCAGGTGGCCGGGCGGGTGCTCGACCTCAGGGTGGATGCTGGTGATCGCGTGCGAGCAGGCGATCTCCTGCTGAGCATCGATGCCGCCGAGGCGGTGCAGGCCGTGGCCGGGGCGCAAGCCGGCGTGGCGCAGGCTGAAGCCAACCGGATCAAGGCTCGTGCGGATTTCGACCGCAGCCGTAGCCTGTTCGAGCGCAAGTTCATCAGCCAGTCTGGCCTGGATCAGGCGCGCACCGCACTGGATGCGGCCGAGGCGCAGCTGCGTGCGGCGCAGGCCGGCCGCGGACAGGCAAGCACGGTACAGGGTTATACCCGGATTGCTGCACCCATCTCCGGGGTGGTTTCCGCCCGCCATGTGGAACCTGGCGAGATGGCGCAGCCAGGCCGGGAACTGGTGACGATTCATGACCCGGCCGCGCTGCGTGCCGTTGCCGACGTGTCGCAGCAACGCATCGCCGCACTGGGGGGCGGTGCGCTGAAGGCAAGGATCGAGTTGCCCGATAGTGGACGCTGGATCGACGCGACCGCCGTCACCGTGCTTCCGTCCGCCGATGCCCGTACCCACACCGTGCGCGTGCGGGTGGATTTGCCGCTCGGCATCGAGGGCGTGGTACCGGGCAGCTTCGCCCGCGTCCACTTCGTGTCGGCCGAGCGCAGCCGCCTGGTGGTACCGGCAGCCGCGGTGGTGCGCCGTGGCGAGCTGACGGCGGTGTATGTCGCCGATGACAAGGGCGGATTCAGTCTGCGCCAGTTGCGCCTCGGGGAGGCGCTCGGTGATGGCGCCGGGGCTGAAGGCGGGATCGAGGTTCTGGCCGGGCTGCGCGGCGGCGAGACGATCGCGCTCGATCCGGTCCAGGCCGGCATATTCGCCCACGGCGCCAACCGCCGCTGAGCCGGGAGCCCGCCATGACCGCCCCGCTCGGACTGTCCGGTCGCATCGCCGCGGCCTTCCAGCGCAATGCGCTGACCCCGCTCATCGCGCTCGTGTTGTTGCTCGCCGGCGTATTCGCCACGCTGGTGACGCCGAAGGAAGAAGAACCCCAGATCGACGTCACCATGGCCAACGTGCTGGTGCCCTTTCCCGGCGCGTCGGCGCGCGATGTTGAATCGCTGGTAGCGCGCCCGGCGGAGCAGGTGCTGTCGCGCATGACCGGCGTGGATCACGTTTATTCGGTGTCGCGTCCGGGCATGGCCGTGATCACCGTGCAGTTCGAGGTCGGAGTGCCCAACCAGACCGCACTGGTGCGCCTCTACGACACAGTGCATTCGCACAGCGACTGGTTGTCACCGCAACTGGGTGTGGGCGAGCCGCTGATCAAGCCCAAAGGCATCGACGATGTGCCCATCGTCAGCCTGACGCTGTGGACCGCCGACCCCGAGCGCGCCGCCTTCGAATTGCAGCAGGTAGCGCGTGCGGTCGAGCTCGAGCTCAAGCGCGTTCCCGGCACCCGCGACGTTGCCACCATCGGCGGTCCGGGGCGGGTGATCCGGGTGCAGATGGACGCCGAGCGGATGAACGCGCACGGCGTCACCGCGCAGGACCTGCGTGCTGCCTTGCAACTGGCCAATGCCTCACAACCGGCCGGCAGCCTGGTGAGCGACAACCGCGAAGTTCTGGTGCAGACCGGTACCTATCTCGAATCGGCCGAGGACGTGCGCCGGCTGGTGGTGGGGGTGGCCGACGGCAAGCCGGTCTTCCTGCGCGATGTCGCGCAGGTGGATGATGGACCCGATCAGCCGTCGAACTATGTCCTGTTCGGCACCGGTGTCGCCAGCCAGGCTGAGGAGCTTGGCGAGTTTCCGGCGGTGACCCTGGCGATTTCCAAGAAGCCGGGCGCCAACGCGGCTGATGTGGCAGAAACCGTGATCGCCCGGATCAGTGCGCTGAAGGGTTCGCTGGTGCCCGAGGGTGTCGAGGTCACGGTCACCCGCAACTACGGCGCAACGGCCAACGACAAGGCGCAGAAGCTGATCGGCAAGCTCGCGTTTGCCACCCTGGCGGTGGTCGCACTGGTGTTCTTCGCCCTTGGTCGGCGCGAGGCGCTGATCGTCGGCGTGGCGGTCACGCTGACCCTGGCCGCCACCCTTTTTGCCTCGTGGGCGTGGGGTTTCACGCTGAACCGGGTGAGCCTGTTCGCGCTGATTTTCTCCATCGGTATCCTGGTCGACGACGCCATCGTGGTGGTCGAGAACATCCACCGCTGGCACACGCTCGAGCCCGATACCCCGCTGTGGCAGCTTATCCCCAAGGCGGTGGACGAAGTGGGTGGGCCCACCATCCTCGCCACCTTCACCGTGATCGCGGCCCTGCTGCCGATGGCCTTCGTCACCGGGCTGATGGGGCCGTACATGAGCCCGATCCCGATCAACGCGTCGATGGGCATGTTCATCTCGCTCGCGGTGGCTTTCATCGTCACCCCGTGGCTGGCACAGAAGCTGATGAAGTCGGTCGATGCCCACCACCACGAGGGCGAGGACAAGCTCACCCGCAAGCTCGACGGCCTGTTCCGCCGCATCATGACGCCGATGCTCGACGCCACCACCGGCGCCCGTGCGCGGCTCAAGCTGTGGCTGCTGGTGCTGGCGCTGATCGTCGCTTCGGTGGCGTTGCCGGTGGTGCAGCTGGTGGTGATGAAGATGCTGCCGTTCGACAACAAGAGCGAATTCCAGGTGGTGCTCGACATGCCGGTCGGCACCCCGGTGGAGGAAACCGCGCGCGTGTTGCGCGAGATTGGTGCCCATCTGTCGGCGGTGGAGGAGGTGACCGACTGGCAGGCCTACGCCGGCACCGCCAGCCCGATCAACTTCAACGGACTGGTGCGCCAGTACTACCTGCGCAGCGCGCCGGAACAGGGCGACGTGCAGGTCAACCTCGTCGACAAGGCGCATCGCAGCCGTCAGAGCCACGAGATTGCGGTGTCGGTGCGCGAGGCGGTAATGGAGATCGGCCGGCGCAACGGCGGCAATGCCAAGGTGGTGGAGGTACCGCCCGGCCCGCCGGTGCTGTCGCCGATCGTGGCCGAGATCTACGGCCCCGATTACGCCGGCCAGATTGAGGTTGCCAAGCGGGTGCGGGCTGCTTTCGAGGGCACCGCCGACATCGTCGGCGTGGACGACTCTGTCGACGAGGCTGCGCCCAAGCTGCTGCTGCGTGTCGACCAGGCCAAGGCGGCCCGCCTCGGCGTGGCCCAGGCCGACATCGTCGAGGTCGTGCGTCTCGGGCTGGCGGGCGAGAACGTCACCCCGGTGCATGGCGGCGACAACAAGTACGAGATCCCGGTGCGCATCCAGCTGCCATCGACCCGGCAGTCCGATGTGGCGCATCTGCTGTCGATGAAGGTGCGTGCCCGCAACGGGCAGCTGGTGGCGGTGGCCGAACTGGTCGAGGTGCGCGAGACCGCACGCGAGCAGGTCATCTATCGCAAGGACCTGCTGCCAGTGGTGTATGTCACTGGTGACATGGGTGGTACCCTAGATTCGCCGTTGTATGGCATGTTCGACATCCGCAGCAAGCTCGCCGGGATGGCGCTCGATGGCGCCCCCGGCCTGGCCGGCACGTTGGGCGAATGGTTCATCCGCCCGCCGCCCGACCCCTACGCCGGCTACAGCATCAAGTGGGACGGCGAATGGAAGGTGACTTACGAAACCTTCCGCGATATGGGTGCCGCCTATGCTGTGGGCCTGATCCTGATCTACCTGCTGGTGGTGGCGCAGTTCAAGAGCTATCTGGTGCCGCTGGTCATCATGGCGCCGATTCCGCTCACCATCATCGGGGTGATGCCCGGGCACGCCCTGTTCGGCGCCCAATTCACCGCCACCTCGATGATCGGCATGATCGCGCTGGCCGGCATCATCGTGCGCAACTCCATTCTGCTGGTCGATTTCGTCAATCAGCAGGTGCGCGAGGGCGTCGACTTTGCCGAGGCGGTGATCCGTGCCGCCGCGGTGCGCGCCAAGCCGATCGGCTTGACCGGGCTGGCGGCGATGATCGGCGCAATCTTCATCCTCGACGATCCGATCTTCAACGGCCTCGCCCTGAGCCTGATCTTCGGGATCTTCGTATCCACCGTGCTCACCCTGGTGGTAATCCCGGTGCTGTATTTCGCGGCGATGCGCAATCGCCTCGCCCAACTCAAGGAGCTCGACGCATGAAACTCAACACCAACCAGTTCGTCCGCATCTTTGCCGGCGCTTTCGTCCTGATTTCGCTTGCACTTGGGGTGGGCGCCTCGCCGCTGTTCGTCAATGCAAACTTTCTGTGGTTCACCGTCTTTGTCGGCGCAAACCTGTTCCAGAGTGGTTTCACCGGCCTGTGCCCGCTCGAGAGCATTCTGCGCAAGCTTGGCGTCCCGGATCGGTAATGTGACCGGTCCTGCCTGAGTGAGGCTGCAGTACCCGGACAGGGGCTACAATCCGTCAGTTCCCATTCCGAATGGCATCCTGCTCATGAATGATCATGCCTCTCCGCCCGAGCGTCGCCTGGATCGACGCATACCGCTCGGATGTTCTGCCTCCATCCTGCTGCGCGATGGTACGGCCATTGCGGCCGAGTGCATCGAATTGAGCGTCAGCGGCATGACCCTGCATGCGGCCTACGTACCGGGTGAATCGGAAGTGATCGAGGTCGCGATCGCCTCGCCGAGCGAGCGGGTCGAACGCCCGCCGCTGGTGACCCGGCTCAAGGTTGTCCGTTGCCACGCGCTGGGCGATGGACGCTATGAAATTGGCGGCAGCATCGTTCGCGTCATCGGATGACCGGACTGCGGCCGATCAGCGCGAGCCGCGACGCAGCAACAACCAGCCTGCAAACACAAGAATCAGCCCGAAGTTGATCAGCGACCAGTTGGCGATCGACAGTCCCAGGAAGGTCCAGTCGATCGCACTGCAGTCGCCTGCGCCGCGAAACAGCATGGGCAGCAACTGGGTCAGCGGAAAGCTCTCCATCAGGTATTCCAGCCCGGGGCCGCATTCGGCGATGTCCGGCGGATTGAGTTGCAGCCAGCTCTGACGCACCGCAACGCCGCCGCCAGTGAGCGCAAGCAGGCCGATCACGGCGGCGTAGATCCGGGCGCCGTAAGCGGTGGGCGCATGCAGACCGCCAATCAGCGCCACGATACCGACCGCAGCGAGTGCGTAGCGCTGCATGATGCACATCGGACACGGCTCCATGCCCTCCACATGCTGCAGGTAGAGGCCGAAGCCGAGCAGGCCCACGCACATGGCGAACAGGGCGAACAGCAGCGGGCGGGTGGGAAGTCTGGAGATCATCATCGGGATTCTGTGTTGTGCGCGTGTGCGCCGGATTGTAGGCGATCAAGGCTGCCCGGCGCTTCGTAAGCGTGCACTGAGCAAAGTTCCCGAGCACTCATGGCCCATGTGCATCCGCCATCGAAGGCTGTGGCAGGGCCGATGCCAGCATGTCGAGAAAAGCCCGAGTCTTGGCCGGCATCAGGCGACGTCCGGGAAACACCGCCCAGGCCGTGCTCGATGGCAGACACCAGTCGGGCAACACCCGTCTGAGCTCGCCGCCACGCACCCACGGCGCGGCAAAGTACTCAGGCACAGCGGTGATGCCGCTGCCCGCACGCGCCAGCCGGATCAGCAGTTCGGGCGAGTTCGCCACGGTGCGCCCGGGCGGGTCGAGTTCCAGACGCTGCTCGCCGCGCAGCAAGGTCCACTTCATCGGCTCACCGTTGCGTCCGAGCAATCTCAATGCCTCGTGGCGGGAGAGCTCGTCCGGCGAAACGGGGTCGCCGCGCTCGGCGAGATAGGCCGGGGCGGCGTAGAGACCGGTGGTGAACACCGAGAGCCTCCTCGCGGCCAGCAGCGCATCGTCGGGCAGATCGCCCATCCGGATCGCGATGTCGAACTGCTCGCCGAGCAGATCCACCCGCCGTGGCGACAGATCCAGCTCCAGCGAAATCGCCGGGTGCATGGCGACGAACGCGGCCAGCATGTCGACCAGCAATAGATTGGCGAAATCGCTCGGCATCGACACCCGCAGTCGGCCGCTTGGGAGCGCCTGCCGGTATTCGGCCAGCGCCGCCACGGCTTCGACCTCGGCCACCACCTGGCGCGCGTGTTCGAGCAGCACCTGCCCAAACTCGGTGAGCTGCAGGCGGCGCGTGGTGCGGATCATCAGACGCTCGCCGAGGCGCTCCTCGAGCAGGCTGATCCGGCGCGATACGGTGGACTTCGGCAGCCCGATCCGCTCCGCCGCCCGGCTGAAACTGCCCAGCTCCGCCACGCGGGCAAAGATCAACAAGTCGTTGGCGTCGTATTGTTCCATGGTTGGAATAATGTTACTCGATATGCCGTCTTATCAACATGATTGTGCATCTATAGAGTGTGTCCATCGAAACCGAACATACAGGAGCACATCATGAACATCCTTCAGATCAATGCCAGCGCCCGCAGCGAAGGTGCCAACTCGACCCGTATCGCCAACACTGTCGTTACCCGGCTGCAGGCTGCCAATCCGGACGCTACGTTGACCGTGCGCGATCTCGCAAAAACGCCACATCCGGTGCTCGACGAGGCCGCACTCGGCGCCCTCTTCACCCCTGCGGAGCAGCGCAGCCCCGAGCAGGCGGCGCGGGTCGCGCTCGACGATGGTCTGATTGCCGAGTTGCAGGCGGCGGACGTGATCGTCCTTGGCGTGCCGATGTACAACTTCGGCATCCCGGTCCAGCTCAAGGCCTGGGTCGATGCGGTGGCGCGTTCAGGCGTGACCTTCCGCTATACCGCGAACGGTCCCGAGGGGCTGGTGAAGGGCAAGAAGGTCTATGTGGCGCTGGCTCGCGGGGGGCGTTATCGTGGCACCGAACTTGATTCCCAGGTACCCCACCTCAAGGCCTTCCTCGGCTTCCTCGGCATGACCGACGTGCATTTCATCTATGCCGAGGGCTTTGCGATGGGCGCGGAAGCGGCCGAGCAGGCGCTCGCCGAGGCCGACCAGGATATCGCGATCGCGCTGGCCTAAGTTTGGGGGGTGGCACCATGCCACCCCGATGCATAAAGGAGAGCAGACATGACTACTTCGACACTTGTACGCGAGTTGCAGCCCGAGATCGTACGCCAGCCGCGCAGCGTGGAACGCCTGGTTACCGGGCGTCCGACCTCGGACGGCGCCGGGGTGAAGCTCACCCGGGTACTCACCCAGCCGCTGCAGCGCCGGCTCGACCCGTTCCTGATGCTCGATGCTTTCGGCAGCGACAAGCCCGACGACTATATCGCCGGCTTTCCCGATCACCCCCACCGTGGCTTCGAGACCATCACCTACATGATCGCCGGGCGCATGCGCCACCGTGACAGCGCCGGCCATGAGGGCTTGCTGGAAAACGGTGGAGTGCAGTGGATGACGGCAGGGCGCGGGGTGATCCATTCCGAGATCCCGCAGCAGGAACACGGCATGATGGAGGGCTTTCAGCTGTGGCTCAACCTCCCCGCGCGCGACAAGCTGTGCGCGCCGTGGTACCGCGATTTTGCTGCGGATGAACTGCCGCGACTGCGCACCGGCGAAGGCGTGGAGGTCACCGTGATCGCCGGCGCGAGTCACGGGGTGCAAGGGGCGGTGACGCGCGACACCACCGCGCCGCTCTACCTCGATCTCCATCTGCCGGCAGGCGCGCGCTTCGTGCAGTCGCTGCCGGATGCGCATAACGCCTTCATCTACGTATATCGGGGTGCGGTACGGGTCGGTGAGCAGGAAGTGCCGCTCCAGCGCATGGCGATCCTCGCCAATGCACCGGGCAGCGATGGTGTGGTGATCGAAGCCGTGGAGCCGTCACGCGTGCTGCTGATCGCCGGTCGGCCGCTGAACGAGCCGATCGCGCAACACGGTCCGTTCGTGATGAATACGGAACAGGAGATCTACCAGGCCGTCAGCGATTTTCGCGAGGGGCGGCTTGGCACCTGAGCGGGCGCCGCGACACCTCTGCTCATCGCCCAGAATTTCGCTGCGCTCCGTCCAGGCTACCGCCACAGCCTCCTAGGTAGCCCGGATGCAGCGCAGCGAAATCCGGGACCTTGCCCCGATCCGCGCACCGCCGACGCAAATTGAGCCGAATGCCGGTCGACGCAAGCCCAGTCCATGCGGAGTTGGGCAAAGGCTCACTTCATGAGTCTTTGCCGGCCGCCTGCGCTTCCCCCGAGCGGATCGGCAGTACCACGCGGAACACCGATCCCGCCCCGAGATTGCTTCTTACCTCGATCCGCCCGCCGTGCCTGGCGACGATGCCGTACGACAGGGACAACCCCAGGCCACTCCCCTTGCCGACGGGACGGGTCGTGAAAAAGGGGTCGAAGATCCGGTCGAGGTGCTCGGGGTGGATACCGCAGCCGGTATCTTCCACTTCCACCCACACCGCATCACCGTCCGTCCCGGTACGGACGGTGATGCGGCCGTGTCCCTCGATTGCGTATGCGGCGTTCATCAGCAGGTTCATGAACACCTGGTTGAGCTGCGGGGCGATACACTCGATCTCCGGAATGCCGGCGTACTCCCTGACCACCTCGCCCTTGGCCCTGAGCTCGCTCGATGCCACGTTGAGCGCGCTGTCCAGGCCACGCTCCAGGTTTGCCCATTGCTTGTCGGCGTCATCTACGTTGGCAAAATCCCTGAGGTCCTGGACGATGTGCTTGACCGTCTGCAAACCCTCCGCCGACTCGGCGATCAGGCTGCGCACATCCTCCTTCAGGTAGCCGAGGTCCATCGTCCGTTTCAAGTCGGCGATGCGCGTGCGGGTTTCCGCCGACAGTTCGCCCTCGCAGACTTCGTAGGCGGACAGCGCCCGCAACAGCTCGTCGACGTAACGCTGCAAGCTGCCGAGGTTGGAGCTCACGAAGCCGATCGGGGTATTGATCTCATGTGCGACCCCGGCGGCGAGCTGACCGATGGAGGCCAGCTTTTCCGACTGGAGCAACTGGCTCCGGGCTTCGGCGAGCTTGCTGATGAGGGCATCCTGCCGCGCCCGTTCGGCCTCAAGTGCGACGTTCGCCTCGGCAAGGCGCTGACGGTCGCGGAGAAACTGTTCGACCGCGCGGGCCATGTCGGCGATCTCGTCGCTGCCATGAACGGGAACCTGCTGATTCTTCTGCCCCGCCTCGCCGCTTCGCAGATAGTGGCTCACCTGCTGCAGGCGGGTCATCACCTGGCGGCCGAGGAAATGGCGGGAAACCAGCCAAGCCAGGATCAGGCTGCCGGCGAGCAGCGCCAATACCCGCCGTTCGTTGGTTCGCGAGGTCTTGGCCAGGTCGAGGACTGCCGTACGGTATTCATCAGTGAAACGGGCGGATTGCGCCTGGGCAGAGCTCGCCATGGCGATCGCCTGGCGCCGCAGTTCGCTGCGGAATCGACCCAGCGCGCCCTCCTGTTCAAGGAGATGCAAGCGTAGCGAGAACGGGTCGCCGCGTTCGCTGCTTCCACCAGCGCTATCTTCTGCCCCCGGGCGCAGGGCCTCGAGGTCGTCTCGCACGACCGCGGGCAGGTCGTGGACCGCTGCGGCCCGCAGGACGAACTGGTCGCGCAGGCCTTCGATCTCACGCGGAAGGTGTTCGGCCGGCAAGGGATAGAAAAAGGTGAGCAGTGCCATCGCAGCGGGGTCGGCGCTAGCCGCCAGGGATTCGGTACGCTCCTTCAGCGCTCGATCGAAGCTCGTGTTCGCTTGCAAACTTCGTTCGCGCAATTGGGCGACGACGTGGGCCGTGTTGCGGAAGAGCTGGCCCGACTGGTGCAAGGCAAGGACCGAGACTTCGCTGCTTGCTGCGCCAAGGCGCCCGACGAGGTGATCCAGGGCATCGAGTTGGTCCACGATCTGCGAATAGCCGCTGCGGACGCTGTCGAGCGATTCCGCCGCCAGCAACTGTTCGGATTCGCGCTCGATGAGCACGGTGCGCTGCACCAGGTCCTGCGCATCCTGCATCCGCACCAGGCGCTCCGCGGCGAGATTCCGGGTTGCATCGGCCGACACTCGCAGGGCCAACACGGCGGTTACGGCGCCCGCAACGATCAGAAGCGCGAGCGCACTCAGGGCGAGCACGAACTGCAGGCGCAGCGAGCGCGGCAGCCGCAGCCCGTGCCAGCGCGCAAGCGGTTCCAGTTCGGTGCGGGCGCTCATCGCTTCCATATCTGCCGATAGATGTCGCGGTACGCATTGTCGGGGTCGTACTGAAAGCGCGCTCCCCCGTCGAAGGCGATGTTGCTGCTCGTCACCAGGTGGGGTGGGTCAACGTGGCCGCTCACCGGCTGTCGTGCCAGCAGGCGATTCAGCTCATCCACGAGCTGCCAGCCGTGAAGGTTGAGCGGCTCGGCGACGGTAGCGGTCTGGAACGTACCGGTCTGGATGCGCATGAATGCGGAGGCACTGCCATCGCCTGCCGAAAGCAGGCTGAGTCTGGTGTTCGGTAGCGCGGCCTTGATCAGTTCCGGCACGGCGTAGTCGAAGTAGATGTCGTTGATGGCCAGCGCATGGGTCCACCGCGCGCCGTGGCGGGTGAGCAGTTCGCGGGTCACCGCCGGCATGAGCGCTGCGCTCCCGGAAATCGGCACGTCCCGTATCTCGAGCAGGGTGCAGTCCGCGCAGGCGCGGATCACGTCGGCCATGGCCTTGGCCTTGGCCATTGCAATGCCAAAGTTCGAATCGGTGAAGATCACCACCCCGGCCCGCCCGGCAGAAGCGCTTACCGCTGCCATGGCGGTGATCCGGGCGACCTCCAGCGCGTCTGTCGACACGTTCATTGCCACCGGGCTGTCATCGACCGGCCCGGCCTTGGGGCCGACATGCCAGCCCACGATCGGTGTCTCTCGCTTGACGAAGGCGGTCAGCCGCGGGTGCATCTCGCCGGCGTCAACACCGACCAGGATCAGTCCGTCCGGGCGCGACCTCAGCGCGTCGCCCGCCGCCTTGTCCCGGCCGGCAGGAGTGCCGCGAGCGTCGAAGACCTTGACGCTCCAGTTCAACTCCTTCGCGGCTTCGTGGATGCCCTGTGCCACACCGAGGATTCCACCATTGCGCAGATCCTCGCTGATGATCGCGATCGACTTCCCCGTCTGTCCGGCAGGACCGGACACTGGGCCCTGCCACCGGGGGCTGCGCTCGCTCGCTGCAGCAACCCTTTGCTGCATCTCGATCAGGGATGGGCGCGCGACGGCTTCGGCCGGTACTGGCTGCGCATTCAGCGCCGTATGACTGGACAAGGCTCCGATCACGCAGAGCCATGTGGCAATCCGCAGCGTCTTGAGCTGTTGCCAGATCACGTCACCTCCTCATTCTGTATATTTTTTTGCTCTCTCGATTATCCCCGCCTGAACAGCGGAAATCATTGAAAGACCTGCGGATAGTGTTGCATAGGTTACGACTAAAGGGGTATCGGTCCTGGATGATCGGTCCCTCGATGGTGGCCCTGCCAGCCTACTTCAACAGGCGTTTGCGCGTCAGCGCCAGCGCAACCCAGAAAGCCACCACCCCGTACCCCGCCAGCACCGCCAGATGCAGGCCGACGGCCTCCGGCAGCCGGCCCAGCAGCAGCGGGCGGGCAAGCTCGATCGCGTGCGACAGTGGCAGCAGCGAGGTGGCGGTGCGCAGCGCGGCCGGCAGTTGGTCGACCGGAAAGAACACGCCGGAAACCAGCATCATCGGGGTGACGAACAGGGTGAAGTAGTACATGAAAAAGTCGTAGCTCGGCGCCAGCGCGGTCATGATCAGCCCGAGCGCGGCAAAGCTGAGGCCGACCAGAAAGATCAGCGGCAACAGCCACAATACGTAGCGCGTGTCGACCAGGCCGAACAAACTCACCACCAGCAGGATCGCCGCACCCGACAGCAGCGCCTTGGACGCGGCCCACACCAGTTCGGCAAACACCACATCATCGAGGGAGACCGGCGCATTGAGGATGGCGTCCCAGGTGCGCTGCACATGCATGCGCGAGAAGCTCGAATACAGCACCTCGAAAGTGGCGCTGTTCATCGTCGAATAGCACACCATGCCGGCGGCCAGAAAGCTGATGTAGGGCACCCCGCCCACCTCCGGCACAAGCATGCCGATGCCAAAACCGAGACCGAACAGGTAGATCACCGGATCGGCCAGGTTACCCAGCACGGAAGGCAGTGCGAGCTTGCGCCAGACGAGGAAGTTGCGTTGCCACACCGGGACGAAGCGGCGGGAGAGCACGGGAGGGCGCCAGGGGTTGGGGGTCATGGGAGCGCGTCACGATTTCTAGATTCGACGCGCTCATGCTAGCGCAGATCCGGCTCGGCGCTTTCCCCGGGCGCACCCGGGAGCTGCTCAGGACGGGGCGAGCTGTCCGCTCCGGGCGAGCCCGACGCAGCGGGCGGCCAGGATGGCAGTGGGGTCGAGCAGGACCACAGCCTGCTGCACGGCGGCCTCGATCCGGATCAGCGGGAGTTCGGTGCACCCGAGGATGATCGCTTGGGCGCCGTTTTCGGTCAGGTGGGCAATTGCGGCGGCGAGGTGCTCGGCGCACGTACCGGCGACGAACCCGGCCTTCACCCCTTCGCTGCCGTAGATCGCCTCCATGACCTGGCGCTGGTTTTCCGGATCGGGAACGAGCAGCGCCAGCCCCGCGGATTCGACGATCTCGTGATACACCCCGCTGGCCACCGTTCCGGACGTGGCCAGCAGTCCCACCCGGCTGACCTCAGGCAGTTGCGAGCGGATGTGCTGCACGACTTCGAACAGCATGTTCACGATCGGTATGCCGAGGTAGGGCTGGATGCGGTCGACATAGGCGTGGGCGGTGTTGCACGGAATCGCGATGGCGCTCGCGCCGTCGGCTTCGAGCCGCCTGCAGGTGGCGAGCAGGGCGATGGTGGGGTCTTCGCCGGTGCCGATCAGGTTTGCGGTACGGTCGGGGATCTGGGGGTTCTGCTCGACCACCATCTTGATATGGTCCTGGTCGCGTGCAGCCCGCGTGAGGGCCACGACCTTGTGCATGAAATCGACCGTGGCCGCCGGCCCCACGCCGCCCACCACGCCAAGCTTGAACTCGCGCACGGGGCGTTCCGTTTCGGCGGCCATGGCGTACTCGGCATAGACCAGATTGGAGTCGATCAGGGGCACCGCAACACGCGGCCGCAACAGGTCGATCAGTATCGGTACCTCGGTCATTCCCGGCACAATGATCTCCGCTCCCTTGGCCACAAGGTGCGCGCACACCTCGACCAGGGCGTCGACGCATTCGGCGCCATGATGTCCCGCCCGCACCCCGCTGCTGCCGTAGATCGCCGCCATCAGCCGTTCGGACTGGACCTGGGGGTCGGGGTAGACGATGCGGACCCTGCCCGCGAACGCGCGCTCGAAAATGCCCGACTGCTGCACATAGGTCGACGTCAGCACGCCGATCGTGCGCACTGCAGCGTGCTCGCGCTCGACCCGGTCGAGCAGGGCGTCGAACATGCCGATCACGCGCATGTCGATTTCGGGGGTGATCTCGCGCAGGAAGGTGTGCGACAGGAAGCACGGCACCAGGGCAATGTCGATGCCGCGCGCCTCCATGTCCCTGAGCGCGTTGTAGACGTAGAACTTGCGCCGGGTCGGATCGTAGGTGCGCTCGCCAATCGCCGGCCCGTCTTCGAAGTGGCGCTGCTCGAAGGCGATGTCGGCGGCCGGCATCCCTTCGCTGCGCTGGGTCGCGCGGATCATCTTCAACAGCAGATCCGCGCCCGCCACCGCCCCCAGGCCACCCACCACGCCGTACCTGCGCCTTGCCAGGGTGTTCTTGTTGCTCTTTGGCACCAATTGTCTCTCGATCATGTTGTGCTGGAGCAGGTCAGGGGGCGAGAGCCGCCCCCTGCTGCTGCTCAGGCGGATGTCCGCGCGGGCGCCGCCAAGCCCGCCTCCTCGGGCACACCCGGGTTGGCGAGGAGTTCGTCGGCCCGCAGGACGTGGGCCGTATCATAGACGGCCTGATCCAGTTCGCCTTCGCTGCGCGCAACCACGCAGGCCACTGCGCTGTCGCCGGCCACGTTCAAGGCCGTACGGGCCATATCGAGGATGCGGTCGATGCCGGCGATGATCGCAACGCCCTCCAGTGGCAAACCGACCGAGGCCAAGACCAGCGAGAGCATGATCAGCCCGGCGCCGGGCACACCGGCGGTGCCGATGGACGCCAGCGTTGCGGTCAGCACGATGGTCAGGTACTGGCTGGTATTCAGGTCGAGGCCGTAGGCCTGGGCGATGAATACCACGCACACGCCCTGGTACAGCGCGGTGCCGTCCATGTTGATGGTGGCGCCCAGCGGCAGGACAAAGCTCGAGACTCGGCGCGACACCCCGAGATTGCGTTCGGCCGACATCATCGTGACCGGCAGCGTTCCCGAACTGGAGGTGCTGGTGAATCCGACCATCACCGGCTCGATGCTGCCCTGGAAGTAGCGCACCGGGTTGAGCCCGGAGATGAACTTGATCATCCCCGCATAGACCACCAAGGCGTGGACGGCGCAGCCGAGATAGACCATGGCGATGACTTTCGCCAAGGGTGCCAGCAGGTCGAACCCGTAGGTGCCTGCGACCCAGGTCATCAGCGCAAACACGCCGTAGGGGGCGAAGGAGATGATGATCGACGTCAGCTTATACATGACCTCGGCCGCAGACTCGAAGAAAGTCTTCACCGGCTTTGCAAGGTCTCCCGCAAGCACGATGGCCACCCCGAACAGGATGGCGAACACGATGATCTGCAGCACGTTGCCGGTCGCGAAGGCTTCGATGGGGTTGGTCGGCACGAGACCCAGGATGGTGTCGGTGACGGTCGGTGCGTCCTTAGCAGTGACCGCCTTGGCCGCACCGAGATCGATGCCGACGCCTGGTTTGAAGATGGTCGCCAGGGCAAGTCCGATCGAGATTGCTGCGGCTGTGGTCCCCAGATACAGGGCGAAGGTCTTGGCGCTGAGTCGCCCCATGGTGGAGAGATCCTGCAGCGAGGCCACGCCGGTGACCAGCGAAACGAAAATCAGCGGCACGATCAGCATCTTGATGCCGCGGATGAAGAGGTCGCCGACCGGCTTGATGCTGGCGGCGAGGTCCGCGTTGCCGGTCTGGTTGAGCACCACGCCCAGCACCAGGCCGAGCGTAAGGGCGATGAAAATCTGCTTCCAGAGCGGCATTCCGGTCCAGAACGTGAACAGCCCGCGACGGGCGTGTGAGGGGGCCTTCTTCATGCTTGTCTCCTGATCCGCGCCCGGTTCGTCCGGGGCACGGTTGTCGTGTTATGTGCGTGCATGCAAAGCGCTGCCGCGGGTGGGACTAGGGCTCTTCGGTGGCCCTGATGATGGATTTATACGGCGCGGCTGACGGCTTGCCCAATTCTTCTTTTGGATGTGCCATGCAAAATATGCATTGGATGCTGCTTTCCGGTCATGGGGATAAACTGGCGGCGAAAAACCATGATGGGCGCAGGATCCGGCGGAGAGCGCGATGGAAATGAACTGGCTTGAAGATTTTTTGACGCTGGCGATCACGCGCAATTTTTCGCGCGCTGCCGAACTGCGCAATGTCACCCAGCCGGCCTTCAGCCGGCGCATCCGCAATCTCGAGTATTGGGTTGGTGCGGTGCTGATTGACCGCAGTATTTTCCCGATCGGTCTGACGCCGGCGGGGGATGCCTTTCGCAAGACCGCCCAGGAGACGCTCGATACCCTGCGTTCCGGTCGGGAGGAGGCGCAGGGCTTCGTGCCCAAGGCCGGCGAGGTGGTCTCGATTGCCGCCTCGCACACGATCGCGGTGAGTTTCTTCGCGGACTGGCATGCGGGACTTCAGGCGACCATCGGTCCGGTCAAGGCGCGGGTGATCGCCGACCATGTCGCCGGCTGCGTCGAGGCCCTGATCACCGGCACTTGCGACCTGATGTTGACCTACAGCAGCCCGGCGCTGCCGACCTTGGCCGACATGGGCCGCTATCCTTCAACCCCGCTGGCGCATGAGCGGCTGGTGCCGGTCAGCGCGCCTGCGCGCAGCGGGTCGGCCCGGTATGCCCTGACCGGCCGGGAAGTACTTCCCTATCTGTGCTATTCGGGCAACAGCTACCTCGGACGCCTGACTGCCTCCGTGATCGAGCGCGAAGCGCTCGCGGGCAGGCTCGAGTTCCGCTATGAGTGTTCGATGTCGGATGTGCTCAAGCGAGGGGTACTGGCCGGTGCCGGGATTGCGTGGGTGCCCGAACTCGCGGTCCGCGACGAACTTGCGGCCGGTTCCCTCGTGCTGGCGGGCGAGGAGCGTCACACCGCGCCGCTGGGCATTTCGCTCTATCGCAAGGCGGAACTCAGCCGGCCGGAGGTCGAGCGGATCTGGGCGGCCTGTGTCGATCGGTTTGGGGCCTGATCGGTGGCCCGGCAGTCGGGGTCTACTACCCGTGCCAAGAGGCTATGCACAAGCGGCATCCCGTCATTCGCACACGGCATCAACCGGAATCCTGGTTTGGTCACAATGGGGCCTCCTCCCAACCGGAATCACACCATGTCCTCCTCCACCCGCATCGAACACGACCTCCTCGGCGATCGCGAAATTCCCGCCGACGCCTACTGGGGCATCCATACCCTGCGCGCGATCGAGAACTTCCCGATCACCGGCCGCAAGATCGGCAGCTATCCCGAACTCATCCGTGCCATCGCGCTGGTCAAGCGCGCCGCTGCGCGCGCCAACGAGCAGCTCGGCCATCTGGACACGCGGCTTGCCGATGCCATCGCTGCCGCATGCGTCGACATCGAGGCGGGGCAACTCCACGACCAGTTCGCGGTGGACGTCATCCAGGGCGGCGCTGGCACCTCGACCAACATGAACGCCAACGAGGTCATCGCCAACCTCGCACTCGAAAAGCTCGGCCTGACCAAGGGCGACTACAAGGCCTTGAGCCCGCTCAATCACGTCAACATGGCGCAGAGCACCAACGACGTCTATCCGACCACGCTGAAGCTGGCGATCGTGTTCGGCATCCAGATCCTGCTCGACGCGATGCACGAACTGCAGGCCGCGTTCGAGGCCAAGGCGGGTGAATTCTCCGACGTGCTCAAGATGGGCCGCACGCAGTTGCAGGATGCGGTGCCGATGACGCTGGGCCAGGAGTTCATGACCTATGCGGTGATGATGGGCGAGGACATCGCCCGCCTGCAGGAAGCCACCGCGCTGATCCAGGAGGTCAACCTCGGCGCCACCGCGATCGGCACCGGGATCAACACCGACATCCGCTACGCCAGGATGGCCACCGAACTGCTGTCCGAGTTCTCCGGGGTCAAGCTGATTCCCGCCCACAACCTGATCGAGGCAACCCAGGACACCGGCTCCTTCGTCCAGCTCTCGGGCGTGCTCAAGCGCATCGCGTGCAAGCTGTCCAAGGTGTGCAACGACCTGCGCCTGCTGTCGAGCGGACCGCAGGGCGGCTTGAACGAGATCAACCTGCCGGAGCGTGCGGCCGGCTCCTCGATCATGCCGGGCAAGGTCAACCCGATCATCCCCGAGGTGGTCAACCAGATCGCGTTCGAAGTCATCGGCAACGACGTGACCATCACCATGGCGTCCGAGGGCGGGCAGCTCCAGTTGAACGCGTTTGAACCGATCATCGGCCACTCGCTATTCAAGAGCATCGAGCACCTGGCCGCAGGCTGCCGCACCCTGACCGAGAACTGCGTCAAGGGCATCACCGCCAACCGCGAACTGCTCGCCGAACGGGTGCGCTGCTCGGCCGGCCTGGCTACCGCGCTCAATCCCCATATCGGCTATGAGAACGCCACCTGGGCGGCGCGCGAAGCCCTGCGCAGCGGACGCAGCGTGGCCGAGTTGGTGCTGGAAAGGGGGCTGATGACGCAGGCGGCGCTCGACGAGGCCCTGCGTCCGGAAGTGCTGACTGCTCCGCGGGCGCTCTGAGCTCTCTGGATGAACGGCCTGCATCGGGCCTGGTTCAGGCAGGCCAGGGGTTTCGGCGCGGGTAAATGAACCCTGATGGTGTTGCAGGCTCCGGCTGCTGGTCATCTTGCCGGAGCCAGCATGTGCATGATGAGTCGGATCATGGTTTCTTTGTGGCTAGGGTCCGACTCCGCTACGAGAAGGGCAAGGGCCGCCAGTCCGATGTCGTTGATGACTGGCTGGCCAGCCACATCCAGCAGGCGGGCGTTGCGGTTCAGAAAGTCTACGAACAGAAAGGCGCCGCTGCGCTTGTTGCCGTCCGAGAACGGGTGGTTCTTGATGACGAAGTACAGCAGGTGCGCCGCCTTGGCTTCCACGCTCGGGTAGGCCGGCTCCCCGAACACGGTTTGGTCGAGGTTGCCGAGCAGGGCATCGAAGGCGTCCTCGCGTTCGCGGGCGAACAGGTCGGTGGCCTCGCCGCGCGCCATGAGTTCAGCCTTGAGGCGGGTTAGCGCCGCGCGGGCCTCGGACAGTGTGGGCAGCACGCCGCCGCTTTGCTCGGGCGGCTCGGTCAGCAGGCCTTCGTCGTAACGCTGCAGTAGCAGGAAGGTCTGTGCATAGCGGGTGACGATGTCGACCAGGCCCCGTCCGGTGTCGGCAAGCAGTTCGGGGCTCTCCGCGGCCTTCTTGACCAACTGCAGCGCGGCTTCGAGTTCGCGGGCGTTGGCCTCCAGGCGTTGGCGATTGAGGGTGTAGCCCTGGGTGAGGTGTTCACGCAGTGTGCGGGTGGCCCATTGGCGGAAACGGGTGCCTTGCCGCGACTTTACCCGGTAGCCGACGGAGATGATGACGTCGAGGTTGTAGTGATCAACCTGATAGGTCTTGCTGTCGGCGGCAGTATGTGCAAATTTTGCACATACTGAACCCGGCTCAAGCTCTCCCTCGGCAAATACGTTGCGCAGGTGCTTGGTGATGACCGACCGCTCACGCCCAAACAACTGCGCCATCTGCTCCTGACGTAGCCAGACGGTCTCGGCGTCGAGTCTTACCTCGGTCACCGCAGTACCGTCTTCAGTCTGATAGATCAGGATGTTGGTGTCGTTGTTTGGGTCCATAACGATCTCCTTGGCAAGCTACGATTGTATCAAGCCATGTGCATAAAAATTCGGGATGAATTTTTCTGCCTCGTGCTGCGCGGCGCGCCAATATTGCCAAGTGGAGTCCGGGCGTCAGAGTTCGTCAGTCCCGCAGTTCCCGCCCGGTAAGCTTCAGGAACACGTCTTCCAGGTTGGCCGGGCGGTGCAGGTAGCGCAGGCCGGGCTGGGTGGCGAGGTGGGCGAGGAGCGCGGCGGGGTCGTGCAGGTAGCAGAAGGCGGTTTCGCCGCTGATCTCGTGGCGTTCGGCCAGCGCGGTGGCGTGGGTGGCGGCCCACGCCGCAGCGCCGCCGCCGTACCCGCTTGCACCGCTTTCGCGCCCATTGTGGCCGTTCCACTCGCCGAACACTTCCACCACCTGCGGTTCGATCTGTGCCGCGATCACCTCGCGCGGGCTGCCGTGGGTGAGCATGCGGCCGGCGTCGAGAATGGCGAGCTGATCCGAAAGGCGCTCGGCTTCGTCCATGAAATGGGTGGTGAGCAGCACCGTGGTGCCGCTGCGGATAAGTTGCTTGAGACGATCCCAGATCAGGTGGCGGGCCTGCGGGTCGAGGCCGGTGGTGGGCTCGTCGAGCACCAGCAGTTCGGGGCGGTTGACCAGTGCGCGGGCGAGCGTGAGGCGCCGCTTCATGCCGCCCGACAGCGACTGGATGCGTGCGTCGCGCTTGCCCTCGAGCCCGGCAAAGGCGAGCAGTTCGGGAATGCGGGCGCGGATCTCGGCGTCCTTGAGGCCGAAGTAGCGGCCATAGACGAGCAGGTTTTCGGCGCAGGTGAAGTCGGGGTCGAGGTTGTCCATCTGCGGCACGATGCCCACCCGCATGCGGGCTTCGCGGGCTCGTTCGGGTACCGGTTCGCCACACAGGCGGATGGTGCCGGCGCTGGGGGCAGCGAGTCCGAGTGCGCAGCGCAGCGTGGTGGTCTTGCCCGCACCGTTGGGGCCGAGCAGGGTGAAGCACTCGCCCGCGCGCACCTCGAGATCGATGCCGCGCACCACCTCGGCATCGCCGTAGTGCTTGACCAGGCCGCGAATGACGAGGGGCGACGGGCGCTCGTTCCCTGCGATGGCGGCGTGGGCAGTGGTCGTCGGCGTGTGCAGTGCAGTGGCCAGTGCGGCGCTCATCACCCGGCGGGCGGGATGGTGGCGACGAAGCTGGGCCGGGTAAACAGGCGCTCGGCCAATGCGGTCAATGCCGGTCGGTCGGTGTGCCAGTCGAGTTGCGGCAGGCGCAGGTCGAGGTAGCCCAGCGCGACGCCGACGGTGATGTCGCCCAGCTGCATTGCGTCGCCGTCGAGCCAGGTATGGCCGGAGGCGCGTTTTTCGAGCTCGTCCAGGCTGCGCCGGATCTTGTCGAACTGGCGCGCTATGCTCACCGAGCTTTGCTGGGCATCGGGCCGGCGGCCTTCAAGGTAGGCGCCGACTGCCGCATCGAGGATGCCGTCGGCCAGGGCCTCGGTCTGGCGCACGCGCACGCGTTCGATGCCGCCGGGGGGGAGCAGCGAGGGGTGCGCATCGAGCGTTTCGAGATAGCCGGCAATCACCGGCGAGTCGAAAAACACCTCGCCGCTGTCGAGCACCAGCGCCGGCACCTTGCCCAGCGGATTGACCTCGGGAACCCGGGTGTTGGCCTCCCATGGCGAGTCGACGACGAGTTCGAAGGGCAGCTGCTTCTCGGCGAGCAGGATGCGGATCTTGCGTGCGTAGGGGCTGGTGAGCGAGGCGAGGAGTTTCATCGGAGTCTCCTGGGTCAGCCGCGTGGCGCGGCGGCGGCTACATTGCGGGCGATCAGGTCGCGGATCAGGTGCAGCTTGCCGTGAAAGAAATGATCGGCGCCGGGAATGACGATCACCGGCAGCTCCTGCGGTCGTGCCCAGTCGAGCACATTGGACAGCGCCACGGTTTCGTCGAGTTCGCCATGGACGACGAGCGTGGGGATGCTCTTGGGTACCGGCGGGGTGTCATAGCTGCGCGCGCCGTCGGCGGCAAGCCCGGCTGCAGTGCCCACCAGCACCAGCTGGCGCGGTGGGTTGATGTCCTCGGCGAGACGGTTGGCGATACGGGTCTGGATGAAGCCGCCGAAGGAGAAGCCGCCCAGCGCCAGCGGCAGGCTGCCCCAGCGCGACTGTGCCCAGGCGATCACCGACAGCATGTCCTCGGTTTCGCCATTGCCGTGGTCGTGTTCGCCCTCGCTCTTGCCCACCCCGCGAAAATTGGGGCGGATGGCGGCAAAGCCGAGGTCGCGGTAACTGCGTGCCAGGGTGTGCGCCACCTTGTTGGTGTTGGCACCGCCGAACAGCGGATGCGGATGGCACACCAGGGCGATCCCGCGCACGGTTTCGGGCGCATCGATCAGCACTTCGATGGCGCCGGCGGGGCCGCGCAGCAGGGCGGATTCGGTAGGTAGCGGGCGGCTCATGCGGGCTCTCCGTCAGGCAGGCGCAGGCGCTCGACGATGCGCCCGTGCACCAGGTGCTGGTCGATGATTTCGTCGACATCTTCCTTGTCCAGATAGGTATACCAGACGTTGTCCGGGTACACCACCATCACCGGGCCGTCGTCGCAGCGGCCGAGACACCCGGCCTTGTTGATCCGCACACTGCCCTTGCCGCGCAGGCCGAGTTCGGTCGTGCGGTCCTTTGCATAGGTTTGCAGCGTGCTGGCGCCGAGATTGTTGCAGCAGGATTCACCGGCCGCGCGCTGGTTGCAGCAAAAGAACACGTGATGCTTGAAATAGCTCATTCGGGTCTCCGTTGGAGTGCGGATTATAGGCGTCACGCCCGGTCGAGGTGTTCGCCCCGCCACAGCCCCAGCGCCGACAGGTAGGCCAGCGCGACGAAGGGCCACAGGCTGGCGACGAGTTGAGTCAGACCGTGGAAATTGAGGAAGTTGCCGCGGTTGAGCAGGGTGTGTCCGTTGCCCAGATAGGGGTTCTCGGGCATCAGGTTGACCAGCGCCGTTGCGGTCAGCAATGCAGTGCCGGCGAACGCATGCTGCACCACGCGTGGCAGCAGCAAGGCGGCGGCGAGCAGCGCGAGGCCGACGGCGAGCCCGCGTTCGGCACCGGGCGTGAGCCAGGCGAGTGGGTCGGGCGGGATGAAGAAGGTGGCTGCGGCCAAGGTCTTGGCGGCAATGCCGAGCAGCAGCAGGATTACGATCGGCGCGGGGCCGGGGGTGCGCATCATGCAGCGCGCGAACAGGCCCACTGCGACCACGGTGGCGGTGGTGAGCGCGGCTTCGAAGCCGATGAAGCGCTCCGGGCTGAACGGCAGCGGCGGTGGAATATCCAGCAGGCGGCGGATGTCGCCACTGCCGAACAGCAGGCTGTCCGGGGTGAGTTGGGTGAGCAGCCACAAGCCGAGCAGGATCAGGCCGAGGTCGCCGGTGTGTCCGCCGATTACGTGTTCTCCGCGCCAGCGCGACAAGCCGCCGCGCGGGGCAAACAGCGCATGACCCCAGCGCGCCCCAAGTAACGAGCCGAGCAGCGCGCCGACGATGTTGGCCCCCAGGTCGACGTTGCTCGACACCCGGGACGGCAGGAAGTGCTGGATGGTTTCGAGGCTGAAGCTGAACAGGCTCGCAAGCAGGGTGGCGACGGCCACCATCCGGAGCCGGGGCCAGGTGGCGGGCAGCGTGGCCGCAAGGATCAAGCCGAGCGGAACATAGCCGAGCACGTTGAACACCAGATCCTCGACCTGGAAGTACTTCGGCCACGGCGCCACCAGATAGTCAAACAGCGGCAGCCCGCTTTCACGCCATCCGGAAAACGGATGCAGGCAGGCGTAAGCCACCAGCAGGGCGTAGGCGATGGCCAGATTTCGAGGAAGGCTTATTCGTGGCACGGCGGCAGGAGTGGTGGTGGTTGGGGGAAGTCTAGCCGACCGGGCGGGCCGACGTCCGCTTCAGTCTGACCCCGCGGTAAAGGCCCTTCGAATGCGCTGCGCGCACCAGTGCGGGGTGTGACTCCCCAGGGTGGTGCATTTGCGGGGTTGACGAAGCGGGAGGTCCATCACAGTTACCAATAAAAACAGATAGATATGCTGCAGCTACAGGCTGGCATGGTCTTCGCTTTAGCTTGAATACGATCTTGTATTCAAGAAGGTGCACATGAAGCCAGCCGTCCTGTCCCCGTTGACCATCGCCTCGCTGCGCGAGGCATATTTGATTGGTGATACCTCCCCGCTTGAGGTAGTGAACCGGATTTTCGACCGCTTGACTGTCGAAGAGGGCGCCGAGGCCTGGATCCTGGTGCGCGAGCGCGAGGCGGTGCTGGCCGAGGCGCGGCGCTGCGTCGCCCAGCTGGCCGACCCGGCGGCGCGTGCGGCCTTGCCGCTGCTGGGTATCCCGTTCGCGGTCAAGGACAACATTGATGTGGCCGGTCTGCCGACCACCGCGGCCTGCCCCGAATTTGCCTACGTGGCCGACGCCGACGCGACCGTGGTCGAACGTTTGCGCGCGGCCGGGGCGATCCTGATCGGCAAGACCAACCTCGATCAGTTCGCCACCGGCCTGGTCGGTACCCGCTCGCCCTATGGGGCGGTGAAGAATCCGTTCAACCCGGCCTACATGAGCGGCGGTTCGAGCTCGGGTTCGGCCGCGGCCACTGCGCGCGGCTGGGTCGCGTTCGCGCTCGGCACCGACACCGCCGGTTCCGGCCGGGTGCCGGCGGGGGCGTGCAATCTGGTCGGGGTCAAGCCCAGCCCGGGGCTGGTAAGCAGCGCCGGGGTGGTGCCGGCCTGCCGCAGCATCGACTGCGTGTCGGTGTTCGCGCATACGGTGGAAGACGGCTGGGCGGTGCTTGGCGTGCTGGCGGGCGAGGATGCCCGCGACCCGTTCTCGGCGCCGCCGCCGGTGCTCGGGCCGGTGACGCGCACGCTGCGGGTCGGGGTGCCCACGGTGCTCGAGTTCCATGGCGACAGGCTGGCCGAGCAGGCGTGGCATGCGGCACTCGAGGTGGTGGCGGCTGAACCGGGGGTGGTGCTGGTAGACATCGACCTCGCACCCTTTCACGAGGTCGCCCGCCTGCTGTACGACGGCCCCTGGGTGGCCGAGCGGCGTGCGGCGATCGAGGTTTTCATGGACACCCACGGCGACGCCATGGACGCGACCGTGCGAGGCATCATCGCGCGCGCCGACGGCATGAGCGCGGTGGATGCCTTTCGCGCACGTTATGCGCTGGAAGCGCAGCGCCGGATCTGCCGTGCCGAGTTGGGCAAGGCCGACCTGGTGCTGGTGCCGACTGCGCCCACCATACATACCCATGCCGCGATTGCCGAAGCGCCGGTCGCGCGCAACAGCGAGCTCGGCTATTACACCAACTTCGTCAACCTGCTCGGCATGGCGGCGCTGGCGCTGCCGGGGCCATTCCGTGCCGACGGCCTGCCGGCCGGGGTGACCCTGCTCGCTGCGGCCGGGGGGGACCATCGCCTGGCCGAATTCGGGCGCAGGGTGCAGTCACGGCTGCATGGCCGCCTCGGCCTGAGCAGTGAGCGTCCGGCAAGCCGCGCGGCGATGCTCGAACCGCTGCCCTTCGCCGAGCCGGTGGTCGAGGTCGCGGTGGTCGGCGCCCATCTGAGTGGTCTGGCGCTGAACTGGCAGTTGGTCGAGCGCGGCGCACGTCTGCTCGAGACGACCCGGACCGCGCCGTGCTATCGGCTCCACGCCTTGCCCGGCACCACCCCACCCAAGCCCGGCATGGTCCGCGTGGCCGAGGGCGGTGGCGCACTCGAAGTCGAGCTGTGGGCCATGCCCTTGCGCAATTTCGGCAGTTTCGTCGCCGAGATTCCGGCCCCGCTCGGGATCGGCACACTGAGTCTGGCCGATGGCCGTGAGGTCAAGGGCTTCGTCTGCGAAGCCGCGGCCGTGCCCGAGGCGCCCGATGTCACCGCTTTCGGCGGCTGGCGTGCCTATCTCACCGAGCGTGATGCCGCGACCGTTTCCGTCTGATCAACCCCCTGTCTTTCCTTCCGGAGCACCGCAATGAAGAATCTGAGAAAGCTGATCCTGCCGCTCGCCGCCGCGTTCCTCGCCGCGTCTCCCGCGCTGAGTCAGGCCCAGGACAAGCGTCTGGAAACCCTGGTGGTGGCCAACGAGTTCGGGCCCAACATGCTCGACATCCATGGGCTGGGCGCCAATCGCCCGGCCTACGGCGTGTCGTGGCTGGCCTACGATCGCCTGCTCACCTACGGGCGCAAGTCGCTGGGCGATGGCGTGGACAGTTACGACTTCACCAAGCTGGAGCCTGAGCTTGCCGAGCGCTGGGAGATCGCCGCCGACGGCATGAGTGCGACCTTCCATCTGCGCCGCGATGCGACCTTTCACGACGGCTCACCGGTGACCGCCGAGGACGTCAAGTGGTCGTTCGAGCGTGCGCTCGGCATGGGTGGTTTCCCCACCTTCCAGATGAAGGCCGGCTCGATCGAGAAGCCGGAGCAGTTCGAGGTGGTCGACACCCACACCTTCCGCCTCAAGTTCCTGCGCAAGGACAAGATGACCCTGCCCAACGTGGCGGTGCCGGTGGCAGCAATCTACAACGCCAAGCTGGCGAAGCAGCACGCCACCGCGGAAGACCCGTGGGCTGCTGCCTGGCTCAAGACCAATACCGCTGGCGGTGGCGCCTACAAGGTGACGTCATGGAAGCCGGGCCAGGAGATCATCTACGAGCGTTTCGACGCCTGGAAGAACGGCCCGCTGCCCAAGCTCAAGCGTGTGATCCAGCGCGACGTGCCCTCGGCCGGCAACCGCCGTGCGCTGCTCACCCGCGGCGACATCGACATCACCTTCGAACTGCCGCCCAAGGATTTCTCCGAGATGGCGCAGGAGAAGGGCAACGTCAAGGTGGTCAGCGTGCCGATCGAGAACTCGATGTGGTACCTCGGCCTCAACACCAAGACCCCGCCGTTCGACAACCCCAAGGTGCGCCAGGCCGTGGCCTATGCCATGCCCTACGACAAGATCATGCAGAACGCCTTCTACGGGCGCGGCATGCCGCTGTTCGGTAGCGCGGGCGTGAAGGACGGGAGCTGGCCGCAGCCGAGCACCTACAAGACCGACATCGACAAGGCCAAGGCGCTGATGAAGGAGGCCGGCTACGAGAACGGCTTCTCCACCACGCTGTCCTTCGACCTCGGCACCGCCACCGTGTCCGAGCCGACCGCGATCCTGGTGCAGGAATCGCTCGCCACCATCGGGATCAAGGTCGATATCAACAAGGTACCGGGCTCCAACTGGCGTGCGGCGATCGCGAAGAAGGACATGCCGATGCTGTTCAACCGCTTCGGCGGCTGGCTTAACTATGCCGAGTATTTCTTCTTCTGGACCTACCACGGTCAGAACGCGGTGTTCAACACCATGAGCTACCAGAATCCGGAGATGGACAAGCTGATCGAGGCGGCCCGCTTCGAGACCGATCCGAAGAAGTACGCCGCCGAGGTGCAGGGCTTCATCGACATCGCCTATGCCGAGGTGCCGCGTATTCCGGTGGTGCAGCCGAGCCTCGATGTGGCGATGCAAAAGAGCGTGCACGGGCTCACCTACTGGTTCCACCTGCAGCCCGACTACCGTCAGCTCTACAAGCAGTAAGCATGGCCGGCGGCCGCCTTCGCGGGTGGCCGCTGCCGAGGAGTGATCATGATTCAGGCAATCTTGAAGCGTCTGCTCGGGGCAGTGCCCGCGCTGATCGGGGTGATCATCGTCACCTTCATCCTGACCCGCGCGCTGCCCGGCGACCCTGCCGCCTACTTCGCCGGGGCCTCCGGCTCGCAGGAGGCGATCGAGGAGGTGAGGGTCAAGCTCGGTCTCGACCGCAGCCTGCCCGAGCAGTTCTTCTTCTACGTACGCGATCTTGCCCGCGGCGACTGGGGCAGCTCGCTGACCACCGGCCAGCCGGTGCTGACCGAAATCGGCGAGCGCCTGCCGGCCTCGCTCGAGCTGACGCTGGTCGGCCTGATCCTGGCGGTGGTGGTCGCGATTCCGCTCGGTGTACTCGCCGCGACCCGACCGGGGAGCTGGGTTGATCACCTGTGCCGCGGCATCACCACGGCGGGCGTTTCGCTACCGACCTTTTTCACCGGACTGCTGCTGGCCTACATCTTCTACTTCTTGCTCGGCTGGGCACCATCGCCGCTTGGGCGACTCGATCCCTATACCAGTGCGCCGGACTTCGTCACCGGTTTCTACCTGATCGACAGCCTGATCGCGCGCGACCTAGAGACCTTTCGTGCCGCCGCCGCGCAACTGGTGCTGCCGGCGGTCACCCTGGCGCTGTTCGTGCTCGCACCGCTGGCGCGGATGACCCGCGCTTCGATGCTGGGCGTGCTGTCGGCCGACTTCGTCCGTACCGCGCGGGCCTCTGGCCTGCATCCGCTGACGGTGCTGTTTACCTACGCCTTCCGCAACGCGCTGCTGCCGGTGCTGACCACGCTCGGCATGGTGTTCTCCTTCCTGCTCGGTTCCAACGTGCTGGTGGAGAAGGTGTTCGCGTGGCCGGGTATCGGCTCGTTCGCAATCGAGGCGTTGGTGGCCTCGGACTACGCGCCGGTGCAGGGCTTCGTGCTCGCGATGGCGCTCCTTTACGTGCTTCTCAACCTGATGATCGATATCGCATATGGCCTCGTCGACCCCCGCGCTCGTCTCCAGGCCTGAGCCCCCGCCGGGGCCCGGCCTGCTTCTTCGCCAGTGGCGCGTGTTGCGCTATGTGGTGGGAGAAAATCCGCTGTCGGCGATGGCTGCCGGCCTCTTTGTCGGCTTCGTGCTGCTGGCGCTGTTCGGGCCGTGGCTGGCGCCCTTCGACCCGCTCGCCTCGCACGTCGGCGAGCCGCTGTCGCCACCCTCGGCGGCGCACTGGTTCGGCACCGATGCGCTCGGGCGCGACATCCTCTCCAGGGTGATCGTGGCCACCCGGCTCGACCTCGGCATCGCGGTCGCGGCGGTGGCGCTGTCCTTCGTGATCGGTGGCCTGATGGGTGCCTTCGCCGGTTACTTCGGCGGCTGGTTCGACCGCGCCAGCACGCGCATCTCCGACACCATCATGGCGTTTCCGCTGTTCGTGCTGGCGATGGGCATCGTCGCCGCGATGGGCAACACGGTGGCCAACATCGTGCTCGCCACCGCGATCATCAACCTGCCTTTCTACCTTCGGGTGGCGCGCGCCGAGGTGAGGGTGCTGCGCGAGGCCGGCTTCGTCGAGGCCGCCAGGCTGGCGGGCAACGGCGAGATGCGGGTGCTGTTCCACCACCTCATTCCCAACATCATGCCGCCGATGATGGTGCAGATCTCGCTCAACATGGGCTGGGCCATCCTCAACGCCGCCGGCCTGTCCTTCATCGGCCTGGGCGTGCGCCCGCCCGAGGCGGAGTGGGGGATCATGGTTGCCGAGGGCGCGCAGTACATCGTCTCCGGCGAATGGTGGATCGCGCTCTTCCCCGGGCTGGTGCTGATGCTCGCGGTGTTCTGCTTCAACCTGCTCGGCGACTCGCTGCGCGACCTGATCGACCCGAGGAGAAGGACATGAGTGCGCTCATCCCGAACGCTGCCGCGGAAGGCAGCATCGCTATTTCAGGCACTGCGGCCCCGAAAGCGCCCGCCGCCCTGTTGCTCGAAGTGGACCAGCTGGCGGTCGAGTTCCGTACCCGCAGCGGCACCGTGCGTGCGCTCGAGGACGTCAGCCTGGCGCTGGCCGAGGGCGAGACCGTGGGCCTGGTGGGCGAATCCGGCTCCGGCAAGTCGGTGCTGTCCTTCGCCGCGATGGGGATCCAGGACCCGGCCGCGCGCATCACCGCGGGCAGCCTGCGCTTTGCCGGGCAGGACCTGCTGGCGCACAAGGGCGCGGCGATGAAGGCGCTGCGCGGGCGCGAGATGGCGATGATCTTCCAGAACCCGCGGGTGGCGCTCAATCCGATCCGCGCGGTGGGGCGCCAGATCGAGGACGTGCTTGCGCGCCATACCGACCTGCACGCCGCTGCGCGGCGCAGGCGCGCGATCGAGTGCCTGGCCGAGGTGCGCATCCCCGACCCGGAGCGGCGCTACGCTGCCTATCCGTTCGAGCTCTCCGGCGGTATGTGCCAGCGCGTGATGATCGCGATCGCACTCGCGTGCAAGCCGCGCCTGCTGATCGCCGACGAGCCCACCACCGGGCTCGACGTCACCACCCAGGCGGCGATCATGCGCCTGATTAGCGAGTTGTCGGCCGAGCGCCGTATGGCCACCTTGCTGATCACCCACGACCTGGGTCTGGCGCGCGAATACTGCGATCGCATCGCGGTGATGCATGCCGGGCACATCGTCGAGGTGGGGCCGACCGAAACCCTGTTCGCCGCGCCCCGCCACCCCTACACCGAACGCCTGATCGCGGCCACCCCGGTGGGGGCCGCATCGCTCGACGATCTGGCCGCGATCGAGGGCAATCTGCCCGACCTGCGCCGCACCGACCTGCCGTCCTGCCGCTTCGCCGAGCGTTGTGCGCGACGCGGCCGCGAATGCGATGCGCCGCTCGGACTGGTTGCGGTGGGCGCGCAGCACAGCGTGGCCTGCCATCGCCCCCTGGGCACTGAATCTGCGGAGGCACAACATGTCGCGTTTGCTTGAAATCATCGACCTCAAGCGCTGGTTTCCGGTGCGCAAGGACGGCGAAACGCGCCAGTTGCACGCGGTGGACGGAATCAATTTCCACCTCGAGCCGGGCGAGACGGTCGGCCTGGTGGGCGAGTCCGGCTGCGGCAAATCCACACTGGTGCGGCTGCTCACGCGCACGCTCGACCTCACCGACGGTCAGGTGCGTTTCCGCAATAACGACCTAGGCCTGATCCGCGCGCGCGAAATGGCTTTGCACCCGCAGCGCAAGGACGTGCAGATGGTGTTCCAGGACCCCACCGACAGCCTCAACCCGCGCTATACCGCGCGTCAGACCATCGCCGAATCGGTGCGTCTGCTGTGCGGGATGCGCGGTGCCGCTGCCGCGGCCCGGGTGGAGGAGGCGGCCGATTGGGTCGGGCTGCCGCACGCGCTGCTCGACCGCTACCCGCACCAGTTGTCGGGCGGACAGAAGGCGCGGGTCGGCATTGCGCGTGCGATCGTTGGGCGGCCGGCGCTGCTGGTGCTCGACGAACCCACTGCGGCGCTCGATGTGTCGGTGCAGACGGTAATATTGCAGCTTCTCGATCGTCTCAAGCGTGAGCTCGACATGAGCTTCCTGTTCGTTTCGCATGACCTCAACGTGGTTCGTCTGCTGTGCGACCGCGTGCTGGTCATGTATCTCGGGCAGATCGTCGAGTCCGGTCCCACCGAGGCGGTGTTTCGTGCACCGGCCCATCCCTACACCCGGGCGCTGATCGCCTCCTTGCCCGGCGGCCTCGCCCACGGCCAGGCCAGCGCGTCCGACCTGCTGGTGGGCGGCGATCCGCAAAGCCCGATCGACCCCGACCCCAACCGCTGCCGGTTGCTCGGGCGCTGTCCGCGCGGCCTCGCACCGTGCGCGGAAAAGGGCCCGCAACTCATCGACATCGGCCATGATCGCCATGTCGCCTGTCACTATCCCGCCGTGGTCCAGCATGTCCGCCAATAACGCCCCACCCGGCAAGGCTAACCTGCTTGCCGGTCAGGTCTACCAGCAGATCAAGGACGACATTTTCAACTTCGTCCTGTTGCCCGGCGACCGCTTCACCGAGAGCGAGATCGCCGCGCGTTGCGGGGTGTCGCGCACGCCGGTGCGTGATGCGCTCTACCGGCTGGAGCGCGAAGGCTATCTGCAGGTGGCGTTTCGCAGTGGCTGGAGCGTGCGACCGTTCGACTTCGGCCGCTTCGACCAGCTCTATGATCTGCGCATCGTGCTCGAGCTGGCCTCGGTGGCCCGCCTGTGCGAGGCCGAAGCGGCCGCCGATCTCGGCGAACTGCAGCAGATCTGGTCGGTACCGGTGGCTGAGCGCCTGAGCGACGGCAAGCACGTGGGCGCCCTCGACGAAGCCTTCCACCAGGGACTGGTGCGCGCCACCGGCAATTTCGAAATGGCGCGCGTGCACCAGGACGTGACCGAGAAGATCCGCATCATCCGGCGCCTGGACTTCACCCGCGAACGCCGGGTGGATGCCACCTACGACGAGCACCAGGAGATCCTGCGCCTGCTGACCCAGCGCAAGGCCGCCCAGGCCTCGATCAACCTGCGCTCGCACATCGAGGCGAGCAAGGCCGAGGTGCACAAGATCACCTTGCACATGCTGTACGAGGCGCGGCAGCGGGGGCTGATCGGGGTGGCTTGAAGGCGTGCTCTCCGAGCTCAGCGTCCCACTGCCAAGCTGGTCAGCGTCGGCCATCTGCGCTGCTCGGCGAGGGTCGCCAGGGCAGCGTCCGGGGTGATGACGACCGGGTCGGTGGCCCACTCCAGCATCGGCAGGTCGTTGATCGAGTCGCTGTAGAACACGCGGCGGTGGAAGGCGTCACGATGAGTGCCGCGGGCGGCAAGCCAGTGCTCGACGCGTTCGATCTTGCCCGCGCGGAACACCGGCCTGCCGTGGCAGTGCCCGGTGAACCGTCCGCTTCCATCCTGTTCGAGCACGGTCGCGATCAGGTGGTTGAATCCCAGTGCGCGCGCGATCGGGCCGCTGATGAAGCTGTTGGTTGCAGTGACCAGGGCGAGCAGCGCACCGGCCTCGCTGTGGTGGGCGACCAGTGCCCTGGCACCCGGGCGGATCATGCCGGCCACTACCTTGCACTGGAACTCGCGGTTCAAAGTGTCGAGCCTGCTGCGCGGCTGATGTTTCAGTGCCCGCGTCGGCGCGAGATGAAAGTCCAGAAAGCTGTTCTCGTCCAGATTGCCGGAGTGGTAGGCGTGCTCGAAAGCCCTCGCGCTGCGCAGGCGTTCGGCCGGATCGAGCAGTCCCTTGTGGGCGAGGAAGTCGGTCCATGCCAGCTCGGAGTCCCCATCAAGCAGCGTGCCGTCGAGGTCGAACAGGACGAGTTCGGTCGGCTCAGGATTCATCGCTGTCGGCCACGACGATTTGGGTGGATGGTGCGAACGCTGCACGCAGTTCGGCGGGTGGTTCGAGGTCGCAGACGAGTACGTCGATGTGCTCCAGCGCGCACGTTCTGATCAGCCCGCTGTGGCCGAACTTGCCCGCATCGGCCAGCAGGATGACCTGGCCGGCAGCAGGCATCAGCCGGGCCTTGAATTCCGCCTCGAACAGGTCGAAATCCATGCAGCCGCTCTGCGCGCTAACGGCGGCGACCGACATCACGAACAGGTCGGGCGAGAATCGCGCCGCGTAGTCGATGGCGTTGCTGCCGGTGATGGTCATGTCGGCTGCGCGCAGTTCGCCGCCGGGCACGATGACGCGGTTGGCGTCACCCGCTTCGGCCAGGATGCGGGCCGATTCGAGCGACAAGGTGATGATGGTGAGCCCGCTGCGGCGGCGCAACTGCCGCGCGAGAAAACAGGCCGTGCTGCTGTTGTCGAGAAACAGGGTGGCGCCGTCCGGAACCCGCTCGGCGCAGGCGCTGGCGATGGCCGTCTTGGCCTCCGCATGGGTCTGCAGGCGCTGAGCAAAGGGGGCTTCATACGCCTCGGCGCACAGCCGAACGCCACCGTGAAATTTCTCGACCGTACCGTTGCCGGCGAGCGCCTTGAGGTCGCGACGGATGGTCTGGTCGGACACCTGCAGTTCGCGCGCCAGATCCAGTGTGGTCAGTGTGGACGTGCGTTCGAGGAGTTCCAGGATGCGTTCCTGGCGGATGTTCATGATTGCTCCGTTCATGCGTGTGCTTCGCCCGTGCGGGGGTCGAACAGTCGGGCGCGCGACGCATCCACGCCGACCTGCACCTGGTGCCCGATCGGTACGATGCGATCCGCAGCAATGCGCACCACCAGGCGGCGTTCGCCGATGCGGATATCGGCCAGGGCGTCGGCGCCGAGCAGCTCGATGCGCTCAACCGTGCCGGGCGCGAGCAAATGCCCCTGCGGAGCTGCTTCGCCGGCCGCGGCGATGAACACTTCCTCCGGGCGCACGCCGAGCAGCATCTCGGCCTCGCCGCCAAGCGCGGGATGAGCTTCCAGCCGCAGCGTGAACGACCCGGCGTCGACCGCCAGCCCGCGCCCGTTGTCGTATGCCCGGCACGGAATCAGGTTCATCTCCGGCGCGCCGATGAAGGACGCGACGAAGGTGTTGGCCGGTTTGCGGTACACCTCCATCGGTGGGCCGTACTGCTGCAGCCGGCCATTGTTCATCACCGCGATGCGTGTGCCCAGCGTCATCGCCTCGACCTGGTCGTGGGTCACGTAGATCACGGTCAGGCCGAGTTCGGCGTGCAGGCGTTTGAGCTCGGCGCGCATGTGGTTGCGCAGCTTGGCGTCGAGGTTGGACAGCGGTTCGTCGAACAGGAACACGGCGGGCTTGCGCACCAGCGCACGGCCAATGGCCACGCGCTGGCGTTGCCCGCCCGACAGCTCGTTGGGCTTGCGTTGCAGCAGGTCCTCGATGTGCAGGATGGCCGCGGCCTCGTGCACCCGCGCTTCGATCTCGCGCTTGTCGAGGCGGGTCGTCTTCATCAGGCCGAAGGCCATGTTCATATAGGCCGTCATGTGCGGGTACAGCGCATACGACTGGAACACCATCGCGATGTCGCGCCGCTGCGGTGGGGTGTGGGTGACGTCGCGGCCGTCGATCAGCAGGCGGCCGGCGCTGATTTCCTCCAGCCCGGCGATCATGCGCAGCGTGGTCGACTTGCCGCAGCCCGAAGGGCCGACCAGCACGATGAAATCGCGGTCGCTCACTTCCAGGTCGAGGCCGTACACCACGGCCTGGGCGCCGTAGGACTTGTGGATGGATTGCAGGGATACGTTTGCCATGGTTGTCCTTGGTGCCGGCTACTTGAGGCCGGCGTGCATGAAGCTGTCGACGAAGCGGCGCTGGAAGATCACGAACAGCAGCAGCAGCGGTGACACCACCACCACCGTGGCGGCCATCAGCCGCGTCCAGTCGGCGCCGCTGTCGGCCTTGGCCAACAGCCCCAGGCCGATCGGCAGGGTGCGTACCGACTCGCTGTTGGTGACCAGCAGCGGCCACATGTAGTCGTTCCAGTGGGTCACCACCGAGATGATCGCGAACGCCACCAGGGTCGGTTTGACCAGCGGCAGATACACGTGCCACAGCGTCGACAGGTGGCCGCAGCCGTCCAGCCGCGCGGCGTCGGCGAGCTCGGTCGGCACTTGGCGGAAGGCCTGGCGCAGCATGAAGGTGCCGTAGCCGCTGGCCACGAAGGGCACCATCAGCGCCCACAGCGAGTTCATCAGGCCGAGTTCGCGCACGGTCACGAAGTTGGTCAGAAAGGTCGCGTAGATCGGGAACATGATCTGCAGCAGGAACAGGCCGAACACCAGGTTCCTGCCCGGAAAGCGCAGCCGCGCGAAGGCGTAGGCGGCCAGCGTGATGGTGACCAACTGGGCGAGGATGATGCCGCCGGTGACGAAGATGGAGTTGAGCAGATAGGTGTCGAACGGCGCGATCGACAGCGCCTGCGGGTAGTTCGTCCATTGCGCGGCGCGCGGCAGCAAGCCGGACGCGGGGTCGAACACCTCGGTACGGGTCTTGAGCGAGGTCACCACGATCCACAGCAGCGGGCTGAGCCACAGCAGGGCGAGCGGAAACAGCACGAGGTGTTGCCAGTGTTTGCGGAGCAGGGGGCGCATGCGATCTCCCGTCACTTGCCGAGGTAGTGCACGCGCCGGCCCAGGGTCAGCGACACCAGGCCGATCAGGCCGATGATGAACAGCAGCAGGCAGTTCGCCACCGCCGCTGCGTAGCCGATGTCCTGGAACTGGAACGCGTTCTGGTAGATGTAGTAGGTCAGCACATTGGTCGCGTCGGCCGGTCCGCCCTGGGTCATGACGAACACGTAGTCGAAAATCTGGTACGAATGCAGCACCCCGATCACCACCACGAAGTACAGCGTCGGCGAGATCATCGGCACGGTGATGTGGATCAGCTGCCGCAGCGGTGACACGCCGTCCAACCGTGCAGCCTCGTACAGGTCGCGCGGCACGAGCTGCAGGGCGGCAAGCAGGATCAGCATGAAATAGCCGGAGTACTTCCAGATGCTCATCACGATGATCGCCGGCAGCGCCCACGCGCTGTCGTACAGCCATTCGAGCCTGGGCAGCCCGAGTGCGGCCATCGCGCCGTTGATCGGCCCGTAGCCCGGCGCGTACAGGAACACCCACACCATGCCAGCCGCCACCGACGGAATCATCACCGGATAGAAGAAGGCCGAACGGTAGATCGCCATGCCACGCAGCCGGGTGTCCAGCGCCACGGCCAGCAACAGCGCGCACAGGATGGACAGTGGAATGGTGAGCACGGTATAGATCGCGGTGTTGGCGAAAGACTTCCAGAACAGTCCGTCGCCGAGCAGTCGGGTGTAATTCTCCAGTCCGAGAAAGAAGATCTCGTTCGAGCCCAGCATCACATCGTGAACGCTGAACCAGATCGAACGCAGGATCGGCCAGTAGGTGAACAGCGCGAGAAACACCAGTGATGGCAGCAGCATGGCCGCCGCCAATGGCAGATCGCGCAGGGATTCGGATCGGGAAGCAAGCATGGTGGGGGTGGTCGCCTGGGGTGCCGGGACGGCGCTCAGCAACCGCGCTGCGGTTGCTGAGCGCCCATGGGCGATCAACTGCGCCTGCGCAGCAGGCGCTGGATCTCACGGTTGCTGTTGGCGTTGGCCTCGCGCAGCGCCACATCCGGGCGGATCTCGCCGGCCAGCGTGCGGTCGAGCGCACTCTTCAGGTACTCGCGCACCTTGTGGTAGCCCGGCACCTGCAGGAAAGCGCCGGCGAACTCGGCCTGGTCGAGCGCGATGCGGGCTTCCGGCACTTCGGCGACGAAGGTCTTCATCTCGGCGCTCTCCCACGACGACTTGCGCGCCGCCAGATAGCCCGTTTCCTTGCACCACATCGACTGGTTGGCGGTGTTCGTCATCCAGCGTGCGAAGGCCCAGCAGGCGCGCTTGTGTGCGTCGGGCTGCTTCTTTGCGATGTGGATCGGACCGCCGCCCATCGCTGCACCGAAGGTCTTGTTCTTCGGCATCGGCGCCACGCCCACCGGGAACGGCGACGAGGTGCGCAGATTGGTCATCGAGCCGGTCGAATGGTAGAGCATCGCGGTGCGGCCGGCCATGAAGTCGTTGGCCGAGCCCTGCCAGGTCGAGGCGGTCGGCATCACCCCGGCTTGGGCCATCTTCAGCCAGAACTCGAGCGCATCGACGGCCTCCGGCGCATCGAGCATCACCTTGTCCTTGGTCCACGGCACCAGCCCGTTCTGGCGCACGTAGCTCTCGAACATCCAGTCGTGCCAGCCGCCGCCGATGGTCAGGCCCCACTGGGTCACGTCGCTGCCCTGGCGCACCGTGAGCGCCTTGGCGGTGCTCATCAGCTCGTCCCAGGTGGTCGGTGCGGCCCTGATGCCGGCGCGCTCGAACGCTGCCTTGTTGTAGTACAGCACCGGCGTACTGCACTGGAAGGGCAGGCCGTAGAGCTTGTCGTCCGAGATGCAGGTGCCGAGGAAGCCGGGCAGAAAATCCTGATAGATGTCGTCGGCGCGCGCCAGCACGGTGAGGTCTTCGAGCGCATCCATCACCAGAAAGGTCTGCAGTGCCGAGTTGATCGGCAGCCAGGTGCCCGGAGGGTCGCCGACGCCCAGCGACGTCATCACCTTCTGCTCGGTGTTGTCGTAGGTGCCGGCGTAGATCGCCTCCACCTGGATGTCTGCATGGGCCGCGTTGAAGCCGGCGATCATGCCGGACACGATGCGGTTGATGTCACCCGATACACCTACCGGGTACATGAAGCTCAGCTTGACCTGTTCCTTGCCGGTTGCAAGCAGCGGAAAGCCGCCCAGCATGCCGGCGACCGAGACGGCGGCACCGCCTGCCAGAAACGACCGCCGCGTGAAGCGTTGAGGGGTTTGAGTCATGATCGTGTGTCCTTCCGTCCGTGAATGAGGGCGCTCGACATGCGCGACGGTCAGGACGCGTCGCACTGTGGCGTCGCCACTGTCGCCGGGCACCGTTACAGACACGTGAAGGTTTGTTGAAACCTGTCCGAATTAATCGTAATCGTGTTGAAATCTGTTGAATATCGCGCGCTGTCTTGCAGCTGTCACGCCGTCGTGCTTCGATAGAGGCCTTCCTCACGCAAGGAGTGGCCATGTTGATCGCGCAGATTACCGACCTGCATGTCAGCTTCGATCCCGCGTTTCTCGATGGGCGTGTCGCCCCCCTTGAGGCCGTGCTTCGGGCTGTCGCCGTGCTCGCTGCGCTCGACCCGCGGCCCGACGCCGTGCTCCTTACCGGTGATCTCGCCGAGAACGGCAGCGCAGAGGAATATGCTTTCATCCGTCATGCGTTGGGTGAGCTCGATCTGCCGGTGTTCGCCGTGCCCGGAAACCATGACTCGTCGCCCGCCATGCGTACCGGCCTTGGCAGCTTCATGCGTGCGAGCGAAGCGAGCCACGCCTGCTACGTGGTCGATGACTTCCCTTTGAGCCTGGTCGGGCTGGATACTTCGGTGGCCGGCAAGGCCCATGGTGCGCTCGACCCGGCGCGACTGGAGTGGTTGGAGAAAGTGCTGGGGCAGCGTGCCGGCCGTCCGGTGTTTATGTTCATGCACCATCCGCCTTTCGATACCGGCATCCGCACCATGGATGCCTGCGGTCTGCTGGAAGGCCGCGAGCGGCTGGCTGAGCTGATCGCGTGGCACGGTGGCGTCGTCGGCGTGGTGTGCGGCCATGTGCACCGCAGCATCCACACCTCCGTCGCTGGCGTCCCGACGGTGGTTGCTCCTTCCTGCGCACACCAGATTGCACTTGAGCTGCGCGCAAACGCGCCGCTGCAGTACCGGCTCGAACCTCCTGCCATCGCGCTGCATCGCTGCGAGCAGGGTCAGATGATGGTCAGCCATGTCCGCTACATCCCGGACTTTCCCGGGCCGTGGCGGTTCTGACTGGAGGTCGCGCAGTTCAGCCGAACAGTCCGGATCAAACCCCCGCCACCACCCTGTCACTGCGCGGATCCAACGCGCCTCGATCAGGCCGTTCGGATGCCGCACCAGCACGACTGGCGCGGCCACGTGTGATGCAATCTAAGATGCGACTGTGTTCATGGTGCTTACTTCCAGATCAACGCCGTGCCAAACCCCGCTGCGGCGGCAAGGCGCCGCGGCCAATCTTCACCGATGAAGGCGTGGACTGCAGCGAGAACGCCGGTGCCGGCGTCGCTCAGCAGCCAGCCTAGCGCTACGGCGTTTGCCGCCACCGTCATCCAGAAGATGGCGCGAAAAGGCTGCTTGCTCGACTTGTGACGCAGCCGGTGCTGGGCCAGTAGCGCGCCCGGCCAGCCGCCGATCAGCGCGAGCAGGTGCAGGGTGCTTTCCTTGGTGCGCCAGTTCCCCTGTTGGGCTGCCGATTTGTCGAGGGCGTAGGCGATATAGGTGAGCACGCTCAGGAGAAGATAGAGTCCTGCCAGTTCCATCGGCACGCTGCCGAGCGAAACCGCGCCCCACAGTGACCCCAGGAAGGCCAGCGCAAGCAGCACCGGCAAAGGGTTTCTGTGCCGACGACGAACCGGATTCGTTCGTGCGCCCGCATACTCCACCTGCTCCGCTCTCGGGCGGCCTTGTGCGTCACGCGCCAGGTCGTAGCTCACCAGTTCGCCGCCCTCGGGGCGGGCTGCGCGCCCGGCGAGGGCCTTGATGTGGACGAAGACGGCCTCGCCGCCGCCGTTCGGCGTGATGAAGCCGAACCCCTGGTCATCATTCCAGCGGGTGATCTTTCCTTGCAAGCGCATCGGCATACTCTGCATCGTCAGGTTCAGGAGGCAGCCTTGAACTACGGCTGCAATGACGTCGAATGATAACGCCATGTCCTGGTCGCCGGATGATGCAAAGTTCCTCGAAAAAGGAATCTATGGAGCGGTCTGCCGTGGTCAGAATTGCCCGCGGCCGTACCCTGGCGAAGCACGCACAGAGTCGATCGGCCCGGTGGCGCTTAGCCGGGCCGATCGGCAGCCTTACAGGCGAACCTGCGGGCGAAGTTTTTCCAGCAGCTTGGGGCCGATGCCCTTGACGTCGAGCAGGTCGTCGATGGACTTCCACGGCCTTCCGGCGATGATCGCCGCGGCGAGGTGGTCGTTGATGCCGCGCAGCCAGCTTAGTTCGCTGAGGCCGGATTGGTTGATCGAAACCTGGCCCGATTTCGAGGACTTGCCCGGTTTGGCGCTCTTGGCGGTTTTGGCCTGCTTTGCTGCGGCTGCCTTGGGCTTGGCGGCTTCAGTCGATGGCTCGCTTGGGACACGCTCTTCGGCTTCAACCGCAGCGACGGCCTCAGCGGCAGGTGTGTCAGCCGATGCCTGGGGGGCATATTCCGGTGCTGCTGCTTCGAATTCGGCTGCAACAGCGGACTCGGCAACAGCGGACTCGGCCGTCACGGCGGGCGCCGGCAGCGGGCCATCCACGGCAAGCGAAAAGCCGCGGTAGTCGCGGGTCAGATAGTTGTTGCCCACCCACTCGCGCAGCATCAGGGTCAGGTGCCAGCGACCGGTGGGCAGTTCGCAGGCCGGCAGGCGGGCGCTGACCTGGGTCCATTGGGCCCGGCCGGCAAGCTCGCCAATGAACTCGCTGCCGATCAGGATGCCGCTAAATGCGCCACCGCGGTAGGGTTCGGGCAGGGCCCAGAGTTCGAGCACGAGCGAGCCCGACAGGTTGTCGGCGGCGCGCGGGTTGCTGATGCCGTCGACCTTGATCGTGGTGTGATCGGCCTCCAGGGCGTAGCTGACCGATCCGTCCAGCCGCGGCAGCGTGAAGCGTTCGCTACGCGGGTAGGTGGCGGCGTCGCAGCGACGCAGGCCGCTGCCGTCGTCGCAGGCGAGGACCAGGGTCAGCGCGTGTTCGCCGGTGCCTGCCGGCAGCAGCGCATCGACGGTGGTCTGGACCTGGGCGACACCGAAGGAGTCGGTTTGCAGCGTGCCGCAGTCCGCGCTCGCCACCAGCGTGTCGCCGGCCCATAGCTGCGGAACCCAGCGCAGCGACGATGCGGCCATCGGATCGACGACGCGGATCTCGGCATGCAGACTGACCTGATCGCCGTCGAAGGCGTAGCCGTGCGTGTTACCCAGCTGGGCGGCGACCGGATCGGCCGGAACGAAGTGGGAATTGGAGGCGTACATGGGCTGGACTGTTTCTTGGTGAAGTGGAAGGGGGCGGATTCTGAACAAGTACTGTTACCGTGACAAGCGCGGAATAATCAATATTTTCAATGCACTAAAATTGGGCGCGGGCTCAATCTTGTGTACATGACATTTTGTTTTCCGGTGCTTGGGTGCCCTTTGCGGGTATTCCGGTTTGGTCATCCTCGCGGCTGTTTGTAGAATCTGGGGTTCTGCCCGGCGTACTTGCTACGGCAGGCCTTCAATACAAAGAACAATCCACGGGAGATTCGCCATGCAAAAACGCCGCTTCACTGCCCTGATCGCCGGTTTGTTCGTTTCCGCTGCACTCGGCTTCTCGCTGCCGGCCGCAGCCGCCGCGCCCTACAAGGACGAGTACAAGCTCTCCACCGTGCTCGGCGAAGCCTTCCCGTGGGGTTGGGGCGCCAAGCGCTGGGCCGATCTGGTGGCGGAAAAAACTGAGGGCCGGATCAAGATCAAGGTCTATCCGGGCACTTCGCTGGTCTCGGGCGACCAGACCAAGGAGTTCACCGCGCTACGCCAGGGCATCATCGACATGGCGGTGGGTTCCACCATCAACTGGTCGCCGCAGGTGCGTGAGCTGAACCTGTTCGCGCTGCCCTTCCTGATGCCGGATCACAAGGCGATCGATGCGCTGACCCAGGGCCGTGTGGGCAAGCAGGTGTTCGATCTGCTCGCCGAGCGCGACGTGGTGCCGCTGGCCTGGGGCGAGAACGGGTTTCGCGAGGTATCGAACTCGAAGAAGCCGATCCGCACCCCGGACGACCTGAAAGGCATGAAGATGCGGGTGGTCGGCTCGCCGCTGTTCCTCGCCACGTTCAACGCGCTGGGTGCAAACCCCACCCAGATGAGCTGGGCCGACGCGCAGCCAGCGATGGCCACCGGGGCGGTGGACGGTCAGGAGAATCCGCTCGCGGTGTTCAATGCCGCCAAGCTGCACACTGTGGGGCAGCAGCATCTGACCTTGTGGGGCTACGTTGCCGATCCGCTGATTCTGGTGGTGAACAAGAACGTGTGGAACAGCTGGACACCTGAGGACCAGAAACTGGTGCGCGAAGCAGCGCTGCAGGCGGGCAAGGAACAGATCGCCCGCGCGCGCGCCGGCATCTCCGCCGGCGACGATGACTTGCTGAAGGCAATCGAGGCCAACGGGGTGGCGGTGGTGCGCCTGTCCGATGCCGAGCGCGAGGCCTTTCGCAAGGCGACGGCCGGGGTTTACAAGGAATGGGCTGGCAAGGTCGGTGCCGAGTTGGTGAAGCAGGCCGAGGAAGATATCGCCAAACGGTGAGCGGATATCGAGGCCGGTTGTGACGCAGGTCGGCAGGCGGCCCCTCCCGGGTGAGCACCGCCGCTTGCACGGCGCCTGACTTCGGGGCGATGACGCCCGTTTCCGGGCAGCGCCGCTGGCGACTGCCCGGTTTATTTTCGCAGTATCCAGTGAGACAGCCCCAATGAGCACCGAACTGCCCCCGCTCGACGCCGCGGGGCCCGATACCGAGCGTCCGTCCTACACCATCGAGCAGCTGCTGACCGGCGTCGTCATGGGGCTGATCGTGCTGATCTCGCTGGGCAATGTGGCGGCGCGCTACCTGACCTCGCAGTCCTTTGCCGCCACCGAGGAGTTCTCGATCGCGCTGCTGATCGTGCTCGCTTTTCTCGGCTCGTCGACCGCCTTCGCCTTCGATCGCCACATTCGGGTGAGCTTCCTGGTCGAGCGCCTGCCCCGCAGGTGGCGACACGCGGCGGAGTGGCTGTCTTTCGTGGTCACTGCGAGTCTGTTCGGCTTTATCGGCTTTTACGGTGGCTGGCTCACCTTCGACCAGTATCGCTTCGAGGAAACCTCGCCCGCGCTGGGTCTGCCGCAGTGGTGGTACACGGTATGGATGCCGGTGCTCGCGGTGCTGATCGTGGTGCGCATGGTCCATACCCGGTGGCGGAGGTCGGCATGATCGGTACCGTACTGGTCCTCGTCTTTCTGCTCGCGCTTGCCGCCGGCCTGCCGCTGGCGGTGGGGCTGGGGGTGTCGAGCGTCATCGTGCTGGCCATGGCCGGTTTCGACCAGCTCGCGGTGCCGACCAACATCTATGCCGGCATCGCCAAGTACCCGCTGCTGGCGATCCCGATGTTCATCCTCGCCGGCATGATCTTCGAGCGCTCTGGCGTGGCCTTGCGCCTGGTGCGTTTCGTCACCGCCATGGTCGGCGAATGGACCGGATCGATGGCGGTGGTGGCGGTGCTGGTGTCGATGCTGCTCGGCGGCATCTCCGGCTCCGGCCCGGCCGATGCGGCTGCGGTTGCTGCGGTGATGCTGCCGTCGATGATCGCCCGCGGCTACCCGAAAGGCTTCTCTGCCGGGCTGATCGCCGCCGCGGGGTCGACTGCGATCGTCATCCCGCCGTCGGTCGCCTTCATCATTTACAGCGTCATGGTGCCCGCCGCCACGGTGCCGGCGCTGTTCGCCGCGGGGCTGTTTCCGGGCATGATCGCCGCACTGTGCCTGCTGGTGCCGGCGGTGATCATCAGCCGCCGCTACGGCTTTGGCCGCGATCACAAAGCGGTGCGACCGCCCTTGGGCAGGAGCTTCATCGATGCGCTATGGGGCCTGCTGGCGCCGGTGATCATCCTCGGCGGGATGCGGACCGGGGTGTTCACCCCGACCGAGGCCGCGGTGGTGGCGGTGGCCTATGGCGTGTTCGTCGGCATGGTGATCTACCGCAGCATTGGAGTGAAGGACCTGTTCCGGGTGCTGATCGATGCCGGCGAACTGTCGGCGGTGGTGCTGATGATCATTGGCGTCGCGTCGGTGTTTGCGTGGGCGGGCAATACGCTCGCCATCTTTGATGCGGCGGCGAGGGCGCTGGTCGATATGCATCCGAGCGAATGGGTGATGCTGCTGTCGATCAACCTGCTGCTGCTGGTGGCGGGGATGTTTCTCGATGCGGTGTCGATCTTTCTCATCCTGCTGCCGCTGTTGGTGCCGATCGCGCTCGCGATGGGCTGGGACCTGGTGTGGTTCGGGGTGATGATGACGATCAATCTTGCCATCGGCCAGTTCACCCCGCCGATGGCGATCTCGCTGATGGTTACCTCGCGCATTGCCGGCATCGGCATGGAAGAGACCTTCCGCTGGGTGATCTGGCTGGTGCTGGCGATGGGCTGCGGCCTGGCGGCAATGATCGTCTTCCCGCAGCTGGCGTTGTGGTTGCCCGGGCGCTTGGGTTATCTTTAAAGTGTCATACCGGACATTGCCGGAATCGCGTGCTCGACTCACTCTCCGAGGCTGTGGATGAAACTCCTGACGTGGAACGACGCGCTCAAGACCCATATCGATGTCATCGACCAACAGCACCACGGCCTGGTCGATCTGATCAATGCCACTTCGACCAGGCTGGCTGCGGAAACGACACTCGGCGGCAGCGAAGTGCGCCAGCTGCTGGGTTACCTGAAGGACTATGCGGAGGTGCATTTCAGCACTGAGGAAGCGCTGATGGCACTGTTCGGCCTGGCGCCGGACTACATGGATCGGCACCATCGGAATCACGCCAGCTTCCTGGCGCGCGTTGTCGAGATGGTGGATGACGCCGGCGAGGGCGGCGCGATCGATGGCCAGCATGTGCTGGCTTTCCTGGGGGATTGGCTGGTGCGGCACATTCAGGGCGAGGACCAGCGCATGGCACAGCGCCTGCACGCCGTGCGGCTGTCAGTCACTCGTCCAGCAGCGGAGACACGCCCGGCGCAAGGCGCGGGGCGGGCGCTCCTCTTCGCCGACGCCCTTGCCCAAGGAAGTGCTGACTTGCTGGCCAGCGAAACCGATGTGCTTGCGCTGCTTGCCGAGAGCGAACAGGCGGCACTGGTGATCGCGCTGGATGCGAACCTGATGCCTGCGAGCGTTATGCACGCGACCACCGCGGCAGCAAACCTCCTCGGAAGCAGTGTTGCGGCCTTGAAGTCCCGTTCGGCGGCCAGTCTTTTTGGAAGTAGAGAGTCGGCGCGATTTCCGGTGCTGATGAGCGAAGTGCTGGTCAGTGGCCACTTTGAGGGGCCGCTGCAGTTCGTTGGGCCGCATGCTGACCTGATCGGTGCGCAGACCCGTGTCAGCCTCCTGGTCCTGCAGGGGCAGACGGTCATCCTTGTGGTATTCGGGGCCGCGGTCGGGCTTCGGCTGGTGGGAGGGCGCGATGTGTCTCCGGCTGCGGTCCCGAGCGCGGCCGAAAGGGCCCAAGTGCCGGGCGATGCGGAGGGTGGCACGGTGCTATCCCGCCATCCCCTGTTCTCCGGCTTGGGCCGGAGCGAACTGGCGGGCCTCGAAAGTGCGTCCAGCCTCGTTCGGCTGACCAAAGGGCAGGTCCTGTTTCACAAGGGTGCCAATCCGGCAGGTCTCTACATGGTGATCAGCGGCCATGTCAGCCTGGCGGTAGCGAACAGCCGCGATGTCGAGAAGGTGATCGGCATCTTCGGCGCGCAGCAGGTAATTGGCGAGATGCAGGTCTTTGCCGGCGGCCCCTCCCCGGTCACGGCGCAGAGTCTCGATCCGGGCGTGGTGCTGCTTATCCCGACCGTGGCCCTGCACCAGCTCCTGGCCTCAAGCCCCGCATTCGCCGCTGCTGCCATCGCCTACCTTGGCAATCGACTGCATGAGCTCGTCGGAGAGATCGAAGCACTGAGCCTGCACACGGCGATGGAGCGGATCATCGATCATCTGTTCGAGCACGCCGCCATCAGCAGCCGCGGTGCGCTCGAGGCCACGCTACCGGCGCAGAAGCAGATCATTGCGTCGCGCCTCAACCTGACCCCACCGACGCTGTCGCGCGCCTTCCAGCAACTGAGCGAGGCCGGCCTTATTGAGGTCAGCGGCCGTTGCGTGACGATTCCCGATCGTGAGGCGTTGCTGCGTTATCGGGTGGAGTATGCCGGCGGGTAGGTGACGGTTCGTGCTGTCCCGCGCCACGGCTGCGGATTGCGTGGCGATGCGGGGGGCTGATTGCGGCAACTGCTCAGCGGCCTCGCCCGAGCAGCGCATTCCAGTCCACCGCATCCAGCGTGTTCTTGACCAGCAGGCCCAGATCGGTGTCGCCCTCCATCACCAGCCGGCGGCTGAAGAACAAGGTGTCGGCGTCCTCCTCGCGCAGTGCAAGGGCAAGGTAGTCGCGCGTGGTGGCAGACAGGATCAGGTCGGGTTTGGCGACCGCAGGGGTGGCGCGGAATCCGCGTCCCTCGAGGGTGAAGTCGAGCGTGAGGCCGGCATCGATGACCTTGACCCGCAAGTGGCGGCCATTAAGCGGCTCGAGCTGGTCGCGCGGCAGGATGCGCCCGAGGGCCAGGTTGAGCGCGGTGCTCAGCGCCATGGCCGGCGCTTGCTGTGGCAGACGGGCGGCGATCCGGGCCAGCGGCGCCGGCACGGTGAAGGCGGGCACGCGCAGCGTGGCAATCCGCTGCTCGATGCGCTGGCGCAAACGCCCCGGTAGCAGATGGGCGAGACGGGGGATGGGAAGCGGGAAGGTGCCGGACATGAGAGGGTTTCCGTTTCAGGCGCTGACGAACTGGTCGACGCCGGGTTTGCCGTGCCAGAAGCCGTTGCACGGCTGGTCGGGCATCAAAGGCCGACTGGCCTCCAGCGCCTGTTGGGGGCTGCGTTCGGCGTCGAGTGTGGTGCGGAACAGGTCGATGATCGCGCGCGTGTGCTCGCCCTGCGGGCTGATGCGCAACACTTCGGCATGGCCATGCAGGGCCGGCAGGTCGCCGAGCAGGTTGTGCACCCGGGCCGACTGGGTCTGCACCCCGTTCAGGGTCAGAAAGGCTTCGCCTTCGCGGGTGCGCAGGGTGAGGCCGTCGCTGATGCCAAGGCAGCGAAATTCGCAGGTGTCCTTTTGCAGGTTGTAGTGGCGGGCGGTGAAGCAGCGCGCCGAGTGTGCCAGCGGCAGGCGGCCGTAGGCGAAGACTTCGGTTTCGGCCATCGTCGGCAGCGCGGCGCGCAGTTCGTTCCTCAGTTCGCACATCACCGTGCCCGACATCTCCGGCGGCACGACCCAGCGCGTGGCGCCGGCTTCGAGCAGCAATGCCAGGGTGTGCGGGTTGAACACATTGAGCGTGGGGCCGGCGATCCAGTCGCGACGGCCGGCTTCGGCGAGCAGGCGCACCGCGCCCATGTCGTTGGCTTCGACCCGGAAGCGATCCTGTGCGGTGATCCGGCGCAGGGTCTTGAGGTCTGATTCGGATTCGATCAGCGACTGGGTGGACAGCACCGCCTCCTTGCCTGCGTCGGCGAGCATGGCCGCGACCTCCAGCCAGTCGTCGAGGCGCAGTTCATGGCGGCGCGAGCAGACGGTTTCGCCCAGATGGACGACGTCCACCGGGCTGTCGGCGATGCCGGCATAGAAGTCGAGCACGCTCTGGCGTGGCCAGTAGTAAAGCAGGGGGCCGAGGGACAGCTTCATCGGGTTCATTTCCACGGACGGTAGTAGGCGCCGAGGGTGTGGCTCTGGCCCTCGGACACCTTGTTGAGTTCGGCCATCCAGGCGGGCAAGGCCTTGAACTCGGCCGGTGCGCGCATTACCTGGTCGAGCGCGGCTCGCCACACTTTGGTTACCTGGGTGACATAGGCCGGGCTGCGCTGACGCCCTTCGATCTTGATTGCGCGCACGCCGATGCGGGCGAGCTCGGGCAGCAGCTCCAGCGTGTTCAGGCTGGTCGGCTCCTCGATCGCGTAATAGGTTTCGTCATTGACCTCGAAGCGGCCCTTGCACAGCGTGGGGTAGCCGGCGCGCTCGTTGTCGGCGAAGCGGTCGATCAGGATGCCGTTGAGCCGGGTTTCCATTCCCTTTGGGGTTTGCTCCCAGCGCACATGCTTGCCCGGCGAGCAGGCGCCGTTGCAGTTGGGCGATTCGCCAGTGGCGTAGGCCGACAGCGCGCAGCGGCCCTCGACCATGACGCACAGACCGCCGAAACCGAAGACCTCGATCTCGACCGGCGAGTTGGCGATGACCTGTTCCACCTGCACCATCGACAACACCCGCGGCAGCACCGCGCGCTGGATGCCGAAACGTTCGTGGTAGAAGTTGATCGCCTCGTAGCTGGTGGCCGACCCCTGTACCGACAGGTGCAGGCGCAGTTGCGGGTGGGTCTTTGCGGCATAGGCCATCAGCCCGGGGTCGGCGAGGATCACCGCGTCGATGCCCATCTCGGCGGCGCGGTCGACGGCGGCAGTCCAGCTCGACCAGTTGGCGGTCTGGGGGTAGGTGTTGAGTGCCAGCAGCACCTTGCCGCCGCGACGGTGGGCATAGTCGATGCCGTCGCGCATCTGCACCGGATCAAAGTTCAGACCGGTAAAGTTGCGCGCGTTGGTGGCGTCCTTGAAGCCGAGGTAGACGCAGTCGGCGCCATGGTCGATGGCGGTCTTGAGGGCCGGCAGGCTGCCGGCGGGGCAGACGAGTTCGATCTGCTTGGACGAGGTCATGAGGGACACAGGAGGTTGGCGGGGTTGCGCAGCCCCGCCACCATAGTGATACACCGCTCCGGGTGCTTTGACCCGGGTCAAACGGAAGGACGTCAGTGCGTCGTGTGGTGGGTCGCCGCGGCTGCGTGATGATGACCCGCATGCGGCCGATGATGCGACTTCGGGCCGAGATAAGCACCCGCCACCATGCCCAGCGCACTCGCGGCGAGGCCGAATAGTTGCGGTTCGATGTCGCCTTCGGGGGCGGTGAACTCGAGGAACAGCCAGGTGAACAGCCCGAACGCGATCGCGAGGGCGGCCCCCAGGTTGTTGGCGCGTTTCCAGAACAGCCCCGCGGCGAGCGGCACGAAGGCGCCGGCCAGGGTGATGCGGTAGGCGTTCTCGACCATCTGGTGGATGCTGGCCTCGGTGCTGGTCGCATAGAGGGTGACCAGCACGGTGAAGACCGCCACCGTGACACGGGTGCTCCACAGAAACTGGCGATCGGTCATGCCGGGGATGAAACCCTTGAGTACGTTCTCGGAGAAGGTGACCGATGGGGCGAGCAGGGTGCCCGAGGCGGTACTCATGATCACCGACAGCAGGGCGCCGAAGAAGATCACCTGGGCGGCAAACGGCATGTATTGCAGAATCAGGGTCGGCAGGATGAGTTGCGAATCCTGCTCCATCAGGCGCTCGACCATGGCCGGGTCGATGATCTGCGCGGTGTAGGCGAGGAACAGCGGCACCGCGGCAAAGAAGAAGTAGGACACGCCGCCGAGCGTGGTGCCCCACACCGCCACCCGTTCGTTCTTCGACGAATTGACGCGCTGGAACACGTCCTGCTGCGGGATGGAGCCGAGCGCCATGGTCAGGAAGGCGGCGATCCACGCGATCATGTCGATCATGTCGAGGGTGGGCAGGAAGTTGAGCTTGCCCTCCGCCGCGGCCTGGCCGATCACCTCGGAGAAGCCGCCGGCCATGTCGCCAGCGAGCCAGGTGACGTAGATCAGGCCGAGCACGATCACGATCATCTGCACGAAGGTGGTCATCGCCACCGACCACATGCCGCCAAACAGGGTATAGAGCAGCACCACCGCGGAGCCGATCAGCATGCCTTCGGTGTTCGATACGGCGCCCTGCGAGAGCACGTTGAACACCAGTCCGAGCGCGGTGATCTGGGCGGCCACCCAGCCCAGGTAGGAGAGCACGATGCAGATCGACAGGACCAGCTCGGTGCTGCGGTTGTAGCGCTGGCGGAAGAAGTCGCCCAGCGTGAGCAGGTTCATGCGGTACAGCGGGCGGGCGAAGATCAGGCCGAACAGGATCAGGCACACCGAAGCGCCGAGCGGATCGGAGATCAGCCCGCGAAAACCCTCTTCGAGAAAGGTAGCCGAGATGCCGAGCACGGTTTCGGCGCCGAACCAGGTGGCAAACACCATCGCCAGTACCACGGCCATGGGCAGATTGCGGCCGGCGGTGATGTAGTCGCGGGCGTTGTGCACCTGCATGGCGGCAAACAGGCCGATGCCGATGGATACGATCAGATAGGCGATGACGAGCCAGAGCAACATGGAAAGGGCCTCTTCCAGAGCTTAAAACGTGCGGGTTTCGGAGTGGCGAGTGTAGCAACGAATTGCGGGCAGGTAACAGCGGATTGCGCCTCAAGGGCCTGAATGCACAGTCATTATCGCGGCGGTTCCGCACCGCGATGGTGCGCTGCCGCAATAATCGGCGGCAGCGGCCTGGCCCCCGGGTTCAGCGCCGGAGGCTGGACAAGGTGTCGATGACGATGTCGGTGGCGGTGTCCAGCGTCTCTTCGGCTATGGTCAGCGGCGGGGCGAGGCGGATTACGTTGCCATTGGTGTCGCGGGTGGCGATGCCGCGGGCGAGCAGGCGTTCGGCGACCAATTGTGCAGGTGCGCTTACCGGATCGAGTGCGATCCCCACCAGCAGGCCGCGCCCCCTGATTTCGCGCACGCAGGGCAGTCTGGCCGCCTCGAGCCGGCTGCGCAGGCGCACGCCAAGGCGTTCGGCCTGCTCCCATGGGCGGGTTTCAGCCAGCAGCGCAAGAACTTCGAGTGCCACTGCGGCGCCCAGCGGATTGCCGCCGAAGGTGGAGCCATGATCGCCTGGGCGGAACACGTCCATCACCGCCCGGTCGGAAAGGAAGGCGGATACCGGCAGCAGGCCGCCACCCAAGGCCTTGCCCAGGATCAGGCCATCGGGGCGCACGCCCTCGCGGTCGCAGGCCAGCAGGCGGCCGGTACGGCCGAGCCCGGTCTGGACTTCATCGGCGATCAGCAGCACCTGATAGCGACGGCAGATCTCGGCGCAGCGTGAAAGGTAGCCGGCGGGCGGCACGATGATGCCGCCCTCGCCCTGAATCGGCTCGACCAGGAAGGCTGCGGTGTCGGGTGTGATCGCCGCCTCCAGGGCGCCTGAATCGCCGAACGGGATGCGGAGCAGGCCCGGCGGGAAAGGGCCGAAACCGGCGCGGTACTGTTCTTTGGACGACATGCCGACGATGGCGATCGAGCGCCCGTGGAAGTTGCCGTCGCAAGCGATGATCTCGGCCTGCTCCGGCGCCACGCCCTTGACGGTGTAGGCCCACTTGCGCGCAGCCTTGAGGGCGGTTTCGACCGCCTCGAGACCGGTATTGACCGGGAGCGCGCGTTCGTAGCCGAAGGTGGCGCACAGGTGTTCGAGTAGCAGTGGCAGGCGGTCGTTGGAAAACGCGCGTGAAGTCAGCGCCAGCCGCCGGGCCTGGTCCTCCAGCGCACGCAGCAGGCGCGGATGGCTGTGACCGAAACTGACCGCCGAGTAGGCACTCATCATGTCCAGATAGCGCCGGCCCTCCACGTCCCACAGCCACACGCCCTCGCCGCGATGGAACACCACCGGCAGCGGGGCATAGTTGCTGGCGCCGAAATGGCGCTCCTTTTCGCGCAACCAGTAGGTGGCGGGGCCAAGTGCGGCGCAGGCCAGTTCGGCGACCCAGCGGGCGGCACTGCCTTCAGAGTCGAGATCGGGGCGGTATTCGGTGATCTCCATGCCGATGAAGTCGCCGCAACTACGCAGCGTGAGCAACACGTCGGCCAGCGCCTGCGGCGCGATACCCTCGGCTTCCGGGCAGGTCACGGCGGGCAGTGCGGCAGGGTCGAGCGCGTCGAGGTCGAGACTGAGGCCGAAGCCGGGCTGACCACCGCTGCCGCGCGCAATCGACAGCGCATCGCAGAACACCGTGGGCAGCCCGCGCGCCTGGATCTCCGCCATGTCGAAGATGCGCACGCCGAGACGGTCCAGCCGCTCGCGCTCCTCCGCCTCCCAGGCGCGGGCACCGATGACGCAGACACGCGACGGATCGAGTCGCGGCCCGGGCACGCCGGACAGGGCTGGGTCTCCTTCGCCAAGCAGCGCCGCCAGTGGCATACCGTGGATGTTGCCGGAGTGGGTGGTCTGGTCGGTATGGCTGTCGAGGTGGGCGTCGATCCAGATCAGGCCAGGGGCACCGCCGGCTCGGCGTGCGATGCCGCGCCAGGTTCCGAGCGCGACCGCGTGATCGCCACCGATCACCAGCGGAAAGTGCTCGGCGTCGAGTGCAGCAACATGGTTGGCGAGGCGGCTGGCGAATGCTGCGTTGGCATGCAGCCGGGCCGCCATATCCGTGCCTTTCGCCGGTAGCTCGAGCGGGTGCAGTGTTTCGGCCCACTCGGCGACGATGCCGGCATTGGCCAGGCGCTGGGGCAGCCCGTGCACACGTAACGCGTCGGGCGCTGACGCCGCACCCGCATGGGGGGAGCCAAGCGCGGAGGCTGCGCCGATGATCGCGAGCCTGGTGTGGGGTCCTGCAGCCAGATTGCCAGATTTCGTCATGGCGCACCTCCCATTCCGCCGGATGGCGGGTGCCGTGGTCACATTGCACCCATTTGATGACGATGGAGATGAATCGTTCGTTGCGTGTCTGGCGCCTGTTGCGCCTTCGTCCTTATTCTCCGGCGTTGAGAACCTTGATCGCACCACCGGTTTCCTGCGTCAGGCGGGCGCCGAGTGCCTGTCGGGCCCCGTCGTCGCCGTGTATCAGACGGACCTCGGCAGGCAGGTGACGCATGCGGGTGACGAAGCGCACCAGATCGTTCTGGTCGGCATGGGCAGAATAGCCCGACAGGGTGTGGATGGCGGCACGGATGTCGATACGTTCGCCGTCCAGGTCCACGTATCCACCACGAGGGCCATAGCTCTGGATGGCATGGCCGGGGGTGCCGCGGGCCTGGTAGCCCACGAACAGCACGTCGTGGCGGGGGTCGTGGAGCATGGCCTTGAGATAGTTGACCACCCGCCCACCGGCACACATGCCGCTTGCGGCGATCACGATGGCGGGCTCTGCGCTGCGTGACAGGCGGCGGACGTTGGCGACATGGGCGTCGTGTTCGTCGATGGCGACCAGCTGATCGAACTCGAGGGGTTTGCGCCCGGCACGCACGCGGGCGAGCGCCTCGGCGTCCCAGAACGGCTGCAGTTCGCGGTAGAGTTGCGTGAAGCGCCCGGCAAGCGGCGAGTCGAGAAAAATTGGCAGCTTTGCCCAGCGTGCCGCGTGGGGGCCGGGTTTGAGTCGCTGCCGGTGCAGGATGTCCTCGAACTCGTAGAGCAACTCCTGCGTACGCCCGATGCTGAAAGCGGGGATGATCACCGTGCCGCCATTGACCAGCGCACGTTCGATGACCGCCTGCAGGCGTTGGCGCCGGGTGCTGCGGCTTTCGTGATTGCGGTCGCCGTAGGTGCTCTCCAGCACCACGATGTCTGCTTGCCAGGGCGGCCGGGGTGCCGGCAGCAGCGGAGCGTGGGGTGCGCCGAGATCGCCCGAGAACAGCACCCGTTTGCGTTCGCCGCCGGGGTCGGTCAGTTCGCATTCGACATACGCCGAGCCGAGGATGTGGCCCGCACGCTGCAGACGGATGCGGCAACCGCCCTGTGGGCCCTTGAACACCGTATGCCAGGTGCGCCAGGGCAGCGGACGGATGCGCGACTCGACCAGCTTCAGGTAGCGCTCGACAATCTGCCGGTCACGACTCACGCTCAGGGCGAAGGCATCGGCCAGCACTACCGGAAGCAGTCTTGCCGACGGTTCGCTGCACAGGATCGGCCCCTTGAACCCGGCTGCCAGCAGCCATGGTATGCGGCCGACGTGGTCGATATGGACATGGGTGGCAACCAGCGCCTGCACCTTGTCCACCGCAAAGCCGATATCCAGCTGGCTGGCCCCGGACTGTCCGTCGGGCGCCGTCTCGGCGCCCTGAAACAAGCCGCAATCGATCAGCAGGCTATGCCGGTCGTCGATGAACAGTTGATGACAGGAGCCGGTGACCCCGCGAAAAGCGCCGTGATGGATGATGTTTGCATTCATGGCGCGATTGTAGGTGCCGATACGGATAATCTCAATGTCATTGCTGACAGGATTAGTTAAGTCGCCTCAAATACTCGCGGGTGAACATCCGCTCGGGCAGGTCCTGCAGGGTCATGTTTGAATAACTCAGCACCGACACTTCTCCCTTCTTCAATGCATCTTCCATCACCAGCCGGGTTGGCCGGACGCGGCCGCCGAGCTCACGGAACTCCTCGTAGCGGCAGGTCTTGAGCAGGCGGCCCGAGAGCGCGTAGAACTCGGCCTTGAGGGGACGACCATCTTTCTCACCGACCCAGTATTTAACCTTGGCGTAGGTCACGCCGCGGTCAACTGCGGTGAGATCGAGCACCTGGGCCGCGATGCCATCGACGGTCTCGGCTCCGGTCAGCACCGGCGTGTAGTCACCGGCGAAATTCGCCCGAGCCAGATCACCATTGGCCACCTGCCCAGTCAGACGCTGGGCAAGCGACAGGCGTACCGGCTGAGACACGTTGGGCATGAATATCCACAGGTCGCGCCCGCGCATCAGCAGGGCCTGACCGCGCTCTGAAATCGGCTCCAGGGTCAGCACGATGGTGTTCTCGTTGCCGCGCGACAGAATGCGAAACTTGCGCATGTCGCCCGGCTGCCCGTCGCTGAAGTTCTGCACCTCGATCTCGGTCTGGAAGCTCTCGCGCGGGAAACGGATTTCATCTGCCTTGGTGACGATGCGTGCCGCGGCCTCATCAACCGGAGCCGTGCTTTCTTCGTCGGCGGCGCGCGCCAGGGGAAGCAGGGCAGGGGTGATCACGCTGGTGGCGAGCAAGCCGAGGAATTTCCGGCGGGATCGAATGCGATCGGTCATGAGTGGTATCCTTTTGGCGTTTTCATAACTGTTGTGGCCAGTGCAATGCCTATCGTTGAAGTAAAAAACGTCAGCAAGCACTATCGCCTTGGCGAGCAGGACGTGCAGGCCTTGTCCGATATCTCGCTCGCGATCGAACCAGGGGTCTTTCTCGCGATTGCCGGTCCTTCCGGCAGCGGCAAATCCACGCTGCTCAATATCATAGGCTGTATCGACACCCCGAGTTCGGGCGCGGTCATCATAAACGGACAGGATGTATCGGGCCAGACGCCTGATCAGCTTGCCGACGTACGCGCGCGCACGCTCGGGTTCATCTTCCAGACTTTCAATCTGCTGCCGGTGTTGTCGGCTGAAGAAAACGTCGAATATCCGCTCCTGCAGCTACCTGAGTTGAGCAAGGCGGAGCGACGCGAGCGGGTAAAGCATTATCTGGCCATGGTGGGGCTCACCAAGTTTGCCGATCATCGTCCCAACCAGCTTTCGGGCGGACAACGCCAGCGCGTGGCGATTGCGCGCGCATTGGCTACGCATTCGAAGATGGTGCTGGCCGACGAGCCCACCGCCAACCTCGACAGCAAGACCGGTGTGGGCATCTTGCGATTGATGAAGGACATCAATCGCAAGTACGGCACCACCTTTGTGTTTTCCACCCATGACCGCAAGGTGATGAACATGGCCGATCGGCTGGTTCGAATCGCTGACGGCGAGATCGTTGCGCTGGGCAAGCGTGCCGAGGGTCGATGGGTATTCGTGCAGGACAAACGCCCTCAGGGTGAAGAAGATCCCGAAGTCTAGGAGTCAGGAATGCAAGTACTGAAGGGAATGCTGGTGGCGGTGGCATGTGCCGGCAGCACGTTGGTGATGGCAGCAGACGACGCGGATCTCGATGCGTTGCTCAATGTCGGCGGTGGTGCCGAGGCCGCTGGCAGCGGAATCAAGCTGGGTGGCTATGCCGACTTCGGAGCCGCCTATACGCTGCCCGATCCCGGACATTGGTCGAAGTTGCGCGCACGGATGGAGCTCGCCGCGAGCGGCCAGCTGGGTGGCGGGATGAAGTGGAAGGTGTCGGGTCGGGTCGAGGCCGATGGTGCTCCCGACCTCGAGCGCGGCCACTACTCCGGTGCGGTCAGGCGCGACCAGCGCGCTGATGTTTCTTTGCGCGAAGCCTACCTTGACGTTCCGGCAGGGGATTGGGAGTTCCGCCTGGGGCGGCAGCACGTGGTGTGGGGAGAGATGGTCGGCTTCTTCTTCGCCGACGTGGTTTCCGCTCGCGACCTGCGTGAGTTCTTGCTGCCCGAGTTCGAAGCGCTGCGTATTCCGCAGTGGGCGGCAAGAGCCGAGTACTTCGGTGGCGAAACGCATTTCGAGTTCCTGTGGGTGCCCGTCGCCAGCTATGACCGCATTGGCAAGCCGGGCACGGATTTCTACCCCTATCCGTTCATCCCTTCGGGAACCCATGTCAGCGAGAAAACCCCTGCGCACGATCTGCGCAATGGTAACTGGGGGCTAAGAGCGTCGCGGCTGGTCGCCGGTTGGGATCTGTCGGCGTTTTACTACGACAGCCTCAACGTGGAGCCGACCCTGTACCGGACCTCGTTTGCACCCACGTATGAGCTCCGCCACGACCGTATTCGCCAGGCTGGCGGCACTTTCAGCAAGGATATGGGCCAGTTCGTGCTAAAGGGCGAGCTCGTGCATACCCGTGGGCGGAAGTTCAATACACAGGATCTGGCAGCGCCCTTCGGCCTCAAGTCGTCGGACACTTTTGACTACGCCGTGGGGCTCGATATCCCGTACGGCAGTGTGTGGCGTTTCAATGTGCAGTACTTCGAGCGGGTCTATTATGATCATGCGCCGGGCTTGCCGGTCGATCGTAACGAGCGCGGAGCGAGCCTGCAGATCGTGCGCGAGATCGGCAATGACTTTGAAGTGGAGCTTCTAGCTGCGTCCAGCCTCAACCGGCAGGACTACATGCTGCGGCCCAAACTGACCTGGAAGTTCGCTCCGGAATGGCGTGCGGTGATGGGGGTGGATCACTTTGAAGGGCGTTCCACCGGTCTGTTCGGTCGTTTTGACGACAGCGACCGAGCATACGTGGAAGTTCGGCGCTGGTTCTGAACCGTGGCGTACCCTGCATCAGGTGTGCAGGGCGCTCATTCGGCTGCGGGCGCGGGACTTAGGGTTCGGCTCAACCCGTCAGCTTCTTCTGTAGCGCAAGCAGTTCGGCGGGTGACGAAAACAGGCGATAAAGGCTGCGTGTGGACTTGCTGTCCTTGCCGGCGTGGAGTGCGATCAGTTCATCCGCTTCATGCTGCGACATGTGCATCAGCACGGCAGGGGCGCCGACTCGGGGACAAACGCGTTCGTCACCGACAACCCGGTAGCCGAGCATTCTGCGGTAGAAGCCTGCATGGCGCGGATGCACTTCAATGAACAGATCAGTCATTCGGTAGATGCGCCGTGCCAGCACATAAACCAGCTGAAATATGTCCGCCATCACCTCCGGCGAGTTGTGCTCCGGGTCCATGGCCATGCGAGTGACCTCACATACCCTGCCGCCGCGCGCACGCACAGCGTTGATTTCCGGGCTGTAGAGCATGTCGGCCATCAGGCCGGAAGCTGCATCGAGGCCAAGCGTCAGCGTGGCAAAAAGGTGGTCGCCGCGGCAGGCTACGATGGTTGTTTGTCGGTCGGTCTGAGCCAGTTCCGGGTGATACACCATGAGGCCGCGGGTCGAGTACATACGCTCGATCAGCCCCGCGATCTGCTGCTGAAGCGGGTTGAAATCGTTTGCCAGCCGGATGTGATATCCATCCCTGCTCATGGCAAACTGACGTCCTGCCTCACTGAGGGCTCCGCGTGCGCGCTGCTCTGGCTCATTCGTGCTCTCGGCCAGATGTAACTGGCCGGGGGGTATTGCCTCGGGAATCATGCGACGAGCCTTCCTGATGGATTTCGACGCGCACTCCCGCTTGCTGGCAAGTGCACCGTGGAGAAATATTTATGCGAATGAAGGGAACTCTAAAGCGCCTTCCTGCGACAGGCTGTAAGCGATTGTGTATTTGTTCCTTTGCCTTGTCTATCGTATCTTCGTAGCATGCAGGCAATTCTCAGGGCGTATCATTGGCGTCGTTCAGAAACAGGGGTGTGTTGACCATGAGTGGAAAATTTTCGATCGTGTCGGCGGGTTTTCGCCGTTTTCTAGCGCTGGCGCTGGTCTCGGGACTGCTTGGCGGGTGCGCGTCCTCGTTCCCTCCCGCGCCGATGTCGGCTGCGGATGACGACTATAGTTACGTGATCGGGGCTGGCGACAATGTGAACATCGTTGTCTGGCGCAATCCTGAACTGTCGATGTCGGTTCCGGTTCGTCCGGACGGCAAGATCACTACCCCGTTGGTCGAGGATCTCCCTGCCATGGGCAAGGACGCCACTACCCTGGCCCGCGACATCGAAAAGGAATTGGCCAAGTTTATCCGTGAGCCGGTCGTCACCGTGATCGTTACCGGTTTTGTCGGCCCCTACAGCGAGCAGATTCGGGTGGTAGGCGAGGCGGGCAAGCCGCAGATCCTGGCTTATAAGCAAAAGATGACACTCCTTGACGTCATGATCGCAGTGGGTGGCATTACCGAATTTGCGGACGGCAACGGCGCAACCATCCTGCGCACAGGCGAGGGCAACAAACAGTACAGCGTGCGTATCAAGGACTTGATCAAGAACGGTGACGTTTCCGCCAATGTTGAGATGCGCCCCGGTGACGTCCTGATCATTCCGCAAAGCTGGTTCTGATCAATCCTTCTCTTTCACCAAGCCTCGTCCGCCGGCCCCTCGGGTCGGCGGGGTGCGGGCGTGACCAAGACTGACTCATGGAAGAACTCGTAAGACAGCTCGTAGGCTACCTGCGCGGCATGTGGCGTTTCCGCTGGTGGGGCTTGGCCCTCGCCTGGATTGTGGGCGTTGTTGGTGCTGTGGTGATTTATCAGATGCCCGACAAGTACCAGTCCACTGCGCGTGTGTATGTCGACACGCAGTCGATCCTGCGGCCCTTGATGTCGGGTCTGGCTGTCCAGCCCAACGTCAGCCAGCAGATTGCCATTCTCAGTCGCACGCTGATCAGTCGTCCCAATGTGGAAAAATTGATCACCATGGCCGATCTGGATCTTGGAGCGACGACGCCTGCGCAGCGCGAGGCACTGATCAGTTCCTTGATGAGTGGCCTTCAGATTGGGGGCACGGGCCGCGACAACTTGTTTACGCTGGCCTATTCCGACGAACGGCCGGAGCGTGCCCAGCGCATCGTTCAATCCTTGCTGTCACTGTTCGTGGAGTCCGGTCTCGGTGGAAAGCGCCAAGACTCAGACTCTGCACGGCGGTTCATTGAAGAGCAGATCAAGAACTACGAGCAAAAGCTCGTCGAGGCCGAAAATCGGCTCAAGGACTTCCGTCTCAAAAACATGGCCCTGCTTGGCGATGGCGCCCGCGATTATGTGACGCAGATTGCGCAGCTCAACCAGCAACTGGCTCAGGCGAAGCTGGAGTTGCGCGAGGCAGAAAACTCCCGTGACGTCATGCAGAGACAGCTGGTTGGCGAAGAACCAGTATTGCTGCCGCAGATGCCGAACTCCTCCACGGTCTCCATTCCAGAGATCGACGGCCGGATCGATGCACTCAAGCGAAATCTCGATGACATGATGCAGCGTTTCACCGACCAGCACCCTGATGTGATTGGTGCGCGTCGTGTGATCGAGCAACTGGAGCAACAGAAGCTCGAAGAGATCGAAGTGCGGCGCAAGGCGGGTCCCGGGCAGTTCGGCTCGCTCAACTCCAATCCGGTGTTCCAGCAGATGAAGTTGTCGCTGGCGGAGTCCGAGGCCCGCGTCGCCTCACTTCGGGCGAGGGTTTCCGAGTACGAGTCTCGGGTGGCGCAGCTGCAAACTGCGGCCAAAATGTTACCTGAACTCGAAACCGAGATGACTCAGCTCAACCGCGACTACGCGGTGCATAAGACCAACTATGACAGCCTGGTGTCCAGGCGAGAGTCGGCCAATATCGCGGTCGAGATGGAGGGGCAGTCCGGCATGGCCGAGTTTCGTGTGATCGATCCACCCAGCCTGCCTCTCAAGCCTTCGGCACCCAACCGCCTGCTGCTGATGCCTCTCGCGGGGCTGGTCGGCCTGGCCGCAGGGCTTGCACTGACTTTCCTGATCAGTCAGCTGAAGCCTTCGTTCTCCGATAGTCGCAGTTTGCGCGAGGTGACCGGCTTGCCGGTGCTGGGTACCGTTTCCATGCTGCCGACGCCGGAGCGTCGCCGGGCCCGCGTGCGCGGCCTGCTCGCCTTTGGCGGAGGGCTGGTGGCTTTTGTCGGGGTCATGGCGATTGCAACCGTGGTTCTGAACTTCATTCAGGGATAGGCAGAGAGCCCGATGAGTCTGATCGAAAAAGCAGTACAACGCCTTGATGCACTCAAGCAGGCCTCAGGGGAGCAGGCGGCGGCTAGGGTTTCCACTGATCTGGCGCCGAACGTCGTTGCCGCACCAGAACCGGTTGCCGAAGTGGCCCTGGGTGCGGGGCGGACTTCGTCTTCGGTTCCTGAGGCGAACCGGGTTCCGCTGCCAAATCCGCAGGTGTCCCGCAGCATTCAAATCGATCTGCATCGTTTCGCGCAGATCGGTATGGTGACGCCGGACTTGCCTCGCTCTGCCATCGCCGAAGAGTTTCGCCTGATCAAGCGACCGTTGCTGCAGAATGCTACTGCAACAGGACCGACTGCCATAGAAAATGGCAGCTTGATCATGGTGACCAGTGCGATGCCCGGAGAAGGCAAGTCTTTCACCGCCATCAACCTTGCAATCAGCATGGCTATGGAGCTCGACTACACGGTGTTGCTGGTCGATGCCGACGTATCCCGTCCCTCGGTACTCAACCGCCTTGGCCTGCCGCCCGAGCGCGGACTTATGGATGTGCTGTCGGGCGAGGTCTCCGATCTTGGTGATGTGTTGCTGCGCACCAACATCGAGAAACTTTCCATTTTGCCGGCTGGCATGCCACATTCTCGCGCGACCGAAATGCTTGCTTCCGAGTCCATGAACAGGCTGCTGGAGCAGATTGCGAACCGCTATCCCGATCGAATCATCGTGTTCGACTCGCCCCCGCTGCTGGTCACCACTGAAGCACGTGTTCTGGCAACCCACATGGGTCAGGTCGTGATAGTGGTTGAAGCCGAGCAAACGACACATGGCACTATCAAGCAGGCACTGGCAACCATCGAGGGGTGCCCGGTGAAGCTGATGGTGCTGAACAAATCCCGCGGCCAGGGCTCGGGCTCCTACTACGGATATGGGTATGGCTATGGTTCAGAAGCGCGACCTGAAGCGGCCTGAGGGGCCGGTGGGCGCACTTCGCCTGCTGGCGTTTGCAATTGGAGCAATCGGTGCAGGGGGCGCGCTTGCGCAAACTGTCACGGTCACCCCGTCGGTACAAACTCGCCTGACCTGGACGGACAATGTCGGTGCGTCGAGCGACAAAGAGTCCGACTGGATCGCCGAGCTTGCGCCCGGCATCAGCATTTCGCGCCAAAGCGGGCGGGTGAGTGGTCTGCTCAACGCGCAGTTTCGCAATGTCGGCTATGCCAACGACACCGGGCGCAACTCCTCTTTTCTCGCCCTGCAGGGCAGTGGTCAGGTTGAGGCGATCGAGAATCTCTTTTTCGTCGATGTCGATGCCAACATCAGTCGCAGCAATCTTTCCGCTTTCTCTGGTCGCAGCGCCAACGACGACCTGAGCGTCGACGAGGACAACGAAACCCGCAGTTGGTCGATCGGTCCCCGACTCCAGTTTCGTCTAGGCGCATCGACACAGGGTTCGATTCGCTATCTTTCGCGCTGGCTGGAGTCAGGTGGGTCGGCTTCCAATGGCCAACGGCTGGATCAATGGACCGCGCAGGCGAGCAGCCCGACGGCGACCCGCGTCTTTGGCTGGGGCCTCGACTTCAGCCGCAGCAGAACCGAATACGATGAATCGAGCAGCCGCGATGTCACCCAGGAAACTGGTCGAGCAACCCTGTTCATCAATGTCACCCCGCAGTTTCGGCTGCGTGCGATCGGCGGTCACGAATCCAACGACTACGCCAACAGTAGCGGCGAAAGCGGCACCATATACGGAGGCGGTGTCGACTGGAATCCGACTGAGCGCACCGCGATCTCCGGCACGGTGGAAGAGCGGGTGTTCGGCACCGGTTACAACCTGAGCTTCAAGCACCGGGCTGCGCGCTCAACTTGGGAACTGTCATATGTGAAGGATTTCTCGTCTTCAGCGCAGACTCTGGGGGGCGGTATTTACCAGGATCCCCAGTTCCTGACCTTCTTCAACGATCCAAATCTGGTTGCGGCGCTTCCCGACATTGCGCAGCGAGAGGCATTCGTACGGCTCTTGCTTGGCTACCCCGCAACGGGCGGGACGGGTGCCATCGTGTCCAATGCTCAGCAGCTCTCAGAGACCTTCCGTACCGGCTTCTCCTTGATTGGCGTGCGCAACACTTTGTCCTTCTCTCTTCAGCAGTCTGACAGTTCGCGCGTAAGCGACGTTTCCGGGCTGTCGGCGCAGGACGATTTTGCCCTGTCCGATACCGTCAAGACCACCTCGGCCACAGTGTCCTTCAGCCACAAGCTCAGCGGCCTCTCATCGCTCAATACCGCAGTCACGCGGTCGCGCTCTGAAGGCACCTCCGGCACCGGGCTTGACACCAAGCGGCTTTTTGCCACGGTGGGGCTTAGCAAAAAAATTGGCCCCAGGACCAGCGCGGGCCTCACCTATCGTTATCAGCGCTCCGACGGCAGCGACTCTGCAAACGACTTTACCGAAAATGCGATCACGGCCAATCTCGGCATGACTTTCTGACCGGCCTGCCTGATGTACGAATCCTATTTCAACCTCCGTAGCAAGCCCTTCCAGCTCAACCCCGATCCTGCTTTTTTCTACGGCAGTCGCGGGCATCGGCGGGCGATGGCCTATCTTGAGTATGGCCTGCATCAGAGTGAAGGCTTCATCGTCATCACCGGTGAAATCGGTGCGGGCAAGACGACCATCGTGCGCAGTCTCCTTGAGCACCTCGATCCCGACAAGGTGGTGGCGGCCAATCTGGTAAGCACCCAGATCGATGCCAACGACGTCCTGCGCATGGTGGCCAATGCGTTCGGGCTGCCGAATCGCACGCTCGACAAGGCCGGGCTCCTTCTCGCCATCGAGAGCTTTCTGGTGCAAACCACCGCGTTGGGCAAGCGTGCGCTGCTGGTTGTCGACGAGGCGCAGAACCTGACTCCGGCTGCAGTGGAAGAGCTCCGCATGCTGTCGAATTTTCAACTCGAAGATCACGCCTTGCTGCAGAGCTTCCTTGTCGGGCAGCCCGAGTTTCGCGACATCATGCAAAGTGCCGAGATGCAGCAACTACGCCAGCGCGTGATTGCGTCGTATCATCTCGGACCGCTCGATTCGGAGGAGACCCGTTCCTACATCGAGCACCGTCTGCATCATGTCGGATGGACCGATGATCCGCTCTTCGACCCCGCGGTCTTCAACGTCATCTATGGCTACACCGGCGGCATTCCGCGACGCATCAATACCTTGTGCGACCGCCTGTTGCTGGGCGCCTTTCTTGCCGAGCGTCACACCATCGGCGAACAGGATGTACGCGAGGTCATCGACGAACTCAAGGAAGAGTTCGCCAGCCCGCGCAAGCAGGGGGCCGAGGTCACAGCGCGCTCCACGGCGGGTGGCCTGGACGTGAGTAAGCTCGCGCTTGATCGCCTGCGGGTGAACGACGAACTCATCAGCCGGGCGGCCAGCCTCACCGCCAGCACCGACATCCAGCGACTCGAAGCCCGGCTCGTTGGGCTCGAGCACTCGGTTGCTGTCACCCAGGATATCCTCAATCAACTGCTGCATGCGGTGCGTCGCGACCCCGCTGGCGAAGATTCCCAGACATGAGCAACATGATTCCCGCTGGCGCCAACGCGCCCATTATCTGCGTCGTGGGCGCACGCCCCAACTACATGAAAGTCGCGCCCATCATCCGTGCCTTTGCCGCCCATCAGCCGGCGCTACGCACGCTGCTGGTGCACACCGGCCAGCATTACGATCCGGCGATGAAGGACCGTCTGTTCACCGACCTGGAGCTACCCGAGCCCGACGTCAATCTTGCTGTGGGTTCCGGCTCGCACGCAGTGCAGACGGCCGAGGTCATGAAGCGTTTCGAGCCCGTCATCGACCAACACGGCGCACGTGCCGTGCTGGTGGTGGGCGACGTCAATTCCACCCTGGCGTGTGCCCTGGTCGCGGTTAAACGCAATATTCCGGTGATCCATGTCGAATCCGGCCTGCGCAGCAACGATCGCCGCATGCCCGAAGAGATCAACCGCATTCTCACCGACCAGATTTCCGATCTGCTCTACACCACCGAGCGCAGTGCACACGTCAACCTCGCGCGCGAAGGCATTGCCGAAGAGCGCGCGGTGTTTGTCGGCAACGTCATGATCGATAGTCTGCGTGCCAGTCTGGCCAAGGCCGTGCCACCTGGCGAATTGCTCGCTGCCGCGGGCCTGGACCCGGCCCGCATCGCCAACGGCTACGGTGTGGTCACACTGCATCGTCCGTCCAATGTCGACCAGGCAGAGACCCTTGGTCCGATCATCGACGCGTTGCGCGAGATCAGCCGCAAACTGCCGCTGGTCATCGCCCTGCATCCGCGCACCCGTAACAGTCTCGAGCGTTTCGGCATGCTCGACCGCATCGACACCCCGGGTTTTCTCATCCTGCCGCCGCAAGGCTACCTCGAGATGCTCGGCCTGATGTCGGGCGCGACGATGATGCTGACCGACTCCGGCGGCATCCAGGAAGAAACTACCGCACTGGGCGTGCCCTGCCTTACCATCCGCGACAACACCGAGCGCCCGATCACCATCGAGCAGGGCACCAACACCCTGGTCGGCACTGATCCACAGGCATTGATTGCTGCCGCCAAGGCCATCCTTGATGGTGGCGGCAAGGCCGGCCGCATTCCCGAATACTGGGACGGCCATACCGCCGAGCGCATCGCCAGTCATTTGTCGAGCTGGCTCAACGCACACGAAGCCGCATCGTCGGCATCGATTTGAGACGATTCATGAAAAGCGCGCCCACGCCGGTCATCACCAATGCCCTCACCATCGACGTGGAAGATTACTTCCAGGTTTCGGCATTGGCGCCGCATTTTCCGCGCAAGGACTGGGAGTCGGTGCCGTGTCGAGTCGAACGCAACGTCGATCTCATCCTGGCTTTGCTGGACCAGCGCGGGGCCAAGGCCACTTTCTTCATCCTGGGCTGGGTTGCCGAGCGCTATCCGCAACTGGTGCGCCGGATTGCAGAAGGTGGGCACGAAGTGGCCAGCCATGGCCACAGTCACGAACGTGCGAGCGCGATGACACCGGCTGCGTTCCTCGCCGACATCGCCCTCGCCAAAGCAGTGCTCCAGGATATTTCGGGGCACGCTGTCACCGGCTATCGCGCCCCCAGTTTTTCCATCGGCATGGGCAATCTGTGGGCCCACGACACCATCGCCGAAGCCGGTTATGTCTACAGCTCCAGCGTCTACCCGGTCAAGCACGACCACTACGGCATTCCGGATGCACCGCGTTTCCCCTATCTGCTCGGCTCCGGGCTGATGGAGATCCCGGTCACCACCATGCGCTGGATGGGGCGCAACTGGCCGGCGGGTGGGGGCGGCTACTTCCGCCTGTTGCCCTATGCGGTGTCGCGATGGCAAATCGCCAAGGTCAATCGCGATGATCTGCGTCCGGCAATCTTCTATTTCCATCCGTGGGAAGTGGACCCCGAGCAGCCGCGCGTCGCCCAGGCCTCAGCCAAGACTCGTTTCCGTCATTACGTGAACCTCGATCGCACCGAGCACCGTCTCAAGCGCCTGCTCACCGACTTCCAGTGGGGCAGGGCGGACGACGTGTTCCGCAACGCCACTTGAACCCGCCGACACAGCACCCCATGGATCGACTGCCGCTCGTCGTCAAAACCCTCGCCCCGCAGGATGTGCCGCGCTGGGACGCCTTTGTGCGCGCCTGCCCGCAAGCCACCTTTTTTCATCTGGCCGCGTGGCAGGGCATCACCGAACAGATCTTTCGCCACCGCAGCTTCTTTCTCTATGCCGAGCGCGCCGGCGACATCGTGGCCGTGCTGCCGCTGGCAGAAGTAAAGAGTCGTTTGTTCGGTCACGCGCTGACTTCGCTGCCCTTCTGCGTCTATGGCGGCATCGCTGCCGATGCGGAGTCCGAGGCCGAAGCGGTCGCCGCTCTCGAGTCCGAAGCCGATGCCCTCGCGCGCCGGCTCGGCGTGCAGCACCTCGAATACCGCAATCTTAATGCGCGCCATGCCGATTGGCCGCATCAGGAACTCTACGTCACCTTCCGCAAGGCCATCCTGCCCGCGGTTGACGACAACATGCTCGCCATCCCGCGCAAGCAGCGGGCCATGGTGCGCAAGGGCATCAAGAACGGACTGGTCAGCCATATCGACGCCAATGTCGATCGCTTCTTCGCGTTGTATGCCGACAATGTGTTGCGCCACGGCACGCCCGCCTTGCCCAAACGCTTCTTCCAGCGGCTCAAGGAGATTTTCGGCGATCACTGCGAAGTGCTCACTGTGACCACGGCCGAGGGCCAGGTGCTTTCCAGCGTGCTCAGCTTTTACTTCCGCAACGAGGTCCTGCCCTATTACGCCGGCGACGATCTCGCCGCGCGCGATCTCGCTGCCAACGACTTCAAGTATTGGGAGCTCATGCGTCGGGCCTGTGAGCGCGGCTGCACGCTGTTCGACTACGGCCGTAGCAAGATTGGCACCGGCCCGTGGAGCTTCAAGAAGAACTGGGGTTTCGAGCCGCAGCCGCTGTCTTACGAGTACCGTCTGTACAAGCGCGACAGCATCCCGCAAAACAATCCGATGAACCCCAAGTACCGGCTCTTCATCGCGCTGTGGAAACGTCTGCCGGTGAATGTGGCCAACACCATCGGGCCGCACATCGTACGCAACCTCGGGTAAGCGTCGGTGGCCGACCTTCGCACCCCGCTCCTCTACCTGGTTCACCGCATCCCCTATCCGCCCAACAAGGGCGACAAGGTGCGCTCGTTCAACATCCTGCGTCAGCTTGCGACGCGGCACCGGGTGTTTCTTGGCACCTTCGTAGACCATCCTGACGACTATCAGCACGTCGAAAAACTGTCCGAGTGGTGCGAGGAGGTTCACGCCGTGAGGCTCGACCCCCGACTCGCGCGTCTTGCCAGTTTGCGCGGACTGCTCAATGGAGAGGCGCTCAGCCTGCCCTATTACCGCAATGCCGGGCTGTCGGCATGGGTCTGGCGGGTTGCGACGCGCGAGCACATTCAGCAGGCGGTCGCATTCTCCGGGCCCATGGCGCAGTACCTCGACGTGCCCGGGTTGAACTGCCGGATCGTCGATTTCTGCGATCTCGACTCCGCAAAGTGGACGCAGTACGCCGCTGATCGGCGCTGGCCGATGTCCTGGCTCTATCGTCGGGAGGGCCGGCAACTGCTCGCTTTCGAGCGTGCGGCTGCGTCGAAAAGCGATGCCAGCCTGTTCGTGACCGAGGCCGAGGCGCAGCTCTTTCGCCACGCAGCGCCCGAAGTGGCAAGCAGCGTGCGGGTCATGCAGAACGGCGTCGATGCGGAGTATTTCTCGCCTGATCAGGCCTTCGGTAGCCCCTATCCGGCCGGTGGTCCGGTGTTGCTGTTTACCGGGGCAATGGATTACTGGCCCAATATCGATGCTGTTTGCTGGTTTGCCGCTGACATGCTGCCCAAGGTGCGCGAACAGATTCCTGATGTACGCTTCTGGATCGTCGGCATGAACCCCGCCCCCGCAGTGCTCGCGCTGGCAAGTCAGGGGGTCGTGGTCACCGGTACGGTGCCTGACGTACGCCCTTACCTGGCCCATGCGGATGTGGTTGTCGCGCCGTTGCGTATTGCCCGCGGTATCCAGAACAAGGTGCTCGAAGCCATGGCCATGGCCTGCCCCGTGGTGGTGGCTGCGGCGCCGGCGACCGGGCTGGATGCACAATCGGGGCACGACTGTGAGATTGCCCACAGCCCGGATGAATTCGTTTCGCGTATCTTCGGTTTGCTGAATGATATTTCGCTGCGCTGCGGCATGGGACAGGCGGCGCGTCAATGTGTGCTGGCCCGCTACAGTTGGGCCGCACATCTGGCTAAACTCGAGTCGCTACTGGCGGATCCGGTTGTGGCAACGCACAAGGTTGAAGAATCAATGATCGAACGCAAGACTGCTTTATGAAGCCAGTCATTTCATCCGAGCTCGACGCGGTAAAGGCGGTTGTCGCCGGTCCGGCGAATGACGCCGCCTTTTCGCGCGTGATCCTCACTCTTTCTGCCGTCTTCGCTTGGTGCGTGGTGTGGTACTTGCCCACCGCATCGGACATCGCGTTCATATGGTGGCGGTCCGATACCTATGCGCATGGCCTGATCGTTCTTCCGGTATTTTTTTGGCTTGTCTGGGGCAAACGTGAGCAGATAGGGGGGCTCGTCCCCGAGCCGGTTCCTTGGCTCGCAGTGCCAGCCGTATTTGCCGGTTTTCTTTGGTTGCTGGGGCAACTGGTGTCCGTGGCTGCCGCAGCGCATGCCGGGTTTGTGCTGATGGTCATCATCGGCCTGGTTGCGGCAATCGGCTGGCGTCTTGCGCGGGTGTTGCTGTTTCCGCTGGCCTTCTTGCTCTTCGGCATCCCCATCGGCGACTTCCTGTTGCCGACACTCATGGACCTGACCGCCGAATTTACCGTATGGGCTCTGCGCCTGAGTGGCGTGCCGGTGTACCAGGAAGGGCTTCATTTTGTCATCCCTAACGGACGCTGGTCGGTGGTGGAGGCTTGTAGCGGAATCCGCTACCTGATTGCCTCGGTGATGGTGGGTTCGCTGTATGCTTACCTTAACTACGTCAGCTTGCGAAAGCGCTTGCTGTTTATGCTGGTGGCGTTGCTGGTGCCCATCGTGGCCAATTGGCTGCGTGCCTACATGATCGTGATGCTTGGTTATCTCTCGAACAACGAGCTTGCCGCCGGGGTTGACCACCTGATCTACGGGTGGGTGTTCTTTGGTGTCGTGATCATGTTGATGTTCTGGATCGGGCGTTATTGGAGCGATGTGCCAGTGGTCTACGCCGCCGTGTCTGATCCTGCCGAAATGCGGCCGCGTACCCGGTGGGTGGGGTTAATTCCCGCAGCCATCGTGATCGCAGCTTTTCCGCCTATCTTTGCCTTCATGCAGGCACCGGCCGACACGTTCGAGGTAGCCTACGATCTGCCTTCCGCTGCTGCCGGCTGGACTGGTAGTGACATTGCCGCGGTGCCGTATCGCCCACATTACGCTGGATTCCGTGGTGAGTCGGTCGCGGCTTACATCAATCAACACAATGAAAGCGTACTCCTTTACTCCGCATTCTTCGCTGAGCAGCGCGAAGGTGTCGAGATGGTGACATGGGGGAACGGGCTCATCGCCACACATGGACAAGGGCTGAATGTGGTGTCGAAGGGTCCGTTAAATACCGTACTCGGGCCGCTGCGGAGCGCAACCGTCATTAGCCCCAATGCGCGTCATGCCGTTGTTCAATGGTACGTGGTTAACGGTCGCGTCCTGACCCGCGATTGGGAAGTCAAGGTCCGGCTGGCGATTGATCGACTGCTTGGCATGCCGGACGCTTCAATGGTGTTCGTGCTGGCGACGCCAGCCAACGATCTCGATGATGGTTTTGGCCGTCTTCGTACCTTTGTCGACGCGCACTCTGGCGCACTCGAGAAGACTGTCGCGGATGCCGAGGCAAAGGCGCCGCAATGAAGGATCCCAGAGCCCTGGTTATCCATCTCGTTTATAGTTTTGACGTGGGCGGGCTTGAGAACGGCATTGTCAATCTGGTTAACAGCATGCCATCCTCGCGCTTCCGCCACATGGTGGTGGCGCTCACGCGTTGTGCACCTGAGTTCTGTAGTCGCATCGTCCGTGACGATGTCGAGTTCGTTTCACTGGAGAAGTCGCCGGGTCATGGGGTCAAGCTTTACCCCAGGCTTTATCGCTTGTTCGCAGACCTCAAGCCAGCCGTGGTCCATACTCGCAACCTCGCCGCGCTCGAGGCCGTCGTGCCGGCGTGGATGGCAGGTGTACCGGTGCGTATCCATGGCGAACATGGTTGGGACGTTTCCGATCCGGGCGGAACACGCTCCAAGTATCGTTTGATGCGTAGGCTCTACCGGCCTTTTGTCAGTCACTACGTGGCGCTTTCCGGGCATATATCGGAGTATCTTGCGCGCGGGGTGGGCGTGCCTGGGTCAAGTCAGACGCGCATCTGCAATGGCGTTGATGTACGGCGCTTTTCTCCCCCCCACGATTCTTGCCGTGCGATGCTCAGCGGCTCGCCCTTCAATGCCTCCGACCTTCTCGTGGTGGGCACGGTGGGGAGGCTACAGGCGGTAAAAGACCAGGTCACACTGGTGCAAGCTTTTGCCGAAAGTTTGGTGTTGCTCGGATCCGCAGGCGATAAGCTGCGTCTGAGCATTGTCGGTGATGGTCCGCTACGCCCCGACGTCGAGGCCGAAATCCGGCGCGCCGGTCTGGGTGATCGCATCTGGCTCGCAGGTAAGCGCGCCGATGTGCCGGAGGTCATGCAGGCACTCGATCTGTTTGTGCTACCTTCGCGCGCTGAAGGTATTTCCAACACCATCCTCGAAGCCATGGCCAGTGGCTTGCCGGTGATTGCAACCAATGTCGGTGGTAATGCCGAGCTGGTTGTGCCGGAAAAAACCGGTGCCCTGGTGCCGGCTGCGGACAGCGTAGCCATGGCGGATGTCATTGCCCGCTACGCTGCCGATTCCGCACTACGCTCAAGCCACGGTGTGGCGGGGCGGCAGCGCGTCGAGGCCGAGTTCAGCCTGGACGGCATGGTGCAACGATATGCCTCGCTCTACCAGTCACAGCTCGAAGCGGTAAGCGCAGTGCGCGCAGCCGCCTGATACAGGGGTATAAACATGTGCGGTGTTGCTGGCCTTTTCGATACCCGCGGCAAGCGCGACTTCGATCGCGCGCTCATGCAGCGGATGAACGACATTCAGTTTCACCGCGGGCCAGACGAGGGCGATCTCTACCTTGAGCCTGGTGTTGCCCTCGGTCACCGCCGCCTGTCGATCATCGATCTCGCCTCCGGTCAGCAACCGCTGTTCAACGAGGATGGCTCGGTGGCCGTCGTGTTCAACGGTGAAATCTACAATTACCAGGAACTGGTGCCCGAGCTCGAAGCACTTGGCCATGTGTTCCACACCCGCAGTGATACCGAAGTTATCGTCCACGCTTGGGAGTCCTGGGGCGAAGACTGCGTGCAGCGCTTTCGCGGCATGTTTGCCTTCGGTCTGTGGGATCGCAACCAGCAAGCTTTTTTCATGGCTCGCGACCGCCTCGGGGTCAAGCCGCTGCACTACGCAATCCTGGATGACGGCACCCTGGTGTTCGGCTCCGAGCTCAAGGTGCTGATGCAGCACCCCGGGCTAGACCGCAGCATCGACCCGCATGCGGTCGAAGAGTATTTTGCCCTCGGTTACGTGGCCGAGCCGCGCACCATTTTCAAGTGCGCGCGCAAGCTGCAGCCAGCTGAAAGTCTGTGTATTCGCCGCGGGCAACCCATCCCCGCGCCCAAGATCTACTGGGATGTGCGTTTCTCGCTTGATAACCCGCTGTCGCTGGCCGATGCCAGCGCCGAGCTCACCGATCGCCTGCGCGAATCCGTGCGCCTGCGTATGATCGCCGAGGTTCCGCTGGGTGCATTCCTCTCTGGCGGGGTCGATTCCAGTGCGGTGGTGGCCACCATGGCCGGACTGTCGGATAAGCCGGTCAACACCTGCTCCATCGCTTTCGATGACCCTGCCTTCAATGAGTCCGCCTTCGCGCAACTGGTGGCCGACCGCTACCGCACCAATCATCACGTCGAAACCGTCAAGTCCGACGACTTCGATCTCATCGATACCCTGGCTGCGCTCTACGACGAGCCTTACGCCGACAGCTCTGCCATCCCCACCTACCGGGTGTGCCAACTCGCGCGCAAACATGTCACCGTGGCGCTGTCCGGCGATGGTGGTGACGAAAGCCTGGGCGGATATCGGCGCTACCGCATGCACATGATGGAAGATAAAATGCGCAGCGCCGTCCCGCAAGGCGTACGCCGCACGGTGTTCGGCATGCTCGGACGCATTTACCCCAAGGCCGACTGGGCGCCGAAGGTGTTCCGCGCCAAGACAACCTTTCAGGCCCTTGCGCGCAGCTCGGTGCAGGCCTACTTCCACTCGGTTTCCATCCTGCGCGACGATATGCGTCGTAGTCTGTTCTCGGCAGACTTTCAGCGCAAACTGGACGGCTATAACGCGCTTGAAGTGTTCAAGCGTCACGCCGACGCTGCGCAGACCGATGACCCGCTCGCCCTCATTCAGTACATCGATACCAAAACCTACCTGGTGGGCGACATCAACACCAAGGTCGACCGCGCCAGCATGGCTCATTCGCTCGAAGTGCGCGAACCGCTCATGGATCACAAGTTGGTCGAATGGCTTGCCACCCTGCCATCCGGGCTCAAGATCAAGGGGCAGGAAGGCAAGTACGTGTTCAAGAAAGCCATGGAGCCGCTGCTGCCCGACGACGTCCTGTATCGTCCCAAAATGGGTTTTGCAGTGCCGCTCGCACGCTGGTTTCGCGGCCCCCTCAAGCAGCGCGTGCGCGATGCCGTATTGGGCGAAACCCTGGCCGAGACCGGTATCTTTAACCGGACTTACTTGCAGCATCTGATCGATGCCCACCAGTCTGGCGCGCGCGACTACAGCTCGCCGCTGTGGGCCTTGTTGATGTTCGAGGCCTTCTTGCGCAGCATGCAGACTAAGCGTGAAGTCGGAACAAGCTCGGCGGGTGAAGCTCGAGCTCAGTCCAGACGCATGCCGAATGACCCCCAGGAGCTTCAAATTCTGGGCGAAGTTGATGCGTTGGCCGATAGGCGTGAGTGGTCGTGAAGCGAGATCGTTCCACCTCTGGATCGACTGTGCTTCCTTCTGATCAGTTCGTAAACTAGCCCCATGCGCATCCTCCACATCCTCGATCACTCCATCCCGCTGCATAGCGGCTACACCTTCCGCACTGCAGCCATCCTGCGCGAACAGCGGGCGTTGGGCTGGGAAACCATGCACCTCACCTCGCCCAAGCAGGGTCACACCACGCAGGCAGCTGAAGAGGTAGACGGACTGCACTTTTACCGCAGCCTGGTGCCGCCTTCGGGCCCGCCCGGCCTCAACGAACTGCGCCAGATGCGTGCCACGGAAGCCCGTCTCGAACAACTCGCGCGTGAATTGCGTCCCGACATTCTTCACGCTCACTCGCCAGTGCTCAACGCAATTCCCGCTATCCGCGTGGGCAAGCGCCTCGGCATCCCGGTTGTGTATGAAATACGAGCATTCTGGGAAGATGCCGCTGTCGACCACGGCACCACCGCCGAGGGCAGCCTGCGTTACCGCGCCACGCGCGCAATGGAAACCTGGGCGCTGAAGCGCGTGGACCACGTCTTCACTATCTGTGAGGGGCTACGGTGCGATATCGTCGGACGGGGCATCCCTGATAATCGCGTTACCGTCATCCCCAACGCGGTTGATGTTGAAGGCTTTCAGCTGTCGGGCGAGCCCGATGCGCTGCTGCGTCAGCAGCTTGGCCTCGGCGGCGCCACTGTGCTCGGCTTTGTGGGTTCGTTCTATGCCTACGAAGGGCTTGACCTGCTACTGGACGCGTTTCCCAAACTCATCGTCTTGCGTCCAGAACTGCGGATGCTGCTAATCGGCGGCGGCCCGCAGGAGGGTAATCTTCGAGCTCAGGCCGAGCGATTGGGTGTTGCCGACAAAGTCATATTCACCGGTCGTGTGCCGCATACTGAAGTCAGTCGCTACTACGACCAGATCGACCTGCTGGTCTATCCGCGTCACTCCATGCGCCTAACCGAACTTGTCACCCCGCTGAAGCCGCTCGAAGCGATGGCCCAGGGACGCATATTTGCTGCATCCGATGTCGGCGGTCACAAAGAGTTAATCCGCGATGGTGAAACCGGCCGGTTGTTTACTGCCGGAAGTGTCGAAGCGCTCGTTACCACAGTGACCGACATGCTTGATCACCGCGACGATTGGCCAACGATGCGTGCGGCGGGCCGTCAGTTTGTGGAACAGGTGCGAAATTGGCGGACCAGTGTTGCTGCGTACCTTGACCCTTATGAGCGTATTGAACGGCAGCAGCACTTGCGGACCCCCGCGAACTAATGACTTACCGTTCACGGGGGCGGTCCCGGCTTGCGCCCAAAAACTGAGCACGCGATGAGTCACCAGCCCCATATCGAACGCGAACCTTGATGAACTTCCAAAATCTGCATCTATTGCTTGTTGGACCGATACCTCCTCCGGCAGGTGGCATGGCCAACCAGACCCGTCAGCTATTCGAGCTGCTCACTGCAGCGGGGGCCGAGGTGGAGTTGCTGCCGACCAATCCTCCCTACCGACCCGCCTGGGTTGGCAAGGTGTCTTTCTTGCGGGCTGTCATCCGGTTGCTCACTTACATCCCCGCACTATGGTTTGCATGTGGTCGCAACAAGGTCATCCATGTGATGGCGAATTCCGGCTGGTCGTGGCACCTTTTCGCTGCTCCCGCCGTATTGATAGCGCGACTTCGCGGTCTGCGGGTCGTGGTGAACTACCGAGGGGGAGGGGCCGAGACATTTCTTGCAGGACACATCCTGACAATCAAGCCGGTGTTGAGCCGGGCTCATTTCCTCGCAGTGCCCTCCGGATTTCTCAAGGAGGTATTCATCCGCTATGGATTCAAGCCATTTGTTGTACCGAATATTGTGGATCTGTCTCGCTTCGCCCCGCAAGTCCGCCCGCCAAGGGCGGCCCCTCATCTGATCGTGACCCGGCATTTGGAAGCCATTTACGACAATGCCACTGCGATACGAGCCTTTGCCTTGGTGCGCCAGGCATTTCCAGCAGCACATCTCACGATTGCGGGTATTGGGCCCGAGCGGGAACGTCTCTGCCTGCTGACGCATGAACTCAACGTGTCTGATGCAGTCACCTTCTCGGGCCATCTGGATCGTGACGGGATGATAGAGCTGTATCGCTCTGCCGACATTCTGATCAACCCAAGTCTCGCCGATAACATGCCCAACTCGGTGCTTGAGGCAATGGCCTCGGGCATCGCGGTTATCAGCACTCGCGTCGGTGGCGTACCCTGGATTGTGGAAGATGGTGTCACGGGTCTGCTTGTATCCCCTGGGGATGCGGGTGCCATCTCTGTAAACGTTATCGAACTCTGGCATGACGATCAGCGGAGAGCCCTCATGGTGGAAGCGGCCTTGCTAGCCGTTGGACGTTTTCGTTGGACCGCCGTATCGCCATTACTCGCAGCGGCATACTGTTCCGAATGAAAACCTTGGCAATGCTTAGATTGCGGTGTAGGGCCTGCCGCCCGTGGGCAAGAAAGACCGACAGCGAGCGAAATAATGCGTGACCTGATTCTAGCGATGATCATCATTCCTGGCGGGCTCATTGCCCTTCGGCATCCATTTGTCGGCGCGATGCTCTGGACCTGGATCAGCATCATGAACCCGCACCGTATGGCATGGGGTTTTGCCTATGATGCCAAGTTCGGCATGTTTGTCGCCCTGTGTACCCTGATCGGTGTGCTGATGACCAAGGAAAAACGCAATCCGCTGATTGGCACTCCCATGATCTGGATGGTGATCCTTGTTGTCTGGATGTGCATCACAACAGTTTTTGCCTATTCAACTGCCGAGAGCGTGTCGCAACTCGAAAAAGTTCTGAAGATTGATCTGATGGTGCTCGTAACCCTGATGCTCGTACGTACCAAACGCGAGATGTATGTTTATGCATGGGTGCTCGCGTTTTCGCTGGCCTTCTATGGCATAAAAGGTGGCATCTTTACGCTGATGAGTGGGGGCGCGCATCGTGTCTGGGGTCCAAGCGGGTCATACATCGAGGAGAATAATGCCCTTGCCCTCGCGCTGATTGTCACGATTCCATTGCTGCGTTTCCTCCAGATGTCGCTTCAGCAAGCCTGGCAGCGTCATGCGATGACTGCAGCGATGGTCTTGTGTGGGATTTCGGCCTTGGGTTCTCATTCCAGGGGGGCGCTTCTTGCCATAAGCGCGATGCTTCTCATCTTCTGGTGGCGCGGCAAGAACAAATTTGGCACCGGTTTTGTGATTATCCTCGCAGCAGGACTAATGCTGCCCTTCATGCCCGAAGAGTGGTGGAACCGGATGGCGACCATCCAGACCTACGAAGAAGACCAATCCGCAATGGGCCGCATCAATGCGTGGTGGATGGCGTGGAATCTTGCCAACGACCGATTTTTCGGCGGTGGGTTTGCGATCTACGATGGGTTCATCTTCAGTCTGTACGCGCCGGATCCCACGTTTGTGGTTTCAGCCCACAGTATCTACTTCACTATGCTGGGCGAACATGGTTTTGTTGGGCTTTTTATCTACCTTGCATTGTGGATCGCGACCTGGCGAAGTGCAGGGTGGCTGCGAAAAAATGCAGGCAAGGACCCCGAATCGGTATGGGCGGTTCAGCTTGGGGGAATGGCGCAGGTATCTCTGCTCGGGTTTGCGGTGGGCGGGGCTTTCCTGAGCCTTGCGTATTTCGATTTGCCTTACAATCTCGCGGCCCTGGTTGTTGCCGTCCGTTACTGGGTGCAAACCCGGGGGTGGGAACGCGAGCCCATCTTTGAGCCAAATGCAAAAATCCTGGGCATACCCTTGTTCTTTGGTGACAAAATAGTCGGGCCGTCGAAGTCAGTCAGTGGCCAGCCGACATGAGTCGGCTCTGATTGGACCTTTACTCACTCCAACGGCACGCCGCATTGATCAAGGGTCAGAGTCGAAATTCAGGTGCGTGTTTCTGCAGCCAGAACTCCAGCATCTGTAAAATCCATACCATCTCTCCGTAATATCCCGGATGGGCGGGTAGTAGCGTCTCAAGCAATTCATCGAGGAATGCAGCGCGTACGATGCCGCGCTTCTTGAATGAATCGAGGGACTCGCGGGCCATCGCCTTAAGTCCTTCATCTTGCGACGCCCAAACGCCGAACGGTAGTCCGAAGCCATGTTTTTTCTTGGCAATGATCTCATCTGGCAAGAAACCGCGCAGAGCTTCCTTGAAAAACCAGCGAAGCGTGAACCCTTTCAGCTTCCATTCCGATGGCAGCGTAAGGGAGAACTCAAGGAGCTCGTCTGACAGCAAGGGAAAGCCGACCTCGATGCCAGCAAGTTCGGTAGTGCCAAGCACCTTGGGCAGGTCGTTGTCTGCAAGGGTAAACTTCCAGTCCAGCTCAAGCATCCGGTTGACTAAGGTCTGCCCTTCGCTGAGCTTCCACGCTTCGCGCTGGGCAAGTAATGGAACATCGGGTTGAATTTGTGCCAAAAAATCGGGAGTTAAGACGTTCTCCAAGCCAAGCCGCCACAATAGGTTGTACATGCCCATGCGGTCGGGCATCGGGACCTGGGCTTGACTCACATAACTGACAGCCTTCTTTAACAGTGGAATCCGATCCATCCCCGGAATGCGAAGCACCGGCTCGACCATCGCGGACCGCAATAGTCCAGGCACTGCATCGTAGATTCCAAAAATGCGCTGCTTGGCGTACCGTGAGTTACCGCCAAAAAGTTCATCGCCACCATCTCCCGCCAAGATTCGGGTGATGCCATCTTTACGCGCCTGAGTTGCACACAACCAAGCCGGTACCGCAGACGAATTTCCGAAAGGCTGGTCATAGTGCATTCCAACTTTCGGGATTCCCTCAAGCAGATCGGAAGGCGTCACGTAGTATTCGTGATGCTCCGTACCAAAACGCTTTGCGGCGATGCGTGCATAAGCCATCTCATCGTAGCCGGCGGCGTCAAAACCGATCGAATAAGTTGGAGCCGGCCCGCCCAGCACTTTGCAGAGCATGCCGGACACAGTTGAGCTGTCGGTACCCCCAGAGAGGAATGCTCCTGGCCTGGTTCCGTCGGCTTCAGTGCGGACAGCATTCTCTATAATCTCAAGAAAGCGGCCCTTACTGACGTCAAGATCGAGCGTTTTATCAGGGGCGAACGTCGGCACCCAGTAACGTTCTATACGCACTTTCCCTTGCTGCCAGTGGAGCATGTGGCCAGCTTCGAGGCGTGAAATTCCGGAGAACACCGTTTGGGGGGCCGGAATCATGTGGAAATACAAATAGTTGAATATCGCTTGTGGGGCAATAGACCGGTCTTCGATTGAAACCTCATCAGCACGGGTTGCGACAGCAAGCGTGCTCTCGCTGGCCGCATGGCAAAGCGGATAGGTATTGAACCGATCAACCGCTAGCCAGGCTGACGAGTCGTCTCCGTTGAACACAATCACTGCAAAACGGCCTCTGACGCCCCGAGGCGCAAAGACCCCGTGTTCGCGATATGCAGAAAGCCACGCAGCCGCGCAGCCCAGAGTTGCTGCGCGCTCTTGCAGTGCTTTGCTCTCAAAGCGTGCTTGTCCCAGGGCAAGGCATACTGTCCTGCCGTCGACAAATTTATCCACGCCCAGCTCGTACTTGCAATATCCGGTTCCGAACTCATATGTTGACGACGGCTCGGTTGGAGTTCTCTTGCTACTAATGGCCTCGCGACACGAAATGACGCCTTTCATCTTGGCACTCAAATCAGCCTCCCTGTATATATATTAAATCCGAGTTGTTGGCCTCAGACTTCAAGTTATTAGACGTCAGCCCTACGACACGCCGCTGTCTTTTCCCTCAATGCACCTCGCTCTGGCACATCAAGAAAATAGGCTAGGTATGTGCCGACTCCTGATCAAGTTTGGCATCGTTGTCCGGGTCGGTGTCAGTCCTCGCGTGAATATACTGCAGCGCCTGAACAAAAGCGTCGCGTGAGTACTTAGCATCAACCAATTTGCGCGCGTTCAATGTAATGCGTTCATAATAGTCGTCAGAGCCGGAAAGCTTGGCTAATGCCTGACAAAACGCGATTGGCGTTTCCGCAAGAAGAAGTTCCTGCTCGTCGCACACTGCAAGTCCCTCTGCCCCAATGCGGGTGGAGACTACCGGCCGACCATATCCAAATGCTTCGATAATCTTGATCCTCGTCCCCCCCCCCGAAAGAATCGGGACCACCACGATGTCAGAGTCCTTGTAGAATGGTGCGACTGAAGGTACATCGGCATGCAGTTCAGCACCATTCTGTGCTGCAAGCTCCTTGAGCCACGCAGGCGGTCGCTTTCCAACGATCACAAGTCGTATGGGCCTCGCGGAGCCTGTTCTGATTTCAGGAAGAATTTTCGTAATTAACCAGCGTAGAGCATGCTGGTTCGGGCCATAAAAGAGGCTGCCTACAAAAAGCAGCACGATGCTGCCATCCCCTATTCGACGTGGGAATGGTTTCGGAAACCTTGCGCCGTTCGGTAGTACGCTGAGCTTTGATTGACCGATTCGTCTCGAAAGCGCGTTTTTGTCCCCCTCTGAGCACACTAGAATTGAGCTTACTTCGGATGCCACGTGGTTCTCCGCCTGTCGAAGTTTGAAGCCCTCTACGAGCTCCTTGAGTATTCCGAGGCGTCCTAGCGCAAGGCCCTTCAGGCGTATCTCTCGGAAATGTGCGCGAGATTCAATATCATCCAGATCAAGGATTACCCTTCCGGCAGATACTGATAACGTGTCCCGCAAATGTCTCCAGACAGGCATCAGGTGTAAGCGAAAAACATGAACGGCATCGAAACACTGGCCGTGTAGAGTCATGAAAGACATATTCATTTCCTGCTCATCCCATCCCTTCAGCAGCGCCGGCTCCAGCCAGCTCTCAGTGCCACTGATACCAAAGTCAGTTTGTTGGAAAAACTGAACCTCCTCACACAGGCATTGCATTTCAGGACTGAGGTCTGGAAGCGCGTTCTGCGAGCGACGAGTGGCAATCACAAGCACAACCGAAAATGCCTGTGCCAGAGCCTCCAGTGTGAGGCCAGCCCGAATGCTTGCACCAGTGCCAGAGAGGGCAGGAACTGATCCTGTGATAAAGAGACATCGTGATCCCATCAAGTAACTCCTTACATCTATGGGGTAGGCTCGTTTCATTGAGCCCCAACTCGATCAGCGCGAAAAAAAGTCCAAAAGGTATGTTCCGTCTAATGAAGAGAGTACACCAGCTGGTGGTGTAGTCGAGTCCATGCGCTACCAAGGCTCATGCCTTGGCCTTAAATCGTGATGCTAGGCTTGAGATTTCGGACCATGCCGGATGCTTTAGCAGCACTATTCCAATTATCCAGCCAAAAAATGCCAAAACGCCGCTGGCGCTTAGAAGCACGAAAAGACCTAGCGAGGTGTCGTCCCTCGGTATCAACTGAGTGGCGACCAGTGGCCCGGTAACCGTGAATGGAATGAGAAAAAACCCGGATCTCAACTCTCGGAGGAGCGTAAAGACTCCTAGGCCGAAGGTTCTCTTCAAGGCGAGCTGGTAAGAGATAGCCTCAATAATGGACGCGAAGACCAGCAGGGGCACCACCTTGTCGAGGGGAAGCCAGATTGAGCTCAATAGAAGTGCAATTGTGGAGCTTTGGACGATAATCTCGATCCGAAGCACATGGCTTACCTTCCCAGCAGCAACTAGGGATAGGTTTGCGAGGGCGTACGGTGCAGTTATCAGCGAAAAGAGGCAGAGTAGGGTGGCAAGCGGCGCGGCGCTTTCCCATTGCGGTCCGAAAAAGAAGCGGATGAGCGGGTCGGCGAGAACTGCCAACAGGCTCATTGCTGGAACAGTAATTGCGACCAAAAACATCGTGTTTCGTATATACAGATCCTTGGCATTCTCCCCAGCTCTGATTTGTGCGGCAAAGGTCGGAAAGTGGACTCCGTTAACAAGCGTGTAGAGCTGCCCGAGAAACATGCTTCTAAGCCCAGCAGCACGACTGAAGTATGCTACGGGTGCGAAACCGAGCGTACGACCAAGAATGAGGTCCGGCGCGCTCGCACCGAGCTGGTTGATCAGCGATGTGAGACTTGAAACAGATCCGAAGCGGAGGATACCTCTTAATCCCTTGACGGTAGGTAGAATGAAAGTTTCGCCGCGGCGTATGACTGCCAATATGACAATATTGCTTGTCTGGCCAGCAATTGCCCCCCAAGCCATACTGAGATAGCTCTCCCCCGCTAATGCACACGCAATCGTGACCGCAGTACTGATGCCGGAGTTTGCAATCCGGACTGCGGCGAGGGTTTCAAATCGAAGTTCGCGGCGCAGCATAGCCAGCGATGGCGTCCCGAACGGAAGTAGCAAGAAATTTATGGCCAGCAGCCCAAGGACTGCCGAGATTCCGGGATGTTCATAGAATATGGATAGCGGTTCTCTTGCAAAAAAAAGGACAACAGCGATAGTCCATGAAAATAGCAGAGTCAAAGTAAAAGCCGCCCGAAAGTCGTTCTTCCCTATAGCAGTTGCTTGAACAAGATACTGAGTGACTCCAAACTCACGGAAGACGTGAGCGATGCCGAGTGCTGAAACCGCCACCGAGTAGATGCCAATCTCACCGGGGGTCAATAAACGCGACACAACGATTACGTTAATAAAGTTGAAGACGAAGGAGAGAGTCTGTGCGACTGCGCTAACGCCTAATGCCCTGCGGATGCTCATGACACTCCTGTGAATCTTGTCGTTCCTATCCCCGCAAACCTCAAGGCTTTAGTGAACTCGAACGGCACTAGTGCCGACTCGGCGAAATGTGCAACTGTATTGTTCATGGAGAAAATATTGTGGCTAATGCGTTTCGTTGTGCGTGAGTGGATTGATGATTAGCATCTAAATTCAATTTCCTCTCCGCTTGTTGCATATCCCCAGGCGTGGCTGAAGCTACCTGCGCGCGCCAACGCAGCGAAGTACCTGGAGTGCTGAGATTAATGCTTATCAAATTCAATTTGCAGTGCGCTCGCGCGATTGCTGAAGCCGATATGGAAACAGGTTCTCAGCAAAGTGCGGAGTGAAGCGCTCGAACAGTCTGAGGCCGGGCAGGAATAGGCCGAAGGCCGGGGGCTCCATGATGAGGCGCACCTGCCGCCGGGGTGTCGAGCAGCGTGAGGCGCAAGTGCGAAGCATCGCCAGCGACAAGGCGCAAGCTGCACCAGTGGGCGAAGCGGATTTCTTCGCCCACAAGCACGAGCAGAGCGTGATTGACCCGTTAGCAAATTTTATCCGTATAACGAGGTGGAGGTTACGCACCACGGGTTCTCTATCGGTACCTGCCAAAGACGGGCAGGTTGCGGATGAGATACTCGCGCGAGTTGTGAGGTAATCCGTTCGCTGAGTGATGCTGGCAATTTGGTGGCAAATTCCATTGCCGTTCGGGAAGCGATCATGCTGGACGGTAGGCCCTCAGGCGTAAGAACTTCAAGCAGCGTCCAGCAGGGAGGAATTGGCTGAAGAAGATGGTCGATCTTGTTCCATCCCAGCGTTTCACGATCCTCCACGACAATCAGTCGTCCCTTGTTGTCGGGGCGCGTGAGGTTTTCAGGTTCCGCAGTCGTCAGATGGTTGAATCTGGAGCTTGTCTCTTGATTACCTGAGACCCGTGAATCAAACAAGGCAATGTTCACGTTGTTTCTCGACGCAAAGATGAGGTCGTTCGGGTTCTTCTTTGCAAAAGATAAGGCGGCTTTGCTGTTAGAGACGAAAACCCGATAGCTGTGCTGCTGAAGAACCGCAAGCGGAACGGCAGTTGCTGCAATAAGCGCCAAGAGTGGCCATGATGTTCTGGGTTTTAGATGTGCTAAGAATATGGCCGAAAGGATGCAGAGGGGTGCGAGAAAAAGTGTGAGGTAATTCGACTGCTTCATCGCGAAACGAAGAGGGGAAAGCGAAACCGGGAATAGGGACAATATCGCCATTAACGAGAGTAGCCAGAAAAGCAATCCCCTCAGGTCCAGCTTTGTCTGAATTGATAAAGTGTGCCAGCGCGCAGCAATTGTCAGGATGCCGATGAGGGCAAGTGGTCCGATCAGTGCCGTATGACGAATATCGAAAAGAAGGTATTTAAAATAATATAAGGGGCTGTCCTCGCCCGTTCCCTCAGCAATGAAGCTGCGCGATATCTGGCCAAATACTGTCTTGAATAGATGTAAGGGATCGCCGGAGATAATCTGCATCAGTGCAAAGTGTGCAAATAGCATCAGCAATCCGCCGGCAACAACGTGTATCCATCTCCGCTCGATTCTGAAAACCACAAGTGGCCACAGCACAAATGAAAATAATGCCAGTCCAAGAAGCTCCTTGGTCCAGAAAACCATTCCCATCGCAAGCCCGGCTGCGAAGGCCCATGTTCGCGATTTTCTAGATTCTGACTCAAGAAAAAGTATGAAGGATAGCGTCAGAAAGAAGCTTGCAATTGGATCAGTGTGGACTCTAGTGGCTGCTGCAACATGTAGTGGCGTAAGGGCAAGAAGAGTCGCCGCTAACAGCGCAGTTTTCTCTCCGAATCTGCCTTTACAATAAAACCATACAGCGGCTACTTCCAGGACCGAACAGATCAGTGGCCAGAGGTTGATCTGGAACTCTCCATTGCCAAGCGCCCAGAGGAGAAACCCGGCTGGAATATTGAATCCGTAACGAAGCGCACCGTTGTAGTCCGCAGAAGTCCACTGGCCAGTGGCTATATCAAGTGCTCGTCCGAAATACACCAAGTCGTCCGAACCTAGTGGGCCGTTAAACAAGATAGTGCGCCACGCTACGGTCAGTGCAATTACGATAAGAATCGGGCCGTAGAGGGTTGAGGTGTTGCTACGGCTCATGGTTTCCGCAGTGGCGTTCATAGCACTTTCTCGACGAAATAGCGCGGACGGCGCTTGGTCTCCATGTAGGTCTTGGCGACGTACTCGCCCAGGATCCCGATCGAGAGCAACTGGACACCACCAAGGAAATAGGTCGGTATCACAGTCGAAGCCCATCCGGGGATCGTTGCATCGAGCATGGTACGGCCGACAAGGATCCAGGCAACCATTGCAAGGCTGAGGAAACACGTTCCAAGGCCAAGGATTGAGATCATACGCAGCGGCACCACGCTGAAGGAGGTGATGCCGTTAAGCGCGAAAGCCAGCATCTTACGCAACGGATACTTTGACTCGCCGGCGAAACGTTCGTGCCGCGCATAGTGGACGGTGGTCGTGCGCAGTCCGATCAATGGAACGATGCCGCGAAGGAACAGGTTGATTTCGGGGTACTCGCGTAGGAATTCGATCGCGCGGCGGCTCATCAGCCGGTAGTCGGCATGATCGAAGACCAGGTCGACGCCCATGCGGCGCATCAGGCTGTAGAAGCCGTGGGCGGTCAGCCGCTTGAACGCGCTGTCCTGGTCGCGTTGGCTGCGCACGCCGTAGACGATCTCGTTTCCATCGCGCCAAGCGCCGAGCATCGCGATGATTGCATCGGGGTCGTCCTGGAGGTCCGCGTCAAGTGAAATCAGGACGTCACCCTCGGCAGTCAGCAGGCCCGAGAGCAATGCGTACTGGTGGCCGCAGTTGCGGGAGAGTTTGATGCCGCCGAAGCGGGCGTCTTCCGCGGAGGAGCGTTCAATCAGCTCCCAGGTTCGATCGCGGCTCCCGTCGTCGACGAAATACACACGGCTCGACGGATCGATGCGTTCTTCCGCAGCGAGCTGGTCGAGCAGTACGGCCAGTCGTCGTCGCGTTTCGGGAAGCACTGCTTCCTCGTTGTAGCAGGGGATCACCAAGGAAATACGCGGGCGCATCAGGGCTTCCTCAATCGATGACGGGTGGGCGACCCGACGAGAAGACAAAGAATCTTTGCAGCAGAAACGACAGCACGGTAATGATCGGGAGCGCGAGTGCACCGCCCACGTAGGGGTCGAAACCAAACCCGACGAAGCCCGCGATCAAGGCGATGTTGACGACATAAAGCGACCCCCAGACCGCAAGGAAGCGGGGAAAGCGTTGAACGTGTAAATTGCGAAACACGAACCTGCCCTGGCTGTAGAAAGATATCAGGATGCCGAACACCAACGCACCAAAGTTTGCCAGCGTGAAATGAAGCCCGAGTGCCAGCAGCAGTGCGTATACGCCATAGGCGAAGGCGGTGTTGAACACGCCGACAATCACGAAACGGACGAGTTGCCGGGAACCGGAGCGGGTCATCATGCCTTGGGTCTTCGGCTCGTGACGTCGGCCTGCCATACGAATACGGATTCGTTGAAGGGGTGCCACCGTCCGGCAGCCTCCGTATTGATCGGAAAGTAGCGCTCGGTGACGAGCGAATAACCGGCATGGTGCGTGAGCTCGCAGCGGACGAGCATGGACCGGTCGACGAAAGTCCGATGTGTCGCATCGGTCAGATAGCCCTTCCAGCCCGGGACGATGATCACGACTCGCTCGAGTGCGAGCCCAGCCGCCTCGTCTAGAATCGCGCTGAGGACCTCGCTTGCGTTGTCGAAATGCTCGAGCACATGCGACATGATCAGCGAGCGGTAACGGGACGGCGCGAACTCGCGCAGTCCGAATCCCTGTGCGGTCGGGTCGGCCAGCACAACGTTGAGGCCGCGGTTGAGAAGGTCCTCGGCGAGCACTGGATTGACCTCGATGCCGACCGATCCGGGCGGCAGGTGCTCCAGCAGTTGGCCGGCGCCGCAGCCGAGATCGATGGTCGGCCCCCGTGTCTCGGAAAGTGCGCTCTGCAGGTAAAAGCGCTTGATCGCCCGGCGCAACGGCGAACGCTGGCGCCGAAGCTGTTCGGACGCGTATGTCTGGTCGAATGGCACGCTCATCTTGCGGGTTCCCCTGGAATCGTGACTGCGTAAATTGCGCGCCGAGCGAGGCTGTTCAGGCGAGCATTGATGCGTCCGACGACCCGGTCCGCATTGCTCGCGCAGACATGTGGTGCTGCGGCCATGCGGTCGATGAAGCGTTCGAATTCGTCGGACTGACGGCGGCCGATCTCGACGCTCCACGAAGCGCCGGAAATTCTGAACGACGCTAGCGGCGACCGTTCGCACCAGGCATCGCCATGGGCGAGCAGCCGTGCCCAGTAGTCGAGGTCGAGGACATAGGGGATCGAGGCGTCGAACTCGCCGATGCGCGTGGCGGTGGTGCGGCGAAACAAAACTGCGCCGGGTTCGCCGATAAGGTTAGTGCCGCCACGCACGCAGCGGCGCAGCAGAGCACCGGCCGGGACCCGTCCGGTCGGCCACTTCACGCGTTTGATGAGAATCGGGCGCCCGCGTGGGCCGATGATATTGCGGCTGCAGAACGCGAGTACCAATTCGGGGTTCGCATCGAGCGCTGCGACTTGCTGCGTCAGGCAGTCCGGAGCCAGCAAATCGTCGTGCGGCAGCACTTTGATGAATTCACCCCGGGCCTCGGTCAGACAGCGATTCCAGTTACCTTGGGCGCCTAGGTTGGCGGGATTTCGCAAGTGTCGCACCCGACTGTCGCCGCAGTGAGTGTCTATGATCCGGGCGGTGTCGTCAGGCGACGCGTCGTCTATCACAACCAACTCAAAATCGTTCCACGTCTGGGCTAAAACAGAACGAATTGCTGCGTCTAGATAGCTACCGCCGCACCAAGTAGGAATACAGACCGAAACGCGTGGGGTTGGCATCGGCTTCGTTATCAGACCAAGTAGGTTCCGACCCACTTCCCAATCACGTGACCGAGTAGTGGCAAACAGGCGGTTAAGGCCGCGATCGCGCCTGCAAACGTCGGATAGCTCCATGCGTCGGCAAAGGTGGTCGCGGCAGTGTCAGGCTTGAGCCGGGACGAGGGGAGGGGCAGATGGGGTAGAAAATGCATAACGTTCATCTTGGGTCAGTTCTTCAAGTGGAAAATGCTTGTGCTGAGTCTAGATTGGATGATCTGCTGTGGGAAGGGTGTAGTGCATAACCACGGTCAATACTCCCTTGGGATGGCCGGTTGCAGGGTTGTGCTGGATCGTGCCGGCAGGGGAATGTGCATATAGGTCATACGATGAGCTCGTAGACTGAAGGATGGCCGAGAAAACCCTGTGGGCTTGCGCTGGCGCCATAGGCGCCAGATTGGTAGATCACCACCAGATCACCCGGCTTGGCGTGTGGTAAGTTCATTCGGTCGGCCATCAAGTCGAGCGGGGTGCATAACGGACCGACCACCGAGGCGGTTTCGGTTTCGGTCGCGTCCATCCGGTTGCCGATGGCGGCAGGATAGTTCTTGCGGATTACTTGGCCAAAGTTGCCCGACGCCGAGAGGTGGTGATGGAGGCCGCCATCGGCCACCAGATAAACCTGGCCGCGCGAGATCTTCTTGTCGATGATGCGGCACACATACACCCCGGCTTCGCCAACAAAGTAGCGGCCGAGCTCGATGACGATTTCGGCTTGCGGCATTTTTAGTGCGGCTTCGGCGACGATGGCGGCGAGGTTCTCGCCGATCGGGGTCAGATCCAGGCGTTGCTCGCCGGGGAAGTAGGGGATGCCAAAGCCGCCGCCCAGGTTTAGAAACTTGACCGGGGTCGGCGCGTATTCGGCGAGCTTCAGTGCCAGAGCAAAGCTCTTTTGCTGGGCTTCGACGATGGATTCGGCCTTGAGGTTTTGCGAGCCGGCAAATAGGTGGAAACCCTCGAAGGCCAGGCCCGCCTTACCGATTTCGGCGAGGAGCTCGGGCACTTGTTCGGCATCCACGCCAAACTGCTTGGGGCCCCCACCCATTTTCATGCCCGAGGATTTGAGCTCGAAGTCGGGATTGACGCGCACAGCAACGCGCGCGGGCAGGCCGAGCTCTTTTGATGCCGCAGCCAGGATGGGCACTTCGCGGAATGATTCGACGTTGATCAGGATGCCGGCAGCCACAGCCTGGCGCAACTCGGCGTCGGTTTTTCCCGGGCCGGCAAAGCTCACTTCCTGGGGATTGGCGCCTGCATCCAGTGCACCCTGCAGTTCGCCCGCGGAGGCCACGTCGATGCCATCCACCAGCTTGGCCATGTGGCACACCAGTGCTGGCATGGGGTTGGCCTTCATGGCGTAATGCAGCTTGACTTGGGGTGGCAGTACCGCTCGCAGTTCGGCCACACGCTGGGTCAGCAGTTGGCGATCGTAGGCGTAAAAGGGTGTGCGTCCAACCCGCGCGGCAAGCCGGGTGAGCGGGATGCCGCCGATGAGGAGTTCGCCGTTGGCAACGGCAAACTGGGTCATGGGGGCGTGGATGGGCGTGGAGCGAGTTGGCGCGTTCATCGACTGGCTGTTTTCCTGATCCGAGATATCGTCTTGCGCCTGCAACGGGATGAATAGTTTGCCGCTACCTTTAGCGCTTTGTGTCTGAACTTTAACTTACAGCTGGTTTGCCAGGGCCTTGCGGTCGATTTTGCCGTTCGGGTTTCGCGGCAAGGGGCCTTCGTGCAGTTCGATGCGGCTGGGAACCATGTAAGCTGGCATGCGGGTGCGGCATTCGGTCTGCAGGGCGGCGAGGTCGATCGTGCCTCCGGGCGGTGGGGTGACGATGACCACGATGGCTTGGCCTAGCGTGTCGTGTGTCACGCCGAAGGCGGCGCATTCACCGACCATTTGCGTGGCGTAGAGGATCTCCTCGACCTCGGTGGGGCTGACCCGGTAGCCGGAGGTTTTCATCATCTCGTCGCGGCGGCCGATGAAATAGAGAAAACCCTCTTCGTCGCGGCGTACATTGTCGCCCGAGAACACGGCAAGTTCGGGCAGCACCAGGCCTCCCTCGCGTCCGCCTACGCCCGCGGGCAAGGGTTTGTAGCGCTCGGCGGTTTTTTCCGGGTCATTCCAGTAACCCATGCCTACCAGCGCGCCACGCTGCACCAGTTCTCCTGGTTCGTTGGCGGCGCATTCGGTGCCGTCTTCGCGTAACACCAGCACTTCGGCATTGGGGATGGCTTTGCCGATGGAGTCTGGGCGGCGGTCGACCTCTGCGGGTGGAAGGTAGGTGGCGCGGAAGGCCTCGGTTAGACCATACATCAGAAATGGTTTTGTCTGCGGCAGCATGGATCGCAGCTTGGTTAGCGTGTCCAGCGGCATGCGCCCGCCGGTGTTGGCGATGTAGCGCAGGTGGTGCGAAACGGCTTCGGGCCACTGCAATTGCGATAGCTGGATCCACAAGGGGGGGACTGCGGTGAGCCCGGTGACCTGTTCCTTCTCGAGTGCCTTGAGTACGTCGCGCGGCATCAGGTAGTTGAGTAGCACCACCCGGGCGCCGGCATGAAATGCCGTGGTGAGCTGCGAGAAACCGGCGTCGAAGGACAGTGGCAGGGCAGCGAGCAGGGTGTCGTCGGGGCGATTCTCGAGGTACTGGGCCACACTCTTGGCTCCTGCCACCATGTTGCGGTGGGATAGCACCACGCCCTTGGGGCGGCCGGTGCTGCCCGAGGTGTATAGGATGGCGGCCATGTCGGTGTCGATGATGCGGTGGCCGGCCGCAGGCGGTGCCGCGAGTATGTCGGACCAGCGGTGCACCGAGGCGCCGGGCAAGGTGGGGAGCTCGGCTACCGTATTGGTGAGGATGACGTGGCGCAGATCGTGACAGTGGGTGAGTGCTTCCTTAAGCGCGGTAAAGCGCTCCGGGCTGGTGACCAGCACCCGCACGTTGCAGTCTTGCAGGATGTAGCCAACCTGCTCGGCTTTCAGTATGGGGTTGACCGGCACGAATACCCCGCCTGCCGCCGTGATGCCAAAGAAGGCGGTCGCGGTTTCGATGCGTTTGTCGAGGTAGATCCCGACGCGTTCTGTGCGGTCGATGCCGAGCTGGAGCAAGCCAGCGGCAAACGCGGTGATCTCGCTCGCCAGATTGGCGTAGCTTCGGGTGTCTGCGCCGAAGGTGATCGCAGCAGCGCCGGGCGTGCGTTCGGCGGAGGCAAGAACGAGTTGATGGAGGAGGTAGGTCGCGGTCATGAGTTGTGTCATCGTCGGTGGGTGATGCGTCCAGCGGGACTTATAATACCGTCGCAATCGTGTCGTGACTGCGCCATGCGTCGCGCATTACAGGAAAAAGTGAGGAGTTGTTCCTTGGATACAGAGAAGAGATTGCTCGATATTGTCGACGAAGCCTTGACGCTTGGTGGTCGGGCTGCCGGCTTCGACCTCGAGACTCCCCTGATGGGAGCATTGCCTGAGCTCGACTCGATGGCAGTGATCGGGTTGATCAACTTGATGGAAGAGCGCTTTGGTTTTGTCGTTGGCGAAGACGAAGTGGATGCTTCGACGTTCGAGACCGTGGGCAGTCTGCTGGCTTACGTGACAGACAAGCTAAGGCAAGGCCACTGATACCGTGTTTTCTGCGGTGCAGGTAATGTATGACGTGGGATGACGCTGAAATGACTCCTTTGAAGAAAGATATCTACGGGTTGCACGCAGGCTTTCTCGAATCAGTGCGTCGGTTTCCGACTCGTCCTGCCCTTGAGGTCGAGGGGCAGGTGCTGACTTATGCCGAGCTCAGGTCGCATGCGGCAGGGATCGCCGCGGTGTTGGCTGCAGGCGTAAGGCCGGGCGCGCCGTTGCTTGCGGGGGTGCTGGCGAATCGGTCGTTGCCGGTCTACGCGGGCTTGCTCGGCACCTTGATGGCGGGGTTTGGCATCGTGCCGTTGAATCCCGGTTTTCCGCCGCAGCGTACCCGGCAGATGATCGATCAGGCCGAACTGGAAGTCCTGATTCTCGATGCCAAGGGTGAGTCCCAGCTTGGCGAAATCCTCGCGGACATTGGACGTTCGCTGCAAATTGTCCTGCCTTACACCAACGACGTGGAGGCACTGCGCGCACGTTGGCCGCAACACCGTTTTGTGCCGGCCAGCGAGTTGGTGGAGCCCGTGGGTTGGGAGCCGGTATCGGTTGCCCCGGATTCGTTGGCCTATCTGTTCTTCACTTCCGGAAGTACCGGCGTTCCCAAGGGTGTCGGGGTCTTACATCGAAACACCCTTCGGTTTGTGGCGATGTCGGTTGAGCGCTACGCCGTATGTGGTGTGAGTGAGACGGACCGCTTCTCGCAGTTTTATGACATCACCTTCGATTCGTCGATGTTCGATCTTTACGTGTGCTGGGCGTTTGGTGGCTGTTTGTGTAGTCCCTCGCACGTGGAGTGGGTCAATCCCAACAAGTACATTATCGAAAAAGAGTTAACTGTTATCGATATTGTGCCGTCCACCGGGCACGCACTTAATCGCACAAATGGCTGGCGACCTGGCCGTTTTCCCAGGCTGCGCCTATGTCGTTTTGGTGGGGAAGCACTGTCTGCCGACTTGGCCGCAACGCTTTCGGCAGCGGCGCCCAATGCGATTGTCGAGAATGTCTATGGGCCGACCGAATGCACAGTGGATGCGGCTTATTACAGGTGGAAGCCCGATAGCTCGGCCAGCGAGTGTCTCCACGGAATCGTGCCGATTGGTGATGCCGGCCCGAAGGTGACGTTGATGATCGTTGATCAGGGGTTGGAGGCCGTGCCGATCGGCGAAGAGGGTGAGTTGCTGATAAGTGGCGAACAGGTTACGCCGGGATACTGGCGCAATCCGGAGCGCACTGCGCAGGCGTTCGTGAACATTCCGCACCGTGAGGGTCGCTACTATCGCACGGGTGACCTTGTGCGCAAGTTGGGGGTCGATCGGCCGATCGTGTTTCTTGGTCGTCTGGATCACCAGATCAAGATCGCAGGTGTGCGAATCGAGCTTGGCGAAGTTGAGAAGGCCTTGCGCGATGCAGCGGAAACCGATCTCGCTGTGGCCCTGGGGTGGCCCCTTACATCAAGTGGTGCCGCAGGTATCGTGGGCTTCATCGCCGACCCTGGAGCCAACGTCGATGCGATCCGCGGCCGGCTCAAGCACGTCTTGCCCAGCGTGATGGTGCCACGTGAGATCCACCTGCTGGCAAGCTTTCCCCTGAACAATAACGGCAAGATCGATCGTAAGGCGCTGCTCGAAAGTTTGAGCGACTGATGCGGCTTCTGTAGGTTTTTCGGTCGATTGGTGGCCTTGATCAAGGAGTGTTTAACGATGAGATCTCCCGACTCCCTGAGCGAAATTGATAAGGCACGCCTTGCCGATTTCAGCGAAGCTCGGGCATATTCAGCCTTGGTGGAATGTGCGCGAGAGGTTAACGACCCGACCTTCCGCACAGCACGCATCGGCTCGGCACTTGCCTTGTGCTCCGATACGGTGAAATCATCGGTGATCTTCAATCGAGTGATCGGCCTCGGTTTGTTTGAGGATGCCTCCGAGCGCCTTGCCTATGTCTTGACGTCTAGATAGGAGCTTCGCTGATGCCTAAGAAGATCCTGATGTGCTCACCAGAGTTCTTCGATATCGAGTATGAAATCAACCCCTGGATGCACGTGGGGAATCCGGTACAGCCAGATCTGGCGCGCCAGCAATGGCAGCTTCTCTATGACATCTACACCAAGAGGCTGGGCTGGGAGGTGTCCCTGATCGAGCCCGTTTCCGGGCTGCCGGACATGGTGTTTACCGCCAATGGTGGGCTTGTGGTCGGAGACCGGGTGGCATTGCCGAAGTTTCGCCAGCCCGAGCGCCAAGGGGAGACTGCCCACTTTGAGCGGTGGTTTCAGCAGCGGGGTTTTACCGACATCTGGCAGCCGACTCACGATTTTGAGGGAGAGGGCGATGCCCTGCTGTGGAACCGGGTGCTCTTTGCTGGTTACCCGTGGCGCACCGACAGGCCTGCCCACGCAGAGTTGGAGCGTTTTTTTGGGTTGTCGGTGGTTAGTCTGCAACTGACAGATGCGCGCTTTTATCACCTCGATACCGCGTTGGCAGTGATTGACGAACGCACCGTTGCCCTGTACCCAAAGGCTTTTTCCGCAGATAGCCTTGAGCGTGTTCGGAGCATCGTACCGACCGTTATCGAGGCGACCGACGAGGATGCCGTGGCCTACGGGCTAAACTCTCTAAGTGATGGCCACAGTGTTGTGATCAGTGATCGTGCGACGAATCTGATCAGCATCTATCGGCAACGAGGACTGGATGTCCATCCGACGCCGATAGGTGAGTTCCAGAAGTCCGGCGGTGGGGTGAAGTGCCTCAGCCTTGAGTTGCGCGACTTGGTGGTGTGAGCTGAGTCAGGCAATCAGTTGCCGATGGCGCGTCAGTGATTCGCCTCGGAGCCAGATCACCTGCTGCTGAGGTGTGATCTGCTCGATGGGGGGGAGCCACGGCACCACCTTGCTACGCAGTCGCAGGCGGCCATTAAGGTCGAGTGCGCGAGCACGCGCCTTTACCCGAAAGCCTGCCTTTGCGTGTGCACGCATGGACTCGATGTTGGACCAGTCAACGTCGGATCGGAGGAAGGTGCACGGTCTGTCTTGTTGCTGCACGATCGATTTCAGGCTCTGCGCGAACATGCCTTTGCCGCGAAGATCGGGTGATACGAAGATGTCCCGCAGCCAGATTTCTCCGGTCGGAACCGGGATCAACCAGTTCAGTTCGTCAATGTAGCGATGACCTTCCGATACGATCCAGCTGGTCGCTGCAAGCTTGTCCCCCAGCCACAGTCTGTAGAACTTGAGACCATTCGCAAAGCGTCCTGCCACCCGCTCTTCCCCTATGCGCCGTCCGAGGCTGGCGTAGGACTGAATGACCGTCTGTGCGTGGTTTGAGGTGAGCTCCTCAGTGCGAAGCGCCGAGTGGGTTTCTGTCGTGAAAAATGGTGCGCTTGCTTCGAGGATCGCGATGTCGTGTAAGTGCAGGAACATACCCAGGTCTCCTTCTGGCCGTGAAGTTGAGCAGCCTTCCAGCGGGCATTTTGATAGGATGAAGTCGTCAATGTCATTTGCTGAAGAGTGCGGATTAGATCATGAAGCGATGGTCGTTGGGCGTCTATAATCCTCGCTCATTGCGGAGTACCGAAAACGATCGGTAGCCGATTTTATTTTTTTGTGGAGTGTGCTCTTGGATACGCAAGTTGAAGTACTCGGGATCCTCGATGAGGTGTTGAATCTTGGTGGTAGAGCCAAGACTTTCTCGCTTGACGCGCCTTTGTTGGGTGCTGTACCTGAGCTCGATTCGATGGCAGTGATCGGACTGATCAACCTGTTGGAAGAGCGTTTTGGGTTTGTTGTTGATGATGATGACATCGACGGGTCGGTGTTTGAAACGGTCGGAACACTCGTCGCATTCGTCGACGCCAAGCTGGGTTGATCGAGGTGCGCCGGGAGGCCTTCTTCATGGCGCGTGGAGGTCATGGGCAGCGGTTTGCGCTGTTGAGTGAGCCTGATTTTACGCCGTGTGGCATTGTCATCTACGTGCACCCGTTTGGTGAGGAGATGAACAAGTCGCGACATATGGTGACTCGGGCCATTCAGGGGTTTGTGGACGATGGCTGGGCTGTCCTGCAGGTCGATCTTAACGGTTGCGGCGACAGCAGCGGCGATTTTTCGGAAGCGTCGTGGTGTGACTGGATCGATGATCTGTCACATGCCGTGCAATGGTGTCGCGAACGCTTTGCTGTACCGATTTGCCTGTGGGGGCTGCGTAGTGGCTGTCTGTTGATTGCGGAATGGCTCACAAGGTCGGGTGAGTCGCTTCCGTTGCTGTTCTGGCAACCCGTTCTGAATGGAAAGCAACATCTCACTCAGTTCCTTCGCCTCAAGGCGGCCGCCGAGATGCTCACCGACGCAGACTCACGAAACGTGATGAGTGAGATGCGCAAGCGACTGGATGCAGGTGAGGCCGTTGAGGTGGCAGGTTACCTCTTGGCTCCTGCGATGGCGTCCGGACTGTCAGCCGCAATACTCGATCTCCCTGAGGGCTTTTCTGCAACGGTTGTCGTGCTTGAAGTCAGTGCAGCGGAGAATGCGTCTGTGTCACCTGCATGCAAGGCGGCGATTGCAAGATGGTCCTCGTCCGGCACAAGGGTGAGTTCTGAGTTGGTGCCCGGGCCTGCATTCTGGAGCACGCAGTATCTCGAAACAGTACCCGAGTTGGTCGCTGCTTCGCGCCGCAGCTTGGCCGAGGTGCTGCAATGATGTTTGTCGAGCGTACGTTACTGTTCAGTTGCAAGGGCGAGTCGTTGGTTGGGGTCGTCACCGACCCGGCGGCAACACCAAGGTCTGGTGTGCTGATCATCGTCGGTGGGCCGCAATACCGTGCCGGCAGCCACCGGCAATTTGTGCTTCTCGCCCGGCAGATGGCTGAGAACGGCCTGGCCTGTATGCGTTTCGACAATCGAGGCATGGGTGACTCTATGGGTGAGGCGCGTGATTTTGAGGTCATTGATGACGACATCGCCGCTGCTGTCGATGCGTTCATGGACGCGGTGCCTACGCTGGAAAAGCTAGTCCTCTGGGGGCTGTGCGGCGGGGCCAGTGCGGCCGCGGCGTATGCCCCGTGCGACTCGCGTGTGAGCGGCTTGGTGTTGCTTAATCCGTGGGTTCGCACAGAAGAAACGGCAGCAAGAACCTATCTCAAACATTACTATGCACAGCGCTTGTTGGATCTTTCCTTCTGGAAGAGGCTTGTTGGTGGACAAGTCGGGGTGTTTCGTGCGTTTGGAGGTTTTGTCTCCACATTTCGACGCACGAGAATCAGGTCCGCCAAATCCAATTCACCAGTGAGCGGGGGCAAACAAACTGAGACGGTATCGCTATATGCGCGCATATTGAAGGGGGTTGGGCTTCCCGGCATGCGGACTGTGATAATTCTGAGCGGTCGTGATTATGTTGCTCGTGAGTTCGAGGATGTGGTCAAGGCGAGCCCTGAGTTCAGTGCATTGATCAGTGAAGGAAGCATCAAGATGCTGCACTTCCCGGATGTGGATCACACGTTCTCGAACGCTGTTGCGCGAAGGCAGCTCGGGAACGCCACTTGTGACTGGGTTGAAGCGCTTAATAATTGATTTATATTATTTCAGGCTCGTTGTGGTTCTTCTCCGAGAACTGAACGCAATCATGAAACCACGGATCATCGATACATCATGAATCAAAACGCTACCCTAGTCTCCGTCATCATGCCTGCCTACAACGTGCGCAGATTCATTGGCGAAGCGATCCAGAGTGTTCTGGCGCAAAACTACCCGGCAATCGAAATAATTGTAGTCGATGACGGCTCGAGCGACGATGGTGCTGACTATGTGGAAACCCATTTTCCTGAAGTCAGGTTGTTCCGCAAGGAGAATGGTGGCGCCGCAACCGCACGAAATGTAGGGCTGCGTGAGGCGCGAGGCAGTTTTATCGCCTTTCTCGATGCAGACGATGTCTGGTTGCCAGGTAAGATTGCAGCGCAAATGTCGTACTTCGAAGCTCATCCTGAAGTATCGATGCTATGTACCGGCTTCTCTCATTGGCTTTCAGATGCTGAAGGTCTTTTTTCAGATCCTTTGAAGGCGATAGAGGGGGCTGGCTCCGTCGATTCTGGCGTAATTGATGCTGAACTGTCAGGTTGGATTTACCACAAATTGCTTCTGGGTAATTTTGTGTGGACGACTACGGTGATGATGAGAAAGGGGCTGGTCGACAAGGTCGGACTTTTCGACGAAACGCTGCGCCTGGGGCAGGACTATGATTACTTCCTCAGAGCGTCGCGCGAAACTGAGATTCATTTTCTGGCGCGTGTTTTTGCGCTGTACCGTCAGCATCCCGGGAGTGCAATCGCGCGGGGGGCCGATTTCAACTACGCTGCGCATGTTATCAAACGGGCCGTGAGTCGATGGGGGCTAGCAAGCCCGAACGGCGATGCGCTCGACGCAGCAGCCCTGCGCGATCGACTCCACAAGATTCATTTTTCCTGTGGTTATGGGCACTACAAGCGCGGAAACGCTGCTGCTGCTCATGGCGAGTTCAGGATGAGTCTCAAGCAGCGCCCCACCCACCTGAAGTCTTGGGTTTTCGCCGGACTATCGGCCTTGGGAAAAGCAAAGGATCGAGTCTAGGGCGACCGGCCGCGGGCTTGAAACAGAAGATTGGAGATAGTCCCATGTTCGGTGTTGTTATTCCCTACTTTCAGCGTGCAGAAGGGGTGCTTGCTCGTTCCTTGGCCTCGGTGGCGGCGCAGGACGTCGAATGTCCGGTCCGTGTTGTTATCGTGGATGACGAGTCCCCTGTGCCTGCTGAACTCGAGGTAGAAAAGGTACGGTTTCCGCCGAACATTCGCGTAGAGGTGATCAGGCAGAAGAATAGTGGGCCTGGTGCTGCACGAAACACTGCGCTGGATGTGCTTGGGGACGAGTCCTATATTGCATTCCTTGATTCGGACGATGAGTGGGAACCATTTCACCTGAGCTCTGCGCTGCATGCTTTTGAACATGGCTTCGACTACTATACGGCGGAAACGATCGAGGGGGACTCGGGCTATAGAAGGCACGCCGACTATTTCAATGGGGCGTTGCCTCTTATCCCCTGTTTATCCGCACCGTGGGCGCAGGAGTTGGCCGAGCCGCTGATCAACTTCACGGTCTGGGGGCCGATTTCCGGCTCGAGCACTTTCATTGTGAGAAACTCCCTGATTGGTGATACTCGGTTTTGCCGAAGCCTACGAACGGCTGGGGAAGATGGGTTGTTCGCCACGATGCTCGCAGCGAAGGGGCCGCGTGTGATGATTTCAACGCGGACTGATGTCGTTCTTGGCAAGGGCGTGAATATTTTCTCAGAGGGCGACTGGGGCAGTCGTAGCGGTACGCTCAGGTCGATTTATTTTCTTCGGTCGAGGCTTATGATGCGCCCGTTGGTTCGGGATTTTCCGGTGGCGCGTATTAGAGTGGAAGAGCGAATTCAGAAAGCGCGGCGAGAGTTATGCAAAAGCGCCTTCGCGAATCTACGTCGCGGGTGCTTCCCTTGGGCCGAATTCCGCAGTGTACTCGCGGTCGATCCCGTATTGCTGAGAGTGGCTCCATCTGTAATTTTCGATTTGGTATTGAAACGGTAGCGGTGGAGGGAATTAGAGTGTTCCGGTCGTTGAGTAGAAATTGCAGGAGCTCGAGGTGAGGTTCTAAGCCTGTTCATTGGAACTCGGTGCGGAAATGTGCAATTCAGATTGAGAAACGTAGTCCGCGCTACGAATGTCGCTTGAGAATAGCGAGATTGCCCTCCCCCCCGTGAGGCTGGCTGATAGATTGAAGGCGGTTGCGGCGTTGCTGAGAAGCGGTGCAGCGGAATGTGTCGGGACGATCAGGCTGTAGCCTTGGGGATTCAGATAAGTTATCTTTTTTGATGAGCGGATTTCGACCTTGCGTGAAATGGTAACTCCACCTCTCTCAGAGGTGATTTCGAGGCAGATCCTGGCGAGGATGTGCTTTGGGGTATTGCGGTGGAGTGCCGCGTTTCTGCCGAGTCTTCCGCCCAAGAGTCTCCAGTCGAGCGCGGCTAATATGCGCTGTGTGACTCCTGACGGATGGGGCCGAAATACGAACTTGGCTGAGCCTTCAAGGCGGATTGACAGACAACGGTTGTCAAGATCGATTGCGATTGTTTCGAACTCATCGAGCGCAAGAATTTCGTCGTCGGCTGCGAGCAGCGGGGTCCATCCGGCGAGTGCCGGTGTTTTGGCTAGGGCATTGCGTGTGACCCGAACCGGTGGCGGAACGCGTGCAGGGCCAGTGCCGATGCGCAGATGGATGATTGAGGCGCCTCCGTAGCGGAAGTCTGCCTCTTGGCTGCTGTATGACTGCGGCGGTTGTCCGCGGGTTGAAATCAGTGCGTTAAGTCCCTCATCGTTACGCAAGTAAAGGAGCCCCGCTGCCTCGTCGTGAAAGAGGCCACTGCGTGCTGCGACCCATTTCGTTGCGGAGCAGGACGTAGGAGCTATTTGGGTCCGCCGCAAATGCATGGCAGCACCGATGGCTGCAGCGGCCCAAGCGTTATACACCGACAGGTGCATATAGCTGTCCCAACTGGCGGCGCCGGACTCAAGTCCGGCAGGGTTCAGCCAGAGGAAGCCGTCATCCCTGCGCTGGTGTGCGAGTCGGTGCGAGAGCGCAGCGATCGGCTGATTCTCGTCATCATCCTTTATGCCTATGAGGATCAGTCCGGCGATCAGGCTGCCGTCGCCGAAAAGCGAATGGCTGCTCCGACCGAAGCCGCCGGCGTAACCGGCTGGATCCCAGCAGTGCACCAGCCAGTCGAGCAAGCGCTGAGCGTGCAAAGTGAGCTCGGTGTCGTCGTGGTACCAGCAAGATAGCGCGGTCAGGAACAGCGCCTTGTGGTGATACGCAAGGGGGGTGGAGAAACGGGTGCCGGGGTTCTTTGGAAAGTCGATGAAGCAGCCCTTTGGGGTGGTCCAGCGCTGCAGTAAATCGCAAAGGCGACGGCTCTCGGTCGCCTTGTGCGCGGCAGGGGCCTCGATCAGCCTGCAGGTCTGCGCCAGCAAGGACCAGTTGTTGGACGGATAGCTGCGACGCAGGGTGCAGCGGCGCAACCCCGCATCGATCAGTGTCTCGTCGGAGCCGGCAAGCCCACGCGTCCCGAGCACGGTGCGTAGTAACAGCAGTGCAAGTCGGTTGAAGGGCAAATGCCCCAGTCTGCTCGCATCGAGGCGTAGCCAGGCTTCCAGAGCCTGTCGTCCAATGTTCCAGTCGTCTTCTTCCCCGCAGGCTAGTGCAAGTGCCGCACAGACATGGCCGTAGTGGTCTGATGGGCTGGGGCTGTTCTCCAGCGTGTCGAATAGGCCGTCATGCGGCTGAATGTGGTTGCGAAGGGCGGTGTTTAGGCCGGCAAACAGTGTATCGAGCGCTGCGTTCATCTTCGTTATCCACCTGCGCTGTGGGGAGAGAGCAGGCTGCGCAGCAGGCGCAATGCGAATCGACCGGGTGTTGCATCCCATGGTGTGAACCGGGGCAGTTGGTAGATGTCGCTTCGGTGGTCGGCAGCAGCAGGGCGAGTTGAAACGGCTGCTTCGAAGCCGCACTTCGGGATCATGGCAACGTGCTCTTCACCATAGTCCTTGGTTGGGCGCCCGTTAGGGTAGGCAAACAACCTGACTCGTGTGCCGAGCAGGGCTTCGAGTCGTTCCTTGCCAAGTAGGATTTCAGAATGTGCATCATCGGCGTGTTGGCGAGAAAGGATGGGGTGGGAGTGTGTGTGAGCACCAATTTCCATGCCAGCTGCATTCAGCGCTTTCAATTGATGGCTGGTCATCATCAGGTCGCTCGGAAGTGGAATGCGGAAGTGCGCTGCCAGGCTGTCTGATGCGGGGATGCGTACTTCCGGCGAGAGGTACTTGAAGTGGTTGATCAGCGTTGCGAGCAGGGTGCAGCGATCCACGGTGCTGGCAATTTGGTGCGTCCCCAGTCCGACGTGGGTTAAGTCGCAAGCTCCATCCGGCAACGTCTTGGCAATCTCGATCAGGGTGTCATTGAACATTCGGCCCCCATCGAGATAGGCGGTCGCAACGAAGAACGTTGCATGAAGGCCAAGTTCCTGAAGTATCGGCAATGCTATGGTGTAATTGTCGGCATAGCCGTCGTCGAAAGTGATGCATGCAGCGCGCGCGGGGAGCGCCCCTGCGCGCAGTCGTGCGGCAGCCTCATGAAGGGGCAGTACGTTGAAGTGTCGCGCAAGCAACTGCATCTGCCAGCGGAAACTCTTGGCGTCAGGGTCGCCCGCACGAACTGGATCGGGTGTGGGCAATACGCGGTGGTAAATGAGTACCGATAGCCGCGCGTTCTTGCCTGCTGGCGACACCAATGGCAGCACAGTATCGAGAGCCGTAGCGAGAAATGGATTGAGAGGGCTGGGTTGTTTCATGCGTTCTATGATGAGCCATTGATGGATACTGCATCTTGACCCTGCACGTGGCAGATGATGTGACGAAATTTACCATTCGCCTGCGGCGGGATCTCGGCTGTTGCTTGAACTTCGATCTGCATGTCGCTTCCGAGAAGGTGGCGGACGTGCTCAAGCAGACGGACTTTGACGGTTTGAGTAAGAGCGTCTGTTGGCGCGAGCAGCACATGGAGGCGGTGTCGGGTGTCCTGGGTGATGCGGTAGGCCTGAAGTCCGGGGATCTCGCGGATGATGTGGTTGATGGCGCTTCCGTGAATCCAGCTGCCATCTGTGGCGACAAGTCCATCATTGGCGCGCCCGCTGATAGATTCGAGCAGTGGAAGTCCGCGCCCGCAGCCGCAAGTCTGGTCGGAAAGGACTCCACGATCTCCGGTTCGATATCGAATGAACGGGAACTCCGGGCCAGCAAGATTGGTGATCAGGATGTCTCCCTCCACTCCGGCCGGAAGTGCACGACCATTGTCATCGACCACTTCGACAATCAACTCCTCGGCAGTGATGTGCATACCGCCGTGCGGGCACTCCCGTGCGATGAATCCTGCGTCGCGGGCCCCATACTCGTTGGCGACACCGCAGCCGAACGTCGTTGAGATCACCTCTCGCCACTCGGGACGCAGAACCTCGGAGGTGCAGAAGGCGACCTTGATGCCAAGGTCGTCCATTGAAATGTGTTGGTCGCGCGTGTGGAAGGCAATACGGGCTAGGGCGGAAGGGTAGCCGAAAAGAACTTTCGGGCGAAATGCACGCATTTCGGTGATGATCTGCTCCATGCGCAAGTGGTTCAGGTCGCGAGCGGGCACGAGGCGCGAGCGTAGCAACTGGTCTCGAAGTTTTCTCAGTTTGTTTTGTGAGCCGGTTTCGAAGGCTGACCCCCACAGCACCATTTCGCGGTCGCCGATGTCGACGTCCCACCATCTCATTGCACGCCATTTGGCCGCAATGTCAAAGCTGATGCGGTGACGCCCGAGCATGAAACGAAGGGGTTCGCCGGACGACCCGCTGGTACTGTGAAGTTCGAGGTGATGCGCATCATGCGCAGTCCACTCGGCGAGATTTCTGCGTATGCATGTCTTGTCTATGATGGGAAGTAATGACAGGTCGGCCAGCGCTTTGAAGTCGGCTGGAGACAGTTGCCGTGAGCGGAAAATCTCGCGGAAAAAGGGGACAGAGGTGCTCACCGTCACAAGGAATTCCTGCAGCAGTTGCACTTGCCGCTCGCGAAGTCGATCGCTGGCAAGCCATTGGCTGCGCTCGATGTCATGGAGGATCGCAACTGTGTCATGGCCCTTGAGCCGCTCATGGATTGGAAACAGAATGGAGCTTCCGATCCGGGTGTAAGATATTTTCATCAGCTTTCCGGGCAGCAGTCGTTGGCCAGATGCGATAGCTATCTGGGCATTGTTGTATGATGAAGCATCATGGCGGATGGTTCTAGAGGGACTTGACGGCCTGAACCCCAGCTAAGTGGAGGCGAGTGTTCCAATGTTGAAAGAGTGGCCCCTTACTTATTGCCGTGTTGGAGCTGTAGTAGCGTGCATGTTTCTGGCAACGACAGTCTATGCTCAGGGTGCAGCTTGTGGCGACCCGTTTAACAATGGAAGCAACGGGCCTTTTGATTACAGGACCTCACGAGCCCATCTGGCTAGAGTGGTTGAGCCGCATCACTTCACCACTAACGTTGAATTGATGCGAGGTGGGGCATCTACAAATGTAATTGGATCAGATATCGCCTACACTTTGCGGGTGTCGCCAAATCATCATCGTGCCCTGACGACCATGGGGCAGTGGTCGCTCCGTACAAAAAGCAATCCTCCCAAAGGCAGTGTCTATACGGTTGAGTGCTGGTTTGATCGTGCTATCCGATTTCGCGCCGATGATGCGATGGTCAAAGTGATTTATGGAAACTACCTGATCAAGAGTGGCAAGGCCGAGAAAGCTATTGCTCAGTTCCAGGCTGCAATTGGAGATGCAGGGGAGGATGCTAATGTTTACTACAATCTTGGCCTGGCGTATATTGAACTGAAGAAATATGATCTTGCGCTTGAAAATGCGCATATGGCCTACCGGCTCGGATTTCCGCTGCCCGGCTTGAAAAACCGCTTGCAGCGGGCAGGTGCTTGGCGTGAGGCCCCGGTCGGGAGCGCAGAAATTCCGCAGATGCGCGAATAACATTCAAGATGCTGGAAGTTTTGTGTGCCCGAATGCTCCAACCTTGATTTCGCCATCTACGACCAAAGCCTCTTGGCGCGCTGTGTTCAAGGAGGAGTCGACGAAGAGTATTTTTTCACTTCAGAGGTCTCAGACGAACTCTGAAGACATCTTTGTCGATGTTTTTTTGATGGGGGCTGGTATTCAAGTGAAGAGCTTAGCCCGCAGAGCGAACACAAGCTCTCAATGAAGACCAAGAGTATTATCAGCGAGAAGTGGCGCTCATCACGTTGTGAGGCGTTGGGCATTCTTCGCGTAGATCCATTTGAGGTCTGCCCTGAACTGATCCACACGGAACTGAAAATAAAAAGACTAAAGGCAGGAATGAGACGATTCTTCGGTTTTGAGTGGTGGCATCCACCGGAATTAGATCGGGCAGGGAGTCCATACTTATCACGCTGTTGAATCCCATCCTTGCATGTGTCGTTAGATAACTCTTCCTGCCTCTACTACTCCAAACGCTGCTTGTTTAGGGCGACTGAATGAATTGTTTCTAATGAAATATAGACGAGAGATAGACGGTCTTAGAGCGCTTGCAGTGGTGCCCGTGATTCTGTTTCACGGAGGATTTGATGTATTTAGTGGTGGGTTTGTAGGGGTCGACGTCTTTTTTGTAATCAGCGGATATCTCATCACAACCATCCTTCTGAAGGATATAGAGCAAGGGAAGTTATCAATCGTTAACTTCTATGAGCGCCGAGCACGGCGCATTCTGCCTGCACTGTTTCTCGTGATGTTTGCTTGCCTGCCGTTCGCTTGGTTGTGGTTATTCCCCAGCGACATGAAGGATTTTGCGGAAAGTCTGGTTGCCGTTTCAGCGTTTACTTCCAATATTCTTTTCTGGCGAGAGAGTGGCTACTTCGATACGGTTGCCGAACTGAAGCCGCTGCTGCACACTTGGAGCTTGGCCGTTGAGGAGCAGTATTATGTGCTCTTCCCCTTGTTCTTGATGATTACAGGCAAGCTTAGACTGCGATGGGTCTTGGCTATGTTGGTCGTGGTTGCCTTCGTCAGTCTTGCGCTTGCGCACTGGGGCTCGATAGCTAAACCCGCTGCCGCGTTCTATCTCCTGCCAACACGTGGCTGGGAGTTGCTGATAGGCGCTTTCGTTGCTTTCTATCTGTCTTCGAACAACCGTGTTCCTGTGAGCCGTACAGTCCAGGAGCTTGGTGGATTAATTGGTTTGCTATTGCTACTGTACGGCATCTTCGCGTTTGACAAGACAACTCCGTTCCCAAGTCTTTATACGATTGTCCCCACTTTCGGAACCGCATTAATCATTATATATGCCTCGCAAAACTCATTCGTTGGGCGTTTTCTTGGTCTGCAGGTGCTTGTTGGTGTAGGTTTGATTAGTTACAGTGCTTACTTGTGGCATCAGCCACTTTTTGCCTTTGCACGACTAAGAAGCTTGAGTGAACCAAGTCAGGCGGTGTTTTCGATGTTAGCTGCGTCATCCCTAGTGCTCGCTTACTTTAGTTGGAAATTTGTCGAAGCGCCATTTCGAAAGGAATGCTTGATTAACAGACGAGTCGTATTTTTAAGCGCTGCTGTTTGTTCTCTACTGTTTATTGCGATTGGCCTGATAGGCTACACCCTTGAAGGCAAAGTGGGTAAGGTTGCTAGTGATGGCAGATACGCCGACCTAACCTACCGACTGCGTGCTAATTTCGGACTCGATAGGGCTTGCGATTCCAAGGTGTTAGACACGGAGGAATGCAAAACCGCCAACGAGCCTGAGGTTCTACTTTGGGGCGATTCGTACGCTATGCATCTAGCTCAGGGGTTCCTCGCCTCAAACGGTAGCATCAAAATAATGCAAACCACTGTCTCTGAATGCGCTCCCGTCCTTGGTTTGGCTCCGGCTAGTTCAATGTATGGCGCTCAGAACTGTATCGATGGAAACGATCTTGTTATTAACTTGATTAGACATAGCAGAAGTATAAAGTTTGTGGTTCTTAGTTCGCCATCATTCTTGCTTGGTCATTCAAAAATTGCGACGCGAGATGGTGTGAGAGAACTCAGTGATGAAGAAATTGAGGCGCACTTCATCACAACACTAGAGAGAATCAGTAGCCTTGGTGCGACTCCAGTAGTTTTTTCACCGCCTCCGCGTAACGGAGATGATATCGGTCGGTGTCTGCTAAAAGCGGAGATCCGTAACTATAGCAGAGAGCTTTGTAACTTTCATTACAGTAAAGTAGAGGAGGAGCAGCAGAGAGTTTTCAAGATGCTTCGTAACATCAGCAATACGTACAAAGTCGTATGGCTTGCTGATGGTTTGTGTCGAGAAAATATCTGTATGACGTACTCTGATGATATTCTTTTTTACCGTGACTCAGGGCACTTGTCGTATGAAGGAAGTGCTCAGTTAGGTAAGGAAATGGATTTTTACAGGCAGCTGTTTGCTCCAATTAGTAATTAAAAATGGTCTGTACAAATAGCCGATTGCTGTTTCATGGGGGATGGTATGCAAGTGAAGAACTTAGCCAGCAGAGCGAACACAGACTTTCCATGAAGGCAAGGAGCATCGTCAGCGAAAAGTGGCTTTCAGCCCGTTGTGAAGCACTGAACATCCCGCGCGTAGATCCATTTGAGGTCTACCCTGAACTGATCCGCACGGAACTGAAAATAAAAAGGCTAAAGGCCGGAACGAGACGACTCTTCGGACTGGAATAGCGAGGCTATCGTTACTCCGGAAGCGCTTCAGTTTGATCTATACGGCTCCCTCTTTCCGTTGTGCAGATATTACTTTTCCTCTCGCGTGGTGATGGTTGCCTGCATGCACAAGTTTTTCCGTGTCGTTGTAGTGACGAAACCGCGCGCGATCATGATCCCAAGGCTGCCGCTGACTTGTAGCGCAACGTAGACCGCTGCCCATCTTAACTGCAGCGTACTTTCGGCCAAAGGGGTGCCGCGGTCTGGCCCTAGCAGAAACTGTGTGCCAGAGAACAACAGTCCGTACTTCTCGACTGCTGGAGATAGGCCGTGGGTGAGTAGTACCCATGAAAGTGGCAGGCAGGGCAGGGTAACGAGCAAGGCCGTCGCGATCGAGCGGACTGAGTGAGTGCGGCCAACCACTGCCATGTTCGCTGCGATGAGCGCCATCAGGAGGTAAAGGTAGGCGCCGCCACCCATGCCGAAAGCACCTGTTGGGGCGATGAGTTCATTCAAGTTGTCTGTTGAGGACCAGTCGAACGCAATGCCCTTGCAAAGCCACAGCAATGGAATCAGCGCAAGTCCTGCCTTAATTAGGGCGGTGGCCCTCACTTTTCCCCAGGTGTCGCGTTGTGACATCAGGGCGATTGCGAGAAATGCTGCAGCTGGGAGGTAGAGCGCAATATAGCGAACCGTACGCTCAAATGGGGCGACAACGTCGTGGGTCAGATACGTGGTGAATATATGAGCCCACCACATGCCCCATGTCTGTCGGTTAGTGACAAACCAATAGAGGTTATTGCTGCCCGCTATGTCCATGATGCTCTCGTCGGTTACGCTGACCAGCAACAGTAGCAGGCTGACGCCCGAGCATAGAATCAGCGTCAGTGGGAGCGCACACCAAACATATTTGAACCGCTGTGCAATGCTCACAGCAATCCAGCTTCCAGCCCCGATCCAGATGATTGCAAGGATGAATGCTGCAATTGCTAGTGGGTGTCCATCGGCAATGAACAACTCGCGCAGGTTGTATGGAACGCCGGGCTGACGAATTAGCCAGGATATGCCAGCTACGGCACCTGCCCACAGCGCAATACCGATAAAGACTGAGAATGCCTGCGGCTTGCCAGGGTTTGCGGACGATACATGAGATACCGTGCTTGCGTTAGGCGGGGTTGTTTGGGCGGCAGTTTGCATAACCTGCGTTCGCGTGGTGTGCAGAAGGGAGTTCATGGCGAGCAGCGTGACGATTGCGGTAATGCCAGGGCTGATATCGGCGCTGCGGCCCTCAAGCCAGATCTGGGCGATTTCGAGCAAGGTGACCCAGACGATGAGAAAAAAACCGATCCCGTTTAGCCTTCCGCCTATATACACCCCAAGCCAGAGAATTGCGCTGAATAGCCACAGGTTGTGGAATAGCTCCCTGATGTTTCCGAGCATGCCGCCCTCGAGAAAGCCGACGAAAGGGAGCCAGTTGAACGTATTCGGGGTGTTGGTAAGTGTGAACGGCTCAAGCCCGCTCACGGTTAGCCCAAGGATAAGTGTGCCGAATGCCAGCCCGGCCAAGCGACTCGGTTGATGGTGCAGGAGTACGGTCGCGGTGGCCCAGCCAAGCGCCCAGCCAAGCAACGCGAGCCAATGCAGCGTGGTATTCAACAACAGTAACTTGGCTGCCGGTAGCAACAGCAGCAAAAGGCTCAACAGCATGATGGCCCGTCGTCGTCCGAACGCGGCGTGCAGCGCACAGGCCGACGTAAGCATGCCGCCAAAGGCCAGTGTAAGCACTGCGGCTGACATGGTACTGGGGTTTAGAACCGCCTTGATGTTGGTCTTGAGCGCGCTCAGATCAAGTGACGGGAGTATGGGAATGGTCTCGGCGAGCAACCATAGGCCAAGGATGATGAGCCCGAAGCGTGACTGGGCGGAGGAGTTCGGGCGAGCCCGGAAGATGCTGTTCAGGAGTGGTTTTGCTGCCAGTTGTCCTACCAGGATTCCAATCCCGTTCCAAAATATGTCGGATACCGCGGCATCGCGGCTCGGTAGCCCGATCTGCAGCAGTTGAAGTGCGGTGGCGAGCACGAGTCCGGTGACGAAGGTTTGCCAGTGCCAGCGGCGACTTGTTTCTAGTCGCAGGTCGGGCTGAAGCATGCCCCAGGGTACAAATAGAAGAAGGTTGCCGGCAACATCTCCGCGGCTTGACCACAACTTTGCGCCTCCAAGAAAAGTGTAGAGCGCTGATCGGAGGTCCTGCGGCCAGGCAAAGTCGAAGGGGTAAAGTGAACCGAAAACGATCAGGGCGCCTACTGCAAGTTGCCATGTGTTGGAGCCCCGCGAACGAAGTGACATTGTTTTGGACGCTCTAAATGATCAGCTGCACATCTGGGATGAAAGTGTCGTCATGTGCGGATTTCATGATGATCTAACAAACAGTTTGGTGCACGTATGACTCATGGTCAAACGCAGGATTACGCAACGCCCGAGGTGATCAGCCTCATTGCTTCAAGTCGTGTCCGATAGAAAGCTCGGTGTTCTGAAATGCGCCGGGTGTCCAGTTTTGCGGTGGTGGCAGGGGCCGCGTGCCGCGCGGGAAGGCGAACTCCGCGCTGGGTGCGAGGTGGGGTGGTTCTGCAGCCTCGACGCGGCCGCGTAACAAGGCCGATTGGTTGAGCGTGAGGTCAAGCACGGCGGGATCGAGTGCGCCCGGGAGAAGCGGGAAGTTGCCGCGGTGATCGCCGGGCAGAGCGGTGGTGAAGGCGCCCAGCCCCACGGTGAGATTGTTGCGGGTAATGATCTCGGTGCCTGCGGGCAGTTTGTCCTGCCAACTACGCACAAACCAAGCGGGACGCCAGCCTTCGTTGATAAAGGTGTTGTGGGATAGCTGCAAGCGGCTATTGGGCCAGCTCGGGCCTTCGGCACCGAATGCCACTACGATCGGATTCTGGCTGCCGGCACTCTGGCCGATGATGTTGCCCACAAGCAGCGCATCGCCGCCATCGGGCAGGTCGATTTCGTATGAGGCTTCGCCATCAGGGCCGTCGTAAACGAAGTTGTAGCGGAGTTCGTTGTGGCGGGCACGGGACTTGATCAGATGCCCCCTGAATCCATCGTGGAAACGGCTGCCTTCGATCGTGAGGCGGGTGATCCGGCCTACGTAGAGAAGGTGAGGTAATGCGCTGCCGTCACGCGGCGCATTGCTGAAGACGCTGCTGCGGATGTGGAGTTCTGCATCCTCGAAGTTGGCGGTAAGAATGCCGGTCTGGTTGTCTTCGAAGATGCAGTTAGTAACGTTCAGCGCGCCGCGTTCGAAACGGATCCCCGCCCCATTGCCGTCGGCGACCCGCGTGCCGCGAAACTCGATGTTCTCAACGCGGTAGTCGCCGTTGCGAAACACCCAGATCGCCTTTCCTTCCGCGCTGTTGCCATCGGCCACCAGCACCGGCCGCCCGCCGATGCCGCGGATCTCGAGCTGCTTCTGTGTCCATACGGCCACGTCGCCACGGTAGGTGCCGTGCTTGATGAGCACGGTGTCGCCGTCAAGGGCGAGCCGGGCGGCTTCGGCGATTCGAGTGATCGTCTCGTCCGGGCCGACGGTGATGACAGCGGCAGAAAGTGATGTGCTTAGCACGAGCAGGGTCGGGAGAAGCAGGGCCGATGAGGCGTAGTGCAGCATTGAAGTTGTTTGCTGGTCAGGACGCATTGAACTGGCTAGGCGGCCAACTGCTGTCACTTGCTCTTGATCATCGTCCCCACGCCGTGATCGGTGAGAATTTCCAGCAGCAGGCAGTGCTCCACCCGGCCATCGATGATGTGCACCGACTTCACCCCGTTGCGGGCGGCATCCAGTGCGGAGCCGATCTTGGGCAGCATACCGCCCGACAGGGTGCCGTCGGCGACGAGGTCGTCGATCTGGCGCGGGGTGAGGCCGGTGAGCAGGTTGCCGGCCTTGTCGAGCACGCCCGGGGTGTTGGTTAGCAGCACCAGCTTTTCGGCTTTGAGGATTTCGGCCAGCTTGCCGGCAACCACGTCGGCATTGATGTTGTAGGTTTCGCCATCGGCACCGACGCCGATCGGGGCGATCACCGGGATGAAGTCGCCCTGATCGAGGAAGGAGATCAGGCTGGGGTCGATGGTGGTAACTTCGCCGACCTGGCCGACATCGATCAAATCGCCGACCGGCGCGTCGAGCTTTTGCATCATCAGCTTCTTGGCGCGGATGAAGCTGGCGTCCTTGCCGGTCAGGCCGACGGCCTTGCCGCCGTGCTTGTTGATGAGGTTGACGATTTCCTTGTTTACCTGGCCGCCGAGCACCATTTCGACCAGCTCCATGGTCTCGGCGTCCGTTACCCGCATACCCTGGATGAACTCGCCTTTCTTGCCCACACGGGCGAGCAGGCTTTCGATCTGCGGGCCGCCGCCGTGCACCACCACCGGATTGAGGCCGACGAGCTTGAGCAGGACCACGTCACGGGCGAAGCAGTCCTTGAGCTTGGGATCGGTCATTGCGTTGCCGCCGTACTTGATGACGATGGTCTTGTCGAAGAAGCGCTTGATGTAGGGCAGCGCTTCGGCAAGGATTTCGGCCTTGATGGCGGGGGCGACGGAATCGGTAATGCTGGATGGGGACATCGGGTTTCTCCGGAAACGATGCCCCGATTGTAGTGGTCGCGGATGTAAACAAAAAGCGGAAGGCCAAGGCCCTCCGCTTTGTTGAGACGGCGCAGGCTGAAATCAGTCGATCGTCAGCCGTTTGGCCTGCGATTCGAGCTTCTTCGGCAGGTTCAGCTGCAGCACGCCGTCGTTGAATTTGGCGCTGGCCTTGGCTTCGTCAACGTCCTGCCCAAGCTGGAAACTGCGCGAAACCTTGCCAAAGTAGCGCTCGGTGCGCAGTACGCGCTCGCCTTCCTTCACTTCTTTTTCCTGCTTGCGTTCAGCGCTGATCGCCACCACCGGACCGTCGATATGGACGTGAATGTCTTCCTTCCGGATCCCGGGCAGTTCGGCGTGGACATCGTAGCTTTCGGGATTCTCCTTGACGTCGACGCGCATCTGCGGGGCTTCGGTGTTACCGTTCGAGGCAAAGTCCACCGGGCGCACGAAGAAGCCGCGGAAGAAGTCATCAAGGGGGTCACGACGGGTCAGATTGCTCATGTTCGCTCTCCTTTTACGGTTTGGCTCGACCGGAATCCACCGGCCTCACCACGAATATAGGTGCCCGTTTTTCGGTTTCAAGAGCTGAATGCATGTTTGTTGAGGTAGCTCAATGAGTGAAGGTCGGCGCGGGGAAATAGGGTCGAACGAAGCGGCGCAGGGCAATTTCTGTCCGCGTTGCGGCAAGCGTTTTATCTGCGGAATGGCGGCAGGTGAGGAAGTTTGCTGGTGCGTCGCGCACCCGCCGATCTTCGCCGTGCCGGGGGCGGACGCAGCCTGTTATTGCCCCGACTGCCTGGCCGAACTGGTGGCACAGCGCCGCAGCGCGATTGAAACGTAAGCCACGGCTCGCCCCAAACGGCCTGCGATCGCGCAGCCGGCTGGAGGGTTTTCGTCGGGGCGGCTTCATTCGGCAAAAGGTGCTCCCACCCGGCGCCGGTGCCCGAATCACGTCTTGCGGCGGACTGAAGTCCGCCCTACGGCGGCTGATGCGAACAGCGCGGCGCGGAGGGAGGTTTTCGTAGGGCCGACTTCAGTCGGCCACAGGTGCTCGCACCTGGCGCCGGAGCCTGGGACCTACTCTGCCGTCGACAAGTCGATGAACGCCCAGAACGCGACCTGCTCTCTGGCCCAGGATTCGGCGGTTTCGCGCAGGATGCTGAGGGTGGTCTCGAAGTCTTCGCGATGCCGCTCGCGGAATTCGCCGGCATGTTCGAGCAGCACGACGTGGCCCGGTGTCGGCAACCAGCTGAGATCGCCAAGGCAGTCGGCGAGGGCATCCCAGTTTTGCCCGAACCAGTCTGGAAAGCGCAGCGCCGCGGCGATACGGGCGAGCAGGGCGGCTTTGTCTTCACAGCCGTCGAGGTCGATCCGGGCGCAACTGAAGCCGAGTTGTGCTGCGGCTTCGGCGAGCCGGGTGGCGCTGCCTGGCGGAAGGGGGCGTACCCCGGCGCGGGTGACGTCGGCCAGCACTGCAGTCAGGGGTTTCGGGGCGTTTGGCATGCTCATGGGCGGGGTTCGATACGGCGGAAGCTGCGGTAGTGATCGGCCGTGTAGTAAAAGACTTCCGGCGGGTTTCCGCCAGTGACGATGCGCCTTGCGCCGCGATCGGATGCACCCGGTGTGGGCACGGTGTATTCACGATAATAGCCGCGTGGCTTTTCGGCCAGCAGGCGCTCGCGGTTCTGGAACACGGTGCCGTCCTTGCGATAGGGGAAAGGGCCGCCGCGCTGGATGAGCTCGAGCGTGGCGACCGCCTCGGGCGGCACCCCGGACCAGCGTGAGTCGGAACTGGCCGGACTGCAGGCTGCAAGCAGGAAAAGCAGCGAGAACAGCAGCGGAACGGCCCGAGCGAAGCGGGCAAGGGCGTGCGAGATCGGGTGCGGCATCATTTTCTGTTGGCAGTGGCGCGGAATGGAGCGGTTTTGTCCGCCGTTTCGGTGATGCGTTCCGGGCGAATGCCGTAGCGCTTGATCAGGCCGTGCATGAACTCGGTGATCGCCGACAGCCGGGTGCTAGTGGGCGACAGCTTGCGCGCCCGGTCGATGAGGGCGCGTGCCTGTTTGGCGAAGGGCTCGTTCCAGCCGCGATGTTCGATGTGGCGCAGCAGGGCGAGCGCGGCGTTGAACAATACGTGCGGGTTGCCCGGCATCTTGCGCGCGGCGTTCATCATTTCTGCGACGGCGCCGTCGTAGTCGCCCGCATGCGCTTTTTCCGCACCGACCGAAATCAGATCTTTCACTTCGGTCTGGATGCGTTGCTCGATGTCCTTCGACAGGACTTCGAGGCCGCGGGACTTGAGCAGGGCGCGCGTACTCTCTACTGTTTGCTCGTCAGCCGAGGTGCGCAGGATGTCCATCACCATTTCACTGCCGGCATCGCCCAGCTGGTGGTCGAAACAGGCCTTGATCAGCTCCTGCTTCAGCCCGACCGACAGCTTTGCCGCGCCTGGTGCCGACTTTGCAGCGGCCAGCAGTGCGGCCTGAGCGCGGGCTCTGTCACCGGTGTGGGCGTGCAGCATCGCGCTTGACAGCGCCTTGCACAGGTCGGCCTTGGGCTGGCCGCCCATCGAGCGTTCGAGGTCGGTGATGGTTGCACTGGCGCTGTCGACCTTGTTCAGTGCGATCTGGGCCTGAATCAGACGGACGTGGTCTTCCGGGTCGCGGAAGTCCGAATACTTGCCTTTGCGCACGACTTCGGCGAGCGCCTCTTCCGCGGCCGAGGGGTCGCCCACCGCGAGCGACAACTCACCGAGGTGGCGCAGGCGATTGAGCCGGAACGGTGAGTGTTCGGTGGCGGTGCGCAGCACGTCGCGTGCAGCCTGGGCGTGGCCGGTTTCCTCGTGCAGGCGGGCGAGCAGGTCGTAGGCGGCAATGAAGCGGTCGTTGTCGGTGACCAGTCCGGTGAGAATCCGCTCTGCTTCGACGTAGGCCTTTTTCAGCAACAGGGAGCGCGCGAGTCCGAGGCGTGCCCACGGGATGTTCTTGCCGTTGAGGATTTCGCGATAGATCGCTTCGGCCTCGGTGGTCTGCCCGGCCGAGGTGTGCAACTCTGCCTGCAGGCGCATGAAGTCGATCAGGTACTGGGGGTGGCGGTCGAGCGCTTCCTTGCAGTAGGCGATGGCGCCAAGGGTGTCGCCGATGGCCATCAGCCGCCAGGCGGGCAGGAAGGCATCGCGCTTGTCGAGGGCGCGCATCAGCCGAACGCGCAGGGCCTCGGCAGCGAGCGGCTTGAGGATATAGTCGTTGGGCGCGAGTTCGGCGGTGCTGACCACGCGCTCGTAATTGCGCTCGCCGGTGATCATGACGAACAGCGTGTCGAGTGGAATGACCTCGTTACTGCGCAGGTCTTCCAGCAGGTGCTGGCCGTCCTGACCCTCGCCGAGGTTGTATTCGCACAGGATCAGGTCATAGCGCTGTTCGCGCAGCCGACGTACCGCCATGCCGGCAGAAACCGCAAACTGTACCTCCTCCATGCCGATCGCGGACAGCATCGTTCGTAGCTGCGCACGCATGGTGGGCTGGCTTTCGATGACCAGTACGCGGAGCTGATCGAGAGTGGCCATGATGTGCAGGGCGCCTTGCTGCAGGCAAAGGTTGACGGTTTGAGTTAAAGCTTACGGCATTCCAGACTGGAAACTGAAGCGAATTACCCGAGGAACACGCTGGGACGCCTTCGACTGCGCCGCCCGTGGTCGTCAGCCTGCCTCGCGCACGACCCGCAGGATATCTTCGCCGTAGGCTTCGAGCTTGCGGTCGCCTATGCCGGAGATGCCGCCGAGTTCGCTCAGGCTGGCCGGGCGCCCGACGGCAATCTCGCGCAGGGTGGCGTCGTGAAAGATGACATAGGCGGGAACGTTGCGCTCTTTTGCGGTGGCGGCCCGCCAGGCGCGCAGCTGGTCGAAGACCGTGGTCGGAATGCCGCCGGGGATGTCGAGCCGCGTCGCACTGCGTCGGCTGCGGCTCTTGCTCTTTTCCGGCGACAGGCGCAGCAGAAAATCCGATTCGCCGCGCAGCAGCGGGCGTGCATGATCGGTGAGCGCAAGCGCGTTATAGCGTTCGTGATCCACCGCGACCAGCTCACGCGCCACCAGTTGGCGGAACACCGTGCGCCAACGTTTTTCATCCAGTTCGCTGCCGATGCCGAAGGTGCTGATCTGGTTGTGGCCGCGCTCGAGCACCTTCTCGGTGCTCTCGCCGCGCAGCACGTCGATCAGGTGGCCGGCACCATAGCGCTGGCCGGTGCGGAACACGCACGACAGCGCCTTGCGTGCGGCGTCGGTCGCGTCCCAGGTTTGCGGTGGCACCAGGCAGTTGTCGCAGTTGCCGCAGGGTTCGGCCGCTTCGCCAAAATAGGCGAGCAGGTGCTGACGCCTGCAGGTGGTGGCCTCGACCAGACCGACGAGCACCTCGAGCCGGTTGCGTCCCAGGCGTTTGAACTCCTCGCTGCCTTCCGACTCGTCGATCATGCGTCGTTGCTGGACCACGTCCTGCGCGCCCCAGGCCATCCATGCCTGCGCGTTCATGCCGTCGCGCCCGGCGCGGCCGGTTTCCTGGTAGTAGCCTTCGATCGAGCGCGGCAGGTCGAGGTGGGCGACAAAACGCACGTCCGGTTTGTCGATACCCATGCCGAAGGCGATGGTGGCGACCATGATGATGCCGTCCTCGCGCAGAAAACGGTTCTGGTGCTCTGCGCGCATCTCCTGCGCCAGCCCGGCGTGGTAGGGCAGGGCGTTGAGGCCCTGCTCCTGCAGCCAGGCGGCGGTCTCTTCGACCTTGCGCCGCGACAGGCAATAGACGATGCCGGCATCCGTCGGGTATTCCTCACGGATGAAGCCGAGCAGCTGGCGGCGCGGATCGTCCTTCTCGACGATGGTGTAGCGGATGTTGGGGCGGTCGAAGCTGGAGATGAAGCGGCGCGCCTCGCCCAGCCGCAGCCGGGTGGCGATCTCCTCGCGGGTCTGGCGGTCGGCGGTGGCGGTCAGCGCGATGCGCGGAATCGACGGATAGCGTTCCGGCAGAATCGACAGTTGCAGGTATTCGGGGCGGAAGTCATGGCCCCACTGCGATACACAGTGCGCCTCGTCGATCGCGAACAGGGCCAGGCGGTTGGTGTCGCGCAGGTGGTCGAGCTGGTCGAGAAAGCGCGGTGTCATCAGCCGCTCGGGCGCGACGTAGAGCAGGTCCAGGCTGCCCTCGTGCAGCGCACGCTCCACTGCGCGGGCGGCATCGGCACCAAGGCTGGAATTGAGGAAGGCCGCGTTGACCCCGGCCTCGACCAGCGCACTGACCTGGTCGTGCATCAGCGCGATCAGCGGCGAAACGACGATGGCCATACCGTTGCGCAGCAAGGCCGGTACCTGGTAACACAGCGACTTGCCGCCGCCGGTTGGCATCAGCACCAGCGCATCCCCCCCGCTCGCAACATGCTCGACAACGGCTTGTTGTTCGCCACGGAAGGCGGTGTAGCCAAAAACGTGCTCGAGAACGTGCAGGGCGGAAGTGTATTTTGCGGGCATCGGGCGCCATTTTAATGCACCGGGCGCCACCGCGGGGTTTCCTTGCACCGCGGACAAGACGTCGACCGAGCGTGCTGCCTTAGATACTGTCATCCGGGTCAAGCACTGGTCCCGAGCACAACCGCCGTAGGGCGGACTTCAGTCCGCCGCAGGACGTGATTCGGGCACCAGCGCCAGGCGTGGGCAGCTGTGGCCGACTGAGCGGCCCTACGAAAAGCATCGGTCCGGCCCCGCCGATCGAACAACCGCTGTAGGGCGGACTTCAGTCCGCCGCGGGACGTGATTCGGGCACCAGCGCCAGGTTCGGGCAGCTGTGGCCGACTGAAGTCGGCCCTACGAAAGTCGGCGACTCGGCAGCTATTTGTCCTGTGCTCGAATGCGGCTGATCAGGGCGGTGGTCGAACGATCGACCTCGAACGGGATCGAGTGCACCTGCCCGCCCCAGCCGCGCACCTCGCTGGCGCCGACGATGGTGTCCGGTGCCCAGTCGCCGCCCTTCACCAGGACGTCGGGGCGGGCGGCGAGGATGCGCTCGATCGGGGTGTCTTCGTCGAACCAGGTCACCAGGGCGACGCTCTCAAGGGCGGCCATGACCGCCATGCGGTCCTCCAGCGGATTCATCGGGCGATCCTCGCCCTTGCCGAGCCGTCGCACAGAAGCATCAGTGTTGAGCGCCACCACCATCGCGGCCCCCAGTGCCCGAGCCTGGGCCAGATAGGTCACATGCCCGCGGTGCAGGATATCGAAGCAGCCGTTGGTGAACACCAGCGGCCGCGGCAGGGAGGCGCAGCGGGCTGCAAGGTCTGCGGGCGGACACAGTTTGGATTCGAAGGCGGGACGGGAGTAGCTCATGATGGTCCGGGGTCACGGGCGCGGAGGCAGATTGTAAGCGATCGGCGCGCCGAGGATCGGTGGGGCGTGCCTCTGCCGAAACGAGCTTCCGACAGGCTGCTAGAATCACCCGCCGCGGGGGCGACAGCCCTCGAACAACCGGGAGCGCGGAATGAAGGGATGGTTGCGCGGCGTACGGCGGATCGCATCGCCAAATTTTGATGCCCGTCCGGCAGGGGTGCAGGTCTCGCTGATCGTCATTCATGCTATCAGTCTCCCTCCCGACACGTTTGGTGGGCCGGGGGTGGTCGAGTTGTTCACCAACCGGCTCGATCCCGGCGCGGATCCCTATTACGCCACCATTCATCAACTGCGTGTATCCGCACACTTCTTCGTTCGTCGCGATGGTGAGTTGATCCAGTTCGTTCCGACCGAGGCGCGGGCCTGGCATGCCGGTGCTTCCAGCTGGCGCGGTCGCGAACGCTGTAACGATTTTTCGATCGGGATCGAACTCGAGGGTTGCGACACGGTGCCTTTCGAAACGGCTCAATACACGACCCTCGGGAGCCTGCTGAAGCGCCTGCAGCGGCGCTATCCGGGGGTGGAAATAGTCGGTCATTCGGATATCGCACCGGGGCGAAAGACCGACCCGGGGCCTTGTTTTGACTGGGCCAAGGTGGGGCTTGTGGCAGATGTGCAACGCCCGTATTTTGACAATAGTCAATCAGATCAATAGAATCCGATTACGCTGCACTGCAGCATTCTTAGCAAGTCATTTTTCGGTGCGTTGCCGCAACACCTTCGGGTGACACGGCATCCAGTCATGGGAGCGCGCACCGCGGGGCAGGGGTCTGGTTGCAGTCCCTGCTTTGATACCTACTGGCGACCGAACAACTCGCACGATTTCCCGGCTTACCGGCCCCGAAATCTCCACCCCGCCCGGTGACCGCCCGGGTGTCGTCACGGTTCTCACTTGAACCGGGCAGCGATGTGTTCTGGCCACAGCATGGAGGACACCATGAAATACGCAACGTCTGTAAAGGGTATCGTGCGCTCTGCCGGTGCCTGTTTGTTTCGAATGGCGCACGTCAGTGTGCTTTCCCTGGGTCTGGTTGCCATCGTGTTTATTGGCTCCGGCCGGGTTGGTGATGAGCCGTCGGCTTCATTCACCACGCTCGTGACCGAAGCCCGCGCGGCCGAGCCTCCTAGCCTTGTCGCATCGCCCGCTGTTGAAGAGTTTGCGCTGTCGCGCGAAATGGCATCGGTGCGGGACTGGGTGTCACGCCGCTACCGGGTGTCAACCGTAGCGCTCGAGCCGGTGCTGCGCGCGGCGGAAGAGGCGGGCAAGCACGTCGGCATCGATCCGCTGCTGATTGTGGCGGTGATGGCGGTGGAGTCGAGTTTCAATCCGTTTGCCGAGAGCACCATGGGTGCGCAGGGCCTGATGCAGGTGATCCCGCGCTTCCATATGGACAAGATTGGCGATGAGAACGGAAAGGATGCCTTGTTCGATCCCGAGCTCAACGTGCGCGTCGGCACCCTCGTGCTGCAGGAAGGCCTGCGCCGCTACGGCAGCATGCAGTCCGCGCTGCAGTATTACGGTGGCGCACTGAAAGACCCCGAAGCTGGGTACGCACGCAAGGTGATGGCCATGAAGCAGCGCCTGATCACGGCGGCGGGTCGCAAGTCGGGCAAGACTGCCTGAGCTTTGACTTTACCCCTGTACGGGCGGCCTGCGCTTAGCGCAGTGCCGCCCGTATCCGCTCTGCGGCTTCGAGCAGGCGTTCGCAACGGGTGGTGTAGGCAATGCGCAGATGCTTGCGCGGGTGGTGATGGCCGAAGTCGAGGCCTGGGGTGAGGGCGACCCCGGCTTCTTCGATCAGGTGGCGGGCGAACTGCTCGCTGTCGTCGGTCAGGGCAGAGACGTCGGCGTAGATGTAGAACGCACCCTGCGGTTCGGTCGCCATGTTGAAGCCGATTTCGCGTAGCGCTGGCAGCAGGGTGTCGCGCCGTGTGGCGAATTCGTGGCGGCGTGCTTCCAGAATCTCGATGGTGGCGGGCTCGAAAGCGGCGAGTGCGGCGTGCTGTGCCGGTGTCGAGGGCGAGATGAAGAAGTGCTGGGCCAGTTTTTCGATCTCGCGTACATAGCTCTGCGGCGCCACCAGCCAGCCGAGGCGCCAGCCGGTCATGCCAAAATACTTGGAAAAGCTGTTTACCACGAACAGGTTCTCCGCTGGTGCCAGCTCGGGCTGCGCCAGCACCGTCGAGCTGTCGACGCCGTAGGTCAGCCCCTGATAGATCTCGTCGACCACCAGCAAGCCCCCCTTTGATTGCGTCGTGCGCTGTAGTGCGGCGAGCTCGTCCGCGCTGAGCAGGGTGCCGGTGGGGTTGGATGGGGTGGCCACCATCAGGCCGCGGCTGCGCGCGTTCCAGGCGGCCTCGACCTGCGTTGGAGTGGGCTGGTAGCGGGTGGCGGCGTCCACCGGCAGCGCCTGCGCCACGCCTTCGAAGCTTCTCACCAGGTGTCGGTTGGACGGGTAGCCGGGGTCGGGTAGCAGCCATTCGTCACCGGGATCGGTGGTCGCGGCCAGTGCCAGCATCAGCGCGCCTGATGCGCCGGCGGTGACGATGATGCGTTCGGGCGCGACCTGTGCGCCGAAACGGGTCTGGTAGAAGGCCGAAATCGCCTCGCGCAGCGCCGGCAGTCCGAGGCTGGGCGTGTAATGTACGTCGCCACCGGAAATGAAGCGGGTGGCGGCCTCGATCATCGGTTGCGGCGTGGGAAAATCGGGCTCGCCTACTTCCATGTGTATGATGTCGCGCCCCGCCGCCTCGAGTTCACGTGCGCGACGCAGCAGTTCCATGACATGAAAGGGCTGGATATCGGCCATGCGGCGGGCGAGGTGCGGGGACTTCATCAAAGGGCTCCGGCAAAAGAAAAAGCGCCGACGATGCGGCGCTTTGTTGGGCAAACTGGCCGCGAGGCCAGTCTATCCGCTTTCAGTCGATATTCAGTGCGAGTTCGAACAGTTCGCGCTTGAGCACGAACTCCCGCGGCAGGCGGTCCTGCAGCTTGTCGAACCATTCCTTGTGCAGCTCGAGTTCCTTCTTCCAGGCGTCGGCGTCGACTTTGGTCAGGGTGTCGAATTCCGCCTTGTTGATGTCGGCGCCGGTCCAGTCGAGGTCCTCGAAGCGCGGCATCCAGCCCAGGGTGGTTTCCTTGGCGGCGATGCGGCCCTTGCAGCGGTCGACGATCCACTTGAGTACGCGCATGTTGTCGCCGAAGCCGGGCCAGATGAACTCGCCCTTTTCGTTCATGCGGAACCAGTTCACGCAGAAGATCTTGGGCGTGTTCTCGACCACGTGACCCATCTTCAGCCAGTGGTTGAAGTAATCGCCCATGTGATAGCCGCAGAACGGCAGCATGGCGAACGGGTCGCGACGGACCACGCCCTGCGCACCAAAGGCGGCAGCAGTGGTCTCGGAGCCCAGCGTGGCGGCCATGTAGACGCCGAAGTTCCAGTTGAAAGCCTGGTACACCAGCGGCACCGTGGTGGCGCGGCGGCCACCGAAGATGAAGGCCGAGATCGGCACGCCCTCGGGATCTTCCCAGTTCGGGTCGATCGACGGGCACTGGCTGGCCGGGGCGGTGAAGCGCGAGTTCGGGTGCGCAGCCTTGCGCCCGGTTTCCTTGGCGATCTCGGGGGTCCAGTCCTTGCCCTGCCAGTCGATCAGGTGCGCGGGCGCTTCCTTGGTCATGCCTTCCCACCACACGTCGCCGTCGTCGGTCAGTGCGACGTTGGTGAAGATGATGTTTTCCTTCAGCGTGGCCATCGCATTGAAGTTGGTCTTTTCGGACGTGCCTGGGGCGACGCCAAAGAACCCGGCTTCGGGGTTGATGGCGTAGAACTTGCCATCCTTGCCCGGCTTGATCCAGGCGATGTCGTCGCCGACGGTGGTGATCTTCCAGCCGTCGAAGGACTTGGGCGGAATCAGCATGGCGAAGTTGGTCTTGCCGCAGGCCGACGGGAAGGCGGCGGCGACGTAGGTCTTCTCGCCTTCAGGGGATTCCACGCCGAGGATCAGCATGTGTTCGGCAAGCCAGCCTTCGTCGCGCGCCATGGTGGACGCGATGCGCAGGGCGAAGCACTTCTTGCCCAGCAGCGCGTTGCCGCCGTAGCCCGAACCGTAGGACCAGATTTCGCGGGTTTCCGGGAAATGCACGATGTACTTGGTGGTCGGGTTACACGGCCAGCGGCTGTCTTTCTCACCGTGGGCGATCGGGGCGCCGACCGAATGCACGCAGGGCACGAACTCGCCATCGGTGCCGAGCACGTCGAACACGGCGCGGCCCATGCGCGTCATGGTGCGCATGTTGGTGACGACGTAGGGGCTGTCGGAGATCTCGATGCCGATGTGGGCGATCGGCGAGCCGAGCGGACCCATGGAGAACGGGATCACGTACATGGTGCGCCCATGCATTGCGCCCTTGAACAGGTTGTTCAGGGTGCCGCGCATGACCGCGGGCTCTTCCCAGTTGTTGGTCGGGCCGGCATCACCCTTGTCGTTCGAGCAGATGAAGGTGCGATCTTCAACGCGTGCCACGTCGGAAGGATCAGAAAAAGCGAGGAAGGAGTTCTTGCGTTTTTCGGGGTTGAGCCTGATCAGCATGCCCGACTCGACCATCTCGACGCACAGCTGGTCGTATTCTTCCTGGGAGCCGTCGCACCAGACCACCTGGTCCGGTTCGGTGAGGGCGGCGATTTCCGCAACCCATTTCTTCAGGCCTTCATGGCGGACGTACTCGGGTGCGGCAGCGAGTGCTGCCTGGGCAAAGCGTTGACTCATGGCGAAAAGCTCTCCAGGTTGCGGATGCGAAACCGGTTCCCGTCGGTCGAGCCCGATCAGTCTCGAAAGGCCTTGCGGCCGGCGGGCAGCAGAGCGCAGGGAGGGGCGGCGATGCCACGCGATCGGTGCGTCCTGCAACGCGACTTGCGGAAACTACTAGGGTTATCCGCAGTCGGCGAAAGCGTAGGATTATGCCACGGCTCGGAGTATCGGCAAAACGGACTGTTGCCGATCGGGGATTTGCATCCGGAATCAGGCAATCGGGTTGCATTTCGTAATGTGAAAGTGCATTTCACAGGAGTATGCTTCGGCTGGTGCCACCCGGGCCCGACCCCGTCCGGCCTTTGCTTGTCTGAAGGCGGGCGTAGCACACAAGAACCACAATATTAATGAGACGGAGAACTTCATGGATGAACTGATACGCGCGGCCGCGCTTGACTACCATCGCTATCCGCGGCCCGGCAAAATCTCGGTAACGCCGACCAAAGTACTTTCGAATCAGCGCGATCTGTCACTGGCCTACTCGCCCGGTGTCGCGGCAGCCTGCGATGCGATCGTCGAAGATCCGGCCGAAGCGGCCAATCTGACCTCGCGCGGCAACCTGATCGGCGTGATCACCAATGGCACCGCGGTGCTGGGCCTGGGTAATATCGGTCCGCTCGCGGCCAAGCCGGTGATGGAAGGCAAGGGCGTGCTGTTCAAGAAGTTCGCCGGCATCGACGTGTTCGACCTCGAAATCAACGAGCCCGACGCCGACAAGCTGATCGACATGATCGCCGCACTCGAGCCCACCTTTGGCGGGATCAATCTCGAAGACATCAAGGCGCCGGAGTGCTTCTATATCGAGGCGAAACTGCGCGAGCGGATGAAAATTCCGGTGTTCCACGACGACCAGCACGGCACCGCGATCGTGGTCGGCGCAGCCATCCTCAATGGCCTGCAGATGCAGGGCAAGGACCTCAAGAAGATCAAACTGGTGACCTCCGGCGCGGGTGCGGCGGCACTGGCCTGCCTCGAGTTGCTGGTGATGCTCGGTATTCCGGTCGAGAACATCTGGGTGACCGACATTGAGGGCGTGGTGTACGAAGGCCGCACCACGCTGATGGACCCGATCAAGGCGCGGTACGCGAAGAAAACCGACGCCCGCAAGCTCACCGAGATTCTCGAGGGGGCGGATGTGCTGCTCGGGCTGTCGGCCGGCGGCGTGGTCAAGCGCGAGATGGTGGCCAAGATGGCGGCCAAGCCGCTGATTCTGGCGCTCGCCAACCCGACCCCGGAGATTCTGCCCGAAGAGGTGCTGGCGGTGCGTAGCGATGCGATCATCGCCACCGGCCGTTCGGACTACCCGAACCAGGTCAACAATGTGCTGTGTTTCCCCTTCATCTTCCGCGGTGCGCTCGACGTGGGCGCGACCACGATCAGCGACGAGATGAAGCTGGCTGCGGTCAAGGCGATTGCCGAACTGGCCCGAGCCGAGCAGAGCGACATCGTGGCCGCCGCTTACGGCGAAAAGGTTTCCGGCTTCGGCACCGAGTACATCATCCCGCGTCCGTTCGACCCGCGCCTGATCGTCAAGATCGCGCCGGCAGTGGCCGCAGCGGCCATGGCCTCGGGCGTGGCCACGCGTCCGATCACCGACTGGGATGCCTACCGCGCCCAACTGAACAACTTCGTGTGGCATTCCGGCCTGATCATGAAGCCGGTGTTCGCTGCGGCAAAAGCCGCGCCCAAGCGCATCATCTTCTCTGAAGGTGAGTCCGAGAAGGTGTTGCGCGCGGTGCAGACCGTGGTCGATGAGGGCATGGCACGGCCTATCCTGATCGGTCGTCCCGAGGTGGTGAGCAACAACATCGCGCGCTTCGGGCTGCGGCTGGAGGCGGAGCGCGACTTCGAGATGGTCAATCCGGAATCGGATCCGCGTTTTGAAGAGCTGTGGAAGTCGTACCACGAGCTGATGGAGCGCAAGGGTGTATCGGTCGAGTACGCGAAGAAGGAAGTGCGCCGTCGCACCACGCTGATCGGTTCGCTGCTGCTCAAGTTCGGCTACGGCGACGGGCTCATCTGCGGTACCTACGGCATGCATCGCTTGCATCTCGACTTTGTCGAGACGGTGCTCGGACGTCGCGAGGGGGTGAAAAACTACTACACGGTCAATCTGCTGACCCTGCCCGAGCGAACGCTGTTCCTTGCCGACACCTATGTCAACTACGATCCGACGCCCGAGCAGGTGGTCGAGATGACCTTGCTCGCGGCCGAAGAGATGCAGCGTTTTGGCGTCGAGCCGCGCATTGCGCTGTTGTCGCACTCGTCCTTCGGGTCGGCTGATTCGCCCACTGCCGAGAAGATGCGGATCGCGCGGCGCATGCTGCACGAGCAGCATCCCGAACTGCAGGTGGAGGGTGAGATGCATGGCGACTCGGCGCTCGATGCCGAGCACCGCTTGCAAATCTTCCCCAATGCACGCATGCGCGAAGATGCCAACCTGCTGATTTTCCCGACGCTGGATGCGGCCAACATCGCCTTCAACCTGCTCAAGAGCTCGTCCGGAGAAGGGGTGACGGTGGGGCCGATCCTGCTCGGCGCCGCCAAGCCGGTGCACATCCTCACGCCGTCGGCCACCGTGCGCCGGATCATCAACATGACCGCACTCACCGTGGTCGAGGCCGGGCAAGAAGCCTAGTACGCTGCGCGCCGTTTTGCCCGGATCCATGCCTGTGCCATGATTCCCTCCCGGGGGGAGTGCAGGCATGGATGAAACAACAGGAAAAGCGGCGCTGGTACTGACCGGTGGTGGCGCACGCGCGGCCTATCAGGTCGGCGTGCTGCAGGCGATCCGGCATATTCGCGGGTCGCGCCCGGGCAATCCGTTTCCCATACTGTGCGGAACCTCGGCCGGCGGCATCAATGCGGCTGCGCTGGCCGTGTACTCGGCCGATTTCAACGTTGCAGTGCGCAAGGTGGCGTGGATCTGGCGCAATTTTCGCGTCGACCAGGTTTATCGCACCGATCCGGCCGCGCTGCTCGGGTCCGGCTTGCGCTGGGGGTCTGCGTTGTTCACCGGCTGGGCGTTCAGGCAGACGCCTCGCTCCCTGCTCGACAATAGTCCCTTGCGCGCGCTGCTCGAACGCACGCTCGACTTCAGTGCAATCGACCGCGCAATCGAGTCCGGACATCTGCATGCGCTCAGCGTCAATGCCTCTGGCTATACGTCGGGCGAGAGCCTGGCTTTCTTTGCCGCGCATCCGTCGGTGGAGCCCTGGCGGCGGACGCAGCGTATCGGGGTGAGAACACAACTGCGTGTCGACCATCTGATGGCCTCGAGCGCCATTCCTTTCGTGTTTCCGGCAGTCAACATCAATCGCGAATTTTTCGGCGACGGCTCGATGCGTCAGCTGGCACCGGTCAGTCCGGCAATCCATCTGGGCGCGGATCGTATTCTGGTGATCGGTTCGGGCCGCCTTGCCGAAGAGGGGCGGCAGCGAACCGAAGCCTACCCGGCGCCGGCACAGATTGCCGGTCATGCGATGTCGAGCATTTTCCTTGATGGCCTTGCGGTAGACCTCGAGCGCATGGAGCGGATCAACGCCACGCTCAATGCCTTCACCGCCGAGCAGCGTCAGGCGGCAGGTATCGTGTTGCGCCCGATCGAAACCCTGGTGATTTCTCCGTCGCAGCGTCTCGATGCGATCGCGGGGCATTACCGCGAGTCTCTGCCTCGGCTGCTGCGCACGGTGCTGCGTGGTGTGGGTGCGATGCGACGCGAGGGCTCGACCGTGTTGTCCTATCTGTTGTTCGAGCCGGGCTACACCCGTGCGCTGATGGACCTGGGCTATCGCGACACGCTCGAGCGCCGTGATGAGGTGGCCGCTTTCCTCAGACTGGACGCTAAAGACTGAGGGGGTACAGCCGATATCTCTGTTAAGTCAGGTACATTTTGCGACAGCTCAAAGTGTGACTTCGGCACCGGGGGGATACTCACATAATGTTTTTTCGCAAAGTACTTCAAAAAAGCTTGATATCTGCCTATTTTAGTTAAGAATTGCGTTACGGATTGTTTTCCTTACCGAGCCCACTCATGAAGCCCCGAATTCTCCTCGCAGCGCTGCTTTCACTGTCGCTTGCGCACGCTGGCTGGAGTACCGCACTGGCGGCCGCTCCAAGCTCCGCAAAAACCGCAAAAACCAGCGCGGCGAAGCCGGTGGTAAAAAAAGCCGTGGCCAAGACCGCCCCGGTGAAGAAAAAAGCGGTGGCAACCAAGGCAACCAAGGCGACCAAGAAAGTGGCGGTGAAGCGTGCCGCGCCCCTTGTCGATGAATCGGCTGATCTCGAGCTCGATGCGCGGGGGTTTCCGGTGTTGCGTTCGGCGGCGTTCTACGTTGCCAATCAGCAAACCGGCGAGGTGCTGCTCGAACGCAACGGGGCCGCCGTTGTGCCGATTGCGTCGATCACCAAGTTGATGACCGCGATGGTGGTGCTTGAGGCCGGGCAGAGTCTGTCCGAAGAAATCACCATCAACAATGAAGACCTCGATCAACTGAAGGGCACCGGGTCGCGCCTGGTACTGGGTACCCGCCTGAGCCGCGAAGCCTTGCTGCAGCTGGCGCTGATGTCATCGGAAAATCGCGCGGCGTCGGCGCTGGGCCGCAACTACCCGGGCGGAATTCAGGGCTTTGTAGCAGCGATGAATATCAAGGCGCGCTTGCTCGGGATGTCCGATACGCGCTTTCACGACAGCAGTGGCCTGAATCCGGCCAATGTCTCCAGTCCGCGCGATCTGGCCCGGCTGGTGACGGCATCGGCGAGCTATCCGCTGATCCGTGAATTCTCCACTACCCACGAGCGTCACATCGAAGTGGCCGGCCGCATGCTGCGCTTTGGCAATACCAATTCGCTGGTCAAGAATCCGGACTGGGAAATCAGCGTGTCCAAGACGGGTTACATCAGCGAAGCGGGCAGGTGCCTGGTGATGCAGGCATGGATGCACCGGCAGCCGGTCGTGATCGTGTTGATGGATTCGGTGGGGCGTTACACCCGCACCGCCGACGCGCAGCGCGTGCGCAAATGGCTTGACGTTCAGGCGACCGAGCGCGTCGCCGTTGCGTCGAAGGCGCGGCCGGGCTGAGTTCAGGCCGGCTCGCCAGGCGGGTTCGTCAGGCAGACTCAAGGTCTCCAAACAGGGCCCCGACCGCAGCCGGGTCCGACGGAAAATAAAAGTGCACATAGGATGCCGTCAGCCGCTGCTGACGGTAGATGGCCTCGCCCGCGCGGCCGTCGGGCGTTTGCGCGCGAAGCAGGGGCACGAGCGGCGTGTCGGTCTTTGAGTAGTGGAAGGTGTGCCCGGTGAGGCGGCCTTCGGGAAGATCCGCCACCTGCATGCCGAGCGCGGCAAGCCGCTGCTGCATCACCGCGCGCCCCGGCAGCAGGCCGCCAAGGCTGTGTGCGGTGCCGGCCTTGTCCACCACCTCGTCGAACAAGCTCATCATGCCGCCACACTCGGCCAGTGCCGGTTTGCCTGCTTGAACATGCTCGCGCAGGGATGCCCAGAAACCCGGGTTGGCGGCGAGGCGCTCGCCGTGCAGTTCCGGGTAGCCGCCCGGTAGCCAGACGGCATCGCAGGCGGGCAGCGGATCGCCCGCCACCGGCGAAAAGAAAGTGAGTGTGGCGCCGAGTGCGTGGAGCGTGTCCACGTTGGCCGGGTAGATGAATCCATAGGCGGCATCGCGTGCGATGGCAATGGTTTTTCCACCGAGCAAGGGCGGCACGACGGGTGCAGGTATGGCAGCAAAGGGCACCGGCAGCGGTAGATCGGCCGCGCCGGTTTGCGCCAGACTGTCGGCGAGGCGATCGAGGCGTGCATCGAGGTCCTTGATCTCGGCGGCCTGAAGCAGGCCAAGGTGGCGCTCGGGCAGGGCCGCGCCGGCGTCGCGCATCACCGCGCCAAACCAGCGCATGCCCGATGGCAGTGAGGCCTGAAGCATCTCGGCATGGCGCGCACTGCCGACGTGGTTGGCGAGCACGCCGGCAAACGGCAGGCCGGGCCGGAAGGTGGCCAGACCATGCGCGATGGCACCAAAGGTTTGTGCCATGGCGCGGGCATCGATCACCGCCATCACCGGCAGCCCGAAGCGGCAGGCGATATCGGCACCGGACGGCGTGCCGTCATACAGACCCATCACCCCTTCGACCAGGATCAGGTCCGCTTCGCCTGCTGCTGCGTACAGACGGTGGGCAATGTCAGCCTCGCCGCACATGCCGAGATCGGCGTTGTACACCGGTGCGCCGCTGGCTACTGCATGAATCTGCGGGTCGAGGAAGTCCGGGCCCGACTTGAATACACGGACCCGACGTCCAAGACGGGTGTGTAGCCGGGCAAGTGCGGCGGTGACGGTGGTCTTGCCCTGTCCGGAGGCGGGCGCGGCGATGAACAGGGCGGGGCAGTGGCGTTGAGTGCTCATCGGGGTAGGCGTCGGGGGTAGGTGTCGGTGATCAGAGTCGTTCGACGGCATCGCGCACGCGCGCCTGCTCGTCCATTTTGAGAATGCGCTGCACCTTGGGGGCCAGGTCGCCAACATCGGAGCGCAGCACCTGCTGCTTGACCTCCAGGATGTGGGCGGGATGCATCGAGAAGTTGCGCAGGCCCATGCCGAGGAAGAGTTGCGTGTAGGCCGGGTCGCCGGCCATTTCGCCGCATACCGACACCGGCATGCCGACGCGGGCGCCGGCCTGGATGGTGCCGCCGATGAGCTTGAGTACCGCCGGATGGAGCGGGTCGTACAGGTGCACCACGGCTTCGTCGGAGCGGTCGATCGCGAGCGTGTATTGGATCAGGTCGTTGGTGCCGATCGACAGGAATGACAGGCGGCGGATGAACATGCCGAGTGACAGGGCTGCAGCGGGGATCTCGATCATGCCGCCGACCGGAATAGCCTCGTTGAACTTCACCTTCTCCGCGCGTAGTTCGGCTTTGGCCTTTTCGATCAGCGCCAGGCTCTGATCGATTTCATGAGCATGCGCCAGCATTGGCACCATGATCTGCAACCTGCCGTGTGCCGAGGCGCGCAGCAGGGCGCGCAACTGGGTGAGAAACATCTTAGGCTCGGCGAGCGAGTAGCGCACCGCGCGCAGACCGAGCGCAGGGTTGGGCTCGGTACGGCCATGGTGGCCGTTGAGCGCCTTGTCCGAGCCGACGTCGAAAGTGCGGATGGTGACAGATTTGGTCGGCATGGCCTTGAGTACGGCGCGATAAGCCTCGTACTGTTCGTCTTCGTCGGGCAGGGTGTCGCGACCGATGAACAGGAACTCGGTGCGGTACAGGCCCACCCCGTCCGCACTGACGGCCTTGACCTGGGCGACATCCTTCGGCCCTTCGATGTTGGCGAACAGGTTGACGTCCTCGCCGTCGAGCGTGGTCGCGCGGGTGTTCTTGAGCCGGTTGAGCTTGGAGCGTTCAAGTTCGAGTTCGGATCGGCGCAGGCGGTATTCCTGGACGATGGTCTCGTCCGGACCGACGATGGCCACGCCGCGGGTGCCGTCGACGATGATCAGTTCGTTGTCTTCGACCAGGTCGCGGATGTGATGCAGGCCTACCACGGCCGGGATCGACAGGCTGCGCGCGACGATCGCGGTGTGACTGGTGGGACCGCCGACGTCGGTGACGAAGCCGGCAATATTGTGGTCGCGAAAGCCGATGGTGTCGGCCGGCGACAGATCGTGGGCAACGACGATGGTGCCGAGGCCGTCGCGCCGTTTGGGCGGAAGGTGACCGGGGTGGCCGAGCAGCACCTTTACCAGGCGCTCGATCACCTGCACCACGTCGGCCTGGCGTTCGCGCAAGTAAGGATCCTCGATCTGGCGGAACTGCTCGACCACCAGTTCCATCTGCTGCACCAGCGCCCACTCGGCGTTGCAGCGGCGCGATTCGATCAGGCCGCGGGCGGCATCGATCAGCATCGGATCGGCGAGCATCATCAACTGCAGGTCGACAAAGGCACCCACTTCGCTATGGGTCTGGCCCGAGGTGGCGGAAGCCTTGAGCCCGACCAGTTCGCCCTGCACGGTGGCCACTGCCTCACCGAGGCGCTCGAGTTCGTCGGTGAGATGCTTGGGTGGTACGTGGTAGTGATTGACCTCGAGCAGCGCATGCGACACCAGGTGCACGTGGCCAATCGCAATCCCCTGGGACACCGGCAGGCCGTGCAGGGTAAACGCCATCGATTTATTCCTCTTCGCCGAAGCGGTCGGCGATCAGTTCAAGGATGCGGGCAAGCGCATTGTCAGCGTCGACCCCTTCAGTTTCAACCGTGATCGTGGTGCCGCGTGCGGCGGCCAGCATCATGACGCCCATGATGCTTTTGGCGTTGACCCGACGACCATTGCGCTCCAGCCACACGTCGGCGCCGAAGCTGCTGGCCAACTGGGTGAGCTTGGCCGAGGCCCGCGCATGCAGGCCGAGTTTGTTGATGATTTCCACATCCGTTCTGGGCATGTTGAGTCTCGCTTGCCTTGTTTCCGGGCGATCCCGGGAGGTGTCACTTCATTTGCATTACACCGTCGCAGCCGCCGGAGATGGCGCGCTGGAGCAGTGTGGGCATGTCCTTCTCGCGGTAGGTCAGCACCCGCAACAGCATCGGCAGGTTGACGCCGGCAATGCCTTCGACATGACCGGGTTGCAGCAATTTGATTGCAATGTTGGAGGGGGTGGCGCCATAGATGTCGGTCAACACCAGCACGCCGCTTCCGCTATCGGCCCACGCCACCATCTGGCGCGCTGTCGGCAGCAGGTCGAGCGGGTCATCCTGGGCGGATACGCCCAATTGTGCGATCTGCGATGGGCGCTTGTTGAGCACATGGCAGGTGCACTGGATGAGTGATTCGCCCAGGGTGCCGTGGGTAATGAGGAAAATCCCGATCATTGTAGGTTCCGCGTGATTCCGGGCGATTGTAGCCGATGGTACCGGTCAGGCTCATGCTGCACGGAAACATGCAGCGGCAAGCGGTTGCGACTATTATGGCTGCGCCACTACCCAAATTGAGCGAGGTCTGGTGGATTTGATTTTGTGATTTCTGGACTGACCATGGTTACGCTGCCGATGCTTCGATTTCAGGAGTGCTGTGAGTGCTTTGATCTTGCGGTCAAAGTCGGGAGGATGATGATCGCGTCGCGCGCGATGACACCGGACCATTGCGTTGCGATGCTCGCGCGCCCTGGCGTCCTGCATGGCAGTGCCCAGGGTATGGCACGATGACGCACAACGACCGCGTCGTGCTGTTTGACGCCATGGTGGAGCAGTCGCTGGCGGGTATCTATGTGATCCAGGACGGGCTCTTTCGCTATGTGAATCAGGGTTTCGCGCAGATGTTCGGTTATGACTCGACCGACGCGGTGATCGACAAGCTTGCCGTGTCGGATCTGGTCTGCCCCGAAGACCGCGAACTCGTCGCGGAGAATATCCGCCAACGGATCGAAGACGGCCTGCCCGATATCCGCTATGTGTTCACCGGGCTACGATGCGACGGAATCCGGGTGCAAATAGAGGTGCACGGGCGTGGTGCCGAGTATCTCGGTCGGCCTGCCGTCGTCGGTGTCTGCCTTGATGTGAGCGAGCGTCGCCAGGCCGAGTTCGACGCGCGGCGGGCGAAGGACGAGATGGCGAGGCTGCTGGCCGAGGCGGACCATGCGCGCGGCGAACTGCTTTGCGCGCTCGAGGATCAACGCCAGGCCCAGGAAGAGTTGCGCTTTGCCGATCGTGTTTTTCACAGCACGCTCGAGGGCGTGGCGGTTACCGATGTCGATGGATGCATCCTGACGGTAAATCCGGCCTTTGAGGCAATCACGGGATACACCAAGGCCGAGGTGATCGGCAAGAACCCGCGGATGCTGCAGTCGGGGCGGCATGGGGCCGTGTTCTATCGTGAGTTGTGGCACAGCGTGACCATGAGCGGGCAATGGCAGGGTGAGGTGTGGAATCGGCGCAAGAGCGGCGAGGTGTATCCCGAGTGGCTCACGATCAGCGCGGTTAAGGGGGAGGGCGGGCAGGTCACGCACTATGTCGCGGTATTCAGCGACATCACCACGGTCAAGCGGGCGCAGGAGAAAATCGATTTTCTCGCCTATCACGACCCGCTCACCGAGCTACCGAACCGGGTGCTGTTCCGTGACCGCCTCGGGCATGCGCTCCAGCGGGCGAATCGCGACAAGGTACCGCTGGCGCTGCTTTTTCTTGATCTCGATCGGTTCAAGAGCGTGAACGACACGCTCGGCCATCCGGTCGGCGACGAACTGCTGGTGGAGGTCGGGCGACGTATCGCCGGCGTGATCCGCGCCAGTGACACCTTGGCCCGGCTCGGGGGCGACGAGTTCGTGCTCTTGCTGGAGGACGAATCCGACGCGCGTCAGGCGGCGATTGTGGCGCGCAAGTTGCTCGATGTTTTTTCACGGCCGCAGCGCATAGACGGGCACGACCTGACGGTGACCGCCAGCATCGGTATTGCGCTTTATCCAGAGGATGGTGATGACGTCGATAACCTGCTCAAGCACGCCGACCTTGCCATGTATGAGGCGAAGTCGCAGGGGCGCAACAACTACCAGTTCTTTGCCCCGAAGCTGACCGCGGGCGCGTTCGAGCGCCTGGTGATGGAGAACGCCCTGCGAGGCGCGGTGACGCGCAATGAGTTGGTGCTGCACTACCAGCCGCAACTCGACCTCGCTAGCGGCCAGCTGGCCGGGGTCGAGGCGCTGGTGCGCTGGCGGCATCCCGAGTTGGGGCTGGTGTCGCCTGGACAGTTCATTCCGCTGGCGGAGGAGATCGGCATCATCGGCGAGATCGGTGCCTGGGTGTTGCGCGCGGCGTGCCGCCAGATGGTGGCCTGGCAGGCGCACGGTTTGGTGGTGCCGCAGGTCGCGGTGAACCTGTCCGCGCAGCAGATAGATCGGGACAAACTGATCGCGCTCACCGCCTGGACCCTGATGGAGTCAGGCCTGGCGGCCGAGAGGCTCGAGCTCGAAGTGACCGAGTCGATGATCATGCGCCAGCCGGAACAAGCACTGGAAGCGCTGGGCGGGCTGCGCAACCTCGGGGTGACACTTGCGATCGACGACTTTGGTACCGGCTATTCCAGCCTTGCCTATCTCAAGCGCCTGCCGCTGGACCGGCTCAAGATCGACCAGTCGTTTGTGCGTGACATCGGGCGCGACCCCAACGGCGAGGCGATCATCCGTGCGGTTATAGCGCTCGCGCGCAGCCTCGGGCTGAAGACCGTGGCCGAGGGCATCGAGCTCGAGGCACAGGCGGTTTTTCTGTGCGCCGAAGGTTGCGATGTGGGGCAGGGCTACCTTTACAACCGACCTCTGCCCGCCGATGAGTTGTTCTCAGCCTGGCACGACCGGATTCCAGTCTGAGTTCAGCCGAGACGCTTGTGCCGATCGGGGTCATGGCGCCGGCGATGTCGTCCGCAGACCGCTGGTCGGAATCGTCTGACGCACATTTTGGATGATGCCGATGGGGTGTGGGGGTGGATGCCAACCCACTCCGGCATGTCGGCTCGGAGAGTCTATTATCGGTGCATCAACATTCGTTTCGTAAAGGGCCGCCATGCTCCGTGTTGCGATTGTGGATGACCATCAGATCGTCAGGGCCGGTTTCAGGGAAATGATCGCCGCAGAGATCGGATTCGCCATCGCGTTTGAGGCGGCCAGCGGCGAGGAAGCCCTGGAACAGTTGAGGGTGGTCGAAACCGACGTGTTGCTGCTGGACCTCTCCCTGCCGGGGCAAAGTGGCGTAGATGTGCTGAAGACTGCGCGTCAACGCCATGACGGCCTGCGCATCCTGGTGCTGACCGGGTTCTCGGAGGATCGCTACGCGCTGGCGATGATACGCAATGGTGCCGACGGCTACCTGTGCAAGGATTGCTCGGCTGAGGAGTTGCTCGGCGCCATTCGCACGGTGGCGCAGGGACGTCGTTACCTTTCGCCGCGCACAGCCGAATTGTTGGCTGAAGAGCTTGCCGCAGGACGCGCGCTTGCCCCGCATGAGAAGCTCTCTGATCGCGAGTTGCAGGTTTTTCTGCGTCTTGCCCGCGGCGAGTCAGTATCGGATATCGGGGAGGCGCTCCACCTGAGTGTCAAGACCATCAGTACCTATCGCGCCCGCCTGCTCGAGAAGCTCGAGGTGAACAGCAATGCCGAACTGGCCGCCTACGCGATCCGGCATGGCTTGATGATGGGTTGATGGCGCTGCTTCGTCAGGTTTTCCGCTGCGGTGGAGCGGCCGGCGCACGCCGTCGCTGCATCAGTCCGCTTCCGGCAAGGGTACCCGTGCGGTGATGACCGTTCCCTTGCCTGGCACGCCGAGCACTTCGAGTTGTCCACCGAGCATCTGCACGCGGTGCGCCATGCCGGAGAGGCCGTGGCGCCTATGGCGTGACGTTTCGGGATCGAAGCCGATGCCGTTATCCTCTATCTGCAGCACGATGAGCTTGTCGGCGCGGTGCAGCGCCAGGCGGGTGCGGGTTGCTTGGGCGTGACGACGGACATTGGTCAGGGCCTCCTGGGCGATGCGAAAGAGCGCCAGCGAGAAATCTTCAGGCAGGTTCGGCAGATCGTCGGGTAGTGCAAGTTCGACCGGTCCATCGTGTTCGCCAACCCCACCGGACTGGGCCAGCGAGCGCAAGGCTTCGACCAGCCCGAGATCGGACAGCAGTGGGGGTCTAAGGTCATCGACCACCCGGCGTTTGATCGAGATGACCTGGTTCAGGGTGTCGATGAGGCGGTCGAAGCGAGTGCGCAGCGGTGCCATGACCTCGGCTGGCAGCTTGCGCCCTATCCAGCCCGCATCGAGTTTGGCAGCGGTCATCAGGGCGCCGAGTTCGTCATGGAGTTCGCGGGCGAGGCGGGCCTGCTCCGCTTCGCGGGTGCGGGTGAGATAGGTGGCCAGACTGGTGAGTTCGGTGGTGCGCGCGTCGACCTCGGTCTTTAGTCGTTCGTTCTCGGAGTGAAGGATGCCGGCGAGCCGCCGGCGCAGCTTGTCCTGGCGGTAGAGCACGATTGCGAGTGCAAGGAGCAGCGCCAGAATGCCGGCGCCCAGCAGCCGGTTGGTGGCGCGAACATCGGCGAAACGGGCGAAGGAAGCGTCCAGCGTGTGGTCGATGTCGTGCAGGGTTCGCACGCGCAGCTCACCCAGAATGCGGCGGATCTCGTCGGTGAGTTGCTTGTCGGTTCCGCCTGCGGGCGATTCAGTATTGCCGTTCGGCCCATGTTCGATGTCGAGTTTCAGCAGCGACCATCGGTCTTCGATCAGCGTGCCCAGGAGTTCGAGCATCCTCTGTTCGTCCGCATCGGCCCAGTTCCCTTCGCGCAGGAGCTTGAGCGTCCTTTCAATCTCTGTACGTCCGTCCTGGTAGGGGGTGAGGTAAACCGGATTCTGAGTCAGCATGTATCCACGCGTGCCGGATTCAGCATCGAGTACATGTAGCAGCAGCGCGTCGAAGTGGTACAGACGGCTCGACTGCGCGCGGAGCTTCTCCAGGGCCTCCCGGCTGGAGGCCGATTGCCACTGGCTGGCTGCCAGCCAAGCCAGACCGAGCCCAAAGCCGAGCATCAGCAGCAGGCCGAGCAGTTTGCCGGGGCGGAAACGCGACGGTTGAGGCGACGAGAGGGGCATGGCGTCCTCTGGAGACGGCACGGCGGAAAAACTTGCCTTTCGCGGTGCAAATCGAGTGGTTTTGAATTATGCCCCGCCCGTCGCTTAGCCGAGCACCGCTTACGGTCGGAGTACGATGTCGTTTTTCACCGAGCGCACGCCCGGTGTCGCTCGGGCGATGTCGCCCGCGCGGCTGCGTTCGGCCGCGCTCTTGGCGAAGCCGGACAACTGCACCGTGCCCTTGAGCGTTTCCACGTTGATCGACATCATGCTCACGGTCGAGTCCTCAGCAAACTTTGCCTTCACCCGGGTGGTAATGGTGATGTCATCCACGTACTCGCCGACCGTCGATTGATCGCGGGTGACCGCGCAACCGACCGAGGTAAGTCCGAGGAGACCGGAAAGGATGAGTGTTGCGGCAGCTTTGTTCATGATCTTGCTCCTTGTGTTCGTGTCGTCTGCCATCGGTGCAGACCGGTCAGCCGGCCGCTCGAGGCCGTTCGACTGTATGCCGGCGTCTGCAGGTGGTCTGTCCGTAGATTCGGATTGCGATGTAGGTGTATTCCTTCAGCAGCCACGGCTGTGGGCAGGCATGCTTGCGTCGCAGCGATCGGTTCGACCGCGAGCCGGCGGTCGGGGCGATGTTTGTGGGAATCGTCTGACACGGTTCTCGGATCATGCCGATGGGACGGCATCGCATGCTTGCTACACTGATGGTGTGCGCCTCATGGACATGAAGCTTCGTGGCGCCTGCAAACGAACCCTGCGCGAACCTGAAACCTGTCATGAACGAGACCGCATCTCCAACGCTCCGTGTCTTTCTGATCGAGGACTCCGCCATCCTCCGGGCGATGCTCAGGGACATGCTGGGAGAACTCGAAGGGGTCGAGGTGGTCGGCGATGCTGATGACGAATCAGGTGCGCTCGCCGGACTCGAGCGCCAGTGCGCGGACCTTGCGATCGTGGATCTCGAACTGCGTGCAGGTAGCGGACTGGGCGTGTTGAGCCGCCTCAGTGCCGAGCCCGAGCGCTACGGTCGTACCCGTGCGGTGGTGCTGACAAATCATGGGCACCGTGCCATTCGCGCCCGCTGCGCAGCGCTCGGGGTGGAGCGCTTCTTCGACAAGTCCTTTCAGATGGATGAACTGGTCGACTTCATCGAGGGCGCAGTCCGGGCGCGGTGAACGCCGGACTGCGCCCGGACGTTTACTCGACGCCCTGGCTGGAGAGGTACTCCTCGTAGGTGCCGCGGTAGTCGATGATGGTGCCGTCGAGCTTGATCTCGATGATGCGGGTGGCCAGCGAGCTGACGAACTCGCGGTCGTGCGAGACGAAGATCAGGGTGCCGTTGAATTTATCGAGGCCGTTGTTGAGCGACTCGATCGATTCCATGTCGAGGTGGTTGGTCGGCTCGTCCATCAGCAGCACGTTGGGGCGCGACAGCATCAGCTTGCCGAACAGCATCCGGCCCTGCTCGCCGCCCGAGATCACCTTGACCGATTTCTTGACCTCGTCGCCGGAGAACAGCAGGCGGCCCAGGGTGCCGCGGATCAGGGTCTCGACGTCGCCACCCACCGCGTCGGCGGTGACACGGGCGTAGTCGGAGATCCAGTCGGTGAGGCTCATGTCGGTGGCAAAGTCGGATGAATGATCCTGCGCGTAGTAGCCCGGTTTGGCCTTCTCGGCCCACTTGATCGCGCCTTTCTGCGGCTGCAGTTCGCCCACCAGCAGCTTCAGCAGCGTGGTCTTGCCGACGCCGTTCTCGCCGATGATCGCGACCTTGTCGCCGGCATCGATCGCCAGCGAGAAGCGCTTGATCAGGGGCTGCGCCATGCCCTCGTAGCCGAAGGAGATGGCGTCGATCTCGCACGCCAGGCGGTGCAGTTTGTCCTTTTCGTCGTAGTCGAAACGGATCCACGGGTACTGGCGGCTGGAGGGTTTGACGTCTTCCGGCTTGAGCTTGTCGATCAGCTTCATCCGGCTGGTGGCCTGCTTGGCCTTGGACTTGTTGGCTGAGAAGCGGCGCACGAACTCCTGCAGCTCGGAAATCTTGTCCTTGGCGCGCGAGTTGGCGGAGGACTGGCGCTCGCGCGCAATGGTGGCCGCTTCCATGTAGTCGTCGTAGTTGCCGGCGTACACGGTGATGGTGCCGTAATCCAGGTCTGCCATGTGGGTGCAGACCTGGTTCAGGAAGTGACGGTCGTGGGAGATGATCACCATCGTGCAGTCACGGTTGTTGAGCACGTCCTCAAGCCAGCGGATGGTGTTGATGTCGAGGTTGTTGGTCGGCTCGTCGAGCAGCAGGATGTCGGGGTTGGCGAACAGTGCCTGGCACAGCAGCACGCGCAGCTTCCAGCCCGGGGCGACGTTCTTCATCGGGCCGTTGTGCAGGTCGGTGCCGATGCCCACGCCGAGCAGTAGCTCGCCCGCGCGCGCCTCGGCCGTGTAGCCGTCGTACTCGCCGAACTTGCCTTCCAGTTCGGCGGCGTGCATGTAGTCGTCTTCAGTCGCTTCCGGGTTGGCGTAGATCGCGTCTTTTTCTGCCATGCACGCCCACATTTCTTCATGCCCCATCAGCACCACGTCGAGCACGCGCATGTCTTCGTAGCCGAACTGATCCTGGCGCAGATAGGTCATGCGCTCATGTGGATCCTTGGAGACATTGCCGGCGGACGATTCAAGTTCGCCGCACAGGATCTTCATGAAGGTGGATTTGCCGGCACCGTTGGCGCCGATCAGGCCGTAGCGGTTGCCGTCGCCGAACTTGACGGAGACATTCTCGAATAGGGGCTTGGCCCCGAACTGCATGGTGATATTGGCGGCGACGAGCACTTTAAATCCTGTTATTCAGATAAAACAAAGCCTTGCATTATAGCGCAAGGCGTGCATTGCTGCAGCGGCTGAAGGTGCCGGGAAGGGCGATCTTTTGTCCATTTCACCCGCCAGCTTCAGCTTGTCCTGCCAGATTACAGCCACTTCTGCAGGAACAAGGCCTGACCTGCGGCAGGCTCGAGCACGTAAGGACGAAAGCCGGCGCGGTCGTAGGCGGCGAGCGCGGTACTGTTGTTGGACAGCACTTCCAGCGTGAGCTTGCAGCAGTCGCGTGCGCGGGCCGCCTCTTCCGCTGCGTGCAGCAAGGCCAGGCCGATGGACCGGCCGCGGTAGTCGGCATGGACCACGAGGTCATGAACGTTGAGCAAGGGGCGGGCGGCAAAGGTGGAGAAGCCCTCGAAACAGTTGATCAGTCCGCAGGCGGTGTCGCCATGGAATGCGATGAAGGCGACGTAATCGCAGCGTTGCTGCAGGCGTCCGGCAAGCGTGGTGCGTACGTCGTCGTCGAGCGGCCTGCCGCCGCCCATCGGATCGCGCGCGTAGTGGTCGAGCAGCATGATGAAGGCAGCGGCATGGGCGGGCTCGGCGAGGCGAAGCGGGGTGATGCGGATACCGTCGGCGGTTGAGGACGCTGGAGGGTCGAATTCCATGAAATGTGGTTCTCCATCAAAGGGGGCCTGACTTTTGGCTGCGGGCGGAAGGTGCAGCCGATGCCCGCAAAGAAGGGGTTCGGTCACCGTGGCAGGCATTAGTTGTCACGAGTGGGCATACCACTTATAGAATAGGGGCTCCTGTGCTTCCGGCTCCACCATGTCACGTGTCTCGTTAAAGCTATTCCTTCTTGAGAGCACCATTCGCGTGGTGTTTCCGTTGCTCGGCGTGGTACTGCTGGTGTCGGGGCTGTTCGGTGTCATTTCGTTTGGTGCCTTGCCGCTGGTCGATGCGATGCGCAGCCGTCAATGGACGCCGGTTCCCGCCACGCTGGAGTCTGCGCGCATTGCACCCGCACAGATTTTGCGCAACCGACCACTGCCTGCCCTCGAGGTACGATTTCACTATCAATTTGGCGGGATGGATCTTGTCGGCAATCGCTACGATCTGCATTACGGTTTTGACCACCGTGGCGCGCTGGAGGCAAGCATGGCCCGACTGCCAGCCGGGACGGAACTTGTCGCCTGGGTGAATCCACACTCACCCGATCAGGTCATGCTGCAACGCTCGCTCAACTGGCCGTTACTGGCACTGGTGATTCCGTTCGGCGCGATCGGGCTGACCGGAGGGCTGCTCCTGCTCGGTGGCATGGTGGGATGGAACGAGGCCCGGCCGCTGCAGCGCGGTGAGGCGTCGGCCCGAGTCCGCGACTGAATACGTCGGCGCACGGTCGAGCGCATCCGGGTCGATCAGACAAAGCGCGCAATGAAGCATGGGCGTGAGGGGTCGGCTCCCTCCGGCAGTGGCAGCCACACCCTGCGACCACTCCCGGGGACCAGGCTGAGCGGTCCGCCGTCGGCATCTTCAATACGCTGGGTCTCGCTGGCGAAATTCGTGCCGGGCTGGACGAATTCCAGCCGGTCGCCCACGGCGAAGCGGTTCTTAACCTCGATCTCGGCCAGCCCGCGTGCGGCATCGAAGCCGATCATCTCGCCCACCAGCAGACTGCGCCCCGATTCGGAGTGGCCGCGCAGGTAGTTCTGGTGTTCCGGGGTGCTGTGGCGCTGGTAGAAGCCGTCGGTGTAGCCGCGGCTGGCGAGGCCTTCGAGTTCCCCCAGCAGTTGCAGGTCGAAAGGTCTGCCCGCCATCGCGTCGTCGATTGCCCGGCGATAGCCTTGGCTGGTGCGGGCGACGTAGTAGGGGCTCTTGGTGCGGCCCTCGATTTTCAACGAGTCGATGCCGATCTCCACGAGGCGCTGTACATGCTCGATCGCACGCAGGTCGCGCGAATTCAGGATGTAGGTGCCGTGTTCATCTTCCTCGATCGGCATCAGTTCGCCGGAACGGGTACCCTCCTCGAGCAGCCACACCTTGTCGGCTTTTGCATGGCGCGGCCCGCCACCGAGCGCAGTGCCCACCGTGGCGAAGTTGCGCGGGTTGCCCAGCGCCGGCGCCTGGTCGCGTGCCTCGATGTCTCCCGAGGCGCTCTCGACGGTCTCGTGCATTTTGTAGTCCCAGCGGCACGAGTTGGTGCAGGTGCCCTGGTTGGGGTCGCGATGATTGAAATAGCCCGACAGCAGGCAGCGGCCCGAATAGGCGATGCACAGCGCACCATGGACGAAGACTTCGAGCTCCATCTCCGGGCATTCCTGGCGGATCTCCGCCACTTCGTCGAGCGACAGTTCGCGCGACAGGATGATGCGCTTCACCCCCATCGACTGCCAGAAGCGCACGGTGGCAAAGTTGGTGGTGTTGGCCTGTACCGAGAGGTGGATGTCGACCTCGGGCCAGCGCTCGCGCACCATCATCATCAGCCCAGGGTCGGCCATGATCAGCGCGTCCGGCTTCATCTCGATGATCGGCGCCATGTCCTCCTCGAAAGTGCGGATCTTGGCGTTGTGCGGGTAAATGTTGGCCACCAGATAGAAGGCCTTGCCCGCGGCGCGCGCCTCGTCCATGCCGGCGGCGAGCACGTCGAGCTTGCCGAAGCTGTTGTTGCGCACGCGCAGCGAATAGCGCGGTTGTCCGGCGTACACCGCGTCGGCACCATAGGCGAAGGCGGTGCGCATCATGTCGAGGGAGCCGGCAGGGGCGAGAAGTTCGGGGCGGCTGAGGGCGGAGGTCATGGCTGCAGAAAGCGGTAAAAACCGCATTTTACGCGTCTGACGCGTCCCTGCGCCCTTGGCGCATGCCAGGGTGCAGATTGCTTTCCAGGATGTAGATTGCTTTCGGGCACCGGCAGATTGTCGGCCCGGGGGCGCGCGCCTCAGCAGCAGGCACAATCCTCGCTGTCGTCTGCCGTGCTGCGGCCGAATGGCGCTGCGGTGCCGCAGCCTTCGAAGATGCCGTAGTGGCGGTCGAAATTGCCGATGAAGTCGAAGTGCCCGGAGAAGCGGGTCTCGTGCAGCATGCGCCAGGTGTTGCCGCACACCGGGAAGACACGACCGCGCTCGATTCCGTGATGCTTGTCGAGGATGAAACGCTCCGGCTGTTGCGCGATGGTGCCGCGGTAGACCACGGCCTGACCGTAATCCTCGCAGGCACTCTCGAGTGCGTCGAGCTTGAATAGACGGTAGGTGGCCGAGAAAAACCCGATGTTGCCGACCCTGGCCGCAAGCGTGGGATCGGTGACCTCGAGCGGACGATCCTCGACCAGCCGCGGGTCGGCAAAACCGGTACGCCGGGCCAGGCCGAGAAAGTCGTTCCAGTACAGGGCACCACCGAGACATTCGCCGTACAGCACCGGGTCCTTGCGCACCGCGGCCGGTACCCGGCGATCGGCATAGACATCGGAAAAATAGAATTCGCCACCCGGCTTGAGCAGGCGGGCGACGCCGTGGAGCACTGCGTCCTTGTCGGGCGACAGGTTGATCACGCAGTTGGAAACGATCACGTCGAAGCTGCCCGCTTCGAGTCCGAGCTCGTCGAGGCGTTCGATGTAGCCGTCCAGAAAGCGCACATTGCTGCGTTCATGACCGAAGGCCTGGCGGTGGTGGTCCTGGTGGCGGATGGCAAGCTCGAGTTGCTCCTCGGTCATGTCCACCCCGACCACCTCGCCATGCTCGCCGACGAGTTGCGACAGGGCATAAACGTCGCGTCCCGAGCCGCAGCCCAGATCAAGCACGCGGCAGCCTTCGAGCTGCGTCGGGCACACCAGGCCGCAGCCGTAGTAGCGGCTCAACACTTCAGGGTGAATGCGGGCGAGCAGCGGTTTGAGCCACGCGGGCATCTGCGAAATATCGCAGCAGGCCGAGGTCTTGAGGTCGGCCGAGCTTGTGAGCTGGCGGCCGTAGTAGTCCTGAACGATATCGTGCATGGCGAAACTCCGTGGCGGTTGAGGCGTCCTCGATATCAGTCGGAGAACGGCAGGGTTTCTTACAGTGCGCGCTGCTGCCCGGTGGCCGCCGTGCCGACGTCAGGTTTCGTCGGCAGGTGGGGGTGGCTTGGTCGCGGTATCGGACTTGTCCGGGGCGGTCGGATCGGCGAAGGCTCCGCCTGCATAGGTGGACGAGATCCGGCGCAGCCAGACCATCTGTTCGTGATAATTGGTGCACCCCGAACACATCATCAGGTGCATGCGCAGGGTGAGGCGTTCGCGCAGGCCGAGGGGCCTGTCCAGCGCCTCGGAGCACATCCGGGTGGCGTCCTTGCAGCTCAACATGTGCGGCACTCCCCTTTCACAAACCAGTTCGACTCCAGGCAGCCGCGCAGACCGGTACGGGCCCGGTGCAGGATGACGTGACAGTTGTTGGTGGTGATGCCGACTTCGCTGCAGATCTCGGCGGTGTCGAGTCCGAGCATTTCACGCATCATGAACACGCGCGCCACGTTCTCCGGGAGATGGTCCAGGCAGGCCTCGAACACGACCCAGAACTGCTTGTTTTCGAACGACTGCTCGGGTGCCGCCCAGGCTGCTGGACGCGAGGTGGCCTGCCAGTGCCCGTTAGTGCGGAACAGGGCATCGAGTGCAGCGTCCGGATCCTCGCCCTCCTCATCGCCGAGAACGCTGCTCAGCGAGACGGTCTTCGCTCCGCGGCGCAGGATGTCCACGATCTTGTTTCGCAGAATGCCGAACACCCAGGTCTTGAGCGCGGCGTCACCAGCATAACGGGCGACACCGACGAGCGCGGCCTCGATGGCCTCCTGAACTGCGTCTTCGGCCATCGCCTGGTCGCGCAACTGCAGGCGCGCAAAGCGCAGCATGTCGCGATGCAGGGCGGCCAGCAGCCGCGGGTCCGCGAGTTCGGCAGCAGGACTTCCCATGGTGCCGGACGATACGACATTGTTCATTCTTGCGTCCTGTGCCGGGCTTCATTTCTGAGCACACTGTAGCTTGATCCACAAATGGGGGGCTACACAATCGCTGCCAATTCGCGCCGGTCGGATCAACGCTTCCCACGATAACAGTCGCACAGGGTGCGAAGTTCTTACACGATGTCTCGTCCGACCGCCTCCTGGACCAGGGCTCAGCCTGCCGGCGACGCGTCCCGGCACGCGGTCCCGAGCCAATGCAGGGCGCCCGCGCCAGCGGCCCGGCCGCTGGCAAAGCAGGCGGTGAGCAGATAGCCCCCGGTGGGGGCCTCCCAGTCCAGCATTTCGCCGGCGCAAAACACACCGGGCAGGGCGCGCAGCATCAACTGCGGGTCGAGTGCCTCGAAGCGCACCCCGCCGGCGCTGCTGATGGCCTCGTCCAGCGGTCGGGCTGCGCTCAGGCGTAGCGGCAGGGCCTTGATGCCGGCGGCGAGTCGGGCCGGATCGGCGAAGTCGGCGGCAGGCAGACATTCGCGCAAGAGGCCCGCCTTGACGCCCTTGATTCCGGCCTGTCCCTGCAGGTGACTTGCCATCGAGCGGCTGCCGCGCGGGCGGGAAAGCTCGGTGGTGAGGCGCTCGAGGCTGCGACCCGGGGCCAGATCGAGCTCGATGTGCGCCGCGCCGGTGACGCCGAGAGTGTCGCGCAAAGGGGCGGACAGCGCGTAGATCAGGCCGCCCTCGATGCCGCTGGCGCTGATCATGCACTCGCCGCTGCGCTCATGCAGGTGGCCGTGCATGTCGGTGACGCGCGCGGCGACGGATTTCACCGGTTCGCCGCTGTAGCGTTCACGAAAGTGCGCGCTCCAGCCGCGTCCGCCTTCGCCGCCGGCAGCGACGTCGAAGCCGCAGTTTGCCGGCAGCAGGTCGGATACGGCGATTCCGCGCTCGCGCAGTATCGCCACCCAGGCACCATCCGAACCCAATTTGGCCCAGCTGCCGCCACCGAGGGCGAGGATCACCGCATCCGCGCTCACGCGACGTTCGCCCTCGGGGGTGGCGAAACGCAGTGTCTGCCGGCGGCCGGCTGGGGCACCATCCCAGCCCTGCCAGCGGTGGCGCATGGCAAAGCCCACGCCCGCCGCCCGCAGGCGCGTGAGCCATGCGCGCAGCAGTGGTGCCGCCTTCATCTCCAGTGGAAAGACCCGGCCCGAGCTGCCGATGAAGGTGTCCACCCCGAGCGCTGCGGCCCAGTTGCGCAGGGCTGAGGGGTCGAAGGCTGCGATCATCGGCCCGAGTTCGGTGGCACGCTCGCCATAGCGCGACAGGAAGGCGGTGGCGGGTTCGCTGTGGGTGAGGTTGAGCCCACCGCGGCCGGCAAGCAGGAACTTGCGCCCGACCGATGGCATGGCATCGAAAACCGTTACCGCAGCACCGCCCGCGGCCAGCACTTCCGCCGCCATCAGCCCGGCGGGGCCGCCGCCGATGACGGCGACCACAGTGGTGGAGCCGCTCATCTCAGCTTGCAGCCTCTGCGCTGAAGCGTTGTCGGAAACCCTCGGGGACGAGCGCGATCTTGCGTGCGCTGTAGTCGAAAAAAACGATACCGGTCTTGCCGCGCGCGACTTCGCGCCCCGATGCGAGCTCGGCCATGCGCCACGGCAGGTCGCACCCGTATTTGCTGATGTCTGCCACGCCCATCTCCACCGCCATGATTTCGCCGTGGAACGCTTCGGACCGATATTGGACCGCCGCGTCGGCCACGATGATGCCGGCGCCGTGCACGTTCAGTTCGGTGTAGCCCATGGATTTGAAATACCGCACGCGAGCTTCGGATACCACAGTGAGCAGCAGCGCGTTATCGAGGTGGCCACCATGATTGATGTGGCTCAGATAGAGCTGAATCTCGGTGCAAAAGGGCAGACTGGCGGGGAGGTCGATCTGGATGCGTGACATGAGGGGCATTTGCACAAGGAAGAGGCGTGGAGCACGCGGTCGTCGACCTTAGCGCCCGTGGGCTTGCAGTTCAAGCCTGGTACTGCCGGATTGTTCAATGGCAACGGACGGGATTCGCGCGACGCGTCCCGTCCGTTGCTTTGCTTCAGAATGCTTCGACTTGCCGTGGTTCAGGCTTCAGCCGGTTCAGGCCTCGGGCGGAATGCGCAGCATCTGCCCTGGATAGATCTTGTCCGGATGGCTCAGCATCGGCTTGTTGGCTTCGAAGATGGCCGGATACTTGTTGGCATTGCCGTAATAGGTCTTGGCGATGGCCGACAGGGTGTCGCCGCGTACGACGGTGTGGAAGCGGGCCTCGGGTTCGGGGTTGAGCACCACGAGTTTGTCCTCGACATTGCTCACGCCGCTGACGTTGCCGGCGGCCAGCAGGATGCGCTCCTTGGTCGCCTGGTCCGGGGCGCTGCCGCCGACGGTGACCGTGGACGAGGCGCCGTCGAAGCCGATCGTGAGGTCCGGGGTGGCGAGCTTGAGGGTGTCGATGTAGCGGCGAATGGCCTCGGCGGCCTTGGTATTGGCCAATGCCTTGGATTCCGGGCTTGGTGCCTTGGCGGCCGCTTCCTGGGCGGCCTTGGCCTCGCCGCTGCCAAAAAGTTTCTCGCCTGCGTCCTTGATGAAACTGAACAAACCCATGTCATTCTCCTTGAGTGAATGTGCCTTGCAGCTGTCGATGTTGCCTGTGTTGCATACGGCCGGGGTAAATATTCTCACAAAATGATTTCGCTGGTAGTGCGCTGAGAGGTCGAGGTCAACGCGCTGCCTGCAGATTGTGCCTCGGCCATCAGTTCCCGCACCCGGGTCTCGAAGGCCTCGGCCGGGAGTGGCCGGCTGAAATGATAGCCCTGCACTTCATCGCAGCCTTGCTGGCGCAGGAAGTCGAGCTGTCCGGCGGTCTCGACGCCCTCGGCTATGGTACGCATGCCCAGGCTGCGGGCCAGGTTGATGATGGCGATGACGATGGCCTTGTCGTCGGCATCGACGGTGATGTCACGCACGAAGGACTGATCGATCTTGAGCTTGTTGACCTTGAATCGCTTCAGATAGCTGAGAGAGGAGTAGCCGGTGCCAAAGTCGTCGATCGACATGTGCACACCGCGCTCGAACAGCTTATCCATCACCGTGATCGCCAGCTGCGGGTCATTCATCGCCACTGCTTCGGTGAGCTCCAGTTCCAGCCGCTCGGCGGGCAAGCCGATCTCGTCGACGATCCGGGTGACCAGCTCCGGGAGGTTGGGATGACGGAACTGCACCGCCGAAAGATTCACCGCCATTACCAGCGCCGGCAGGCCGCTCTCGGTCCACCGTTGTGCCTGGGCCACCGCCTGGCGCAGCACCCATTCGCCGATCTGGATGATCAGGCCGTTGCTTTCCGCAATCGGGATGAACTCGCCCGGTGAGATCGCCCCAAGCTCCGGGTGCTGCCAGCGCAGCAGGGCTTCGGCACCGATCACGCGACCATCATGCAGCGATATCTGTGGCTGATAGTGCAGCGCCAACTGACCGCGATCTAGCGCGTGGCGCAAGGCGTTGGCCACCATCAGGGCACGAACCGAATACGCCTGCATCTCCCGGGTGTAGAAGCAGTGGGCGTTACGGCCTTCGCGCTTGACCTTATACATCGCGGCGTCGGCGTTCCTCGACAGCGTGTCCATGTCGCTGCCGTCTTCCGGAAACATGGCGATGCCGATCGAGGGCGTGGTGTTCAATTCGTGTTGCCCGACAAGATAGGGGCGTGAAACGGTATCGAGCAGCTTGCTTGCCACATGGCTTGCGCCGTCGGCATTGGTTTCGGGGAGGACGAAGATGAATTCGTCGCCACCCAGGCGGCAGACGGTGTCGCCGACACGCAGCGCGGCCTCGATGCGACGTCCGACCTCGACCAGCAACTGGTCACCGACCTCGTGGCCAAGGGTGTCGTTGATGTCCTTGAAATGATCGAGGTCGAGGAACATCACCGCAAGCGGCTCGCCGTGGCGCCGCGCCAGGCTAAGGGCATTGTCGAAACGGTCCTTGAGCAACGTGCGGTTGGGCAGCCCGGTCAACTGGTCGAAATGGGCAAGATACTGGATCTGCGCCTCGGCCCGCTTGCGCTCGGAGATGTCGCGGGTGACTCCGCGGACCTCAACCTTGCCGGTCTTGCGGTTCCTCACCATGTTGGTGACCACTTCGGTCCATACCGTGGAGCCGTCCTTGCATGGCTGCTCGACCTCCTCGATGGTGAAGTCGCGGCTGCTGCGTTTGTGTGCGCGGAACTCGGCCAGATGCGTGGTCAAGATCTGATGAACGCGCATTGCACTCTCGGGCGTCAGTGCGGCGTCCATCGGCTGAGCCATGATCTCGTCAGCGGTATAGCCGCGCAAACGAAATACCGACGGGCTGACATAGAGGAAGCGCAGGGTCTCCGGATCCAGCGTCCAGATCACGTCGTTGATGGTCTCGGTCAGCTCGCGGTACTTCTCTTCGCGCTCCACCAGCGCTTCGGCCATCCGCGCCCGTTCGGCGTCCTGGCGGAAACGGTCAAGGGCGAAATCGATATCCATCGCCATTTCAACGAGCAGGTCTTTCGCGGCGGTGTCGAATGCATTGATCTCGCTGCTGTATAGCGTGAGGGTGCCGATGACCGAGCCTTCTCGATGCAATGGTAGTGCGGCCAGGGCGCCCAGGTCGAAGCGTTTGCCAAGTTCGTGCCAGGGCGCGGTGGCGGGGTCATTGGCAAAGTCCTGGCACCAGAACGGACTGTCGTTGTGTATGGCTGTGCCGGTGGGTCCGCCTCCGAACGGTTCGTCAGCGTGAGCCCAGATCGCGATGCCTTCGAGGTTTGCGGTGATGTCGCAGCAGACGGCAACGGGCTTTACCAGACCGTCGCGCTCATCGATAAGGCCGATCCAAGCCATTTTCATGCCGCCGAAGCGCACTATGGCGTGACAGATCTGGTGCAGCAAGTCGTTCTGGTCGGTGCTGCGCACGATGGCCTGGTTGCACTGACTCAGGGTCGCATAGAGTCCGCTGAGACGCTGTACACGGAGTTCGGCCAGATGCCGGTCGGTCACGTCGCGCGACAGCACGATGAAGCGCGGCACGGTGTCCGGGGCCGACAACTTCCTGGCAACGGAGAGCTCGAACCACATTGTCCCCTGCGCCAGTGGAAGCTCGATCTGCCGGCCACTTGACCATCCGGCTTCGTTCGCCTCGCGTAGTGCTTCCATGCAGACGGCCGCGGCCTTGCCCGGCAGCACCTCGGGAATCGTTTTGCCGACAACCGATGCGGCGGGGGCGGCAAGCTGTTCCGGACGCACTGCGCGGACGTCGATGTAGCGCCCGTTGAGATCGATCTCGAACAGCAGGTCGGGAATGGCGTCGAGCGTGGCGGCCAGCTGGCGATTGACGGCGACCAGTTCGCGGGTTCTGCTCTTGACCTGTCGGCGTAGCAACAGGACGCCGGCGGACAGCGCGAGACCGAGCGCGACCAGGATCAGCAAGGCATTACGCAGTGCCGGCGGTACCAGGGTGTCGGGTTCGTGCCCGCCCCAACGCTTGAGAATCGAGAAGTAGGGAGACTCGGGATCCTGTTGCCAGGGTTTGAGGTGCGCATCAATCCGTGCCCGCAGATCGGCATTGCGTCCGCTGGCGGTGGCATAGAACAGGCGTGAAGGCAGAAAGACGATCGGTGTGTCCACAAGGCGAAACTCGGCCGCCTTGAACGCCCCAAACTGATAGCTGGCGATGGCAGCATCGGCCTCACCCGCTGCAGCGAGCCGGAAGGCTTCCTCCGGCGACGAGGTCAGCACCATGTCGAACTGGATATTGAATCCGGTCAGCATGTCATGCAGAGCCTGTTGCTGGACACCGCCGGCCAGCATGGCGATACGCTTTCCGCTCAGATCGAGTACAGACTCGATCGCCACGTCGGTGCGGCGGTAGACCTGCGACCAGCTGTGCAGCGCCGGGATCTGGTGAAAGTCGAAGCGTTTGCTGCGCTCTGCGGTGTAGGCGACGTCGGGCAGCAGGTCGAGTCTTCCGTCCTCGAGTTGCTCGAGGCAAGCCTGCCACTGGCAGCGCACAAAGATGAGCCGCCAGCCCTCGATCTCGGCGATTTCCCGCAGCAGCTCGACCAGCGAGCCGGTGGGCTGCCCTTGCGCATTGCTGAACACCTTGGGTGGGTTCTCATAGACGCCGACCCGCAGTTCGCGGGTGTCGTCCGCACTCGACGTGCCGGCGAGCAGCAGCATCGCCACGGCGGCAAGGATGCACGGCAGCTGGGCGAGGGTGCGCCTCGCGCGGGCTATGCACCGGATCATCAGTCGTTCTCTCCGGATCACTACGTCCCCCGCAGGCGGTCGCGATCCTGGCAGGTCGCGACGCAATTGCGGCCATTGCGTTTGGCAAGGTACACCCCTTCGTCGGCGCTGCGCATCAGTGCGTCAGTGCCGCTCATTGCCGCGGTCCGCTCCGCCACGCCGATGCTGACGCTCCCGCGCCACTCGCCTGCACCAGCGCTGACACGCATCGAGCTGACTTTGGCTCGCATCGTTTCGGCCAACTGCATCGCACCGCCAAGCGGGGTGCGCGGGCAGATCACCAGGAACTCGTCGCCGCCCAGGCGGCACACCAGATCGTCGGTCCGGACCGCGTCGGCAAGGGTAGCGGCAAGGGCTCTCAGTACGACGTCACCGGCATCGTGTCCCCAGGTGTCGTTGATGGCCTTGAACCCGTCGGCATCGATCATCATCAGTGAAAGCACTTGCCCCGACTCCGCCGATTCGAGGTCCAGGCGGCGCATGGCGTGGCGACGATTGGGCAGGCCGGTCAGTACATCGGTCATGGAAAGGGCTTCCAGGTTCCGGTTTGCGATGGCCAACTCCCGGGTGCGTTCGGCGACTTTGGCCTCGAGTGTCCGATTCAGTTCCTGAAGCTCCCGGTTACGCTCGGATACCTGGGAGAAGAGGCCGTTCAGCGCAGCAAGCAGGGGTTCGGTTGCCCGCGTGCCGAGCCGCGCGTCCTCGCGATAGGCTTCGTCAGCGCTGTGGCCTTGAAGGATCAGGGTCCGCTGGCGGGCCATCGACTGATCGGATCCGAGTATGTGGTAAGCGAGCCAGTGAATCAGGAAGCTGAGCAGGCTGCTCGAGGTCGCGGGCGTCATCGTTGTCAGCCCGAAACGCGTAACCTCATTGATGAAGCCCTCATGCTCATGGGCTTGTGCCTGGAGGTGTCGCGGGTCGATGCCCGCCGCGGCCATAAAGACTTCCTCTGCGGCGAAATGGAAGCGGGCGTAATCGGACAGCTCGTCGATCAGCCCGATGAGTGCGGTGGCATCCGGGGCGGCCGAGTTCGAGAGAATTTCCCCGAGGCGGTTGATGATGCGAACGAGCTCCATGTGCTGGGTGTCGACTTCCTCGATGCCCGTCACGAAATACTCGTTCCATTGAAATGAATCCACGGTAACTCCAGTCGTGTTTGCGTGCGGCCAGTCAGTCCTGCTCTGGAGTGGCGAACATGCGGTTGCGGGCCTTCTCGGAATACATTGCCGTGTCGGCATGTTTTGCCAGCGAGAGCATGTCGATCCCGTTGTCCGGGTAGAGTGCGATGCCGATGCTGACGGAGAGCGTGATCGGCGGCTGCCCGTCGAAGATGAAGGGCAGGGCGGCTGCGTCCCGGATCTTGTTCGCCACGCTGAGTGCATCGTCAGGGTGGCTGACGTTGCGTAGCAGCACCACGAATTCGTCGCCGCCGATGCGGGCGGCGGTGTCGGATTCACGGATGTGCGCGCGGATGCGATCGGAGATTTCCTTCAGGATCAGATCGCCTGCTGCATGTCCGAGGGTGTCGTTGATTGGCTTGAATCGGTCCAGATCGATGAACAGCAGTGCAAGTCGGGCGTCGTCCCGGCGTGCGCTGGCGAGGGCGATCTCCATCCGGTCGCCGAACAAGGCGCGATTGGGGAGTCCGGTCAAGGTGTCGTGCTGTGCCAGGTGCTCGAGTTCCACGCGGCTTTGGCGCAGTTCTGCGACCTGTTGCGTGATCTGGGTGCGCAAGCGGCTGAAGCTGCGGGCTAGCGCGCCGATTTCGTCCCGCCTTCGCACCGGGAGATCTTTCGCCGAATCATCGTCGGCGAAGCCTTCAACCGCGGCGCTCATTAAATTGATGGGGCGGGTGACGGCGCGCGCCACCAGCGCCGCGAGGAGAATGCACACCAGACAAATCCCGAGCACGATCTGCAGGATGACGGTGCCAAGCGCATCGGCCTGCTTGATCACCGCAGCGCGCGGTTGTGCAAGGCCGAGGATGAAACCTTTCTCGTTCGATGCGACGCTGGCCTGCTGCGCGATAAAGGCCGCCACCAGCGGGGCGCTTGAATCGCTCGCGATCCCGGTATCGGTCATTACCTGTTGCGATCTGCCTTCGACCAGATCCCGGGTGTCGGGGAATTCGTCCTGTATCAGTACCCGCCTGCCGCGGTCGAATCCGAAGGTGCGCGAGCGATCCGGATGGATCAGGAAGTCGCCTTCCTGGTTGGCGAAAAAGAGCTGGTACTCCTGCGGCAAATCAGCCGCCAGGAGCGCGAACAAGCCGTTCAGGTCGACGTTGATGACGACGACGCCGAGCGGCCCCCGTTGCGGGTCGACAACCGGCATCGCCAGTTGCACTGCCGGCTGCCCGAGCGCGGAATGCGAACCGCGCTCGCGATTGATCACGATGCGCGAGAGATAGGTCTGACCGGCAGCCAGCCGCAGGGTGTCGAAAACGTAGGAGTAATGTCCTTTTTCCTGCAACTCGTCGCCAGTGACCCGAATCAGCTCCTTGCCATCGCGGTCGACGCGTACCCGTTCCATGCCGCCATTGCCCGCTGCGATCAGGCGAATCTGAAAGTAACCGGGGTCTGACTCCATCCGCAGGCGAAAAAGTGTGGCCAGCTGGTCTTCCTGGTCCGGGTTCGCGGCTTGCAGCGCGGCGAGCGCGGCAGGATGTCGGGTGAGGGTCTGCAGATTGCGCGAGAGCTCTTCGCGCACAAGCGTGATGCGACGCGCAAGGACATGGGTCGAGGTCAGAAGCTCGTTCTTCGCCGAGTCGACCAGCAGGGCCCGGCTGGAATTATAGGCATAAAATCCGGTGACGCCGGCGGCGAGAACGCCTACGAGCGCCAGCAGCAGGCCCAGCTTCACGGCGATGCCAACCTTCATGGGGCCAATACCCGGGAAGCGCGATCCCCAGACACGATCCGCTCCCACAGCCGGATTCTGCGCTCGGTATTCTCCACCGGTTCCAGCCATACAAGGCGGCCACTGCCTTCCTGGTGGGAGGGTTGAGACGTGGTGGTAGCGAGTCCGTGGCGAGCGGTGAGCACCTCGCCGGGCCCTTGCTCCAGCAGATAGTTGATCCACGCCTCGGCCAGGGTCTTGTTTTTGACTCCGCGGGTGACGGCCCAGCAATCCAGCCACGCCAGCGCCCCTTCCCTCGGGATGACATATCCGACATCGGCGCCTGCCACCTGTAGCAACTTGAGTTGCTGCGAGCCATAGTTGGCGAACAGCAGCGCCGCTCCCCGACTCACAAACAGCTCGGCTGATTCATCTGGTTGGGTGTAGAACGAGAGCACGTTGCGCCGCAAGGCGATGAGCTTGTCCACTGCGGCTGGCCAGTCCTCTTCACGAAGCTGGAACGGTGTGGGATGGCCGAGTGCCTGGCTGGCGAGGGAAAAGTTATGCGAGCCACCGTTGTAGACGAGTACTTTTCCCTGATAACGCGGGTCCCACAGCGCGGTGATCGAATCAGGTGCCTCGCTGATCTGCTTGCGGTCGTAGATCAGCCCCATCTCTGCATAGGTGTAGGGAACCGCGAACAGCTTGCCATCACGCATGATGCCGGGCACCGCGTCCGGGTCACTGAACTGCGGCAGTTGCAGGGCGCGGTTGGGTATCGCCGCGCTGTCGATCGGGACCACGAGCCCACTCTCGATGTAGCGCTGCAGTTCGGCGGTGTTCACCGCAAAGACGTCAAAATCGGCGGCATCCCGGCTGCTGATCCGCTGCCACAGTGCTTCGTCTGAATCAATCAGGGTCACCTCGACCCTGCTGCCGGTGCGCTGCTCGAATACCTTGACCACGTCGGCATCGGCGTAACCCGGCCAGGTCAGCACGCGCAGCGCGTCACCGGCGGATGCCGCCACGGGCAGAGCCATGGACAGCAACAGGCACAGGAGTTGGAGGTGGTGGCGAAGCCGTGACATGAGCCGGACGTGGAGTGGGTGGATTGCAGTCCGGCGAGTTTAGCGCAGCCGCCGGCACCCGACTGTGACGTCGTGCCGGTGGGCGGATTGCGATGCAGGCCTAGGTGACCTGGGGCATTGGCCTAGCGCTGGCGCAGAAAGCGGTCGAGGCGGTTGGCGAAGCTTTGCCGGTCGCCCTGACTGAAGGCGGGCGGGCCGCCGGTGTCCACCCCGGTGTTGCGCAGGGTATCCATGAAGTTGCGCAGGTCGAGCAGTTCACGGATGTTTTCCTTGCCGTAGAGTTCGCCGCGCGGGCTGAGCGCGTGCGCATCCTTGCCGACGATTTCGGCTGCAAGCGGGATGTCGGCGGTGATCACGAGATCGCCTGCGCTGACGTGGCCGGCGATGTATTTGTCTGCTTCGTCGAAGCCAGCGGGTACCTGCACCATGCGGACACGCGGCGATGGCGGAGTGCGCAGAAACTGGTTGGCGACGAGGGTGAGCTGCAGACTGGCGCGCTCAGCGACACGGAACAGGATGTCCTTGATCACGGTCGGGCATGCATCGGCATCGACCCAGATGTGCATCGTGCTGGTGCCTGGTTGATTGCGCCTGGTACTGGTTCAGGTGTTGCAGCCCCTGTTACCAGGGGTTCGGGGCTAAGGGAGCCCCTGTTGCCAGGGGCTGGGGACTTAGCGCGCCCCTGCAGATGCCATCGGCTGACGACCCGGCATGTGGCGGAAGGTGATCCGGCCCTTGCTCAGGTCGTAGGGCGACATTTCGAGCGAGACCTTGTCGCCGGCAATAATCCGGATGTGGTGCTTGCGCAGCTTGCCACCGGAGTAGGCGATCAGCTTGTGACCGTTTTCCAGCGTGACACGGTAGCGGGCATCGGGCAGGACCTCGTCAACGGTGCCCTGCATTTCAATCAGTTCTTCCTTGGCCATGTTTGGCTCCTATTGGGTGCGGCAGACTTTACCTGCGGTAGCAGGGACAGGTCGGCCATGGCTCGCCACCGCCTTGGCAAGCTTTGTTCCAGTTTTCTACCGGCGCGGGTGGCGCGGGCGGTGTCTGGTTAAATCGGCACGGTGTTCAGCGGGCCGAGCGTCTTGTGTTTCGATGGCAACCCCTGCTCGCAATGCGGCAGGGGAGGGCGACGCGAGGGGTGAGGCGTACGCGCGTCGCGCTACTGGCGGCCGATGTGGCTGAACCGCGGTGGTGTCGCTTGCCGGATCGATACAGACGCGCAAGCGGTGGGTCCGGGCAGGTTTGGGCGCCGGGAATGGACCAAAAACCGGAGCAAACAACGGATTCGATAGAAAAATAGCCGGACCAAGGTCCGGCTATCTCCCTGATTTTCTTGGTAGGCCGTGCGTGGCTCGAACACGCGACCAACGGATTAAAAGTCCGCTGCTCTACCAACTGAGCTAACGACCCCGAAAGAGCCCGTTATTCTAACGGCGGAGCCCCCCTGCGTCAATGAAATTGCGCTTTTTCCGTTTGTCAGCGTGTTGGCGCGTCTTGCAGCGCATCTGCTCGAAATGCTCCGTCGGGCTTCGTTCGTCAATTGGCAGGCGTGCAGGCCTGCCAATTGACGTGCGCCTGAAGCCACTGCTCGAGTGCCGGTGCCGAAATCGCCCATCCGGGAGCGGATCGTTGGTCTCCGTCAATCCCAGGCTAGCGCCCCACCGGTCTGATACTCGGTCACCCGGGTCTCGAAGAAGTTCTTCTCCTTGCGCATATTGGCCTGTTCGTCGAGCCACGGCAGCACATTCTCGGCGCCGGGAAAGGGCTCGGCGATGCCGAGCTGGCGGGCGCGGCGGTTGGCGACGAAGTGGAACTGGCCCATGTGTTGGGCGGCCGAATAGCCGAGGATGGGCTCTGCGAGCAGGAAGCTGGCGTAGGCCTGTTCGGCGGCCTCGGCCTCTTCCCACAGGCGGGCGAGGGCGGCGGGATCGAGCTGCAGGTTCTCCTCGGCGAGCAGCGTGCGTACCACGCGGATGCCGAAGGCGCAGTGCAGGACCTCGTCGCGCATGATGTATTGCAGCTGCTCGGCGGTGCCCTTCATCAGCCCGCGCCGCTGCAGGGCGAAGATCGGCGAGAAGCCGTTGTAGAACCAGCAGCCCTCGAAGATGCCGGCGAAGAACAGGTAGGACAGGGCGAACTCGTGCAGGTTGTCGCGGTTCGTCAGGTCGAAGTCGGAGCGCATGATCCGCTCCAGGCGGCGGTTGGCGAGCGCGATCTTGCCGTGGATCGCCGGTACCACCCGGTAGCGGTTGTAGATCTCCTGCTGGTCCAGCCCGAGGCTCTCGATGCAGTGCTGGTAGGTCCAGGTGTGTAGCGCTTCCTCGTACACCTGGCGGGCCTGGTAGATCTGCAGCTCGGGCGCGCTCATCTTCTCCATCACCGCCAGCCCGATGTTGCGCATCGCCAGGATGTCGGAGGTGGTGAGATAGGACAACACGTTCTCGAACACATGACGCTCGGTCGCGGTGAGCTTGTGGTGATAGTCGTGTACGTCCTGCGCCATCGAGATCTCGAGCGGGGTCCAGTGGTTCTTGTTGGCGTTGAGGAAGAACTCCCACGCCCACGGGTACTTGAACGGGGCGAGCTGGTTGATGTCGGCCTTGCCATTGACGATGCGCTTGTCGGCCGCGCGCACGGGGGCCAGGGCGAGCGCGGAAAGGGGCTCCGCGCCGATCGCGAGCGCCGCGGGAGTAGCCCCAGCCACCACGATCGGGGCGCCGTCGGGTGCATCGCCCGGAGCAGGCGGACGGGCGGCGGGATCGGCCGACGACAAGGTGACCGACGACAAGGTGTTGGTGCGCGGTGGCGGCGCGGGCAGATCCCAGTCGTTGAAGAGGGCGTTCATTGGCAGGCCTCGCATTCTGGATCGAGTATCGAGCACGCGCGGGGTGCGGCATCGGTGGGTCCGGCGGTGGCCGTGCTGCCGTGAGCGGTGGTCTTCTCCATTGCGGTGGCGCCCAGGGTGCGCAGGTAGTAGGTGGTCTTGAGCCCGCGCAGCCAGGCCAGCCGGTAGATCTCGTCGAGCTTGCGTCCGGACGGGGCAGCGAGGTAGAGGTTGAGCGACTGCGCCTGATCGATCCACTTCTGCCGGCGTGAGGCGGCTTCGATCAGCCACGTCGGGTCGATCTCGAACGCGGTGGCGTAGCGCGCCTTCAGTTCGGCCGGAATGCGGTCGATCGGGCCGAGCATGCCGTCGAAGTACTTGAGGTCGGCCACCATGACTTCGTCCCACAGACCGAGCGCCTTGAGTTCGCGTGCGAGCCAGGCGTTGACCACGGTGAACTCGCCCGACAGGTTGGATTTGACGTACAGGTTCTGGTAGTCGGGCTCGATCGAGGCCGACACCCCGATGATGTTGGAGATGGTCGCGGTCGGCGCGATCGCCACGCAGTTGGAGTTGCGCATGCCGTGCCGGGCGATGCGCTCGCGCAGCGGACCCCAGTCGAGCGCGGACGAGCGCTCGACCTCGACCAGCGCGCCGCCTGCGTTGCCCTCGGCGCGCAGGCGGCCACGGCCCTCGGCGAGCAGCGCGATGCTGTCCTGCGGCAGGATGCCGCGATCCCACAGGCTGCCGCGGTAGCTGGAATAGCGCCCGCGCTCCTCGGCGAGCTCGGTCGAGGCCCAGTAGGCGGCATGGCACACCGCTTCCATCGAGCGGTCGGCGAATTCGACTGCTGCATCGGAGGCGTAGGCCAGCCCCAGCACGTGCAGCGCATCGGAGAAGCCCATGATGCCCAGCCCCACCGGGCGGTGGCGGACGTTGGCGGTGCGTGCCTTGGGGGTGGCGTAGAAGTTGATGTCGATCACGTTGTCGAGCATGCGCATCGCGCTGCGCACGGTGCGAATCAGCTTGTCGTGGTCGAACGTCCACCGCCCATCGGCATCCTGCTTCAGGTGGGCGGGCAAGCTCACCGAGCCGAGGTTGCACACTGCGGTCTCGGTGTCGGAGGTGTTGAGGGTGATCTCGGTGCACAGGTTGGAGCTGTGCACCGCGCCGACATGCTGCTGCGGCGAGCGCAGGTTGCAGGCATCCTTGAACGTGATCCAGGGATGACCGGTCTCGAACAGCATGGTCAGCATCTTGCGCCACAACTGCACCGCGGGCAGGGTCTTGAACAGGCGGATCTCGCCGCGTGCGGCGCGCGCTTCGTGGGCTGCGTAGGCGGCCTCGAAATCGCTGCCGAAGCGATCGTGCAGGTCGGGAACCTCGACCGGCGAGAACAGCGTCCATGGGGCGTTCTCCATTACCCGCTTCATGAACAGGTCCGGAATCCAGTTGGCGGTGTTCATGTCGTGGGTGCGGCGGCGCTCGTCGCCGGTGTTCTTGCGTAGTTCGAGGAATTCCTCGATGTCGAGGTGCCAGGTTTCCAGGTAGGCGCACACCGCGCCCTTGCGCTTGCCGCCCTGGTTCACCGCCACCGCGGTGTCGTTGACCACCTTGAGGAAGGGAATCACGCCCTGGCTCTTGCCGTTGGTGCCCTTGATCCGGCTGCCGAGCGCGCGCACCGGGGTCCAGTCGTTGCCCAGGCCGCCAGCGTACTTCTGCAGCAGCGCGTTTTCCTTGATCGACTGGAAGATGCCCTCGAGCTCGTCGGCCACCGTGGTCAGGTAGCACGACGACAGCTGAGGGTGGCGGGTGCCGCTGTTGAACAGGGTCGGTGTGCTGCTCATGAAGTCGAAGGACGACAGCAGGCGATAGAACTCGATCGCGCGTGTCTCGCGATCGATCTCGTTGATGGCGAGGCCCATCGCCACCCGCATGAAGAAGGTCTGTGGCAGCTCGATGCGGGCCTCGTCGATGTGCAGGAAATAGCGGTCGTACAGGGTCTGCAGACCGAGATAGTCGAAGCGCAGGTCGGCGTTGGCGTCGAGCGCGGCAGCCAGGCGCGCGAGGTCGAATTCGGCCAGGCGCGGATCGAGCAGCTCGGCCTCGATGCCGCGCCGGATCGCCAGGGGGAAGTACTCGGCATAGCCGGCGGCCATGTCGGCCTGGGTGCATTCGCGGCCGAGCGTCTCGACCCGGATCGCCGCCAGCAGCAGGCGGGCGGCGACACGGCCGTAGTCCGGCTCGCGTTCGATCAGGGTGCGTGCAGCCAGCACCAGCGACTGACGTACCGCGCTAAGCGGCACGCCGTCGTAGAGGTTGGCGAGGGTATGTTCGAGGACCGTCTCGGGACTGACCTCGGTGAGCCCGGCGCAGGCCTCGCGGCAGTTGGCGAGCAGGGCGGCGCGGTCCAGTGGCCGGCGCTGGTTGCCGTCGGTGACATGCAGCACCGGTTCGCCCTCGGCTGCGCTTTGCGCGGCCTTCCGGGACGCGCGTTCGGCGCTGCGGCGTTCGCGATAGAGCACGTAGGCGCGGGCGACATCATGTTCGCCTGAACGCATCAGGGCGAGCTCGACCTGATCCTGGATGTCTTCAATGTGGAGCATGCCGCCATCGGGCAGGCGGCGGGTCAGGGCCTGGACCACGGTGCCGGTGAGGTGGGCGACGAGATCTCGGCTGCGAGCGGACTCGGCGCCCTGGCGACCCTCGACGGCGAGGAAGGCCTTGCTCATCGCGGTCCTGATCTTGCCCGGGTCGAAAGCGACCACCGCGCCGTTGCGGCGGATGACCTGCACCCCCGCGAGCGCGAAGATGACGTGATCCATATCCAGATGTCGGGTGGCAGGCTGAATGGTCTGCTTGTTGGTGTCTGCTGCGATACTCATCGAAGGTCCCCGTCGAGTCGTGGGGGTGGATGAGCCTGCAGTGAAGACCGCGGCCGGGCACATGACGACCAGAGGGCAGGAAGCCATCGGGACAGCGCGCAGGCAAGGGCGCTCCACTGGGAACACCCCGCCCCGGTTGAAGGAAAATATGCGCTGGCAGGTCTCCTGGCTTGCGGGTCAAGGTCCTGCACGCGCCTTCCCGGGGGTAATTTCCCAGTGGCATCGTGCCGTGCGGGACTCGCCGACAACAGTTGCGGGGGCAGCTCCGGCTTCGGATGACATGCAATCATCCTTACCGGATTCCCTCTTGCGTTCCCTTCTCGGGAAACCAGCGCTAGCGGCAGTGTAGTGTCTCGAGCCAGGTGCGGGCAAGCTCAACCTACCATTGGTGCCTTTGTTTTTGATTGAATATACTAAATGCGGTATCTGCACGCGCCAGCTAGTGAGGAAGGCAGGTTCCTCCCGGTCTTGGGCAGGATCGATCCGCGAGCGCCACAACTCGATCTCGAGAGGGCACGATCGGGATATCGTCCGTGTCATGCTCAATGGTTCCGGCGATACGGCCATTCGTGCCGCTGGCGATGACGTGCGCTTGCACGGAACCTTTATCGGCGCTTTTTTGTCGAGTTCAGACACCCCGTGATCGCGAGGCAGGGGCGCCGGACCTGCCGTCTGCCTGAACGTGGCGTTCCGATTGCCGTCCTCTGCCCGCAGGTGCCACCCATGCCCAACCGACTTGGTTCAGAAACCTCCCCTTATCTGCAGCAGCATGCAGACAATCCGGTCGATTGGTGGCCCTGGTGCGCGGAGGCACTTGCGCTTGCGCACCGGCTCGATCGTCCGATCCTGTTGTCCATCGGCTACTCTGCCTGTCACTGGTGCCACGTGATGGCGCACGAGTCCTTCGAGGACGAGGCGGTCGCTGCCCTGATGAACCGCTTGTTCATCAACATCAAGGTCGACCGCGAGGAGCGACCCGACCTCGACCAGATCTACCAGAGTGCCCATCAGATGCTCGCGCAGCGCAGTGGTGGCTGGCCGCTCACGATGTTTCTCACGCCCGACGGCACGCCTTTTTTTGGCGGCACCTATTTTCCCACTACCTCACGCTATCGCCTGCCCGGCTTTGGCGAGGTCTTGCAGCGGATCGCAGAAGCCTTCGCCACCAAGCGGCAGGCGATCGAGGACCAGAATGCCGTATTGCGTGCCGCGCTCGGCCGCGCTGCCGGCGTGGGAGGCGGTGGGCACCATTCCGACTTCGGTCCGCAGCCGCCCGCCGCACTGCGCCAGATGTTGGGGGCAGGGTTTGATGCGCGCTTTGGTGGCTTCGGGATGGCGCCGAAATTTCCCCATCCTACCGATCTCGAGTTCCTGCTCCGGCGCTATCGCAGCACTGGCGACGGAGAAGCGCGCGACATGGCATTGCTCACCCTGCAACGGATGGCCGAAGGGGGGCTGTACGACCAGCTTGGTGGAGGCTTCTACCGCTACAGCACCGACGAGCGCTGGCTGATTCCTCATTTCGAGAAAATGCTCTACGACAATGGCCCCCTGCTCGGATTGTATGTCGACGCCTGGCAGCTTGACGGCAATCCCCTGTTCGGCGGCGTGGTCGAGGATACCGCCGGCTGGGTGATGCGCGAGATGCAGGCACCCGAAGGTGGTTATTACAGCGCCCTCGACGCTGATGCCGAGGGGGAGGAGGGGCGCTTCTATGTCTGGGACCGCGACGAGCTCAGTGCCTGCCTGGCGCCGGATGTCTATGCCGTTGTCGAGCGTCACTACGGCCTCGACGCGCCGCCCAACTTCGAAGGCCGCCGCTGGCATCTCGCGGTCGTCCGCCCGCTCGATGTGGTGGCCCGCGAGCTCTGTATGGCGCCGGAAGATGCGTTCGCAAGCATGGACGAGGCGCGTGGCCGTCTGCTTGCGCTGCGTGGCGCACGGGTGCCGCCCGCTCTCGACCACAAGATCCTGACCAGCTGGAATGCGCTGATGATCGCCGCCATGATGCGCGCCGCACGCGTGTTCGGTCGCCCCGACTGGCACGCTTCGGCGCGGCGCGCGTTGACCTTCATCCGCAGCTATTTGTGGAGCGATGGCCGGCTGCTGGCCACCAGTGCCGGCGGGCCGGGACGGCTCAATGCCTACCTCGACGATCATGCCTTCCTGATCGAGGCCCTGATCGAGAGCCTGCAGACCCGCTTCGAATCAGAGGACCTGGCGTTTGCTGAAGAGTTGGCCGACGCCCTGCTCGACTGCTTCGAGGACCGCGACGCGGGCGGATTCTTCTTTACCCGGCACGATCACGAGGCCCTGATTCAGCGTCCCAAGCCGATTCACGACAGCCCCACGGCCTCTGGGAATGGCGCGGCTGCGCGCGTCCTCACCCGTCTCGGTCACATGACGGGAGAAACCCGCTACCTGGCCGCGGCGGAGCGGTGTCTGCAGGCCTTCTACGGGGTGCTGGGCAGCAAACCCGGTGGCTGCGCCAGCCTCATCATGGCCCTGGAGGAGCAACTGGTGCCGCCGACGCTGATCGTGTTGCGCGGGCCGGCGGACGAACTTGAGCACTGGCAACGCCGGCTCGCCGCACTGCATCTGCCAGACGCCCTGGTGTTCGCGATCCCTCCCGGCGAGCAGCAGCTCCCGCCCGTGCTCGACAAATCGTATTCCGGTCGGACGTGTGCCTGGGTGTGCAGCGGGACGACCTGTCTTGAGCCGCAGTACTCGCTCGACGAACTGGTGATGCTGCTCGCGCGCTAGGCCAGGCGTAATCAGCCTTCGCGCATCATCAGCCAGTACTGGATCTTCATCGTTGCCGCGGCGCCGGCGATGATCGCCGCTGTGGTGAGGATGGAGCCAAGCGCCAGCGTAGAAAAGCCGGTGATGCCTTGGCCGATGGTGCAGCCGAAGGCGGTGACGCCACCAAAACCCATCAACACTGCGCCGACGATGTGGCGAATCAGGTCATCCGGGTCACGAAATCCCTCGAGGCGGAAGCCCTTGCTGAACAGGGCGTAAAGCGCCGAGCCCACGATCACGCCCAGTGCGCTGGCGATGCCGAAGGTAAGCACCCGGCTGCTGTCGCTCCACAACATCAGCAGTTCCAGCGTGTACGCCACCGGGGCGACGAAGGTAAGCGATTCGGCGCGGCCGCTGTTGGTGCCGATGAAGGCCTCCTCAAGCGTTTCCGGGTGTTCGGCGACAAAACCGAGGTGACCGGATACATACCAGCCGACAAGCGTAAGACTGCCGATAACGATGCCGCCGATCAGAACGTCGCTGCGCCAGGCCTCGCGGCTTGAGAGTGCGGCCACCAGCAGACCGCCGCCGATTACGGTTGCCGCGGCTAGTAGCGCGGTTTCGGGCGCCATGCCTGCACTGGCGATGAAGGACGGGATGTCCTGGCCATGTGGCAGTTCGATGGCGACAGAGTCGAGAAAGCGCACCCGCCACACCCCGAACAGGCCACGCATCGTCATGTAGGCGCCGATACCGAGAAAAACGAACACCACCAGCGACTTGAGATTGCCGCCACCGATCCGGATCAGCGTCTTGCTGCCACAGCCGGACGCAAGCGTCATGCCGATGCCAAAGCAGGTGCCGCCGACAATGCTCGACAACCAGATCAGCTTGCTGCCGGTATAGATCGACTTCGAGACATCGAACAGCCCGGTCAGGCCCAGCACCGCGGTGCCTAGCACGGCAACCGCGATGGCGAGCATCCACATGCGCATGCGACTCCAGTCGCCCATATTGACGATGTCGGATACCGCGCCCAGGGTACAGAAATTGGTTTTGTTACCGACGAAACCGAACACGATACCGATCGCGAAGGCGAGCGAGGTGATGGTGGTGGCGGCGACCAGGGGTTCTTCCATCATGCGGGGTCCGGAGCAGGGCGAGCCGTGATTCTATTGGAAATCAGCTGGTTCGGTATTGGTAGGGGGTGGGGTCGGGGAGGCCCGCCGCTTCGAAGCCGGCCCGGCGCAGGCGGCAGGCGTCGCACAGACCGCAGGCGCGACCGCTGTCGTCGGCCTGGTAGCACGACACTGTCAGGCTGTAGTCGACACCGAGCGCGGCGCCGCGGCGGATGATGTCGGCCTTGGAAAGATCGATGAGCGGAGCATGGATGCGCAGACCGTGGCCTTCGACGCCCGCTTTGGTAGCCAGGTTGGCCATGGTCTGGAAGGCATCGATGAAGGCAGGGCGGCAGTCGGGGTAGCCGGAGTAGTCCACCGCGTTGACCCCGACAAAGATGTCGCGCGCCTCCAGTACTTCGGCCCAGGCCATCGCGATCGACAACATCACGGTATTGCGGGCGGGAACATAGGTGACCGGGATGCCCTTGGTGTCTCCGCCTTCCGGTACCGCAATACCCGGGTCGGTCAGTGCCGAGCCGCCGAACTGGCCCAGCTCGACCCGCGCCAGACGATGTTCCTGCGCACCGAGGGCCTCGGCGACGCGTTTGGATGCGGTCAGCTCGGCGACGTGGCGCTGGCCATAGGCGACCGACAGAGCATAGGTTTCGAAGCCCGCGTCGCGCGCGATGGCGAGGCAGGTTGCGGAGTCGAGGCCGCCCGAGAGCAGGACGACGGCACGGGGCGTGGTAGTCATGGACAGGGTTCCGAAAAGGCTGGGTGGTGCTGGTGATGCAATACCGGATTGTGAACGATGAGGGCAGGAACCGGGGGCGGGATCAGCGGCCGCGTGCATCGTCCCACAGGAGTTTGTGGAGCTGCAGCTGGAACCTTACCGGCAGGCGATCACGCACGATCCACTCGGCGAGCCGCGCGGGATCGAGTTCGCCAGCGACCGGCGACAGCAGCACGGTGCAGCGTCGGGCAAGCTGGTGATCGGCGATTTGCTGGCTGGCCCAGACGTAGTCGGCTTCGTCGGCGAGCACGATCTTGACCTCGTCGGCTGCGTTGAGCAGGGCGATGTTCTCGTATCGATTCTTTGCCACTTCACCCGACCCGGGGGCCTTGAGATCCATGATGCGCGACACGCGCGGGTCGACCGCGCCGATGTCGAGCGCGCCGCTGGTTTCGAGCGAAACGGAATAGCCGGCGTCGCACAACGCGTTCAGCAGCGGCAAACAGGCCTTCTGCGCCAGCGGCTCGCCGCCGGTCACACACACCGTGGGCAGGCCGTGACGGGCGACTTCGTCGAGCACCGCTTGCAGGGTGACCGATTCGCCGCCCTGAAAGGCGTAGGCGGTATCACACCAGGTGCAACGCAGCGGGCAGCCGGTCAGGCGGACGAACACGGTTGGCAGGCCGACTCGGGTGGATTCGCCCTGCAGGGAGGCAAAGATCTCGGTGAGCCGCAGTTTCACGGCTCGATCAAGGGTTTGCACTGCCACCATCGTTCAGGGCTTGGCCAGGCGCTGCTTTGCAGCCTGGGCCGCATTGGACGTCGGATAGCGTTCGATCAGGGACTGCAAGGTGCGCTGGGCCGTTCTGGCGTCGCCCATGGCCTGCTGGCTGTTCGCCAGTCCGAGCATGGCGTCGGGGGCGACGACGTCGTTGGGCCACTTGCCGAGGACGGTATTGAAGTGACGGCCGGCCGAGGCGACTTCCTTGGCCTGCAGCGCGGCATTGCCGGCCCAGAAATAGGCGCCCGGGGTACTGCCGCTATCGGGGTACTGGGTGATGAAGCTCTCAAAGGCGGTCAGGGCTTCGCGGGCCTTGCCGTCCTTGAGCAGGTTTAGCGCGGCCTCATAGGCGGCGGTTTCGGCCGCCGGGTCGGCGCTGATTTGCGCCGCGGGGGGGGCAGCAGTCTCGAGCTGGCGCATGCGGGTATCGAGATCGACATAGAAATCACGCTGGCGCTGCTTGAGGGTTTCGACCTCGTTCAGCAGTACTTCGAGCTGACCGCGCAGGCGAGCGACTTCGCCGCGCAGTTGCTCGTTCTGGTTGGCCAGCTCGAGTTGTCCGCGATTGGACGTCTCGAGCCGGTTCTCCAGCTCCTGCCTCAGGTTGATGACCTGTTGACGGGCCTCCGTATCATCGAACAGACCCGCTTGCGCGGGCCCGGCCAGTGACAATGCGGCAAGCGCCGCCAGTGGCAGGAGTCGTTTCATCAGAACTCACCCGAGTACAGGATGTCGCTGCGGCGATTCTCGGCGTAGCAAGCTTCGGATGCGTCGGTGCAACGGGGCTTTTCTTCGCCGAGGCTGACGGACTCGATCTGCACTTCCTTGGCGCCCAGCAGGCTCAGGGCCTGACGGACGGAGTCGGCACGCTTCTGGCCGAGGGCAAGGTTGTACTCACGGCTACCGCGTTCGTCCGTATTGCCCTGGACGAGCACCTTCATCTGCGGGTTCTGCACCAGGAAACGGGCGTGGGCTTCGATCAGCGGCTTGGCTTCGGCCTTGATGATGAAGCTGTCGTAGTCGAAGAACACGCTGCGTTTGGACAGGATGTTGTTCGGGTCGGTCAGCGCGGCGATGCCGGTACCGGACATGCCGGGGGCAGTCACGGTGGCAACGCCGGCACCAGCGCCGGTACGGTCTTCGACCTTGGCGCCGGTGGCATCGGTGCCGGTGCTCGAGCAAGCGGCAAGCAGGACAGACAAAAGAGCGGGCAGCAGCAGTTTGTTCATGGATGTATCTCCAGTTTTGATTGTGAAGCGGACAGCATAGGAATTACTTCTGTATCGGGCCCCAGGCGGGTTCCCGCACATCAGCAGCCTGCACCGAAAGGCGTTGCTTCACCCGGCCGTCGGATGACACGGCCGCCAGCACCCCGCGACCACCGCTTTCGGTGGCGTAGAGGATCATGCGGCCGTTGGGCGCGAAGCTTGGGGATTCGTCACGTGCCGAATCGGTGAGGATCGTGGTCTGGCGGCTGGCGATGTCTTGCACTGCGACCTGGAAGCGACCGTTGTTGCGGGTGATGAAGGCCAGCAACTTGCCATCCGGCGACAGGCGCGGGGTGACGTTGTAATTGCCTTCAAAGCTGACCCGCTGGGCGCTGCCGCCGCCGGCCGGAATGCGATAGATCTGCGGACTGCCGCCGCGATCGGAGGTGAAATAGATCCACTGGCCGTCGGGCGACCAGGCCGGTTCGGTGTCGATCCCCGACGAACTCGCGAGCCGGCGCACACCCGAGCCGTCGGCGTTGAGCACGTACATCTGGGACTGGCCGTCCTTGGTCAACACCACCGCGAGCTGTCCGCCGTCGGGCGACCAGGTCGGTGCCGAGTTGGAGCCCTTGAAGTTGGCCACCACCTGACGCTGGCCGGTCGCCAGGGTGTGTACATACACGATCGGTTTCTTGGCTTCGAACGAGACATAAGCCAGGCGCTGGCCGTCAGGTGACCATGAGGGCGAGATGATCGGTTCGCGCGAAACCAGTGCGGCCTGCGCGTTCATGCCGTCGGCGTCGGCAATCTGCAGTTCGTAGCGCGCGCCGCTCTTGACCACGTAGGCGATACGGGTGGCGAAGTAGCCGGGCTGGCCGGTCAGCTTCTCATAGACGAAGTCGGCAATGCGATGTGCGGTGAGACGGTTTTGCGCGGGTGCCATGCGCAGCGACATCGCGCCGAGCTCGGTCTGCTTCTGGGTGTCGTACAGTCGGAAACGGACGTCGTAGCGACCATCGGGCTGCGGCAGGATGGAGGCGGCCAGCACCGCATCGGCGCCGCGACCGCGCATTGCCGCGAGATCGGGTACGCGCGATTCGGGGACGGTGACCGGGCCGATATCAATCAGGTTGAACAGACCGCTGCGTTCGAGGTCGGCGCGCACCACGTCGGACACGCCGCGTGACAGGCTGCTCTCGTTCTCGAACACCGGGATGATGACCGGAAAGCGCGATGCGCCGGAGCCGGTGATCTCGATCGACAGCTGTGCCTGTGCACCCAGCGCAACGAAGGCGAGGGTGGCGGCAAGCAGCAGGCGGGCGTGGGCAAGTATCTTGGTCATGGTGTGGTGCACAGCAATATTATCGATTATAGCCATAGGGCGTGCTTATTCTTCCAGTGGACGAAACTTCAGTTCCAGCGTTCGCTGAAAAAGTTCCCGTTGGGTTGGCAGGGGCAGCGGACTGGAACGGCGGATCGCGCGCTCGATAGCGTCATCCAGTGCAGGAATGCCCGACGAGCGCTTGAGCCGGATTACCAGGACTTCACCCGTGGGCAGCTGGTCGACCTCGAACACCGCTTCCGGATTTCCGCTCAGTCCCGGTGGGCTGAGCAGGTTGCCGCGCACCTTGGTCCGGATTGCGTTCTGATAGGCGTCAATCGCGCCCTTGCTGCGCGCAGCAGCGGCACGGGTGGCGTCCTCGCGCATCATACCCTCCACCTTGGCGCGCTCCTGTTCCTGTTCGAGCAGCTTTGCCATGTAGTCGTCCCGCGGCGGAACGACGGGTTTGGCGGGTTCCGGCTTTTTCGGCTCCGGTTTGGGGGGCTCGGGCTTTTTGGGTTCGGGCTTCGGTGGCTCAGGTTTCTTCGGTTCGGGCTTGGGCTCGGGTTTTGGCTCGGGCTTCTTGGGTTCGGGTTTCGGCGGTTCGGGCTTCTTTTCCGGTGCCTTGGTGGCAATTTCGGGTTTGGCGACCGGCTTTGGGGGCTCGGGCCGCGGTTCGGGCTTTGGTTCCGGTTTTGGTTCGGGCTTCGGTTCGGGCTTCGGTTCCGGTTTGGGCGGCTCGGGCTTCCTTGGCTCGGGCTGAACGACGGGTGTCGGCGTCGGCCGGCTCGGCGGTGGCGCGACCAGTTCGACCTCGAGCGAGGCCGGTGGCTGACTTTGCCAGTTGACGCCGAAGAACAGGAACAGGGCCAGGCCGACGTGCACCGCGAAGGTCAGTGCCAGCGAGGCGATTTTTCCCGGCGACTCCTGCGGGCTTGCGCGATCTTTCATTGGCTCCGGCTGCCCGATCTCGTCTGCAGGCTGATCTTCCTGACCCCGAGCTCGCGGGCCGACTCGAGGATGTCGATCACCTTCTGATAGGGCAGCTCGCTGCTGGCTGCCACCAGAAAGGGCTGGTCGGGGTTGCGCTCGATCGCTTGCTTCATCTCACGCTGGAACTCGATGCTCGACACCGCTTTGGGCGCTGCATTGCTGCTCGCGCGCAGTGCGAGGGTGCCGTCCTTGCGGACTTCGATCACCATCGCTTCTGCCAACGGTGCAGACAGCGGGCCGGCCGACGGCACGTCGATGCTGCCCGACTGGACCATCGGCGCGGTGACCATGAAGATGACGAGCAGCAGCAGCATCACGTCGATATAACGCACGACGTTGATCTGGTTCATCAGGCGGCGCTGGCGCATGGCTTTCCTTCCGCTCAGCGCAGGTGGCGCTGCAGGATGTTGGAGAACTCTTCGATGAAGCTCTCGAAACGGATCCCGACGCGATCGATGTCATGGGCGAAACGGTTGTAGGCGACCACTGCCGGGATGGCGGCGAACAAGCCGATCGCAGTGGCAATCAGCGCCTCGGCGATACCGGGTGCGACCTGGGCGAGGGTGGCGGCGCCGACATTGGACAGACCGCGGAAGGAGTTCATGATGCCCCATACGGTACCGAGCAGGCCGATGTAGGGCGAGACCGAGCCGACCGAGGCAAGAAAGGCGAGGTGAGCTTCAAGATCGTCCATCTCGCGCTGATACGTAGCCCGCATCGCACGCCGTGCGCCGTCGATGGTGGCGGTGTGGTCGTGGCTCTTGGCACGAAGCTTGGTGAACTCGCGGTAGCCGGATTCGAAGATCCGTTCCATGCCGCCGCTTTGGTGGCGACCGGCACTGGCGGCCTGAAACAGCACGTTGAGGTCGCCGCCGCTCCAGAAGTCGCGCTCGAACTCGGTGGTCTTGGCGCGCTCGGCGCGGATTCTGAACGACTTGCGAAAAATCCAGTACCACGACATCAGCGACAGGGTAAGGAGCAGGGCCATGACCAGCTGGACAAGTACGCTGGCCTGGCTGATCAGGCTGAGAATGGACAGGTCGTGAGTGACGTTCATGTGGATTGGAGTTTTTCAAGTTGGGAGCGGACAGCGGCCGGAATCGGAGCGGGTTTGCCGCGGTTCCAGTCTACACAGGCGATCCTGACGTCGGCGGCGAACAAAAGTTCGCTGCTGCGCAGGATCTTCTGGCCAAAGATCATGCTTGCACGCTGCAGCACATTTATCGTACTGACGACGGTCAGGGCGTCGTCGAGTCGTGCGGGCAAAAGATAGTCGGCCTTTACCGAGCGCACGACAAACGCCAGCCCGTCTTCCGTCAGCATCCGTTGCTGTTCGAAGCCTATTGCGCGCAGCCACTCGGTGCGGGCACGTTCGCAAAAGCGCAGGTAGTTGGCGTAATAGACGACGCCCGCCGCGTCGGTGTCCTCGTAGTACACGCGAACGGGCAGGACGAAACGGGACGCGGCGACCGGATCGTCTGGCGGAAGAATCGTTTGCATCGCAGCATTCTAGCCGAGCAGTTGTGTCGGGTAGGGGTTCATTGGGGGCAAGGTGTTTCCAAAAGGTAAGCATACGTTTCCCTCCGGGAATGGTGCCATCTGGGGGATTGGTTGCCGCGGTGACATCCGGATGCGCAAGTCCCGGGATTGAAGTGCTATCCTTTCAACTCCGTCGTATCCCGTACTCCCGCACTATTTCTGGTTGATTCAGGCGTGGCGCTTTCCTTTTTCGGCAAGAAACCTTCCGTTGTTCCGCCCGGGCAGCCTTCAACGGCTGCGACGGGTGGCAGTGCACGTCATTCACTTTCGCCGCGAACCGAGTTGTCGACGCTCGACTTCTCCGGGGGCGACGTGAATCGCGCGTTGGCGCAATGCGCGGGCATGGTCGAGGTGCAGGAGGTTGGCGCAGGTATCGGGGCGATCTTCGAAGAGGCTGCGGTGCTTTACGCCAACGACAACATGGTTGAGGCGGAGCGCGTGCTGAACTCGGTGCTCGACGATGCGGGCAACACGGCAGGCGAGGGCCTGTGGATGATGCTGCTCGACCTGTACCGGCTGACCGGTCAGCGCGAACGCTTCGAATCCCGGGTGCTCGATTATGCGACGCGGTTCGAGCGCTCGCCGCCGCCATGGGAGGATCTCTCGTCCCAGCCAGAGCGGCGCAGGACCGACACGGCCCCGCTGATCAATCTGTCTGGCAGCCTGTCTGGTCAGGCTGCACCTCAGTTCCAGCAGATCTGTGTCATCGGGCGCAAGAGCGGGTCGATCAGGATCGATCTCGGACGGTTGCGATCGGTCGATGAAACCGGTTGCAGTCTGCTGCGCAAGACACTGGTCCAGTTGCTTGCGGATCGGGTGAAAGTGTCGATGCTTAATTCATCTCAACTGGTCAACATGCTTGCGGGGCAGGTGACGGCGGGCAAACCAGAGGGGCGGGACGCCTGGCTGTTGATGCTCGAGTTGTTGCAGTACACCGGGGAGCATGAGCGTTTCGAGAATCTCGCGGTGGATTACGCGATTACCTTCGAGGAATCGCCGCCGTCGTGGGAGTTCAAGGTCCAGCAACAGGCAGTGGCGGTGGCGTCGGCACTTGAAAATGGCCGACAGCATGAGGACAGCTTTCGGTTCGAGGGTGAGCTGACCGGTTCGTCGAACGAGATCATCCGCAAGCTGGCGGCCTTTGCGTCTCCGCGGCAGCTTGTCACGGTGGACTGCAGTCGCTTGCGGCGGATCGACTTTGTGGGTGCGGGCACCCTGTTCAACGTTCTTGCCACCCTCCAGTCTCAAGGTAAACTCGTCAACCTGCAGAACGTGAATGCGATGGTTGGCGCCCTGTTGCGGGTCATGAGCGTTGATCAGGTCGCTCAGGTGACGCTGCGTCCCTGAGTGCCTGGAACAACGCAGGTGCCCGCGTTTTCGCGGGGCAAGCGTCTTGCGCATCAACCGGGAACGGCCCCGAAGAACAGCCCTTATTCCGGCAAGGAAATACCATGGAACAGTATCACGGCACGACCATCCTCTCGGTTCGTCGCGGCAAACGGGTTGCCCTTGGCGGCGACGGTCAGGTCACGCTCGGCAACATCGTCATCAAGGCGTCGGCTCGCAAGGTGCGTACCATCCATCAGGGGCAGATCCTGGCCGGCTTTGCCGGAGGCACTGCGGACGCCTTCACCCTGTTCGAGCGCTTCGAGAGCAAGCTGGAAAAGCATCAGGGCAACCTGCTGCGCAGTGCGGTCGAGCTGGCCAAGGATTGGCGTACCGACCGCATGCTGCGCCGGCTCGAGGCCATGCTGGCGGTGGCCGATCGCGATCACTCGCTGGTGATCACCGGTAACGGGGACGTGCTCGAGCCCGAGAAGGGCATCGTCGCCATCGGCAGCGGCGGCGCCTATGCGCAGGCCGCGGCGTGTGCGCTGATCGAGAACACCGAGCTGTCGCCGCAGGAGGTGGTCGCAAAGTCGCTCGCCATCGCCGGCGACATCTGCATCTACACCAACCAGTGCCATACCATCGAAGTGCTGGACTGAACCCTATTTTCGAGTGCCGCCATGACCCAGATGACTCCACCGGAAATCGTTTCCGAACTCGACAAGCACATCGTTGGCCAGCACCGGGCCAAGAAAGCGGTGGCGATTGCCTTGCGCAACCGCTGGCGCCGCGCCCAGGTCGCCGAGCCGCTGCGCAGCGAGATCACGCCCAAGAACATCCTGATGATCGGCCCGACCGGTGTGGGCAAGACCGAGATCGCTCGTCGTCTCGCGCGCCTGGCCAATTCGCCTTTCATCAAGGTGGAGGCAACCAAGTTTACCGAGGTCGGCTACGTTGGCCGCGATGTCGAGACCATCATTCGCGACCTGATGGAGAACGCGATCAAGGACGGACGTGAGCGCGGGATGCGCCTGGTGCGCGACCGTGCGCTGGATGCCGCCGAGGATCGCGTGCTCGACGCCTTGCTGCCGCCGGCGCGGGCAGTGGGCTTCAACGCCACCGAAACCGAACCGCAGGATTCCACCACCCGGCAGAAGTTTCGCAAGAAGCTGCGCGAGGGCGAACTCGACGACAAGGAGATCGAGATCGAGCTTGCCGCGCCCGGCATGCAGGCCGAGATCTTTGCGCCGCCCGGCATGGAAGAGCTCACCCAGCAGATCCAGGGCATGTTCCAGAACCTCGGCAGCGGCAAGAAGAAGACGCGCAAACTCAAGATCAGTGAAGCGCTCAAACTGCTCGCCGACGAAGAGGCCGCGCGCATGGTCAATGACGACGAGGTGAAAGCCGAGGCGGTGCGGGCCGTGGAGCAGAACGGTATCGTATTCCTGGACGAGATCGACAAGATCGCCGCACGTTCCGAGATGCAGGGGGCCGATGTATCGCGTCAGGGGGTTCAGCGCGATCTGCTGCCGCTGGTCGAAGGCACAACGGTGTCCACCAAGTACGGCATGATCAAGACCGATCACATCCTGTTCATCGCCAGCGGTGCCTTCCATCTGTCCAAGCCCAGCGATCTCATCCCCGAGTTGCAGGGGCGTTTTCCGATCCGGGTCGAGCTCGAATCGTTGTCGGTGGGGGATTTCGAGTGCATCCTCACCAGCACGGACGCGTGTCTGACGCGGCAGTACGAAGCACTGCTCGCCACCGAGGGGGTGAAGCTCGAGTTTGCCCCCGAGGGGATTCGCCGGCTCGCCGAGATCGCCTTTCAGGTCAACGAAAAGACCGAGAACATCGGTGCGCGCCGCTTATATACGGTGATGGAAAAGCTGCTGGAGGAGGTGTCCTTCGATGCGGGTCGTTCGGGCGTGGAGACGCTGCTGATCGACGCGCCTTACGTCGACGGCCGACTCGAGGTGCTGGCCGAGCGAGAAGACCTGGCGCGCTACGTTCTGTGAGCGAGACCGCACCGATGGTGGTGCGCATCATCTCCATCCTGTTTCCGCTGTTTGCGATCACGGCATTGGGCTTTTTCGTCGGCAAGCGGATGAAGCCCGATCTGTCGCACGCGAACAAGCTCAACATGGATGTGTTCGTGCCGGCGCTGGTTTTCGCGGCGCTGGCAAACAAGGAGTTCCACCTCACCGAGTATCTGCCCCTGCTCGGCGCCACCCTGCTGGTGGTGCTGGGCTCGGGCGCGGTGGGCTGGGCCGTGGCGCGCATGGCCGGGATCGAGGTCAAGACCTTCGTCCCGCCGCAGATGTTCAACAACTGCGGCAATCTCGGTCTGCCGCTGGCGGTGCTCGCCTTCGGCGAGCTTGCACTGGCGCCGGCGGTGGTGATGTTCATGGTCTCCAACCTGCTGCATTTCTCCTTTGGTGCGTGGCTGCTCGATCACAATGTCCGGGTTGCGAACGTGTGGCGGGTGCCATCGGTGCTGGCGACCCTGGTCGGCCTCGTGGTGGGGATCGCCGGCTTCGAGGTGTGGCCGCCGCTGATGATGGCGATCAAGATGCTGGGCGATATCGCGATTCCGCTGATGCTGTTCGCACTTGGGGTGCGGCTGACCGATTCGAAGATCACCTCGATCGGACTGGGCGTGTTTGCGGCGGTGATACGCCCGGTGTCGGGCATGTTGCTGGCATGGGGTGTGATGCTGCTGATCGACCTGCCGCCGCGGGAGCAAGCCTTGCTGCTGGTGTTCGGTGCGCTACCGCCGGCGGTGCTGAACTACATCTTTGCCGAGCGCTACCATCAGGAGCCGGAGAAAGTGGCCTCGATGGTGCTGATCGGCAACGTTGCCGCGGTTTTGTTCCTGCCCGTCGCGCTGGTTTTGGCGCTCGACTGAAAGTTCAGGCTGGCGCGGCCCCGGCGGGTGGGTCTGCCAGCGTGCTCAGCCCGCTTCCGCTCCGTTTGCTGCGATACATGGCGATGTCCGCCAGGCTCAGGAGCTCGGCGAAGCGCAGCCCGTGATCGGGGTACATCGCCATACCGATGCTGGCGCTCACAAACCAGTTGCGGCCATCGACATTGAGCGGGAGGGCCATGTCGCGCGCCAGTCGCGCGGCTGCGGCACGCACGTCGACCTCGTTGGCCGGCTCACCGAGCAGGATCACGAACTCGTCACCCCCGAGGCGTGCCACGGTATCGCTGTCGCGCACGGCGGCGAGCAGCCTTTGGGCCACGGTGGCGAGTACCGCATCGCCGGTAGCATGGCCGGCCTGGTCGTTGATCTGCTTGAACCCGTCGAGATCGAGCACCAGCACGGCGGCGCGCCCACGATGACGGCGCGCGGCACTGAAGGTCAGCTCGGCCCGTTGCTCAAGCAGGCGCCGGTTGGGGAGCTGGGTCAGGGGGTCGAAGAACGCCAGGCGCGCAATCTCGGCTTCGGCATCCTTCCGTGTGTTGATGTCCGATATCTGTGCGAGCAGGGCCCCGATGTTGCGCCGCTGAAGATGGTTGCCGAGGCGGATCTCGACCCAGCGCGGCTTTGGATCGGGGCCGGGTACGCGGCACTCCAGTGCGACCGATCCGCCTCGCGCGAGAACCTCGCGGAAGCCCTGCTCGACTGCCTCCGCATCCTGTTCGGCCACAGACTGCCATAGCGCCTGCCCACGCCATTTGGCCGCGGAAAGACCGGTGATACGGCTGACCGAGTCGTCGGCGTTGCGCACCACGCCCTTCGCGTCGAGTTCGAGCACGCAGTCCGATGCCTGGCGTGCGAGTGCCTGGTGGCGTGCTGCGCGACGAATACGCTGTTGGACAAGATGGCTGATCGTGCCTGCCATCAAGGCGCCGCCGATCAGGAGTGCGATCACGACGGGCGGCGGGATGAACCCGATGTCGGCGTCGCGCGGGGTGAAGCGCATCTCCCAGCGTCGTCCGCCAAACAGGTGGCTGCGGATCAGCGGCGGCAGCGAAGGCTGATCGGTGACCATCGCCTGCTCATCCTCGTATAGCACTGCGGTCTGCAGGCCGGGTTCGTCGTCCGGCCCCCGGTCGGTAATCTGCAGGTGAAAGTGCCTGCGAAGAGTGGGGGCGATAGCAGTCTTGACCAATTCGCTCACAAGGAAGGAGGCTGCCACCGTGTTCCGGGTGGAATGGGTGCCGTCCCAGTTTGAGATCGATACCGGGGTAATCATCAATACCGCAATGGCATTCGGTGCCTGCTGCAGGCGGATCGGTGGGGTTGCCGCAAAACCGCGGTTGCGCGCATGCTCGATCGTTAGCCGACGGATATCGTTGCTCAGGAGGTCATAGCCGAGCGAGCGCAGGTTGCCGAGTGCGGGGTGAATGCTTTCCACCACGTGGTGTCGGTATCCCGTTGCAGTGGGATAGATCTCGAAATTGGTGTAGACCGGATCGTGCTTGCTCAACTGGCTGCGAACCCAGCTCAGGTAGGCTTGCTGTTCCTCACCGCGGATGTCCCGATTGAAGCCGAAGGCGCGCAAACCGGGCAAGGCGTGCTCGATGTCGAGAGAGCGTACATACCGGTCGAATTCCGCCGCGGTGACCTTGTCGCTGGCAAAGTAGAAGGCACGCAAGCCGAGCAGGGCGTTCTGGTATTGCGCCGTCTGCTGGGTCAGGGATACGGTCGATTGATCGACGATGCGCTCGAAGGCAGTGCCGGCCTGTTCGAGCTCGACTGCACGATACTGGCGCAAGGCGATCCACTGCATCCCGATCACGATCAGCACAACTGCCAGTGTCACCAGCGTGGATCGACCTTGGGCCGACAGCCGGGGCAGGGTGCCAGGTGATGGCGAGGGGGGCGGGCTAGCATCCATGCGGCCATGCTCCTTTTTGGCCCGGCCGTCCTCCACAAGGACGTACGGGTTTAGTCGTGCTTCAGTCGCTGGATCAGTCTGCGGTCGCGCTTGGTCGGGCGTCCATGCAGATCGGCCCCGGGTGTTGCCGCGAAACGTCGCAGCTCCTGCGCAGCCTCGCGTCGGGCGATGCTCTCGGCCGACTCTTCATATAGTTCCTGCGCCACTTTCGCCGGACCACGCTTCTCGGCAATGCCGCGCACCACGACCGAGATATGGGTATCGGCCACGGTGATTTCGATCTGATCGCCCGGTTTCACGCTGCGCGCGGGTTTGACCGCCAGCCCGTTCAGTTTCACCTTGCCGCCGTCCACCGCTTCGGTGGCACCACTGCGATGTTTGTAGAAACGCGCTGCCCACAACCACTTGTCGAGGCGCGTGCTTTCGTTGTCAGGTGGAGCAGGGCTGCGCATGGGAAGGGATGGTGATGATCAATGGATAGATGATGCCATCAACCGGGCACAGGAAGAAGCCTCGCAAGCCCGGCAGCAGGCATTAAGGTGTGACGGCCGAATTCGGCACAAGCGTGCATGGCGCTGGTGGTCGGGGCTGTTAGTCTAGAGCGCTTTTCCTCGGGATGTGGACATGACTACCGCTTTCCGCCTCGGTGCCCGCGAAGGCTGGCGCGATTTCCTGCCGCTGTCGGTCGGCCTGGTGCCATGGGCCGTGGTGACCGGGATCGCCATGCGCTCGATCGGGTTGAGCCCGCTCGAAGCCATGGGCATGAACGTGCTCGTCTTCGCCGGCACCGCCCAGCTTGGCACGCTACCGCTGATCGCCACCGGGGTACCGCTGTGGCTGATCTTCCTCACCGCGCTGGTGCTCAACCTGCGCTTCGTGATCTTCAGCGCGGCGATTGCGCCCGCGTTTCATGGCCACAGCTGGGCGCGTCGCCTGAGCGCCAGTTACCTGTTGATCGATGGCGTATTCGCCATCGGTGCGGACAAGATGCTCAGATCGGACGATCCGGAGTGGCGCTGGGGCTATTACATTGCGCCTTCGGTCTGGGCCTGGTGTTTGTGGCAGCTGTTCGTGCTGGTCGGGGTGCTCGGCGCCGGGGTGATCCCGCGCGACTGGTCGCTGGAGTTCATGGTAACCATCGCCCTGATGCTGATGATGATCCCGATGACCCGCACCCGGCCGATGCTGGTTGCAGCGCTGGCGGCCGGGCTGGGTGCGGTGCTGCTGCGCGGGCTGCCGTTGCGGCTCGGCCTGTTTGCCGGGATCGCGATCGGCATTGGCGCAGGCTTTGTGGCAGAGCACTGGCAACAGCGGAGGGCGAACGCATGAGTGAGGGCATCTGGCTGTGGCTCACCATCGTGGCCATCGGCTCGACCACGATCCTGACCCGCGGCAGCTTCATCCTGCTGGCCGAGAAGGCCCGTCTGCCGGCGGCCTGGCACCGGGCCCTGCGCTATGCGCCGGCGGCGGCGCTGGCTGCGCTGGTGGCGCCCGACATCCTGCTCGATGGCGACGCGCTGCAGCCCTTCAATCCAAAACTTGCCGCTGCGGTGGTGGTGCTGGTGATCGCCTTGCGTTCACGCAACCCCTGGCTACCCTTCATCCTCGGCATGGGGTTGTTGATCTTGCTGCGCAAGGGGCTGGGCTGGTAGCGACTGTCAGTGTCGGTCGGCGGTGGAAGCTTGGGATGATTGCGCGGTCGGGTGCGGCAGTCCGCGTACTTTCACACCCGGGAAAATGCGCAACGGGGTAGCTGTTTTGACACGAATCAATTAACAATCATTCTCATTAATGCAGTATCTGCCGGGTAGATCCCTACCGGGCAAGCCAGCCAGACCTTGAGGTCCTCGCCAGCCAGCTCGTCTTCCTGCATCCGGAGAACGACATGGCTTTGCGCATCCGGCCCCTTGCCTGGGGCATTTTCATCCTTCCATTTGGCACCGCGCTGGCGGTAGACAACGCGGCTGGCGCCGATCCGGGGCCTGCCGCGCTCGGGCAGGTCACGGTGACGGCCAAAGGCTATGCGGCCGACACGCTGGAAACACCGGCCTCCATCGTGGTCGTCGGGCGCGACGAACTCCTGCGGCGCAACGCCGCCAATCTGGGCGAGGCAGTGCGCGGCTTGCCTGGACTGGCGGTGGCAAGCGACGGTGCGCAGGGGCAGAACCCGGTGGTGCGCGGCTTGAAGAAGGAGAGCGTGGTCCTGCTCGTGGACGGGATGCGGCTCAACTCCGCGCAGCCGGCCGGCGCGATCGGCTCATTCATGGCGCTCGGCCTCGCCGAACGGGTCGAGGTGGTCAAGGGACCGGCCTCGGTGCTGTACGGCTCCGGTGCGCTGGGCGGCGCGATCAACGTATTGCTGCCGCAGGCGCGCTTCGAGCCGGGCATGCGCTCGCAACTGGGCGCGAGCTACGACAGCGCGAGCGAGGGCGTGCGCGCCACCGGCGTGCTCAACGTCGCCAATGAAGACCACGCGCTGATGCTGGGTGCCTCTCTCGCCCGCATCGACGACTACCGCGCGCCCGATGGTCGGGTGGACGATACCGGCTACGACTCCGACAGCTTCATCGGCCAGTACCGTTTCCGTATCGACGACGCGCAGCAACTGCGGATGTCGTTGCAGCAGCACACCGACAAGGATGTCTGGTACCCCGGCTCGGCCAAACCCCATCCGCATCCGCTGGTGGTCGCCACCGTGGTGCACTCGCCCGAGCAGACGCGCACGCTCGCCGAACTCGGCTACAGCCGCAAGGGCAGTGGCGATGCGCCGGCCAACCTCGACTTGCGCGTCTACCGGCAGGAGATGGAGCGCGAGATCTTCGCCTGGTCCACCCGCCTGCGGCGCAATATCAGCGAAACCCGGGTCAGCTTCGACACCAACGGCGTCGACGCCCGCGCCGACTGGCTGGTGCATCCGCAGCACCTGCTGGCGATGGGCGTCAATGCATGGGAGATGTTCGCCTCGCCGGCGCGCCTGCTGCCCACGCCGAACATGCCCGCGCCCGGCAATAATCCGACCAACCTGCTCAGTCGCAGCGACCCGTTCGACGACGCGCGCATCCGTGCGCTCGGCTTCTATGTGCAGGACGACATGCGTTTCGGCGACCTCGGTGTGGTGGCCGGCCTGCGCCGCGACACCGTGGAGGGCACCGCGAAGTCGATGGCCAACGGCGCGGTCACCACCGGGCTCGACCGCAGCGACGACATGTGGTCGGGCAGCCTGGGTGCAATCTGGAAGCTGTCGCCGCTGCTGCGGCCCTACGTCAATCTGTCGCGCGGGGTGCGCGCCGGCGAGATGCGCGAGCGCTACGAATCCTCGCCGCGCGCCGACGGCTATTTCTATGTCGGCAATCCGCAGATCAAGCCGGAGGTGGCGACCCAGTTCGAGCTCGGGCTCAAGGGCGCGGACGAGCGCTTCGACTACGCCCTGTCGGCCTACCGCAGCCGGATCACCGACTACATCACCGGTGAGGACCTCTCCGGCACCGTGCAGGCGATCTCGATTTGCGGCGCGGCCAACGCGGCCGCGTGCAAGCGCACCGTCAACCTCGGGCGGGTCACGCTGACCGGGTTCGAGGCCCACGGGCGCTGGCAGTTTAGCCATGCGCAGTGGCTCAATGCCGGCCTCTCCATGGTCCGTGGCGAGAACCGCGACCTCGACGAGCCGCTGTTCCAGATGCCCGCGGACGAACTCACTCTCGGCTGGGATGGCCGCGTGGCCGCCCGCTGGACCGCCGACGTCACCTTGCGCCTGGTGCGTGAGCAGGACCGTGTCGCCACCGTGTTCTCGCGCGGTACCGAGAACACCACGCCCGGCTTTGTCACCGCCGACCTCGGCACCAGCTACACCGTGGGCGCACATCGCTTCCGGGTGGCGTTGCGCAATCTTGCCGACCGTAGCTACCACGAGCACCTGAGCGAGGGCGTTTCCGGGCAGGAGATCAAGGCCCCCGGGCGCAGCCTGCTGTTGAGCTACAACGGGAGCTTCTAAGCCATGCGCGCCCTGCTGCAATTCGTCCTTGTCCTGGCGCTGTGCGCCGCCGGTGCGGCGCAGGCACAGAAGCTGCCCCGCCTGGTGCTCGCCGGTCCGCCGGCGGCGGTGTCCTTTCCGCTGATCCACATGGTGGAGTCGGGCGCGCTCGCCGATCTGGCGGACAAGGTCGAGTTCGTGTTGTGGCGCGACCCCGACCAGCTCCGCCTGCTCGCACTCGAGGGCAGGGCCGATGTGCTGGCGATGCCGACCAACGTCGCCGCCAACCTGTACAACCGCGGCGCGAAGGTGCGCCTGATCAACGTGTCGACCTGGGGCATCCTGTGGCTGGTGTCGCGCGACCCCACGCTCAGGCAGCTGTCGGACCTGCGCGGCAAGGAGGTGGCGATGCCGTTTCGGGCCGACATGCCCGATATCGTGTTCGATGTGGTCGCCCGCGCCCAGGGGCTGGATCCGAAGAAGGACATCACGCTGCGCTATGTCGCCACGCCGCTCGACGCGATGCAGTTGCTGATTGCACGCCGGGTCGATCACGCGCTGCTGGCCGAGCCGGCGGTGTCGATGGCGTTGCGCAAAACGCGCTCCTTTCCGGTCAGCGTGATCGCGCCCGACCTCTATCGCAGCATCGACCTGCAGGCCGAGTGGGGCCGGGTGCTGAAACGCCCGGCGCGCATGCCGCAGGCCGGTATTGCGGTGACCGGGGCGCTGCGCGCGGCGCCGGACACCATCGCGCGCATCCATGCCGCCTATCGCGCCTCTCTGCAGTGGTGCCAGGCCGAGCCGGTGGCGTGCGGGCGGATGGTCGCCGCGCGGATCGACATGCTCGATGCCGATGCGGTAACCGATGCCATCGCGGTGAGTCCGCTCGACGCGGTACCGATCGCCGCGGCCCGCGAGGAGCTGAGCTTTTTCTACACCACCTTGTTCGAGCGCAATCCGGCCCTGATCGGCGGACGCATGCCTGACGCGGCCTTCTATGGAGACGTGCGGTGACGCGTTTGTGGCCGGGTCGGGCACTGGCCTACCTGTGGAGCGGCTGGGGGGCGATCGCCAGCCTGCTGCTGTTCATGGCGGCGTGGGAGTGGGCGAGCGGATTTCACGGCGAACTGGTTTTGCCCGACCCGCGCAGCGCGCTCGCCACGCTGGGTGGCCTGCTCGGGTCCGGTGCGGCCGGGCCCGAGCTCGCGATCACCGCGCGCCGCGCATTGCTCGGCTTCGTGTTCGCGGTAGCGGTGGGCAGCACGCTGGGGCTCGCGGCCGGGCTGTCGATGACCGCGTCGATGATGTCGCGGCCGATCATCACCGTGCTGCTCGGTACCCCGCCGGTGGCGTGGCTGGTGCTGGCCCTGCTGTGGTTCGGCAGCGGTGACGGCACGCCGGTGTTTACCGTGTTCGTCGCCTGCGTGCCGGTGATCTTTGCCGGTGCCATGCAGGGCGCGCGCACGCTCGACGGCCAGCTGCGCGACATGGCCAGCGTGTTCCGCCTGCCGCCGGCGATGCGCCTGTTCGACCTCTATCTGCCGCACGTGGTGTCTTACCTGTTTCCGGCGTGGATCTCGGCGCTGGGCATTTCCTGGAAGGTGGTGGTGATGGCCGAACTGTTGTCCACCTCCGACGGCGTCGGTGCCGCCCTCGCGGTGAGCCGTTCGCACCTGGACACGGCGGCCACGCTGGCGTGGATCGTGGCGGTGGTCGGCCTGCTGCTGGCGGTCGAGTACCTGCTGCTCGAGCCGGTCAAGCGCATGGTCGAGCGCTGGCGGCTGACCCAATGAGGACGATGCAATGAGGGCAATGCGATGAAGGCAATCGACGATCCCGCCTGCGCGGTCGGCGCCAAGGGCTTGGTGGTGCGCGATCTCAAGCACGGCTTCGCACTGCGTACCGTGCTCGAGGACATCGGCTTCGAGGTCGCGCCGGGGCGCGTCACCGCGCTGGTCGGCCCCTCCGGCTGCGGCAAGACCACGCTGCTGCATCTGTGCGCCGGTTTGTCGAGGCCACGGGAAGGCCGAATCGACAACCGCTTCGAACGGCCTGCCTATGTGTTCCAGCAGCCGCGCCTGCTGCCATGGAAGAGCGCGCTCGACAATATCGCGCTCGGGCTCAAGGCGCTCGGGGCCGGGCGTGCCGAGCGCGAGGCCCGTGCGCATGCGCTGGCGGTGGCGATGGGGCTGGCCGCGGACGACATGGACAAGTATCCGCATCAGCTCTCCGGCGGCATGCAGAGCCGGGTCGCACTGGCGCGTGCGCTGGTGCTGGAGCCCGATCTGCTGCTGCTCGACGAGCCCTTCGCCGCGCTCGATATCGGCCTCAAGCACGAGCTGCACGCCTTGCTGCTGGCCTATCTCGGGCGCGTGCCCGCCGGCGTGTTGATGGTGACCCACGATCTGATGGAAGCCGTGCGCCTGTCGCACACCATCCTGGTGATGGCGCCCGAGCCCGGTCGCATCGTGCGCCGCTTCGAGCTCGACCTGCCACCGGCGGAGCGCGACGACGCCTTCGTCTATGAGGGCACCGCAGGCCTGTTGCAGGACGCCGCCGTGCGCGCCGGCTTCGGGCTCGGCCAGGCTGCCGCTCCCGCCGCTTCCGTCGCTTCCGTCGCTCACCCGCCGTCAGGGCATTGCGACGGCGTGCGCCAGGCCGGGATTCGCGCCGTCGGTGCTGGTCCTGTCCCGGCGCCGTCCCGCTCGGGGCGTGGGGGGCTGCGATGCTGAAACGGATTTCCGCGCCGATCACCACCCAGATGGCTGCGCTGATGGCCGCACTGTTCCTGTGCGGCTTCCGGCCGTTCTTTCTGTTTGCCGCAGCCAGTGCGGTGCTCGCGATCGGCGCCTGGGGCGGCTTCCTGCTCGGGGCATGGCTGCTGCCGGAGATGGCGGGCGGGCCGCTGGTGTGGCATGCACACGAGATGGTGCTGGGCTTTGCGCTCGCGGCGGTGGTCGGCTTCGTCGTCACCGCGGTGCCGGAATTCACCGGCAGTGCGGGCGTGGCATCGGCCCGGGTCAAATGGATGGCCGTCGCCTGGCTGGCGGCGCGGGTGGGGGCGCTTGCGGGCGGCGTGGCAGGCACCGCGCTTGCGGCGGTGGCGACGCTGGCACTGCTGATGGTCTTGGTCACCGCGGTCGCGCCCGCACTGTGGCATGGTGCGGAGCGCCGCCATGTGAGTTTTCTGTGGGGCTTGCTCGGCTTGTTGCTGAGCACCGCCGGCTTCTACGTCGAGGCGCTTGGTGGGGGTGATCCGATGCGTTGGCTGCATGCAGCGATCGGCATCCTGATGGTGCTGATCGTCATCGCCCTGAGCCGGATCTCGATGCGCATCGTCAATGGCGCGCTCGAACTGGCCGGCGAGACCGGGCGCGAATACCTCGCCCGCCCGCCGCGGCGCAATCTGGCGGTGTTTGCGATCACGCTGTACACCGCGCTCGAGTTCTTCCTGCCGCTGCACCCGGTTGCCGGCTGGGTGGCGCTGGCCGCGGCGGCGGCGCTGTTCAACCTGCTCAACGACTGGTTCGTCGGTAGGGTGCTGTTCGGGCGCTGGGTGTTCATGCTGCAGGGCGTGTACTGGTTGATGGCCGCCGGCTATGCGCTGATCGGCTGGGCCATCCTGGGGGGCGGCCTTCCGCCCGGGGCGGGGCGCCACCTGCTCACCATCGGTGCGCTCGGGCTGGCGGTTTTCGTGGTCATGAACATCGCCGGGCGCGTCCACGCGGGACTCGAGCCCGACCCGCGCCCCTGGGTACCGATTGCCGCGGCGATGCTGGTGGTGGCCGCGGTGGCGCGTGTGTTCATCTATCTGCCGGGGGGCGGCACCGCCCTGTTTGGCGCCGTGCTGCTGTGGGTCCTTCCCTTCGGTTTGGTCGTGATCCGATTCTGGCCGCTGTATTCACGGCCGCGCGCCGACGGACGCGGCGGATGCGAGGGCATCGGCGACTGAGCCTCGGCGGGCGCCTGATCCAGTCGTGCCGCATGGTTTTCGTTCGACCGGCGGACGACGGACGACGCAGACCGAGCTCAGAGCAGGCGCTCAATCGCTGCGCGCAGCTCAGGGGCGTCGGGCTTGACCTTGCTCGGGAAGGTGGCGACGACGCGGCCGTTGCGATCGACCAGGTATTTGTGGAAGTTCCACGCGGGTGCTTCCGAACGGCGCGCGAGCTCACGGAACAAGGGGTGGGCCTGGGCGCCGCGCACATGGATCGGGGCGAACATGTCGAAGGTGACGCCGAAGTTCAGGAAGCAGACCTCGGCCGCCTTCGCTTCGTCATCGGCTTCCTGGTCGAAGTCGTTCGAGGAAAATCCGGCCACCTTCAGACCCTTGTCCTTGTACTGCCGGTGCACCGCCTCCAGTTCGCGGAACTGGCTGGTGAAGCCGCAATGACTGGCGGTGTTGACGATGAGTGCCGGCTGCCCGGCGAGGTGGTCGGCGAGGCGAACGACCTCGCCCGAGTGCAGGCGGCGCAACTCGTGCGCGAACAATCCGTCGGCGGCGGGTGCCTCCTCGGCGGGCGCGGTGGTCGGCATCAGCGCCGCAAGCAAGGCGAACAAGGTGGGGAGCAGGGCACGACGCAACATGATCGATTTCTCCGGTCGGGGGTGTGCGATAGACATCCCGTTCGGGGGTGAGGTTCGCGGCCGTGCATCGCACGGGCCTGCCGGGCGCGCGGCCGCAGTCGAACCAAGTTTCCAGGGTGCGTGCCGACAGAAGCCTGGCCCGATTTACGCCGGCATGACGACCATCGCCTTCATTCGTCCGCATCACGTTTGCGCCGGCTTTTTCCCGAAAATGCCGTCGGTCAGCTTGACGTACCAGGCGGCAGACTGGACCTGGACGATGTAGGCCAGCGTGATCACAAGCGCAGCATCGGAACTGCCTTCGCCAAAGGCATTCATGGCCAGCGCCAGGGCGATCGACAGATTGCGCATCACCGTGCCGTACACCAGCGCGATGGCATCGCCGCGCGGCAACGTGGCACGGGCGACGACCGTACTCAAGATGTAGTTGATTCCATACAGCGCGAGCAGCGGCAGGATCAACTGCAGCACTTCACCGGGACGCGCCACCAGTTCATTGGCCTTGAGCGCGATCGCAACGAAAACGATGCCGAGCACACCAAGCGTCGAAAAGGGCGGGAAGCGGGGCGCCCAATCGGTCTGGTAGGTCTTCTGGCCGTACTTCTTTATCAAGTGGCGCTGGGTAAAATGACCCGCAATCATCGGCAGGAAAACGATCACCACGATCTGCCGGAAAACCGCCAGCAAATCGACCGGCACATCGGCCCCCATCAACCATTGCACGTAGAACGGCGTCGCCACAGAACCGAGAATCAGGCCGAGCACCGTCATCTTGACCGCTGCGCCGAGGTTGCCGCCGGCAAAGCCGGTCCACGAGATGGTCATGCCGCTGGTCGGCAACAGCGCGGCAAGCAGCAAGCCCATTGCGTAGAACGGCTGATCGGGAAAGAACCAACGCCCGAGGCCGAAGGCGATGAAGGGAATGATCCCGAAGTTGATCAGCTGGCTCAGCACCTGCGCCTTGGTATCGCCCCCCTCCAGTACCTTGGACAGCTTCAGGCTGACCATCATCGGGTACACCATCAGGAAAGTCAGCGGAATGATCAGCGTCTTCAGCCAGGCGGTCGGCGCCACCAGGCCATAAACGAAACCAAGCACCAGCATCACCGGGATGGCGAGGATGAAATTCTTCGAAATCAGCGAAAGCACCCGCAACATGACATTCTCCAGTAGTCGAACCTGCGCGCCGCTTGTCGGCACAAGCCAGGTTGAATATTAGAAAACGATTATACATCGCCGCTTTCCGGGCGCTCGTCCAAGATTCGCAATCTCCGCTGCTTTTTCTCCACAACGAGCAAGTTGGACCGTGCAAAGCTGCGATCTGAGCCGCTTGTTGAACGAGCCGGGCCCCTTTCACCCGCGCTCATCGTGCGCCAGTTACAGGCTCGCCAGGCGAGCGAAGCTGTCGCCGACGAGGGTCGTCAGCACGATCGCGATTGGGGTGAAGGCAATGAAGATACGCAGCACGTTGCGGATGAATGGATGTACCAACGCCGACTCGATGAAGTGGCGTGCAACCAGGCTGCCCTTGATCCAGATGATCGCCGCAACAATCCACGGCACGGCGTGCGGCCCCACCAAAGCGTCGCCGATACCTGCGTAGCATGACGAGCCGCTAGCCGCGTAGCACCGAGTACCGGCTGAACAGCGCCAGCGGAATCGGTACGTTCAATTGCCAGGTAATCGACATGGGCCGATCCCCGGTCGGTTCATCGTCCAGCGTCACGGCGCCCATCGCCGTGAAGGGATCAGCCGCGGTCTCGCGGACGAACAGGAAGAAGCGCCAACCGTTCCCTGGGCTCTCGGCGTAGCGTCTTCCAGCCATGGTGTGCGGGCCGGCCGAATTCTGGGTTTGCCAGTGGAAGAGCGTCGGGCTAATCGCGTAGTCGTGGTAGGCGATCCGTTCGTGGAAGCCCTCGCGCTTGTCCAGGGTGACGAGCAGCAGCTCGATCTTTTCCGCAGGGAGCGGGATGACGCCGGCCCGTGAAGGCGGGCGCCGCTCCGGGGTGAGGGTGCCAATGGCGGTCAGGATCTCGGCGCGGCTATAGGCGCCGTGCAGCACCAGGGGCCATGGGTCGGGCATGCCTGCGCACGGTCTGTCGTCGAGGTCGTTGCGTTCTTCTAGGCAGTCGACGAGGTCGGCCAGCTCCTTGCGCAGTAGCGGCGTACGGTCGAGGCGGGCGAGGAATTGCGGGCCGTCCAACAGGTCGCTGCGGTTGGCAAAGAGCTGGTAGGCGAGCATCTGCACGATGCGCTGCTGTGTGGAGTCGAGCGTCGGCCAGCACGCTGCGCCCTGGTCGGCGACGAGGCGCATGACCTTCAGGCGGCGCGGGTCGTTCACGTGGATGAGCGCGCCGATCCGCTTTGTCAGGTAGTCCTCGTCATCGCCGAGTGCGTCTGATTCCAGCCCGGCGGAGCGGCGCAGCGCAGTCCAGCACCGGTTCCGGTACACGTCCTCAAGTTCGACGCACTGGTCGTTGAGGAAGTGGTTCAGTCGGATCTCGGCGGGATTGCGTCCGATGGCGTAGGCGCGCAGTTCGCCGGTGAGCCTTGGCCAGGTCTGGTTCGCAATGTGTCGCAGCGATTCGAGGACGCGCTGACGAGCCACGCGATCGAACTGGATGTGGACGCCCGGCGGCAGCGCGGTGAAGCCGTCGTTGATCTCCTCGGTGAGCTGACGCCGGGTGAGCCCCGTTATGGATTGGTACAAGCGGTCAAAGCGGAAATCGCCGCGCACTCGACCGACGAAGTCGAGCACGAGACAGCTGTCCTTGCCATCGGCAAGGCGCAGGCCGCGGCCGAGTTGCTGTTGGAACACCACGGCGCTCTGCGTCGGGCGCAGGAAGAGCAGGGTGTTTGCCTCGGGGATATCGACGCCTTCGTTGTATAGGTCGCAGGTGCAGATGATCTGGACCTCGCCGGCCGCGAGTCTGGCTGGCGCGGTGTCGCGATCCGTTCGCGCGGTTTGGCTGGTGACTGCGATGGCCTTCCAGCCGACGGCGCAGAATGCGGCGGCCATGAAGTTGGCGTGCGCGATGTCCACGCAGAAGGCGATCGCCTTCATCGCCCCGGGATGGGCTACGTAGTGGTCAATCTGGTTGCAGACGAGGCGCGCGCGGATGTGGTCGCCGGTGAGGATCTGGCTCAGTTGGGCGAGCTCGGCTGCGGTGTTGCCCCAGGGAACGGCGCGGAAGTCGCTGTCATCCTGCGTCGCGTAATACTCGAACGGCGCCAGAAGCTGCTGCTCCAGTGCATCCCACAGGCGCAGCTCGACGGCGGGGCTGCCGTCCGGGCGCTGCTGGAAGAACTCGGCGATCGGCTGGCCGTCGGCGCGTTCCGGGGTGGCGGTGAGACCGAGCAGTACCTCGGGGGCGACGGCCCTTGCGAAGGCGGCGAACGACTGCGCCGGGATATGGTGGCACTCGTCGATCACCACTGCATGCCAGTGGTCGGTGCCGAAGCGTTCGAGCAGGCGATGGGTGAGCGCGCTCTGTATCGTCGCGAACAGGTGATCGTGCGATTCGGGGCGATAGCCGTCTGCGAGGATCTCGCCAAAGTGCGGCCTGCGCAGAACCTGGCGGTAGGTCGCCAGCGCCTGGGCCAGGATCTCCACACGGTGCGCGACGAACAGCAGGCTAGGCGGGCTGCCGAGTTCATCGGACATGCGTTTGTAGTCGAAGGCGGCGACCACGGTCTTGCCGGTGCCAGTGGCCGCAACCAGCAGATTGCGGCTGCGGCCATGTCGTCGCTCCGCGGCGAGGCGATCGAGCATGGCCTGCTGGTAGGCCTTCGGCTGCAGATCGAACCAGGTCGGCAACGCTATGACGTCCGACCGACCCGGCGCTCCCTTGGCTTCGGCGAGCGCCGCGCGCAGACGGCTGCACTGGGTGTCGTCGCTGACGTCGAAGCGTTGAAACTCGGGATCGTTCCACAGCGTCTCGAAGTGCGCTTCGGCTGCGGCGTGGAGGTCCGCCTGACCGGTCTGGGTAAACTTCACCGTCCATTCGATGCCACCCACCAGGGCCGCGGCTGACAGATTGGCGCTTCCGACGAATGCCGTGCCAAAGCCGCTACGGCGATGAAAAAGCCACGCCTTGGCATGCAGCCGACTGCGGCGGCCGTCGAGCGAGATGCGCAGATCGACGCCGGGCAACTTCGCCAGGGCTTCGACCGCACGCGCCTCGGTGGCGCCGGTGTAGGTCGTGGTGATCACCCGCACCCGGGTGCGCGGTTGTCCGTCTCCGCCGACGACGGTGATCGATTCGAGCACGTCCCAGATCTTGCGCAGGCCGCTCCAGGTGATGAAGCTCACGAGGATGTCCACGCGGTCGGCAGAGGCCAACTCGGCGCGCAATTCCGCGAACAGGGATGGATCCGCCCGGCCGGCGGTGAATAGCCAGGGCGCGGTAAGGCCGGTCGGCGGGGGAGGTGGGGCAGTGCCGTTTCGGTGGATGGCGCGCAGGGTCGAGACCGGCGGCTGCCATTCCGGTGTTTCGATGCCGTGCCGGCGAATCATGGCAAGGAGCTGGTTGATCAGCTCGAGTTCGCGGCCTTCGCTGTTATCCTGGCCGTCCGCTTCGCTGACGGCATCGAGCAGTTCCGGAATCAGGCGGGCGATCTCCACTGCGAGCCGGTGCCGGCGCTGGGCCGGCGGGAGTTGCTCGATGCTCGCGCTGCCGCTGGCCAGGAGATCCTCGAGCAGCGAACGCAGGTCGTTGTCGATCAGCTGGTCGTACAGTCCGTTGGGCAGGGAGGTCATGCAGTGTCCGTGGTTGGCGAAGGGGCGCACTATCGCAGCGATTCGAGCTTCGAGTGCGTTGTCATGCGTCGCGGGAGTATCCCATATGACCCACCGGTGGCCGCGTGACGGGCTACCGCAATCGCTCACTCATCTGATACTCCAGGACACCGCGCTGAAGTTCGCCAACTGCGCGAACTCCACCACAGGCTGTCTCGCCATCCACCGCACGAGCAGCTTGTAAATATCGAAATCGAATGCCGGTCTGCCGCGGGCGATCAAGGGCGCAGCCTCGTCTTCGTTCGAAATGGTGCCGTAGTAGCACCAGTTCTCGACCACATGCAGCACGTCGCCCTCGCACATTCCCACCGCGCCGCGATACGGCCACGATTCGATCTTCAGGTTCGACAGTGCAGATTCAATGCGGGCGTAGTGCTCGGCATACGGCTCCAGCCCCACGCAGGCCCCGCGGCAGCGACGGAGTTGGTGGTTGAAGCAGCGCCCGGGGGTGCGCTTTTCCAGGCCGAGCAGGGGCGGGCAGAGGGCGTGTTCGGCGCCGAGCGCGCGGAGTCGCTCGACGGCGGCGCGCCGGCTGCGAAAGAAGCCGTAGAGCCGGCCGGGTTGGCTGAAGTCCACTTCACTGGGGCGCACCAGGCTCACGCCGGCCTCGCCGGCCATGTCGGTGTCCAGACGCCAGGCGCACAGGTCGCGGTTGCGACGTAGCTGACGGTTGAGGATGGGCTGCAGGGACTTGATCAGGCGGGCTTCTTCGAGCAGGGCACCGAACTCGCCTGCGGTGCGGATGTGGGCGATGCGCCGCACCTGCTGGCTGAGGCTCAGTTCGCGGTCGCTCTGGTGGTCGGCGGTGAAGTGCGACATTACGCGGCTGCGCAGCCGCGTGCTCTTGCCGATGTAGAGCGGGATGTCGTTTTCGCCGTAGAAGAGGTACACGCCGGGCGCTTCGGGCAGGGCGTCGACTGCGGCCGTGTCCAGATAGGGCGGCAGGGCCGGGCGCGCGATCAGCTCGCGGGTGAGTTCTTCGATTTGCTGCGGCGGAAAGACGTCGTGCACGTGCTGCCAGAACTGCCACAAGGCCTGCGCGTCGCTTAATGCGCGGTGGCGGGCGCCGACTTGCAGGCCGTGGCGTGCGATCAGGTGATCCAGGCTGTGGCGCCGCTCTTGCGGAAACAGTCGGCGCGAGAGCTTGACTGTGCACAGCACGCGCGGACGGATGTTCACCCCCATGCGGCGAAACGCCGCCTTGATGTGACCATGATCGAAGCGCGCGTTGTGCGCAACGAAAACGCGGCCCTCGAGGCGGTCGAACAGTTCGTCGGCCACGTCCTCGAAGCGCGGGGCGGTGGCCACCATTTCGTTACTGATTCCGGTGAGGCGCTCGATGTGTTCGGGGATGCGCATCGCAGGCCGGATAAGGCTCGCCCACTCGCGCACGCCGGAGGCATCGACTTCGATGACGGCGATCTCGGTGATCGATTCGCACTGTGCGGGGCCGCCGGTGGTTTCGATGTCCACGAAGGCAAAGCCGTCGCCCAGGCAGGTGTAGGCGTGAGGGTTCATTGATCGTGAATGGCGCGGCCGGGAGTGTGGGCAGGGACATCGGTGCGGTCGGGATACCGCTGCTGGAACTGTACGGAATTATAGTTCTCGAAAGCGCCAATCGGCCACATTCGCGCAAGAATCCCGGGCCACAGTGATGGCTTGCGCGGACGTGGCGGGGTCGGTTCGATTCAGGCGAAGTCGAGGACTTCCTCCACCGGACGCCTCAGCTTCTGTGCCCAGTTGCCGGGTGCCGCGTACCCCGTCGTGACCAGGATCACCGGCACCTCTGTGGCCGCGAGTCCGAATGCGGTGGCGATGCCGGCTGCGTCGAAACCGCTGATCGCGCCGGTCACGAGCCCCATGCCTTCCGCTGCCAGCATCAGGGTCATGGCCGCCAGCGAAGCGGAGCGGAAGGCTTCGTCGCGTTGCAGTTGAGGATTGTCGGTGTGGGTTGCGGCGGCCATCGCCACCCAGTTTTCGAGTGCTGCCTGGCTGACGATGCCGGCCTCCACCGAGGGCTGCAGCGTCCGCTGCAGGCTTCGGTGCGCGCCGAGCACACCGCAGATGATGAAGGTGACGGGTGCGTCGACGACTTTCTGCTGGCCGAAGCACACTGCTTTCAGCCGCTCCCTGGCTTCTGCCGTCCGTACGGCGACGAATTTCCAGTTCTGGAAGTTGTAGGCCGATGGTGCGAGGGTGGCGAGACGGACCAGCGCGCTGATGTCGGCTTCGGACACATCACGCCCGGTGTCGAAGTGATTGGCCGAAATGCGCGATTCGATGAGTTGTGCGATGGATGCTGACATGGATTATTCCTTAATGCGCGACGGTGGAGATTGTTGGATCGGGACGCTGCACACGCGCACCTCAGCGCGGCTCCGGAAGAACCGGGACGCGCCGCGTGGTGGCCCACTGCACGGCGAGGATGCTGCCGAGTACGGCGACGAGCCCGACCAGCGACAGGCCGGTCATGGCCTGGCCGAGGAGGACCCAGCCGAGGACGACGGCGGTGAGCGGGCTGAGCAGTCCCAGCGAGGACACCGCTACCGACGGGATGCGTGCGATGCCGCGGAACCACAGGGCATAGGCGATCAGGCCACCGACGACGGAGAGATAGGTATAGCCCAGTATCTGCACGCCGCTGAGCGAGGGCATGGGCGGATCGATGACCCAGGCTACCGGGGCCAGCAACAATCCGCCGCCCAGCAGTTGCCAGCCGGTAAGGGCCATCACGGGCAGCGCCGGCCGCCAGCGCCGCGTCAGGAATGTCCCGGCTGCCATGCAGCCGGCGCCGGCCAGCGCTGCGGCGAGGCCGATTGGGTCCCATGCCGCGCTGGGAGAAAGCAGCAGCGCGGCCATGCCGAGCACGCCCAACAGCGCCGCGACAACTGCGACCTGCCCCGGCCGGTGACGGTCCAGTGCCCATGCCAGCGCCATCACCAGTAGTGGCTGGATGGCACCCACCACTGCAGCCAGACCACCCGGCAGTCGATAGGCGGCAACGAACAGGAAGGCCTGGAAAAAGCCGATATTGAGCGCGGCAAGCACCGCCAGTCGGCCCCACTCTGCTTGGGCGGGAAACCGGCGAGTGACAAGGACCAACAGGAGGCCCACCGGCAGGGTGCGCAGGAAGGCCGCGCTGAAGGGGCGGTCGGGCGGCAGGAGCTCGGTGGTGACAATGTAGGTGGACCCCCAGATTGCCGGCGCGAGGGCGGTCAGCAGCAGGGCACCCCAGGGAAGTTGTGTTCGGCGCGTATTCATGAAAGTATCTTGATATCAAGGCAACTATAAAAACTATAGCACGTTTGTCTTGAGTTCAAGATAAATGGAGATTGCCATGCCTCACTTGCGTACTGCCGACGCCGTCGATGTCATTCTTGAACAGTGGCGACGCGAGCGGCCGGACCTGGACGTCAGTCCGATGGGCCCGATCGGCCGCCTTGGTCGCTGCGCTGCGCTGCTGCGTGCAAGGCTGGACGAGTGCTTCTGTGCGTTCGGCATGAGCAGCTGGGAGTTTGACGTCCTCGCCACCTTGCGGCGCTCGGGCGCGCCCTACTGCCTGGGACCGACGTCCCTGTTCTCGACCCTGATGGTGACATCCGGAACGATGACCCATCGGTTGAAGGGCCTGGAAGCCCGTGGGCTGGTCGAACGCCTGCCCAACCCCGACGATGCGCGCGGCCTGCTCGTGCAACTGACTGCCTCGGGGCTGGAACTCATCGACCGCGCGGTGACCGCCCACGTGGACAACGAACACCGCATTCTGGGTGATCTGTCGGCTGACGCAGTGGCGGCGCTCGACGCCAGCCTGATCGGTCTGCTGGCGGAGCTTGAGCCGCCTCCCGGAGAGTCGTGACCATCTGCTCCTATATCGCCCAGTCTTCCAGCAACAGGCCGGGCACCTGGGCGAATGCCTTGTCGCTGGTGACCAGCACGGCCCCAAGGCTCAATGCGTGGGTGGCGATGAGTAGATCAAGCGGGGCCAGCACCTTGCCCTGCGCGGCCATTTCGGCGCGGGTCGCCCCGTAGCGTTGGGCGGCTCCGTGGTCCCAGGGCAGCACGTCGACGCGGAGCAGTAGTTCGTGCACGACTGCGTGCAGTCTTGTGGCGGCTGGGCGCTTGGCCAAGCCGAACAGCAACTCACCCTCGGTGATGCTGGACATGCACAGCGCGGCCATTGGTGTTGCCACCACCCGTTCGGCGACGGCTGTCCGTCCCTGCACCAGATAGCTCAGGGTGTTGGTATCAAGCATGTAGCGCGTCACTCTTGCCAGCCCTCGAAGGGGTCTCGATCTTGCGTGCCTTGGGCACGGTCGGTCGCATCGAGAAAATCGGCCGGCACTTTCGCAGCGCCCATGGCCGCGAAGAAACCGCTCCAGTCAGCGGGCCGACGCGAGAGGATGACGTCCCCCGTTTCGGCGTCCTGCCGGATGAATACCTCTTTGACGTCGAAGCGGAACGCCGCCGGCAGACGCACTGCCTGGCTGCGGCCATTGATGAAAAGCTTGGCGGTTTGATCCATGGTCATTACCTTCACGCCCGTGATAGATACCAAAGCATAGGCCGGCCGTTGGTATATATCAAGAGATATGCTTGCGGTACGTGAAGCGTGTTCCAGCACTACCGGGCATGCAGGTTTCCCGAGTCTGCTGACCGCAGCCGGCCTGCCGTGGAGGGGAGCCCGTCGAGAACGCGACCAGACTGTGCGCGATGCGGCTTTTAATGGCTACTCGTTGGGGTCCCCAATTTTTGCCCAGTCGGAGTTGTCCGCTGCACTCTCGCGGCGGAACTGGTAGAGCTGCTTCTTGCATGCCGTGCACGTGACGATGCGCCTGTCGTCCGTGCCATGAAGAAGTCCGAATTCGTGCAAGTCCATGGCGCCGCAGCTGTCGCATGCCGGTTCGGTCAAGCCGGCTGTCGAGAGATAGCTTTCGCGTTGGGGCAAGTCGCGCTGACGTTGCTGGTAGCGCTGATGCAGGTTGAGCAGGCAGCTCCCACCGAGAAAGAAGAACATCGCAACGAAAATGGAGAAATGAATGTCGGGCATGGGTCTGATCCATGGGAGGCGGTGAGCCGAGATTACCCGTGCGAACCGGAGAAAGACTTGGCCGGGATCAATTTGGCCAATCAGGGTCGAGATGAATGGCGCGGCCTCCCGGATCAGCTGCCCGGCTAAACCGCGTCGAGCCTTCCTCGACCCAGACGTGGCGCGCCACATCGTGCTCGAGCGCCAGCTCCATGTGGTCGCACAGCACCACGGTCATCGGCTGCTGCTGCAACACGGTTACCGCTTGCGGTGCGGACATGCCGTAGGCGTGGAGCTGTTCGCGCTGGAGGGGGTCGATCTCGTCGCCGAAGTCGGCGATCCGGACCTTGCGCCCGATCGGGGTGCCGGTGAGGCGAATGCGTTCGGAAAGAGGGGGCATGTCGGTACTCACTTAGAAGAACAGGCGCAGGAAGTGGTTGAGCAGGCCGCCGACGAGAAAGGCGGTGGGCATGATCAGCGCCAGCATCAGGGCGGTGACACGCATGCCCTGTTCCTTCACGATCATCATCACGCTGGCAATGCAGGGCACGAACAGGGTGATGGTCACCATGCCGACCACGGCCTGCACCATGTCGAGCTCGTGGCTGATCGCGAACAGGCCGGTGGCGCCGAAGTCGCGGCGCAGGAAACCCATCACGAACGCGGCGCTGGCCTCCGGCGGCAGGCCCAGCCAGCCGGTGACCAGCGGCTTGCCGGCCTCGATGATCCACGGCAGGGCGCCGACGCGGTCGAGCACGAACATGATGAAGGTGCCGATCAGGAACAGCGGGATGACTTCCATCAGGTACCACTTGAGCCGGCCGCCGGTCTTCTTGAGCACATTGCCCAGCACCGGCATGCGCATCGGTGGCAGTTCGGTCACCAGCGGCACGCGGCGGCCCTTGACCAGCTTGGCGGCGAGCCAGCCGGCAGCGAGCAGGATCACCACCATGCTCGCCACCCAGATCATGGTGGCGCCGAAGGAGATGCCGCCGAGCAGGCCGAGCACCACGCCGAGCTGGGCCGAGCACGGGATGGCGAGCGCCATCAGGAAGATCGTGATCAGGCGTTCGCGCGGGGTGTGCAGGATGCGGGTGGTGAGCGTGGCCATGGTGACGCAGCCCAGTCCGAGCACCATCGGCAGCACCGCGCGGCCGTTGAGGCCGATGGCGGCGAACATGCGGTTGGCAATCACCGACAGGCGGGTGAAGTAGCCCGAGTCCTCGAGCACGCCGAAGGCGAGGAAGAAGGTGGTGACGATGGGCAGGATCAGCGCCAGGGCGTAGGTCATGCCCATGGTCCACAGGCCGTAGTCGCCCACCAGCAGGTCGGCCAGCCAGGGCAGCGGGACATGGGCCTGGACCAGGCCTATCACCGCCGGATTGAGGATTTCACCGAAGAAGTCCTCCTCGAGCAGCCCGACCAGGGTACCGGCGCCAAAATCGCCGACAAACAGGTAGACGACGAAGAGCACGGCGAGCAGCACGGGCCAGCCCCAGATGCGATGCACCGCGAGTTGGCCGACCAGCAGTGACAGCGTGCGATCCTTGCCCGCGGCCTGCTGCGATACCGTCCGTGCCAGCGCTTCGGCCGCGCGTCCGCGTTCGCGTGCGAGGCGGGCCGGCAAGGACTCGCGCCCACCTGCCGGGGCGAGCGCGAGGATTTCGTCCAGCAGCGCCGCACCGCCCGGACAGCTGGCGAGCCAGGACTGCACTTCGGCATCGTGCCCCAGCAACAGGATCGCGAGCCCGCGGGCGGTAAGGCGCGGATGCGGCGCACGGGTCTGGAGCAGGGCGCTCACACGGTCGATGGCCGACTCGATCTCCGGGTCGTAACGCAGCAGCGGGGCGGGGCAGCGCGCATGGGCAAGGGCGTCGGTCAGCGGCGCAATGCCCTCGCCACCGGTTGCCACCGTGGCCACCACCGGCATGCACAGGGCATCCGCCAGCGCGGCGGCATCCACGGTCACGCCGCGGGCGCTGGCCTCGTCGCTCATGTTGAGCGCCATCACCATCGGTACCCCGAGCTCGGCGAGCAGGGCGGTGAGGTTGAGCGTGCGACGCAGGTTCTTGGCGTCGCCCACCTGGATGATCAGGCGCAGGTCCTCGTTGAGCAGCGCCCGCATCGTGGCGCGCTCGTCGTCGCTGCGTGACGGCAGCGCGAGTACGCCCGGGGTGTCGAGCAGCGAGGCGCTACGGTCGAAGCGAGAACTGGCACGTGCGACCTCGACCGTGGTGCCGGGATAGTTCGACACATTCACATAGGTGCCGGTGAGGCGGTGGAACAGCACGGACTTGCCCACGTTGGGGTGGCCCACCAGGGCTAGGGTGCTGGCGACCAGCGATAGGCTGGCAAGGCTGGCGTGTTCCGTGGCGGCGGCCTGGGTCATGGTTCGCTCAAGATGTATAGATTATGCGAATGATAATTCATCTTATTACATGATGGTCTGATCTAGCTCAAATGTCGGCAACGCGTGATCCTGAATGCGACGTGAGGACATGCGCTGCAGGTCATGTGGGCGTGTTCCTGCGATCGTGATGCCCCTCACGGCGTGGTAGGCCGGGCATGAGAGGTGTGATACAAGTCGAAGCTTGACCAAGATGAGAATCTAGGGAATAGTAAGAATCGTTATCATATAACCAAATGGGGTGGTTCAGTGGCTTCGATTGCATCCGCTTCCGAACAGACCGCGCTGCTGATTGGTGCGCTGACCCACCTCTCGCGCTTCCTGCATTCGGGTTGCCCGCGTGCGGCCCATCAGGCTCAGGTGCTTCTCCACCAGTTGGACGGCAGCGAGCTTGGGCCGGATCTGGCGCTTTCATGCGAACTCATCGATCAGGCCATTTCGGCCCCCGGCCGCCAATGAGGGCGCATCGCTCCGTGCCCGACTTCGAGCGTGCCTCAGTGGCACTGTTCGCTCGGCTCAGGACGATCTTCCACCTTGTACGACATCCGTCAGCGACACCCATTAAAGGAGAAAACAGTGTCCCGTTACACCGGTCCTCGACTGAAAATCATGCGTGCCCTGGGCACGGAATTACCCGGTTTGTCGCGCAAGGCGCTCGGCGAGCGCAACAATCCGCCCGGCCAGCACGGCCAGCGCCCGAAGCGGAAGTCGGATTTTGGCGTGAAGCTGATCGAGAAGCAGAAGTTGCGCTTCAACTATGGCCTGACCGAAGGCCAGATCCAGCGCTTGTTCCGCGAGGCGAAGAAGTCGAAGGCGCCGACCGGCGAGAAGTTGCTCGAGCTCCTTGAACGGCGGCTGGACAACTTCGTGTTTCGTGCAGGCTTTGCTCCGACCGCGATCGCCGCGCGCCAGCTGGTGCTGCACAAGCATGTGTTGCTCAACGGGCGCAAGGTGAACATCCCCTCGCTGCGTGTGCGTCCGGGCGACAGCATTGCCTTGACCGAAAAGGGGCGCACGATTCCGGTTGCAATCGGGTCGCTGGCCGAGCCTTCACTTGCCCGACCGGAGTGGCTCAGCTTCGACGAGGCTGGGTGCACCGCCACCGTGACCCGCACGCCGGATGCGAGCGAGGTGCCGTTCCCGGTCGAGATCCAGCACGTGGTCGAATACTACGCGGTGCGGATATGAGCACCCCGGGCGAACGCTGCGGCCGCCGCGCCGGTGCGGTCCATCTCGCGCCAGCCAGCTACGGCCAGGAGCCGGAGTTGGCGATCAGTGCCTTGCTTCACCTGCTGTCGCGCTTCCCCGCGCGGCGGTCGCCGGCGCTGGCGCAGGCGATCGCGGACCACCTGCGCCTGGTGGGCGGGGACCCGCACATCACGCAGTGCGTGCGCGATTGCGCCGCAGGCCTGGTGGCCGAATGGGAGGCCTACGCCGTCCTCAGTGACGACCAGGGCGACGCTGCAATGTGCTGAGCGGCACTTGGCCCCGGCAAGTCCGGGACCAAGTGCCGTCCGATCGCGGGCGGATGCTTACAGCTCGGCCCAGAGTCGGAGCAGATTGTGGTAGTGGCTGGTCAGGGCCACGGTCTCCGCGTTGTCACCGACCTGCTGGCGGAGGTTCTGGATGTTGAGGTCGAGGTCGAACAGCATCTGCCGCTTCCAGTCGTCGCGGACCATGCTCTGGGTCCAGAAGAACGAGCACACCCGCGCACCACGTGTTACCGGCTCGACCCGATGCAGGCTGGTCGACGGATAGACGATCATGTCGCCCGCGGGCAGCTTGACCTGATGGGTGCCGTAGCTGTCCTCCACCACCAGTTCGCCGCCGTCGTATTCGTCAGGATCACAGAAGAACAAGGTGGTCGACACGTCGGTTCGCAGACGTTGGCCGTTCGTGGGGTCGATCCGGATCGCGTTATCGACATGGTTGCCGAACTGGCCGCCGCCCTCGTAGCGGTTGAAGTACGGTGGCAGGATGCGTGCCGGGAGCGCGGCCGAGACGAATAGTGCATTGCGGCCGAGTGCTGCGAGCACGATGCTGCCCAATTCGCGGGCGAGCGCCGAATCTTCCGCTAGCTGCAAGTTCTGCTTGCATAGCGCCGCCTGCTTGCCCGACGTCGCCAAGCCATCAACCCATGGGGCCTGATCGAGCAGCCGCCGACAAGCGGCGACCTGTTCGCGACTGAGCACGGCGGGGATGTGCAACATCATGATGCGATCTCCTTATTCAACGAAAGTGGCCCCTCCGGATGGAGGGGCCAACGCTGACGTACGCGACTGATGTACGCGATATCAGAACTGGAAGTTGGCCGACAACAGCGCCGAGCGGGGTGCGCCCGGTATGTAGCGGTAGCCGTTGTTGTTCATCGAGGCCACGTACTTCTCGTCGCTCAGGTTGTAGATGTTGAGCTGGATGCTCACGTTCTTGCTGACCTCATAGGCAGCCATGGCGTCATACACCCAGTAGTCATCGATCTCGGGCACGACCGTGGTGGCAGCGGCGTTGTTCGACGAACGCAGCATCGAGTCAACATAGCGTGCGCCGCCGCCTATGGTCAGCCCGAAGGGGAAGCGATAGCTGGTCCATGCGGTGAAGGTCAGCTCGGGTGACCACTGCAGCGCGTTGCCCTGCTGCGCGTCGCTGCCTTCCTTCACCTCGGTCTTCATCTTGGCGAGACCGGCCGACACCTGCCACGCCGGGGTGATCGCACCGACCACGCCGAGCTCGATGCCGCGCACCGTCTTCTCGCCCCACTGGGTGATGTCGCCGGTGACGGGGTCGGTCTGGGTCAGGTCGTTCTTGTTCCTGCTCTGGTAGATCGCCGCCGTCAGTGCCAGGCGGTTGTCGAGCACCTCCCACTTGGTGCCGAGTTCGACGGTTTCGGCTTCCTGCGGGTCCATGTTCGGGTTGTTGATGTTGGTGGCGGTGCTGCTCAGGCTGAAGTTTGAGCCGCCCGGCGGCTGCTTGGAGTTGGCGAAGGCCGCGTAGATGCTGCTGTTTGCAGTGGGTTTGTAGAGCGCGCCAAGCTTCCAGCTGACCAGGGTGTCGTCGGCGTCGACATTCTGCGGGACTAGCGTACCCACCGGCAGTGTCGGGTGGCTGGTCGCAGTGGATAGGACGACATTCTTCGCTTCGGTGTTGTAGCGGTCGACCCGCACGCCGCCGGTGAATTGCCACTGCTCGCCAAGCTTGACCGTGTCGAACAGGTAGGCGCCGATGGTCATGGTTTCGCCGTCGGCACGTGCCCCGTTCGGGGTGAGTGCATAGGCGGTGACCGCATCGTTAGAGTTCGGATGGTAGAGATTGGCCGGCGCCATCGTGCCGGCACCGGTCAGCGTCTTGGTGAGCTGGCGCTCGTGGATGAACTCGATGCCGGTGGTCAGTGCATGCGTGAGCGGACCGGTGTCGAACGCGGTGGTGAGGTTGGTCTGATTGGTCAGCAGCTCGTTTTCCTGCCACTTGGAGTGGCGCGAGCGCGGCACTGTCCACGTGGCGGGATCGGTGGCGGCGTTGATCCCGTTCGGGTTGCTGGTGGCATTGAAGGCGGGGTTGCCCGGTGCGGTCAGCAGCAACTCGTGGCGGACCTTGCCCCAGCGCGAGGTGTTGCGGATCGTGGTGCCGGGCGCAAGATCATGCTCGACCTTGACCGTGAACATGTCGGCGGTGACGTCCTCGAAATCATCGTCAGAACCGTAGAAGTTCTCGGTGTCGACCTTTCGCGCACCGATACCGGCAGCGGACAGCGAGGCGTTGTAGAAGCCCTTCAGGCCGACCGTCGACACGCCGCCGTCGGGCACATTGTCCTGCTCGACGTGCAGGTAGGACAGGGTGGTGCGGGTCGGGGTGTTGAGACCGAAGGCGAGCGATGGCGCGATGCCCCAGCGATTGCTCTCGAGTTCGTCGCGGCCGGCGACGCCGCCTTCCTGTTTCATCACGTTGAGGCGGAAGGCCGCCGTCTCGCTGATCTCGCGGTTGAGGTCGGCAGTCAGGCGCACGTTGTCGGCGTCGCTGTAGCCGATGCTGCCGCTCACTGCGTTGTCGGCGAACGGCACCTTCGAGGCGAGGTTGATGTAGCCGGAGGGGGCACCACGGCCGTTGTCGGCGCCGACCGGGCCTTTGGAAATCTCGATCTGCTCGATGTTGAAGGTGTCGCGGGTGAAGTTGCCCAGGTCACGCACCCCGTCGATGAACACGCTGCCCGAGGTGTCGAAGCCGCGCATGAAGATGTTGTCCTTGGTATTGCTGTTGCCGCCTTCGCCAAGCAGCAGGGTGATGCCCGGGGTGTTGCGCAGGGCCTCAACCAGCGACGTGGCCTTCTGTTCCTGCAGGATCTCCTTCTTGATCACAGTGATCGTTTGCGGCGTGTCGACCAGCGGCTGGGTGAACTTTGGCGATGAGACGGTATCGGCCTTGAAGCTCTCGTCTTTGGTTGCGGTGACCTTGACTTCGGGCAGGGTGGCCGTGGGACTTTGTTGTGCGGACGCGACGCCCGGCAGTGCGAGGGCAAGGAGGGTGAGGGCGGCAGTCTGGTTGAGGCGGGGCTGTTGCGCAGCCGCATGTTTGCGGCTCTCGATATGGGCCATCGGGGATATCTCCGGGTCGGGGTTCAGGAAGGCGCTTGCTTGCTTCCTGGCCGGGGCGACGCCGGTTGGGTGGCTGGCTATCTGTTGATTTATATTAATGATAACAATTCTTATTCTATTGTATCAAGGAGTATTTCGGCCTACATCCCGCGTGTCGCGGACGAACAACATCCGCGCGGAGCGCTGCAGCCGCACTCGACCGTCTAGTAAACATCACGCCGGTAGCGGCCTTCGGCGAGCAGCCGGTCGCGGAACTCATCCCCGAGGATCTGGCCGAGTGCCGCGTCGACTTCAGTGGCCATGCCGACTGCGTTGCCGCAGACGTAGATCGCGGCCCCGCCGGTGACCCATTCACGCACCGTGGCTGCGGCCTTGATGAGCCGGTGCTGTACGTAAAGGCGTTCGGCCTGATCGCGCGAGAAGGCGAAATCGGCGCGCACGATCAGGTCGCGGGCCAGCCAGTCTTCGAGCTCGTTGCGGTAATAGCAGTCGTGAGCGGCGTTGCGCTCGCCGAAGATGAGCCAGTTGCGCCCGTCTCCAGTTCGTGCGCGAGCACGCAGGTGGGCGCGCAGGCCGGCGAGCCCGGTGCCGTTGCCGATCAGGATGAGCGGGCGGGTGTGATTGTCGCCGAGGCGGAAGTTGCGGTGCGGGCGCAGCCGCAACGCAATCGGCTCGTCGAGCGCCGCGGCGTCGGTGAGCCAACCCGAGGCGATGCCGAGACGGCCACTGGCGTCGCGCTGCTGGCGGACCAGCAGGTGCAGCCGGCCGTCGGCAGGGATTGAAGCGATCGAGTATTCGCGTGGACGCTGCGGGTCGCCGGGGGCCAGCACCTGTACCAGGTCACCCGCCTCCCAGAGCGGAAGCGGGGCGCCGTCCGCAGGCTCGAGTTCGAGGTGAAAGGTGGGTGCGCCTGCACTGCCCGGGTTCAGGCAGGTACGCGTGCGTATCCACCATGAGTCGAACCCGGGCGCGCGCCAGTCCGGCAGGTCGGCCGTGCCGGCGAGATGGCCGAGTGCGTGTTGCCACTGGCAAAGTGCCGCGTCGCTGGCCTGGTCCACCTCGATACGGTCGAACATGGGTCGGGCGCCATTGCCGATGAGCCAGTCGTCGAGCATGCGGCCGAAGCCGCAGAAACGGGTGTAACTGCTGTCACCCAGCGCCAGCAGTCCGTAGTGCAGGCCTTGGAGTGCGGCGGTGGAGGTGATCACCCGGCGCGCAAACAGCGCGCCGTTATCGGGCGGGTCGCCCTCGCCACAGGTGGATACGATGAACAGGGCGCGTTCGACCGCGCTGAGGCGGGTGGCGTCGAGCCGTCCGAGTTCGCACAGTTCGGCCGCTACGCCTGCGCTGCGCAGCGCCTGGGCGCTGTCACGGGCGAGCTGCTCGGCGAAACCGGTCTGACTCGCGTAGGCGATCAGGACCACGCCGCCGCCGCCGCCGCTACCCGGCACCTGCAACGAGGCAGCGTGGCGGGCGCGTAGCAGGATCGCCAAGCACAGCCCGGCATAGCCGCCGACCACCGCGGTGGCGGCCAGCAGGCGGGGAAGTTCGGCGAGGATCGGCATGGTGCTGCTGAGAGCCCGCGCGCGGTTTACTGCGGCAGTACTTCGAAGGTGGCAACGTAGCCCAGGCGGCGCTCCTTGGCCTGCTTGACCGTGGTCTTGTCATCTTTGGCGTCGGCGTCGAGCCAGTACATGCCGGCCTGCGGCCACGTCACTACGAACTTGCCGTCGGCATCGGTGGTGAGGGTGATCTCCTCGAGCTGGTTGCGGTAGCGCGAACCACCGCGTACCACCTTGACCTCGATTCCGGCTGCGGGTTTGCCGTCGATATCGAAGCGGAAGCTGGCAGCTTCGCCGGCGAAAAGGTCGTTGGGATGGGTGATGGGCACCAGTTCGAGACCCAGGCCGGTAGGCTTGATCGGCGTCGGCTTGCCGACCGTGACGAAGGTCTCCAGGCGGCTGGCCGACTCATTGACGCTCAATTCGGGCGCCTCGATCGGAACTTCCTTGGCAAACGTTTCGGCATTGCCGCGAAAGCGCTTTGTTTGCTCGCCTTCCTTCCAGTTCGCCATGACTCCGCTATTGACCACCGCGAGTCGGTAGGTGCCGGTCTGGGTCAGGTTGAGGTCGAACACGGTGCGCAACTTGCCGTTCATCAGGTTTTCGGGGGCGACCGAAGTGCCGTCCGGGGCGGTGGCACTGAAATTCTCGGCCACGCCGCGCAAGGCGGCGTGGTTGTAGTGGAACTTGTCGTTGCCGACCGCGCCGGCGACCGTGATGTAGGCGGCCTTGGACAACACGGTGGACGACGGTTCGAGCCACACGTCATGAGCATGGGCGGTGGGGAACTGCAGGGCGAGGGCGAGGGCGGCCAGCTTGAGGGTGTGCTTCATCGAAAGCTCCTTGATCGGGGGGATGGGATTCACGGCTTGAGTTCGAGGCTCAGCGCACCGAGCTCGTGCTGGCCTTGGGCCTTTAGGGTGTCGGCCTTCTGTGGTGGCCACTGGAAGGGAATGCTGAGCAACTCGCGACCACCCGCTTCGCGCGCCGCCTCGACCTGCAGTCGGTACTCGCCGGCAGGCAGTTTGCCGAGCGGGTTCTTGCCTTCGGCAAAGCTCAGGCTGTGGACGCCCGGCGCGCGCGTTGCGCTGGTAACACCGTCGATTGGCACCTCAAGCTCGCGGCCGCTGCGTCGCCACCACTGGCGCATGTCCTTGAGCCACTTGGTACCTTCGGCGTCACGTTTCTTGCCTTCGTACCAGACGGCGAGGTTGGCGGCCACGGAGTTGTCCGGACGCTCGATCCAGACTGCAACATAGGGCCGGTGGTATTCGGCCACGGTGAGGCGCGGGACTTCAATGTCGAGCTTGAGCTCGGCGGCAAGGGCGGGCGCAGCCAGGAGGCTGCCGAGAACGAGGGGAAGCAGACGTCGCATGGAGACTCTCGGTGAATGAAATGGCGGGCGTTCGATTGGGGTTCGAAAGGGGAAGCGAAAGCGAGGGATGGGCCGGGCTATCGACGCGGCGGGTCAGTGCACGAACAGCATGGCCAGTACCACCGGGATCACCACCCCGAGGCCGACGGTGGGCCACACCATGGGGCGGTTGGCCGCGTGCATCTGCAGGATGAACAGCCCGGTAAGGGAGAACACGATGCACGCTGCCGAGAACACATCGATGAACCAGCTCCAAGCGGTGCCCGCATGGCGGCCTTTGTGCAGGTCGTTGAGATAGGAGATCCAGCCGCGGTCGGTATGCTCGTACTCGACCGCGCCGTCGGTGAGGTCGATGCGCAACCATGCGTCGCCGCCAGGACGGGGCATCGCGAGGTAGGCCTCGTCGGCGGACCACTCGACCTCGCCGTAGAGGACCGGGATCGCGAGTTCCGTACGTAGCCAGTCGCGCGTCTCCACGGGGAAGGACGACGGGGCGTCATTTCCTTCGGTCCCGGCGATCTTGACCAGGCTGGCGAGCAGCGCCGTCGGTAGGCGCGCTTCGGCCGTGGTGATGACCGGCTTTGCCTCGATGTCGCCGGCATGGTTCAGGGTGATGCCGGTGAACGCGAACAGCAGCATGCCGAGCAGACACAGCGCCGAGCTGATCCAGTGCCACTGGTGCAGGGTCTTGAGCCAGCTGCTGCGACGGGCTTGGCGGCGCGCCGCAGCGTGCGGATCTGCAATGGTCATGGGGTGTGCGCAGCCGGGCTCAGAAGCTCATGCTGGCTGACACCCAGAGGCGACGGGGCTCCTGGTTGTTGTTGTAGGTGTTGCCGTAACTGATCGCCCCGGTGCCGGTATTGCTGACGTAGGGCTGATAGTCAACGAAGTCGCGGTTGAACAGGTTGTAGATGGTGGCGTTGATACTCAGGTTTTTGCTGACCTGGTATGCACCACCAAGGTGGAATACGTCGTAGGCTTCGAAATCTCCGAGTGTGGCCTTGGCACGACTGGTGGCGCTGTCATTGTCGCGGAAGCGCTCGCTGCGGTATTCGCCGCGGATCCAGGCGCTGAGCTTCTGCGTTGCTTGCCACTTGAGAGTCAGGTTGACCATATGTTCGGGCGTGTTCTGTAGCGGGTCACCCTTGCTCGTGCCGGACTTCTGTTCGCTGTCGGTGTAGGTGTAGTTGCCCGATATCGTCCAGTCGCGCGCGAACTTCAGGTCGGCGCCAAGTTCGAGTCCCTGGATGACCGCTTCACTGACGTTCTCGTAGCGCAGCGAATTGGCAGGGATACCCGGGCCTGCATAATTTTGGGTGGTGATCTTGTCTTCGAAGTCGGTGTGGAAGAGCGTGGCATTGGCAGTGAGACCGCTCAGGCTGTCGTACCGCGCAGAGAGCTCGCTGCTTACGCTGGTTTCCGGCTTCAGGTCGGGATTACCAAAGAAGGGGCGGGTGCCTTGGGCACCGTATCCAACGATGCCGGAGAACATTTGATCCAGGCTTGGGGTTTTGTAGCCGGCGGCGACACCGCCCTTGACTGTCCATTGATCGTTTGCATTCCACACCAGGTAGGCGCGTGGGCTGGTGTGACCGCCGAACTCGCTGTGATTGTCGTGGCGTACGCCGAGGGTCAGCGCGAGGCGTTCGGCAAACCGCCATTCATCTTCGGCAAACAGGCCCCACTGTTCGTGGCTGTACTTGCTGGTGGCGAGGCCGTCGGTCATTTCCGCATCCCACCACTGGCCGCCGATGGACAGCATGTGATCGCCGAGCGAGGTCACCAACTTGGTGTCAAACACGGTGTTCTGCGCCTCGAGTTTGCGCGCACTGCCGGCGACCTTGCCCGGCGTGCCAGCGGGAATCGTGCGGCCGATAGTCTCGGTTGTGCCCTCCATGATGCTCGACTCGAGCATGCCGGCACCAAAGCGCCAGGTGTGGGCCAAGGTGTACTGGTCGCGGTTGAACTTCAGGCGTGGGCCGTAACCGTGGTGGATCTGTCCGGATACCGCAGTGCCGTCCAGGGTGCCCATCTGGCCGCGATCGTTGTCGTACCACTGACGGGTCTGATCCACGTCGAGGGTGATGTCGTGGTCCTTGTTCGGGGTCAGCGACAAGCGTGCCCCCCAGGTCTCGATATGGGCTTTTACCGGGTTCTGACCCATGGTCAGCAAGCGGCCTTCGGTGGTGCTCTGTCCCGGCCATTCGATCTCCGACTCGTCGCGGTCGAATACCCGCCCGCGAATCTGCAGGCCAAGGACATCCTGCACCAGTGGACCGCTGAGATAGACGCTCGCAGCACGGGAGTCGCCGAAATCGCTGTCGCTCTGGAAGGTGCCGTCCACCGTGACCGTACCGGTCCACTCCTTGCCAACCTTGCGCGTGATGATGTTAACCACGCCGCCCATGGCATCGGAACCGTATAGGGTCGACATGGGGCCGCGGATGATCTCGATCCGCTCAATGGCAGAAGCCGGCGGCATGAACGCGGTGGCGCTATCGTTGAACGCATTGGGGGTGACGTTGCCGGCAGCGTTTTGGCGGCGACCGTCGATCAGGATCAGCGTGTAGTCACTGGGCAGGCCGCGCATGCTGATGGTAAGCCCCCCGGTCTTGTTGCCGCCCGCGGTGCCACTGCCGACATCGACGCCCTCCACACCCGACAGGGCTTCAGCAATGCTGTTGACACGCTTCTGCTCGAGTTCTTCGCGCGTGATCACGGTGATGCTGGCCGGGGCGTTCTTGATCTCCTGCTCGAAGCCGGAAGCGGACACGACCACCTCCCCGAGTTGCTGGGACGCCGAGCCTTGGGCAAGGGCGGCGCTCATCGGAAAGGCGAGGGCGAGAAGCAGTGTGGTGCGTCGAATGCGTGGTAAGGGCGTGGTCATCTGGGCAGTGTTTGCCATGGGTTCAGTCCTGGATGTCGGGAAGTCGGAATGGCTGGCTTCCTGGCAGCAGGGGGCAACCGGGCTGGTTACACTGCAGGTGGCTGGCTACGGATCCAAAAGAATCGTTGTAAAAATGATAACGATTCGTATGTAAGTGCGTCAATACAATAATGAGAACTTGTTGCATTCATGCGAGACGAGGTCCTGCGGAGGTGCGCTCAGGCTTCGAGCGGGGCGCACATCCTCAGTTGGCTTGGGGTGCGGCCGCGGCGCCCGCCGGGGCTTGCCACCCACCGCCGAGCGCTTTGTAAAGCCCGACTGCGTCCGCCAGTCGCGCCTGGCGCAGTTGCGCGAGCTGGTCCTGGGCGGAGAACAGGGTGCGTTGGGCATCGAGTACGCTGAGCAGATCGTCGGCGCCTTCGCGGTAGCGCAGTTCGGCCAGACGCAGGGAGCGTTCCGCCTGGGCCATGATCTGGCCTTGTGCCACCTCCTGGTTTGCGTCACGAGCGGCGTTGCCGAGCCCGTCCTCGACTTCCTTGAGTGCGGTGAGGATGGTCTTGCGATAGGCTTCGACCAGTTCGCGCTGGCGTGAGCGCGAGATGTCGACCTGTGCGCGCAGACGGCCGCCATCGAAAATGGTCTGCACGATCGAAGCGGACAGCGACACGCTGTTCGACGGGTCGGCGAGCGACAGCAGGAAGTTGCTGGCCACGCCGCCGGCACCTGACAGGCTGAACTTGGGCAGCAGCTCGGCACGCGCGGCGGCGATATTGGCGGCGGCGGCGGTAAGTCCGGCTTCGGCGCTGGCCAGGTCGGGGCGGCGCAGCAGCAGATCGGCAGGCAGGCCGGCGGGGACCGTGGGAATGGCGAGCGCGTCGATCCGCTCGCCGTCCAGCGGCAGCGCCTGCGGGTTGCGCCCTAGCAGGATCGCGAGCGCGGATCGCGTCTGGCGGGCTTGTACTTCCAGCGGTTCGACGGCGGCACGTTGCGACAGCACCGCGGTCAGCTGGCGGCTGACATCGAGTGACGAGGCGGCGCCGTTGCGATAGCGCGCCTCCACCACCCGGAGCACGCGCTCGGCAATGGCCAGGTTCTGGCGCGCGATGTCGAGCCGTGCCTGCAGCGCAAGCCATTGAAAGTAGGTGGTCGCCACGCTGGAGGCCATCGACAGTCGGGCGGCGTCGCGGTCGTAGCGGGTGGCGGCAAGGCTGGCGCCGGCGCTGTCAATGTTGGCGGCCACCCGCCCCCACAGATCGAGTTCGTAGCTGGCCGACAAGTTCAGCGCCGAGGACTTGCGTTCGCTGATCGCGCTGTTGCCCCCATCGCCACTGTCGCTGCGGCTCCAGCCGCTGTTGCCGCCCAGGTTGAGAGAGGGAAACAGTGAGGCGCTGGTGCTGCGCAGCGCGAGTTCGGCCTGGATCACGCGCTCGGCCTGAATCCGCAGATCGGGACTGGCGAGCATGGCTTCGGTGACCAGTGCGTCGAGCTGGGCCGAATTGAAGTGCTGCCACCAAGTGGCGGACTCGATCGCTGCGTTCGCAGTGGCTTCCGCAGTCACCTCCGACCAGGTGGCTGGAAGCGTCATCTCGGGGCGGGTGAGCGGCTCGGTGATGGCGCAGCCGCCGAGTCCGAGGGCAAGGACTAGCAACAGAGGCTTGAGTGAAAAATGCTTGGTCATGAAATCATTCCGAGGCGAGCGCAACCACCGGGTCGAGGCGTGCAGCCTTGCGTGCCGGCAGGTAACCGAAGATCAGCCCGGTGGCGAAGGCGCAGCTGAAGGCGAGCACGACCGGCGCGAGCGAGTATTTGATCGGGGTATCGAAAGCCGCAATGATGGCGGCGGAGCCGAGTCCGACCGCGACCCCGATCGCGCCGCCGAGTGCCGACACCACCAGGGCCTCGATCAGGAATTGCTGCAGGATGTTCCTCATCCGCGCGCCGGTGGCCATGCGGATACCGATCTCGCGGGTGCGTTCGGTGACCGACACCAGCATGATGTTCATCACCCCGATGCCCCCTACCAGCAGCGAGATGGCGGCCACGGTGCCGAGCAGGATGGTGAGCGTGTTCTGAGTGGCCGACACAGTGTCGATGATCGAGGCCATGTTGCGGATCTGGAAATCCTCGGTGCCGTGGCGCGCAAGCAGCAGTGTGCGGACTGCCTCCTGGGTGTCGTCGATGCTGCTTACATCGGCGACCGCCACCGTGACGTTGCGCAGGAAGCGCTGGCCGGTGACGCGCAGGCTGCCGGTGGTGAAGGGGACGAATATCACGTCGTCCTGGTCCTGGCCCCACGAGGTGGCGCCCTTGCCACTCATCACACCGATCACCTGGAACGGAATGTTATTCACCAGCACGTACTGCCCGATCGGTTCGGATCCGGCGAACAGAGCGCGCGCCACCGTCTGCCCGAGTACCGCGACGGTGGCATAGCGACTGACATCCTCGGCACTGAAGAAGGTGCCGCTGGCGACGTCCCAGGTGCGGGCGATGATGTAGGCGTCCGAGGTTGCATTGATCTCGGTGCGGTGATCGTTGCCGCCGAAACGTGCGGTGATGGTGCTCGATTGTTCGGGGACTGCGGCGCGGATGTTAGGCAGCTCGCGGATTGCGTCCACATCCTCGGGAACCAGCGTGGCCACGGATCCGCGTCCACGCTGGTTGGGGGCGCCTGGCCGGATGGTGAGCAGATCGGTGCCCATTGCGCTGATCTGGTCCACCACCTTCTGTTTTGCTCCGTCGCCGATTGCCAGCATCGCAATCACTGAGGCCACGCCAATGACGATGCCCAGCAGCGTCAACATCGAGCGGAACAGGTTGTTACGCAGTGCGCGCAGTGCGGTGCGGGTGGCCTCGATGACGTCCGACATGGATGAGGTGCGATCGACGTGGGGGGCGAAGTCGGGTTCCGGACCTTCGGGCCGGTGCGGACCGGGGTCTTCGACGATGCGCCCGTCACGGATCTCGATCACCCGGTGTGCCAGCTCGGCCACTTCCCGGGCGTGGGTGATGAGGATGATGGTGTGGCCATCGGCCGAGAGCTGGCGCAGCAGCTTCATCACATCCTCGCCGCTCTTGCTGTCGAGTGCGCCGGTCGGCTCGTCGGCGAGGATGATGCGCCCGCCGTTCATCAGCGCGCGGGCGATCGACACCCGTTGCTGCTGGCCGCCGGAAAGCTGGTTGGGCCGGTGATGCCCCCGTTCGGCGAGGCCGAGCGTGGCGAGCAGCCCCTCGGCACGGGCATGGCGTTCGGCCGGTGGCATGCCGGAATAGACCGCGGGTACCTCGACGTTTTCGCGCGCAGTGGCGCCGCCGATCAGGTTGTAGCTCTGAAACACGAAGCCGAAGGCCTCGCGCCGCAGCCGGGCAAGCGCGTCGCGGTCGAGATCGGCCACGTCCTCGCCCATGAAGCGATAGGTGCCGGTGGTCGGGCGGTCGAGGCAGCCGAGGATGTTCATCAGCGTCGACTTGCCCGAGCCGGAGGCGCCCATGATCGCAACGAATTCGCCGGGGTAGATCTGCAGGTCGATGCCGTGCAGAACTTGCGTCTCGATCTCGCCATTGAGAAAGCTGCGGGTGATGCCGCGGAGGTCGATAAGGGGGGCAGCGCTCGCGAGGTCGGTCACGACGGGAGCGAAGGCTTCGCGCTTCATAGGCGAGGGCCGGGCGGGGTGGGGCCGGACGCACGGGTACCGCTGGTGGCGCCGGCGGCAAGCCCGGAAGCGACCTTGTCGCCTTCTTCCAGGCCGGACAGGACCTGTGCCTGAACCCGGTTGGTCACACCGATGGTGATGGCCCGTTGTTCCAGCGTGTTGTCGGCCTTGAGCAGCTGCACGGTGGCCTGACGCGGGCGCGGCTCGCCGGCTTGGGCACCGTTTGTCGGGCGGCGTCCTTCGCGCTGACTGCCGTCGTTGTTGGCGCGGCGTGCGCCGGCTTGCGGGTTGTCCTGCGCACGCGCGGGGGCAGCGTCGTCAGAGGGGCCGGTCCGGGGCTGGGTGCCGGACGGGGTGCCGGATTGGGAACGTTGGGCACGGCTCGCCACGGTCAGTGCACCCATCGGGATCTGCAGCACGTCCTTTGCCTGATCGATGATGAAATAGACCTGCGCCGTCATCTGCGTCATCAGCCGGGCGTCGGGATTGAGCACGTCGAACAGTGCGTTGTAGAGCACCACGTTGTTGGTGACGGTGGGCGTAGGCTCGATCTTGTCGAGCTTTCCATACCACCGCTTGCCCTGCCCGCCCAAGGTGGTGAAGTAGGCCTCCATGCCCACCTTGAGGCGGCTGACGTCGGCTTCCGAGACCTGGGTCTGCACCGTCATGGTGGACAGATCGGCCACGCGCAGGATGACCGGGGCGGACTGGTTGGTGTTCAGGGTCTGACCCTGGCGTGCGGTGATCGACACCACGGTGCCTGCCATCGGCGACAGGATGCGGGCGTATTGCAAGCTGGCTTCGTCGGCACGCAGCGAGGATTCGTTCTGCTCGATCTGGGCGCGGAGGGCTTCAAGTGAAGCCTCGGCGGACTTGAGCGAGGCCTCGGCAATCTGCAGGGATTCGGTGGTGGTGGCGTCTTCGGCCATCAGCGCGGTCTGGCGCCGCAGCTGAATCTGCGCCAGCAGCAACTGGCTTTCGCGGTCCTTGAGCTGGGCGCGCAGGTTGCGTAGCTGGGCGCGCGCCGCATCGACCCTCGATAGATAAACGGTCGGGTCGATCTCGGCGAGCAGCTCGCCAGCCTTCACCACCGATCCGACCTCGACATGGATTTTCTTCAACTGGCCGGACACCTGGGCACCGACATCCACGTAATCGCGTGGCTGCAAGGTGCCGGTTGCGGTCACCACATCCTCGATGTCGCCACGTTGAACGGTGGCGAACTGCAGTCCGGCAGCGGGATTGCCATTGCCGAACAGGCTTGGCCAGGCGAACCAGCCGCCAACGGCAAGCACGGCAACGCCGGCCACAATCAGGACAGGACGTTTCCAGCCGTTTTGCGGGCGGCGGGGAGCGGGATTGGAGGTCATCGTGTAGCTCTGTGGGGGCAGTCGAAGCGATTGAAGGAAAGCAATCTATGGGGAACAAGCATAGTCGAGCTGGGACGCCGCCTATGTATCGTATTGCAGCGCCGCATGCGGGTGGCACATGCGCTTCGTCGGTTCGAGCCGTGTGCGCAGCTAAACGTTCAGCTGTGCCGGACGATCGCGAGGTGGTTGTCCCAGCGTATTCCGGGTGCTTCGATCACCGCGGTGAGCCGGCCGTTGTCGGGGTCGAGGCGGGCGATGGTGCCCAGTTCGTTGCTGACCAGTACCTGGCCGTCCACCGTGGCGAGGCCGGCCGGGCGGCGCAGGCCGGTTTCTCGCACCACGTCTCCATGGCTGCTCCACTGCACGATCGTATCGCTCTGTAGCGCGGTGACCAGAAAGCGGTCGTCGTGCGCGACGATGCTCGCGCCGTAACCACCGAGTCCGGGCGGTGCCTCGGCCAGGCTGAGACGTCCGTCGCGCAGGATGGCCAGCAGTGGGGCGTCGGCAATCTCTCGCCCGTCGGGCGATTCGGCCTGGATCGCGATGCCCAGCGTGCCGTCGGTGCAGCGGGCCAGATGGCGCAGCGACAGGCTGCGGTCGTCGAGGATGTGCTCCTGCATCAGGCGGCCGGAGGGCATGTCGATGAGGACGACCGAAGGCGCCATGTGCTCGAGGTTGAGCTTCAGGCGACCGGTTTCGGGCAGGGTCAGGATGCCGCCATTTGCAACGGCCAGCACTTTTCCCGGGTCGAGCCAGAGCAATTCATGGGGCCCGATACCGTGCGACGGGATCTCGCCAAGGCGGGTGAGGCTGGCGCTGTCGTAGATCCCGATCAGGCCTTGTCCGGTGGCGATATTGTTTTCAGTGGTGAACAGGCTGCGGCCGTCGGGCGACAGGATGGCGTGACCGAAGAAGTGGCGATCGGGGGCGGCGATGGTCTTGGCGAGCGCCTGTCCGCTGCGCCAGTTCACCCGCCACATCCAGTAGCCAGGGCGGCGGGCGACGAGAATGAGTTCGGGGACATTGGGTAGCGGAAGCATGCCGTGGCCGCGGCCGGGGGTGCGCAGCGTCGCACCGTCGACCGCGGTGAAGAAGGGGCCGCCCGCATCGGCGGCTGCCGCCAGCATGACTGCGCGCGGGCGGTCTTCGGGCGTTCCCCGCACGGTGGATGAGGACAGTGCCGGAAGTGGCAGGGCGAGGCTGGCAAGACCGGCCAGGAATTCACGACGGTGCATGGGTTCAATCGCCGTCGTTGTCGTTGAAGCCCAGCACCACCCCGAGGGTGCCGGCGACATCGCGCTCCATCACTGCCTTGAGCGCGGTGACGGCATCGACAAAACCCAGGCGGGCGGCATCGGCGGCGGGAGTGTCGAGTCGCTCGGGCAGGGCTTGCCAGGCACTTCGCGCGCGCTCGAGGGCGAGGTCGACACGGGCTGCGGCTGCGGCGTGACCCTGGCGCGTCATCCATGCCGCAAGGCTTGTGTCTGCCCCTTGCGTGCCCTCCGTGCTTCCCGACCACGCCTCGGTGAAGCCTTCGAGTTGCGCGCCGATCGCGGCCCGGGTCGTGCCGGAGCGCCAGTCCGGCCATGCCTCGCGCGCCGCGTCTCGGACCTTGGGGAAGCGCGCCACTGCGCCGTCCAGACCCGAGATCATCAGACCGATGTTCTCAGCCAGCAGATTGCGTCGCGGCAGGTCGATTTCACCGCCGAGGCGCTCGAGTTGTTGTTGCCAGCCGGTATCCAGTTCGCGCACATCGGCTGCGATCAGGGTTGCAGTTGCGGCAGCATAAGTGCAGCGGGCCGGGTGGCGCAGGCGCTCGACCTGATCCGCCAGGGCGTCGCCGAACAGGAGGTACTCAAGCGTACCGAGGCCGCGGACGGCAACGTTGTTCGGGGCGGGGCCCTCGCCACGGGCGATCCGGGATTCGACATCGCGCACGCGGGCAGGGCGGAAGTCGATCATGCGGCCGGTGCGTGCGATTACGCTCGGTGCGGCGCCGGCCCCATCCACGCGGCGCCAGGCGAGGAAGGTGGCGACCCACTTGCCTTGAAGGGCGGCGAGCCCTGACGCGTCCGGTGTGGCGCAGAAGGCGGTGGTGAGCGCTTCGAGCTCGGTTGCCGTCCGGGTCAGGGCACGATGACGGTTCAGGTAGTGCTGCTCTGCCCATCCGAGCGCAAAACTGCGGTCGGGGATGAGCGGAGCAGGAGGTTCCGCGGCGCTGGCGGCGGCTGCCATCAGCGGCGATACCAACAGAAGAAACAATATTTTGGGCATTGCAGGCACCGGTGTTGGCCTTAGAGGGATTCGAGGAAACGAATCAGCGCGTTGCGATCCGTGCGCGGCAGGGTGCGGAAGAACTCCCGGCTGGCCTCGGCTTCGCCACCGTGCCACAGCACGGCTTCGGCAAGGTTACGCGCACGACCGTCGTGCAGCAGGGTGGTGTGGTCGTTGACCGTGGGGATCAGGCCAAGCCCCCATAGGGGAGGGGTGCGCCATTGGCGCCCGTTGGCATCGAAGTCGGGGCGGCCGTCCGCCAGGCCTTCGCCCATGTCATGCACCAGCAGGTCGGTGTAAGGCCAGATTTTCTGGCCGGCGAACTGCGGGATGTTCGGGTGCGGGCCCGTGGTGTGGGTGGGAACATGACAGCTTGCGCACTGGCCGGCGTGAAACAGTGCCTTGCCGCGCAGCACCTCGGGCGCGTCGGGATGGCGTCGCTCGGGTACGGCCAGGGTCTGGCTGTAAAAGATGACCTGTCCCAGACGACGGTCGTCGATCTCGGGCGCGCCGCCCTCGATGGCGGCCATGCAGTCGGTCTGGGCGGGAGTGCAATCCTGCGCGGGGAAATGGTGCGAGGTGATCCCCATGTCGCCATGGAAGGCGCCGGCGCTCTGGTGGGCCACGCTGGCTACATTGGCCTTCCAGCCGAAGCGGCCGAGCAGCATGCGCCCGGCGTAGGCATCCCACACCCGGTTGGCCTGTCCGGCGATGCCCTGACCCTCCTGCTTCTGGCGCTCAGCATGCGCCAGGATATCGGCCTCGGGGATGGCCTCGAGCAGGCCGAGGCCGATCACCTGGGGCGCGATCCGGGGTGAGATCATCGTTGCCGGGTGAAGCTCGCCGTAGCCGAGACCGGTCAGGGTATAGGTCGGCTTGCGCAGCGAATAGGCCTCGCCGTCGGCATACTTGCCCGGGATCTCCTGGTAGCGGATGTCGACCCGACCTTCTGCCTTGACCCCCGGGATGGCATCGTTGTTGAACTGGCCGCCATAGGTTGGTTCGGGGAGCGGGCCGCCGTGTGCGTCGGTGCCGGGAATGGACAGCCGGATCAGCAGTGCCATCGCTTGCTCGACATTGCGTCCGTTCTTGACCTCGGGCGGGGCGCCGCGCCCGTCGAGGACGTGACAGGCCCCACAGGAGCGGGCGATGAAGTGCGGGCCGAGGCCATCCCGTGCGGTGGTGGACGAGGGGGCCGCGACCCAGGCCTTCTTGAAGAAGGAGTTGCCGATGACGAAGGTGGTTTTCTGCGCATCGGTGAGACCGGGGGCCGGCAGCGAGAACGCGTTGCGGCCGTGGTCGTTGATCGTGGCCACGTGGCCGCCGGGCAGGTGCTCGCCGGGCTCGGGTGCGGGCTGGGCGGAGAGTGCGGCCTGGACGGAGAGTGCGAGCAGGCCGCCCAGGCTGGACAGGTAAAAACAGCGGCGCCATGTGCGACGCAGTAAAGAGTGGGGCATTGAGGTTTCCTGGCGTGACCCGGTAGCTTGTGGATACCGGGTCTGGCTGAGTCGGCGAGGGTATGTGCCGGCCGGCGGCGTGTTCAGAGGCTAGTGCTCAGACGCTGGTGTTGAGGCGGGTGATGCCGAGAACACGCGCCGCCTCGACCAGTCCATCGGCCTGCTTCTTGAGCGAGTCGATCACGGCCTGCACGCGTTTGCGGCCAGGGCTGTCGTCGTTGCCGATGATCTCGCGGTCAAACGGCGCCTGGATGGCCTCGGCCAGGCGCAGGCTTGTGGCGATATTGCTGCTCACTGCGGCGCCGACATCGGCGTTTTTTGCCGCAACCAGTGCCTTGAGGCTGGCGCCAGCCAGCGTACGGCCATCGCGGGTGAGGTAACGTCCCTCCCATACGTTCAGTATTCCGCGGGCGTTGGCCACGATGTCCATATGGGTGTTGTCCGAGAAGCAGGAGTGCTCGTCTTCCTGATCCTGGGTGTCCATCGCAACCTCCATCCGTTCGCCGGCAAGCTCGCCGCGCGACAGGGTTCCGAGGCCGGTGAGCATGCGCTGGATACCCTGCTGGTCGCTGGCGACGAAGGCGGCACGATAGTTCTTTTTGCCCGGAGCCCAGGCGTCAGCGACGCCCTCGAGTTCCTTGACCAGCATCCGGGTGATGGTGGCGAGGTAGAGCCGACGACGGTCTGCGTTAGGTGCTTGTCCATCGACAAAGTCGGTGTACTTGCGATCGCCCGGGCCGGTTTCCGATCGGTCCTGGCCCCAGAGGAGGAACTCGATTGCGTGCCAGCCGGTGGCGACATTTTCCTCGCCGCCGCGCTCGTTGAGCTGGGCCAGGCGTTCGGCGGTGATCTCTTCCTTGCTGTCATTGACAATGCCCGCCCCCGGATTGCCTTCGACGTAGTCGATATAGGCCTCGTCGAGTGGCCAGGCGTTGATCAGGCCTTCCGGTCCGTCTTCGCCGTCGATCGGTCCGCCATAGAAGCGGAAGGCCTCCGTCTGCCCATACCAATTGCGTGCGTCGAGCCAGACCTTGCGCGCCTGACTCAAACCGGTTTCCGATGGGTTTGCGATGAAGGACTGAACCGCCTTTTCAAGGTTGCGCGCGCTGGATACCGAGTCTGCGTAGCCCGCCTCGACCAGGACGGCATAATTTTCGAGCACTGCCCGACTGGTGGGCGCGGCGGCCTGCGTCGGAGTGACGAGGAGTGCCGTACACGCGATCGTTGCAATTCGGGCTGAGGCAATCAAGGTCTTGAGCATGATGGAGATCAGGTTGGTTGACGTGCAAATGATAATGATATGCGTTTGTGCGTCAACGGTTTATTGAGGCGTCGAGGGTAAATAACGCGCTCTGTCGTGCCGGAAACGCGCTTGTCCTGATGTGGCCGGCTTGGTTCGGCTGCGGTATATCTGCGGGCTCACATCTGTCTGCCCGTTTCCTGATCCAGATCAAAATGGCCATCCTGTAGGAGGCGTTAAATCCTGTCTCAAATTTAGACGCTGTCTAATCCCGCCTTCGGGCGACCGGGCAGCACGTGCGAATTTACGTAAGGCAAGGAGAAAAGCATGAAACTGAAAGCGATCGGTATCACTGTCGCGTTGGCGGTTGCCGGCTCGGCATGGGCAGCCACGGTGCGGGACGAACCCATCCAGCCGCTGGAAGCGGCCAAGGTGACCAACCCGGGTAAGGTCGAACTGGGCAAGAAGCTGTTCTTCGATCCGCGCCTGTCGCGCTCGGGCTTCATCTCCTGTAACTCCTGTCACAACCTGTCGATGGGTGGCTCCGACAACCTCAAGACGTCGATCGGCCACAACTGGCAGGAAGGCCCGATCAATTCCCCCACCGTGCTGAACTCCAGTCTGGCGGTGGCGCAGTTCTGGGATGGCCGTGCGGCAACCCTCAAGGAACAGGCAGGTGGCCCGATCGCCAACCCGGGCGAGATGGCCTTCACTCACGACCTCGCAATCGACGTGCTGCAGTCGATTCCTGGCTATGTGGCGGAGTTCAAGTCGGTTTTCGGCTCGAGCCGGGTCGACATCGACAAGGTGACATCGGCGATTGCCGCCTTCGAGGAAACCCTGGTGACCCCGAACTCCGCGTTCGATGCGTGGCTCAAGGGTGACGACAAGGCACTCAACACGCGCGAACTGGCCGGCTATAAGCTGTTCAAGGACAGTGGCTGTGTCGCTTGCCATAACGGTCCGGCCGTGGGCGGTACCTCGTTCCAGAAGATGGGTGTGGTCGAGCCGTACAAGACCGCAAGCACTGCCGAAGGGCGTGCCGGCGTGACCGGAAAGGACGAGGACCGCTTCAACTTCAAGGTTCCGACCCTGCGTAACGTCGAACTCACCTATCCGTACTTCCACGACGGTGCGGCGCAGACCCTGGAAGAAGCGGTCGAAATCATGGGTCGGCTGCAACTGGGTCGCAAGTATTCGCAGGAAGAAGTGGGTGACATCGTCGCCTTCCTGAAGACGCTGACCGGTGACCAGCCCACCTTCACCATGCCGATGCTGCCGCCGTCATCGAACACGACGCCGAAGCCGAGGCCGTTCGAGAAGTAAGGATGCTGTTGCGCGCAATCTGATTTCGCGCGGACTGCCTCGGGGAGCTGAAATGCAAGTGCGGCAATGGCCGCAGGTGTGTTTGAGTTCCCCGTTTTAACCAGCGGAGGTGGACGTCCGTTGTGCAGTGATGAGAAAGGCTACAATCGGGACAATGATTCCGACGCCTGCGATCGGCATGATCCAAATCAGAATGGACTCCTCGAGAGATGGACACACTGGCTTCCCTGAATGCAGCGCAGAAACTACGCCATGCCGGTGTACCGCTGACGGTGCCGCGTCTTGAAATCGCCCGGGTATTGCTGACCGAGCCGGTCCATCTTGCGGCCGATCAGGTGCTCGCGCTGGTGCGCGAACGCTCGCCTGAAACGTCCCGGGCCACCGTCTACAACACGCTGCGCCTGTTTCGAGAGAAGAACTTGGTTAGAGAGCTGATCGTTGACCCCGAGCGGGTGGTGTATGACTCGAACACCGACCCCCACTATCATCTGTACGACGTCGACACTGGGCAACTCACCGATGTCTCGGCTGACGAGTTGCGCGTTGTCGGCATGCCCCAGCTACCCGGTCACGTCGAACTGGATCAGGTCGACGTGATCATCCGGGTGCGTGGCAAGCGTTCCTGAGCGAAGCGCTGCTGCCTATGGGCGGTCAAGGCTGACGGAGGCAAGGCTGGCTGGCAATGCGGCTTATTTTGCCGGGACGGTGATGAATCCCATTTTTTCGATACCTGCTTCGCGTGCGGCAGACATCAGCTCGGCCAGCTTCTGGTAACGGGTGTCCTGGTCGGCACGCAAGTGCAGTTCGGGTTGAGGGCTTTTTGCCGCTGCGTCTCGCAGGCGAGCGTTCAGTGCATCTTCCGACAGCGGTTCGTCGTTCCAGTACATCTTGCCGACCGCGTCGAGCGCGAGCGTAACCGTTTCCGGCTTCTCTACATTCGGTTGGCTGGCCGCCTTGGGCAGGTCGATCTTCACCGAATGCGTCAGCAATGGCGCCGTGATCATGAACACGATCAACAGCACCAGCATCACGTCGATCAACGGAACCATGTTGATCTCGCTGGTGGGTAGCCGCTCACTGCCCTGACTGAAGCCACCGAAGGCCATTATGCCGCCTCCGGTGATGGGCTGCGTGCGCCGGCCTTGCGGCTTTCCGTGCGTTCGTCCAGCGGTGCAATCCGGGCACCGGTCGTAAACCATGCTTGCAGATCGTGAGCGAAGGCGTCCAGTTCGGAGAGCTCCACGCGATTGGCGCGGGTAAAGGCGTTGTAGGCAAGGACCGCCGGAATGGCCACGAACAGGCCGAAGGCGGTCATGATCAGCGCCTCGCCCACCGGGCCGGCGACCTTGTCCAGGGTAGCCAGGCCGGAGGCCGAGATATTGACCAGGGCGTGGTAGATGCCCCAGACGGTACCGAAGAGGCCGACGAAGGGGGCGGTGGAGCCGATCGAGGCGAGCATGGTGAGGCCGGACTCGAGCCTGGAGGTCGACATCGCAATCGACTTGCGCAGGGCGCGGGTCACGAACTCGTCCGCGTCCAGCGTGCCGCCGAGGGTTTCACGATGGCCGTGCTGGCGTAGGTGGTCGGTGGCGGCAGCGCCCTGACGAGCGAGTTCCTCGAAGGGCGATTCGGGTGCCTGTTCGCTCAGGCGTTGCAGGCCGGCGCTCAGGCTGGGGGCTGCCCAGAACGCGTCAACCGCGTTGTCGCTGCGACGGGCGCGCAACTGGCGCAGGCTGCGGACGAGGATCAGATACCAGCTGGTGATCGACATCAGCAGCAGGATGGCGCCGACGGCTCTGATGATGTAGTCGGACTGACCCCACAGGTGGGCAAGGCCGAAGGTTTGGGTTTCCATGCTCAGTTTCCTTCCAGTTTGAATATGATTGGGACCAACACCGAGGCTTCGATGGCACGCTCGCCCTGGCGCGCAGGAACGAACCGCCAGCGTGACACCGCATTGCGCGCCGCTTCGTCAAGGCGTTCGGAACCCGAGCTGCGGGCCGTTTCGATGCGGCCGGGGAGCCCGTCCGGTTTGACCACGACGCGCAGCATCACCTTGCCTTCTTCGCGCATACGGCGCGATAGCGGTGGGTAGGCTGGAGCCGGGTTGTTGAGATAGTCGGCATCGAAGCGGGCAGCGCTGACGGCTGCGGGCGCTGGCGCGGCGGGGCCGGTGTCTGCGGCTATCGGCTGTGCCGGTGCCATCGGAGCAGGGGCCGGTGCCGGCTCGGGCTCTGCGCTGGAAAGTGCGGTCGCGGACTGGGTGAGTACCGGTTCGGCCGGCTTCGGCGGGGCCGCTTTGGGCGGGGGAGGTCGTTTGACCGGCTGCGGCTTGGGGGGGGCGGGCTTCTGGACCGGTATCGGTATCGGGGGCGGCGGCGCAGGGGGCTGCACCTCCGGCTGGGGGGGGGCTGCCTGCGGAATGAAGGAAACCTCGATCGGGCGGATCTCCGGCGGTGTCGCCGTCCGGGTGCCCAGATACGTCAGGGCCAAGCCACCCGTGGCGTGCAGGGCCACCACCAGCAGCAGCACGATTGCGCGCCGCCCAAGGGTGTTCTTCGGTGCCCCGGCGCTCCGGCTGATGAGGGGCTGCACATCTGCGCGACGGGGCTGGGCGGGCGGGAGTCTGTCCATGAACGGGGCCGCAGGCAGCGGGAGTGCGGTGGAGGCAGCGTGCATTGTATGAAGGTTTGGGGTCGGAATCGCGTTCTTGGGGTCTGCAGTCAGACGACTATCAGTGGGTTCAGGGACGGCCAGCAGCGGGTTCATTCATGCAAGTTTATTGCATTAATGGGTTCACAGGCTTGCCGAACCGATCATCGTGTACAGCAGCATGGCCGCCGCGATCAGGTAGAGCGCTAGCCGCTTTGTCTGGAAGATCGGTCGGGGACCAAGGTGCCGATCGGGTGCGGGCAGGTGTGGGGGCGGGACAAAGCGCATGACTCAGGTTTCCTCGTCACATGGCACAGGGAGGCCCCCGCGCCGGTCAGAATGCAGCGTGATCCATCCGCAAGCGCAGAAAATACGGATTGATTGCAGCCAGCTCGATGCTCAGTTGCCTGTTCAGGAACTGTATGACCTTCTTGTCGACTTTCATGTTGCTTCCAGCGCAATGCGGTACGAGGCGCGTTGCACCGCATTGGGTGCTGCAATCTCGCAGTCCGGTTTCGGCTCGCCGAGTGCAGCACGCAGGCAGTCTCGCGCACATACCGCGCACCGGCCGCATTCCTCGGTCACGCCCAGTTCCTCGCGCAGGTGGCGCAGGGTGGAGCTGCCATTGCGGACTGCGTCGCCGATGTGGCGCTCGGTCACTGCTTTGCAGACACAGACATACATAGTTTAGCCTCGTCGATCAATATTTCCGCTTTGTGGCGGTCTATTTGGTCAGGATCAGCTTCCCGGCACGGGTGGCACGCAAGATGTAGGCCACGCCCAAGTGATTGATCGTGACGCTGGATCTGCCCTCAAGCAACTGGCTGCTTACAATCGCGTTTCCCGATGTTTCGGCTGGGAGCACGACTGCATCCGGCACCTCTGTTTGCCTGTTGGTGTCTGCAGGATAGCTGCCTTCAGCAGTCGAGTTGCTCATCGAGGTAATTTAACGAATAAGAATGATTTGCATTAAACCAGAGTGCTATAGCTGCGTCAATGTTTTTCCCTGCGTGTCTGCGCCGGTGGATCAACGAAGGGGAAGGAGTGCCTGTAGTCTGCTGTCGGCATGGTCTGCCGGCAGGTAACCAATTGCGCCCGGCGTGGTGGCGATCCAGTTGCCGGCCTGCTCCGCGCTTGGGGCTTCGCGGGGCGGTTGCGCGCGACCGGTGAAGACCTGTCGTGACCAGTAGGCGCGGGTCTGGATCGGGTTCTTGCCGGTGAGAAGCAGGTAAAACCGGTCACGAACCGGCCCGGCTGGCAGGTCGATGAGGGCTACCGGGGTGCCGTCGGACAGCGTCGTTCTGCGACCGAGGAAAAGTTGTTCTGCTTCGTCACGGGTGAGTTTGGCGATCGGCCCGTTGCGGGCGCTGACAATGAGGACCTCGGACGCGTTCGCGCTGGGTGAGCTCATCAGCGCTCCTCCGGCGAGAAGACCGGCAACCAGTAGCGGAACCACGAGGCGTTGTTCAGAACGTGACATCGAGCGCAACACCCAACATATTGATCGCACGATCGCGCGGATCCGTGATGGCCGGATTCCCGCGCGGGAAATAGCTTCCCCAACTGTCGTTCCTTGTTTGAGTGTGGCTGAGTTCGACCTTAAGTGCAGCATCGCGGCGGACGTCCCAGCGTGCTCCCAGCGTGATGCTGTGCTGAGCCATATTGCGCGATGCCAGGAAGCCGTTCAGATAGGGCTCGAGTGGTGCGGGAACAGATGCGGTGGTGATCGGGCGATCCTCCGTCTGACGAGCCAGCGTCACATACGGCATCACGTTTTCGAACCGATGGCCGACGGTGAAGTGCCACCCATGCGCGCTGTTGGCGTAGCGCCGGTTCACCCGTCGCGCGTACTCTCCGACCAGGAGCCAGCGCCCGTCGTCCCACTGAAACCCGGCAGAGCTGAAGGTGGCATAGCCATCGTTGCCCGAGAGTTCGCGATTGACCTCCGTCGGCACGATGGCGGTGAGCAATGAGAAGTTCGCGTCGGACCATTTCAGCGTGAGGTCCGACTCACCGTGACCGACGAAGAGCGTAAACCGTTCGGTGGTAAGAGTCAGGTTCACGCCCATCAAGCGGTCGAGGCGCGCTTTACCGTCGCGGTGAATCGGGATGTAGCTCCTGCCCAGATAGGGGTGTATTTCCAGGTCTGCGTTGGCGATCCGGGTACGAAACAGCAGGTCGATGCCATCGAGGTCGGAAAACGGGTTCAGCCCATAGACCTCGACTGGCGGGCGTATCCATGGATTGGCGTAATTGATGTCGAGCGAATCGGACAGCATGAAGAAGGGGATGCGCAGGCGTCCGGCGCGGACTGTCAGCTCCGGTGCGAGACTGTGGCTGACAAAGGCCAGGCTTGCGCGCGGCGTGTAGTCTCCCTGGGGGCTTTCCCTGCTTAGCAGCTGAACAACCATACTGGTGCGAGGGGTAAACACGACGTTGCCCTGGATGCCAAGGACAGTGTCCGGACCGAAGTCCGGAGACTCTGCGCCGGGATGATCGAGACCCACGCGAATGAAGCGGATGTCCGACTGGTTGACCGCGACCATGCCCAGGGTCCCGAAACCGGAAAGGTGTATGCTGGGCGCATCGGCCAGGGTCGATGTCGCGGTGCATGCCATCACGAGAGCAATACCCCCCGCACGCAATGCTTTGATCATGGCTGCTTTTCCTTGAGGCCGTGGGCGAGGAGCTGCGCTGCGGCTTCTGCGGGGACAGGACGCGAGAACAGATAACCCTGGCCAAAATCACATCCCATGGCGGCAAGCGTGGTGGCCTGCTCCTCTGTTTCGATACACTCGGCGACCACTGCAATGCCCAGATCGTGGGCGAGTTCGATGCTGCGACGGACGATGGCACGCAGGCGCAGGTCCTTGGTGATCGCGCCGACGAAGCTGCCGTCGAGCTTCAGTACGTCGCAGGGGATCGTGTGCAGATAGCTGAGCGCCGAGTATCCGGTGCCGAAGTCGTCGATCAGCACCTTGATGCCGGCGTTGCGAAGTCGCTGCAGGGTGAGGCTGGCGGGACCGTCGGGGCGGGCGAGCACGCTCTCGGTGACCTCGAACCGCAACTGACCTGGCTCCAGGTCTGCCGCATGGATGATGGCGATAAGTTCATCTGCAAGCTTGGGGCGAGAAAGTTGTTTGGCCGACAGATTGACGCTGACCGGCGGGGTGGGCGCATTATCGGCTTCAAGCTGCCATTGGCGGATATCCTCACAGGTGCGGCGCAGTACGACGAGGCCGAGCTCATGGATCATGTCGAGCGTTTCCGCCAACGGAATGAACTGTGATGGGGGCAGCATGCCGTGGATCGGATGCTTCCATCTCACCAGTGCCTCGAAACTCGCAATCTGGCGCATGGCAAGGCATACGATGGGCTGATAGTGCACACTCAGTGCGCCGGATGCGAGCGCATTGCGCAGGTCGATTTCAAGTTGCAATGTATTGAGCGCGAGCGTGTGCATCGAGGCGTGAAAAACCTCGACCGACCCCGTGTCCGACAGGCGTGCCATCTGCAGCGCATTGTCGGCGTCGCGCAACAGGGCTTCGGCGTCGTTGCGTTCGCTGTCGCTCATCGCGAGCCCGATACGGCACTTCGGATAGAGCTTGCGATCGGCTCCGGCGCTGTCAAAGCCGGGCAGCTCCACCAAGGTTTCGGCCGTGCGCAAGGCCTCGGTGGTATCGGTGATGCCGTTCAGCAGCACGGCAAACTGGTCGCCACCGACTCGAGCAGCCAAATCGCCTTCCCTTAGCGAGTGGACAAGGTGGTTGGCAACGCCGCGCAGCAGATGATCGCCGGTGGCGTGGCCGTAACTGTCGTTAACCAAGTGGAAGCGCTCAAGATTGATCGCCAGCACGGCAAAGTGATAACTGTCGTCCCGCCGTTGCTGACCAAGTGCCAGGCGCACATGCTCGATGAACAGGGCCCGGTTGGGAAGCCCGGTAAGGCCGTCATGAAGCGCGTCATGCACGAGTTGCTGCTCGGCGCGCTTGCGCAGGTGGACGTCGCTGATGGAGCCCGCCATCCGGACGGCTCGTCCTTTGGCATCGCGTTGTGCCACCCCGCGGGTCATGATCCAGCGATAGCTGCCGTCGGCCTGGCGGATTCGGTGTTCGAGCATGAACTGGGGGTTGTCACCCTTGAGGTGGTCCACCATGCGAGCGCGATATCCCGGGGCATCTTCGGGGTGCAGTCGCTCGGTGAAGGGGCTTGCGTCGGTGTCGTGAATACCGGATGGCAAGCCGACCAGTTCGCAGAACCGGGGCGAAAAATAAGTTCGGTCATGGGTGATGTCCCAGTCCCACAGTCCGTCGTTGGCTCCCTTAATTGCCAGCGCATAGCGCTCTTCACTGGCCTTCAGTCGATCTGCCGTCTGCTGCAGTTCGGCTACTCGCTGTTGCAGCGTCGAGGCCATGATGTTGAAGTGGTGGGCAAGGCGCGCGAGTTCGTCTTCGCCTTCGTCGGGCAGGCGATGATTGAGAAAACCGTCGGTGATCGCCTTGCTGCCCGCAAGCAGGCCGGCAAGCTTGTTGCTGAGCAGGTAGCCGATACCCGATAGCAACACGAAAGTGATGAAAATCTCGACCAGTGCGATCAGCAGGCCCTGCGCAACAATCGCGCTGCGTGCGGCAGCCAGCACCGAAACCGACACCCCGAACTGCAGGAAGCCCACTTCGTTACGCGGTAGCAGAAGCGGTCGCCGGACATGGATCACCGGCTGATCGAGCAGGGTGGCGAGTCCTTTGCCGAGTTCGGCGTTTGCTGGCGGGAGCGTTTGCATGGCGGGCTGGCCGGCACTCAGCATCAGCGCGCCACTTGCGTCGCCGATGCGCACATAAACCAGCCCTTCGCTGGAGTCGGCGAGCAGTTCTCCCAGGGTGTCCTGCAAGGTGCCGTAGTTTTGCCGTTCGCCGTAGGCGGTGGCCATCGCATGCAGCATGCTCGCATTCTGGTTGATCAGGGTCTCCAGGCTGGCAGTCGAGGCGTCGTTCATCAGCCGTACGCTGTTGGCCAGCAGCAGGCTCAGCAGCACGACCTGTACGGCCGTACTGGCGAGCAGCAGGCGTGCCCGGATCGAGCTGTTGCGGAATGGCATGCGCATGAGGGCTGTGCTCGGGTCAGCGCCTGGCCAGGCGTTTGACCGCCGTCGAAGCGTCCACACGACCCTCGCGGGCGAAGCCCTCGAGGTTGGACTCGATGCGGTCAGGATCGTACAGATAGTTGACCATCAGGCCCCACGACTGCTTGATCCCCTTCACCGACTTGTCGGCAAGCCAGTTGAGCCGTTCCACGCGGGCGCCGTTGCCCAGATGGAAGCGCGCGACCGCATCGATCGGTTTGTCATCGCGCCGGGCTTCAGTCAGGTAGCGTGCGGCAAGACGCTGCAAGGGGTCGTGCAGTGCGCGGCAGATTGACTCGTTGTCGGTCCAGTCTGCCTGGCCGTCGAGCAGCGCACCCAGCAGCGGCGACGTCGGGCTGTCGACTCCTGCGGCGGTGAGGCGTTTCCAGTCTGCTGCAGTGATGGCCTCGGTGAGCGCTTGCGGATTGCGGCTGGCCCACCGCACCAGCCCGGGAATCGGCGACAGCGTGGCAAAGGTCTGCAGCTTCGGGAAGTCGCGCTGCAGATCTTCCACCACCCTCTTGAGCAGGAAGTTGCCGAACGAGACGCCACGCAGCCCGACCTGGGTGGCGCTGATTGAGTAGAAGATGGCCGTGTTGGCCTTGCTCGCATCGGCGAGCGGCGCATTGATGTCGAGCAGTTGCTGGACGTCGCCCGCCAGTTCTTCGGTGAGTGCGACCTGAACGAAAATCAGTGGTTCGAGTGGCATGCGCGGGTGGAAAAAACCATAGCAGCGACGGTCGGAGTCGAGCCGGTTCTTGAGGTCCTGCCACGACTGGATCTCATGCACTGCTTCATACTCGACCAGCTTCTCCAGCAATGCCGCCGGCGAGTTCCAGGTGATCCGTGCGAGCTCGAGAAAGCCGACATCGAACCAGGCGCCGAGGCGGGCCTCGAGCTCGCGGTCCAGCGGTTTCAGCAGCGGGTCGTCACCCAGAAAGCGCAGCAGGTCGGCACGCAGGTCAACGAGAAACTTGACCCCCTGCGGGATGGCATTGAACTGGGTCAGGATGCGGATGCGGCGCGAGCGCATCGCTGTCCGCAGGCGGGCCTCGGCGTCCCACTGCTGGTCCGTTCCGACTGCCGCCTGATAGTCTGAATGGGCTTGCGCGATGGCAGTCGGGTCGGGGCCGAAATCAAGGGCGATCATGCGCAGCATCGCGCGGCGCCCGTTGTCGTCCAGTTTGAGATAGGTGTCGGCAAGGCGCGCCGCACGTTGCCGGGTCGATATCTCGCCACCCAGACCTGCAGCACATTCGTCCAGTTGCCGCCGGATGCGATCCAGCACCTTCTCCGACGGCTCCTGCGCCTTGCCGGTCGCATGGGCGACGATCTCGCGCATTCTGGACAGACTTCTCGACACCAGGCCGGTCGCTGACATGATGCTCTCTCTCTTGCGTATGGAATTTCTGCTCGGCTTGATCATATCGCGTTCGGGTGACGCGTGAGCTTCCAATACTCTACAAAACCTTGCCTCGACTTGCCTGGATGCGAAGCAGCAGGCCAGCGCCGAAAACGATCATGGGTATGCATAACCATTGAGCGGTCGAGATGCCAAGCGTGAGGGTACCGAAGATGCCAGGGTCGGGCGTGCGAAAAAATTCCGCAACGAAGCGAAACAAGCCGTAGCCGATCAGGAACACGGCCGACACCGCACGCAAGGGGCGCGGGCTGGCCGAATACACCCACAGGATCACGAACAGCAACACGCCTTCGCCGGCGGCCTGGTAGAGCTGTGACGGGTGGCGCGGGAGTGCGTCTACCCAGGGGAAGACCATCGCCCAGGGCAGGTCGCCGTCGACCGGGCGGCCCCACAACTCACCGTTGATGAAGTTGCCGATGCGCCCGGCTGCGAGCCCGGTGGGGACCAGCGGGGCGATGAAATCGGTGACCTGCCAGAACCCTTTGCCATGCTTGCGACCGTATAGCCACATTGCCGCCAGCACGCCGAGGAAGCCGCCGTGAAAGCTCATGCCGCCTTTCCAGATGGCGAGTATCTCGCCCGGGTGCGCAAGGTAGTAGCCCGGCTGGAAGAACACCACCTCGCCCAGCCGGCCGCCGACGATGACTCCGAGTACGCCGTAGAACAACAGGTCGTCGATTGCCTGAGCGTTCCAGCCCAGCTCGGGGCGGCGCCGGGCATGGGCGCGGCCGAGCACAATGAACAGCACGAAGGCCACGAGATACATCAGCCCGTACCAGCGCACGCTGAGCGGGCCTAGCGATAGGGCGATCGGGTCAAACTGGGGATGGATCAGCATGGTTGCAGGGCTTGTTCGCAGGGCTTATTCAAACTGGTGGCGGAAGTCGGCAAACTCGAGTTTCAGCGCATCGAGCTCTTCACGCAGGCGTCGAACCTCGTCCTCAAGTTCCGCACTGCGCCCGCGACCGCCCCCCGCAGCAGGCAGTCCCGACGCCTGGGCTTCGATCGCGGCCTGCAGCGGCTCGTCGCCACCGAGCAGATGCATGTAGCGGGTTTCCTTGGTGCCGGGGGCACGCGGCAGGCTGGCGACCATGGGCGGATATTTTTCCGCCAGATGCTCCAGGGTACCCTCGATGGTGGCGATGTCGTCGAATCGATACAGGCGCTCGCATCGGCTGCGGATCTCTCCAGCGGTCTGGGCGCCACGCAGCAGCAGGGTCGCCAGTACTGCCTGCTCCGGAGGCGGGAGGGAGTGGCGCAGCCTGACCTGATGCTCATACTTTGCCACCCGGGCGCTGGCCTGATCGCGGCGCGATACCAGGCGGCGTGCCATGAGACTGTCGATGGCATCCTGCACCGCGCTCTCGTCGAGCGACATCACCGGCTCGCGCGCGGTGAGCTGGTTGCACCCGTTGAGGAGCGCGTTGAGCGACATCGGGTAGGCATCAGGGGTGACGAATGCCTTTTCGATCAGAACCCCGAGAACGCGGACCTCGATCGGCGTCAGGTCGAAAGTGGCATCGGTTGCGGTGGGCGTGTTGTCCATGCGTGCTCCGGATAAGGCGAGAGGGGCGATGATAATGGACCCGGCGCCGCCGTGCTCGGTTGCCGTGTCTGGTGGAATGCTCCGGAGCATCTTGAACCGACCCGAAAACTGTCCCCGGGGTGCGGTGGTCCGGTCGACGCGTGGTCGTCCGGTTGCTGCTGACGCGGCCTATAATCACCGGCTTTATCCGATTGCAGGGTTTGCCATGTCCATTCTCGTCTGCGGTTCAATGGCCTACGACACCATCATGGTGTTTCACGATCGTTTCAAGAACCATATCCTGCCCGAGCAGATCCACATTCTGAATGTTTCCTTCCTGGTGCCGGACCTGCGGCGCGAGTTCGGTGGTTGCGCCGGCAATATTGCCTACAACCTGCGTCTGCTCGGCGCGGACCCGCTGATCATGGCGACCGTGGGCGATGATGTGGCGGCCTATCGCCAGCGCCTGGATGAGCTCGGCCTGCGCCAGGATCACGTGTTGCATGTTCCCGGCACCTACACTGCGCAGGCTTTCATCACCACCGACATCGATGACAACCAGATCACCGCCTTCCATCCCGGGGCGATGATGCACTCCCATCTTAACCGGGTGCAGGATGCGGTCGGGGCAAAAATAGGGATCGTCGCGCCTGACGGGCGTGACGGCATGTTGCGCCATGTGCAGGGCTTTGCCGATGCGGGCGTGCCCTTCATCTTCGATCCGGGCCAGGCGCTGCCCATCCTGTCCGGCGACGAGTTACTGCATTGTCTGAAACTGGCGCGCTATTGCACGGTCAATGACTACGAGGCGCGGCTGATGTGCGACAAGACCGGGCGCTCGATCGAGCAGCTTGCGGCCGAAGTCGACGCGCTGGTGATCACGCTGGGGGCGGAGGGGTCGCAGATCCATGCTGCGGGTGAGTGCATTCACATTCCGGTGGTCAAGGTCGACGATGTGATTGATCCCACCGGGTGTGGTGATGCCTACCGGGCAGGCTTGTTGTATGGCCTGCTCAATGCTTGGGAATGGCAACGGACGGGTCGCCTCGCGGCAGTCATGGGGGCGATCAAGATCGGACATCGGGGGGGGCAGAATCATCGCCCGAGTCGGGATGAAATCGCTGCCGTCTATCAGACGGCGTTTGGAGAGGTGTTATGGACTTGAAGAGGGGCATGGACTGGCGCGCATTGTGCGGTGCGCTTGCGGCGACGCTGATCATAGGCGGCTGTGCTTCGGGGCAGGGGGGCGGTACCTATTCGCGTGACGAAGCCAGGCGCGCCATGGTGGTGCAGTTTGGTTCGGTGGAGTCGGTGCGTGGCGTGCAGATCGAGGGTACCAAGAGTCCCGTCGGGACCTTTGCCGGGGCCGCGGTGGGTGGTATTGCCGGCAGTTCGGTGAGCGGTAGTCGCGGTTCGGCCATCGGTGCGGTGGTCGGTGCGGTTGCCGGTGGGCTGGCCGGCTCCGCCATCGAAGAGGGGGTCACCCGGGCGCAGGGCGTGGAAGTCACCGTGCGTCTTGAGAATGGTCAGTATCTCGCGGTGGTTCAGGAGGACCAGGGCGAGCGCTTCATGCCAGGGGAGCGGGTGCGGGTGCTGCGCGATGGGGGTACCACCCGGGTGACACGTTGACTGAACGCCTGACCCCGCGGGATCAGGCTGAAAGCATCAGCCCCAGAGCACCAGCAGCCACACCAGCGCAAGGTTGATGAGGGAGATCAGCACGGCGGCGCTGCCGATGTCTTTCGCCCGCTTGGCAAGCAGATGGTGCTCAAGGGACACCCGGTCCACGGTGGCTTCGATGGCTGAGTTGAGGAGTTCCACGACCAGCACGAGCAGCGCGCTGGCAACCAGCAAGGCCTTGCCCGCACCATTCGTCGGCACGAAGAGGGCAGCCGGGATGAGGATGGCCACCAGCAGACATTCCTGGCGAAAGGCGTCCTCGTGGCGAAATGCGGCCCGCAGGCCTGCCAGCGAGTAGCGCAGGGCGTTAAATACTCGGGCCAGTCCGGTCTTGCCCTTGAATGGGCTTTCGGTATGCGGCGTTTGTTCAGGGGCGTTCATGGTCTCGCTTCGGGGCACAGGGAACTGCGGGCGGAGTATTGCATAGTGCGATGACCTCGCCGTGACGCAATGTGGGCCGCCGCCATGGATCAGGGATAAAAGACATAGACCCGGTAACCGGTTGGCGCCAGATCGGTGACATTGAATGCCTGGCGCACCACCGCATCACCCCGCGCAGCGAATCCGGCGTCCAGGCGGCTGGGGGCAACCCACTCCGAAGGGGTGAATACCCTGCGCGCGAGCGGTGTGTCGGCGCCATCGGTGAGCGTGAGCTCAAGGTGAGGCCACTCCTGGAGAAAGTCTGCGCGATTCCGGACCGTGGCATGCAGAATGAAGCTGCCGGCACGACCCGGCTCGGACTGCAGGTCGGAGGTCTCGATTGCGATCAAAGCCGCGTCGCGTGGCAGCGGCATGTCGCATCCGAGTCGGTCGCAAGCGGATATCAGGAGCGGCCTCAGGCCGGGCAGGGTGCGCGCGATATCCTGGCGGAAAAGGTAGGTGGCCTGCATCGTCAGCGTACCCGCGAGCAAACCCACCGCAAGCCCCCGCAGAGTGCGCTTCAAAGCACTCGGTTGGTCGGGCTTGCCGTAGGTCGCGTCCAGGTATTCGGTGTCAATGTCGGGCTCGACCGTACGGGCGGACCCGAGTTCGGCCTCGAGGTCTGTTTCCACCTCGTTGTCCGCCACGCGCAGCTCGAACGTGGCCGCTGTGTCCGTGAGCTCTGCCGGGGGCGGGTCGGCATCGCTTGGCGCCGCCGGCGGTGGAGCATCTTCTCTCGCGCTCGCTTCATGGCCCCTGCGCTCGGCTCGAATGACGTCGGGGAACGGGATGTTATTGCGGATGGCGGGGGCGTCTGCCATCCACGGGGCGGCCTCGGAGGCAGGTGTGTCCTCGGGCTCTTGTGTCACCCGGCTTTCTGCGGAGGATTCCCCCGTCAGTGGCTCAAGCGCGGGGAACGAGATCATCCCGGCCCCGGGCGGCTGATGACTGAATTCCGCTTCCGCTTCAGATCGCAGGGTATGGAGATCGGGCTCGAGAAAAGTCGAGAAGTCGATCTCGTCGAGCGACGGCTCCCTGCGCTCGGCGCCGGCAGCCTGGCGGGTGTCCGCGCGACCGGCCGGGTGACCTGTCCTGCCCATGATGTCGTCCGGAATGTCGAAGTCGAGATCGCTCAACATTCCGGTGTCCGGGCCTGCCCTTAGCGCAGGGGTCTCGTCAGCGGCGCCCTGCCGGTCATCGCTTCCATCTTCATCGTGACGGACGGGTGAGATTGCTTCCGGCGATGAGCTTGAGGCGACTGGAGTGGTTATGTCGGACGGCTCGTCTTGCTCGACCGGAGGTGGCGTGAACGAGGGTGGCGAAGTCGTGGGTTCCGGCGTGGCAGCTCCTGCTGCCTCGGCAATGAGATGATCAAGCGCATTGAAGGGGTTGAAGCAGTGGCCGCAGCGCACCTCACCATGGCGCGCGCGGAGCTGCTCTGCACGCAGACGGAAAACGGTCTGGCACGCAGGGCAGCGGGTGAGCATGTCAGCGCCGGCCTTGCAGCCGTACCCAGCCGTCGAGCGTGGCGCCGATCTCAAGCGCGATCCACGGAGCCCAGGCTTCGATGACCTGTCCGGCCTGTTGTTCAAGCACGCCTGATAGTGCAACCTGGCCACCCCGGCCGACGCGCGCGGCAATGGCAGGCGCCAGCACACACAATGGGTTGGTCAGGATGTTGGCAACGACGAGGTCGAAGGTCTCGCTCAAGGCGACCCCGGAATGCTGCAGTCGCAGCTTGACCGCGTTGCGCTGTGCATTGTCGAGTGCGGCCTCGACGGCCTTCTCGTCGATGTCGACGCCGAGCACGTCGCCAGCACCGAGGCGGACGGCGGCAATGCCGAGAATGCCGGAGCCGCAGCCGTAATCGAGCACCGACTGTCCGGGTTGCACTGCGTCGCATAGCCACTCGAGGCACAGGCGGGTGGTGGGGTGGGAGCCGGTGCCGAACGCCATGCCGGGATCAAGCTCGATGTTGATCGCACCGCGGTCTGGCGCTTCGTGCCACGACGGCACGATCCACAGCCGGTCGGTGATACGGATCGGGTCGAACTGGCTCTGGGTGAGCTGCACCCAGTTCTGTTCGGCGATCTCTTCGGTGGTGAATGGCGGGACCGCGTCGAAGCCGGCTGCGCTGGCGGCTTCGGTCAGTGCGGGTTCGAACGCGACATCGCGATCAAACAGCGCAATGACGCGGCTGTGATCCCACAGGCTGGTGGGCAGGTGGCCGGGTTCGCCGAACTGCGGCGTTTCGGCTGCGGTGCCGGCGTCCGCATCCTCTATCGAGACCGACAGCGCACCAACGTCCATCAAGGCGTCAGACAGGGCTTCTGCCTTGTCGGCGTCTGCCTGCAGGGTGACCGAAATCCACATTGCAGCTACCCTTCAAGCCGTCTTGACTTCGCCACGTTCCGCGAGCTTGTGCTCGAGGTAGTGGATGCTGGTGCCGCCTTCGATGAAGCGCGCATCGAGCATCAGCTCCTGGTGCAGCGCGATGTTGGTCTTGATTCCGCCCACCGCCATTTCGGAAAGCGCAATCCGCATCCGGCGTATGGCCTGTTCGCGGGTGTCGCCGTAGGAGATCACCTTGCCGATCATCGAGTCGTAGTGCGGGGGCACGGTGTAACCGTTGTACACGTGAGAGTCCACCCGGATGCCCGGGCCGCCGGGTGTATGCCAGTTGGTGATCTTGCCCGGTGAGGGGGTGAACTTGAACGGATCTTCCGCATTGATCCGGCACTCGATCGAATGGCCGCGGAACTGGATGTCGCGCTGGCGGAACCAGAGCTTCTCGCCGGCAGCGACCCGGATCTGGGCCTGGACGATATCCACGCCGGTGATCATCTCGGTGACCGGATGCTCGACCTGGACGCGGGTGTTCATCTCGATGAAGAAGAACTCGCCGTTCTCGTACAGGAATTCGAAAGTGCCCGCGCCGCGGTAGCCGATCTTGCGGCAGGCTTCGGCGCAGCGCTCACCGATCCTGGCAATATGCTTGCGATCGATGCCAGGCGCAGGCGCCTCCTCGATGACCTTCTGGTGGCGGCGCTGCATGGAGCAGTCGCGCTCGCCGAGGTACACCGCATTGCCATGCTGGTCGGCCATGATCTGGATTTCCACATGGCGGGGGTTCTCGAGGAACTTCTCCATGTAGACCACCGGATTGCTGAAGGCGGCCTGGGCTTCGGCACGGGTCGTGGTGACTGCGTTGAGCAGCGCCGCTTCGGTGTGCACCACACGCATGCCACGACCGCCGCCACCGCCGGCAGCCTTGATGATCACCGGATAGCCAACCGCGCGCGCGATCTTGACGATCTCTTTGGGGTCGTCCGGCAGCGAGCCTTCCGAGCCGGGTACGCAGGGCACCCCGGCCGCTTTCATCGCATCCTTGGCCGATACCTTGTCGCCCATCAGGCGGATGGTGTCGGAACGGGGACCGATGAAGACAAAGCCGGACTGTTCGACGCGTTCGGCAAAATCCGCATTCTCGGACAGGAAACCATAACCGGGATGGATCGCTTCGGAGTCGGTGACTTCGGCGGCGGAGATGATTGCCGGCACATTGAGGTAGCTCAGGCTCGATGCGGCGGGTCCGATGCACACGGACTCGTCGGCGAGCTTGACGTATTTTGCCTCGGTATCGGCTTCGGAATGGACGGCAACCGTCTTGATTCCGAGTTCGCGGCAAGCGCGCAATACGCGGAGTGCGATCTCTCCCCGGTTCGCGATCAGGATCTTCTCGAACATGGCGATCAGCCGATGACGAACAGCGGCTGGCCGTATTCGACCGGTTGGCCGTTTTCGACCAGGATGGCCTTGACCGTGCCGGTGGCATCGCACTCGATCTCGTTCATCAGCTTCATCGCCTCGATGATGCACAGGCGCTCGCCTTCGTTGATGCTCTGGCCGATTTCGACCAGCGGCTTGGCGCCCGGTGCGGACGCTCGGTAAAAGGTACCGACCATCGGCGATTTCACGATATGTCCTTCGGGAAGGGCATCGGCAGCCGGCTCGGCGGCAACTGCGATGGCTGCCGGCGCGGGGGCGGCCACTTGTGGCGCCTGCTGCATGTAGGTCATCTGGGTGGCGGCAGGGTGCTTGGCGATCCGCACCTTTTCCTCGCCTTCAGTCACTTCGAGTTCGGAAATTCCAGATTCCTGGACGAGGTCGATCAGTTTCTTGAGCTTGCGCAGATCCATGCTGTTCTCCGGGCAAAACGGTGCCCCGGTGGGGGCTGCCGTAGTGGATGGCTAGTTGTTGTGTTCCCGCAGGCGGGTAAGTGCGAATTCGAGTGCAGCGAGGTAACCGTGTGCGCCAAGACCGCAGATCACGCCGACGGCAAGATCCGAAAAGTGGGAGTGATGACGGAACGGTTCGCGGGCGTGGATGTTGCTCAGGTGCACCTCCACGTAGGGAATCTGCACCGCGGCCAGTGCATCACGCAACGCAACGCTGGTGTGGGTGTAGGCGGCCGGGTTGATGATGATGAAGGCCACGCCTTCAGTCGCCGCGGCCTGGACCCGATCGATCAGCTGACCCTCATGATTGCTCTGGAAGGACTCGAGCATCACCCCGTCTGCACGGGCACGGGACTCCATGGCGACATGGATGTCTGCGAGGGTGGTCTTGCCGTAAATTTCCGGTTCCCGGCTCCCCAATAGATTGAGGTTCGGGCCATGAAGGACCAGGACCCGAGGCTGGGGCGGTGGAGGCGTGTCGGCTTTTTGGCTGCGTTTTGAGCGCGTCATGGCGGCAAGTTTGCCGTAATTGGCGACAACTTGTCCAGCGTGGCCTGTTTTTGCTCAGGTCCGCTCGGCGAGCAATGCGCGGATTTTGCTCTCGAGTTCGCTTTGATTCAAGGTGCCGAGCTTGATGTGGCGAACCACGCCGCTACGGTCGATGATGACCGTGAAGGGCAGCCCCTGCGCTGCGTTGCCGAAGCCGCTTGCAAGTCCGAGGACCTGTGGCGACGCAATCAGCAATGGGTAGGGAACGTCGAACTCGTCTTCGAACGCCTTCACTTTCGCAGTCGAGTCGATGCTCAGTCCCACGAACTGCACCGGGGCGTCTGAAAAGCTGCGGCTGGCCGCGGCGAAATCAGGAATTTCCTTGCGACACGGTGGGCACCACGTCGCCCAGAAATTGGCCACGATGACCTTGCCGCGCCACTGTTCCATGGCGTGCAACTCCCCCGCCGTGTCTGGCAGCGTGAGTGCGAGGAGGGCTGCGGTGGCAGCACTGCTTGCTGCGGTTTCGACCGGAGCGGCGGTGGTTGCGGTGCGACTGGTCGCGTAACCCGCGACGGCGGCAATGGCTGCTACGGAAGCAATCAGGGCGTATTGAACGTATCGATTCATGGCTTATTCGGCTGCGGCGGCAAGGTTCAGTAGCGCTTCGACCTGGGCCAGGCGGGCACGTTCCTGGTGGTGACGGCGGCCGCCGCGCCCGGCACTGGCGGGATAAATGGACAGGCGTACCGGGATCTCTTCCCACTCGAGGCTGAGCACGGATTCGGGGGCGCCCGGTGCAGGTTTGCGCGGTTCGCGGTGCTCGTAGGCGAGGTCTTCGTTGAGGAAGAAGATCTCGACCTCCTTGGTACTCTCAGGGTAGAGCTCGATCTCGAGCTCGGAGTAACGGCCCGCTGTGCCGTCGAGCGCGCCACCGGTGAGGTAAGGCCGGAACTCGGCCAGCAAGCGCATGATCTCGACAGCGGCCCGGCGCATGGCCAGCAGGCGCTCGACCTGCTCCTCGTCCTGGTATAGCGCTTGCCAGGCCCGCAGTTCGGTTTCGATCTCGGCATTGGTCGGTAGCGAGTCGGACTCGCCGGCGCCGAGCTGTTTTGCCGCCTTGCGTTTGGCGAAGCCGAAGTCGCTGATGCCGTCCTCGGCCATCATGCGGGCTGCCAGAGCGGCGATTTCCCGTCGAAGTGTGCCGATTTTGGGGTTGTTTGCATGAGTTGGCATGGATGCGGTGACGTCTGTGCCATCGGGTAGAATGCGGCCCATTCTACACGGGCGGCTTTCATCCGCTTCGTGCTCTTCCGGAGCCTTCATGCATATCCATATTCTCGGCATCTGCGGCACCTTCATGGGTGGCGTTGCGCTGCTCGCCCGTGCAGCCGGGCACACGGTGACCGGTTGCGATGCCAACGTCTATCCGCCGATGAGCACGCAGCTCGAAGAGCAGGGCATTGCGCTGACCGAGGGATTCGATCCGGCGCAGCTTGATCTGGTGCCGGATGTGTTTGTGGTTGGCAATGCGATTTCACGCGGCAACCCGTTGCTCGAGGAGATTCTCGATCGCGGCCTGCCTTACGTGTCGGGGCCGCAGTGGCTGGCCGACCATGTGCTTGCCGGACGCTGGGTGCTGGGGGTGGCGGGCACCCACGGCAAGACGACGACGACATCGCTGTTGGCCTGGATTCTTGAAGACGCGGGTCTTAATCCCGGGTTTCTGGTGGGTGGTGTACCGCAGAATTTCGGTCTGTCGGCGCGACTTACCGACTCGCCCTTCTTTGTCATCGAGGCCGACGAGTACGACACCGCATTCTGCGACAAGCGGTCAAAGTTCGTGCACTACCGTCCGCGCACGCTGATTCTGAACAATCTTGAGTTCGATCATGCCGACATCTTCGCGGATCTGGCCGCGATCGAGACCCAGTTCCATCATCTTGTGCGTACCCTGCCGCGCACCGGCCGGATCATTGCCAACGGAGCCGAGCCGGCCCTGCAACGCGTGATTGAACGTGGCTGCTGGTCGGAGCTGGAGTGGTTCAATGCGGTGCGGGGTTGGTCGGCAAGTGTGGGTGGGTGCGACGCGGAGGCTGTATTTGCCCTTGACGGGGTCGAACTCGGGCGGGTCGAACTGGCTATGGCGGGTCGGCACAACCGGGAAAACGCGCTGGCGGCGATCGCTGCTGCGCGTCATGTCGGGGTTACGCCGGCACAGGCCATCGCCAGTTTGGCGCGTTTCGAGGGCATCAAACGGCGTCTGGAGGTCCGGGGGGTGGTGCGCGGGGTGACGGTGTACGACGATTTTGCCCATCATCCGACCGCCATTGCACTGACAGTCGAGGGCTTGCGTCGTCGCGAACCCGAAGGCCGCATACTCGCGGTGCTCGAACCCCGTTCGAACACGATGAAGCTCGGGGTGATGAAGGCGCAGTTACCGGTGAGCCTTGCCGACGCCGACCGCGTGTATTGCTACACCCGCGGGCTGGGGTGGGATGCAGCCGGTGCGTTGGCGCCGCTGGGGTCGAATGCGGTCTGCCATGAGGACCTGGATGCGCTGGTTGCCGACGTGGTGCGGCAGGCTCAGGCCGGGGACCACGTGCTGGTCATGAGCAACGGCGGTTTTGGCGGGGTGCATCAGAAGCTGCTCGAGGCGCTGGTCGAAGGCTGAGCAGATCAAAGCTCGCCGCGGCGGGGAGTTTGTTCAGCCTCGCCGCGGGACTCCCGCTCATCTGCTGCTTGAGTTGCTCCCGATGCGTGCGTCCATCCGGCGCGCATCTTCGTCGCTGACGTATTCGAATACCCGGACAACCTTGCGCACGCCCTGGCTGGTGCGGGCGATCTCGCTGGCTGCATCGGCTTCGGCGCGGGTGACCAGGCCCATCAGGAAAACCACGTTGGCTTCGGTTACCACCTTGACGTGATTCGCTGCAAAGCTGCGCCCATCGACAAATCGTGCCTTGACGTTTGAGGTGATCAGGCCGTCGTTGGCGCGCGCAGTCATCGACGAGGGGGCGCCGATGGAAAGTTCGTTGATGATGCCGCGAACATTCTCGATGCCGGCCACAAGGCGTTCAGCTTCCGCGCGAACATTGTCGTTCTGCACTTCGCCGGTCAGCAGGACGTTGCGGTTGTACGAAGTGACATTGATGTGGTTGAGCGTACCGAAGTGCTCTCGCAGGCGGCTGGCGCCCTTCCATTCGATACCTTCGTCCTCGACATAAATGCCCGAGGTGCGGCGGTCGGCGATCATCATCGCGCCCGAAGCGACACCGGTGGCAACCACCGGGAAGCAGCCCTGCAGCAGAGGAAGGGTGCCCGCGGCGAGCAGGCCGAGGAGCAGGGTGCGGCGACGCTTGACGTGCGGTGTATTCATCAGTCTTCCACTCCTAGTAACAGACAATCAATGCCGTCGCACAGACAATGCAGGACGAGCAGATGAACTTCCTGGATGCGTGCGGTGCGATCGGCCGGTACACACAGATGGATATCTTCAGGGCCCAGCAGTTCCGCAATCTTTCCACCGCCCTTGCCGGTCATGGCAATGACGCGCATCTCGCGTTCGTGGGCCGCGGCAATCGCCTCGATCACATTGGCCGAGTTGCCGCTGGTCGAGATCGCCAGCAGGATGTCGCCAGGTTGCCCCAGGGCGCGAACCTGTTTGGAGAAGATCTGCACGAAGTCGTAATCGTTGCCGATCGAGGTCAGGGTCGAACTGTCAGTGGTGAGGGCCACGGCCGCCAGCGGCGGACGCTCCATCTCGAAACGGTTGATCAGTTCCGCGGCAAAGTGCTGCGCGTCGGCTGCGGAGCCGCCGTTGCCGCAGGCGAGGATCTTGCCATTGTTGATCAGGCTGCCGGTCATTGCTTCGATCGCCTGCGCGATTGGTGCGGCCATCCATTCGATCGAGGCGAGCTTGGTTCGCGCGCTGTCTTCGAAGTGGCGTGAAATTCTGTCAATCAGGTCCATGTCTCGATCAGGCTGTCATGCGTGGGGGCTTGAAGTCTAGCATGCAGCGTTGACTGCCTCGTTTCAACAATGGGCCTGAGCGTGGAGGTTTGCACGCGGCCTTACAAGGACTTACCGTCCGGCGCTGTCTGACAAGACGGCGGTACGCGGCGATTGCCCGGTTTTTTCCATCGCGCTATTGCCCTGCGTCGAAGGCGGCTCTGATCCAGTTCAGGCTCTCCGCCTCCGGTGTGTCGAACAGCATCGCGTCGAAACGGCAGGGATGTCCGGCAAAGCGCCGGCCACTGCCCGCCAGCCACCACCGCGCCGCGAGGATGACCCGGCGCTGCTTCTCGGTGGTGATGCTGGCCGCGGCGCCGCCGAAGCGGTGGCTGCCGCGCAGCCGGACTTCGACGAAGACGACCGTGTCGTGCTCGAGCCCGACAATATCGACCTCGCCGCCGCGGCAGCGAACGTTGCGTGCAAGGATGCGCATGCGGTGGCGGGCCAGGTGCGCGGCGGCCAGATCCTCTGCAATCCGTCCCCGTGCTTGCGCCGGGGTGGCTTGCGCGCCGACAATCGACTTCCTGTCTTCCTTCTCCGACCTATTCATGACCGATTCTTCCGCTTCACCGCTGTCAAGGACATCGTCATTGTATGTGGTGGCGACCCCGCTGGGAAATCTGCGCGATATCTCCATGCGTGCGCAGGACATCCTGCGCGCGGTCGATGTGATCGCGGCCGAGGATACCCGTCACAGTCAGCGTCTGCTCGATGCCTATGGCATTCGCACCAGGCTTGCGGCGCTTCATCAGCACAACGAGCAGCGTGCTGCGGAGCAACTGGTCGAGTGGCTGGCGGCCGGCAAGCACGTGGCGCTGATCAGTGATGCCGGCACCCCGGCGGTGTCCGATCCCGGGGCGAAGGCGGTGGCCAGGGTCAGGCTGGCGGGGTACCCGGTGGTGCCGCTGCCGGGACCCTGTGCGGCGGTGGCGGCACTGTCGGTTTCGGGGTTTGCCGAGGGCGGGTTTCGCTTTGTCGGTTTCTTGTCGCCCAAGTCCGGCGCCCGTCGCGCGGCATTGGCTGCGCTGGTCGGCGACCGCGATGCGCTGGTGTTCTACGAGGCGCCGCACCGGGTGGTCGAAAGTGTGGCGGACATGCTGCTGGTGTTCGGGGCCGAGCGCCAAATCCTGGTGGCGCGGGAAATGACCAAAATGCATGAGGAGATCGTACGCATGCCGCTGGGTGAGACCACGGCGTGGTTTGCGGCGGACAGCAATCGGGAGCGGGGCGAGTTTGTGCTGATCGTCGAAGGTGCGCCCGAGCTCGAGGAGATGGGGGTTGAAGTGGAGCGGGTGCTCGGACTGTTGCTCGCCGAGCTGCCAGTCAAGACCGCTGCCCGACTCGCCGCCGACATTACCGGCGCGCCGCGCAATGCGCTCTACGCCCGGGCGCTGGCGCTCAAGGGGAGCGCGTGATCCGCGCCGCGTGGGCGCCTGGCCGCTTATAATGGGCAGAAATGACCATAGAGCAAGCCGATGCACACGATTACCCTGATTCGCCCCGATGACTGGCACCTGCATGTGCGCGACGGCGACGCATTGGCCACGGTGGTACCCCACACCGCCAGGCGTTTCGGTCGCGCCCTGATCATGCCCAACCTGCGGCCGCCGGTGACGACCACGGTGCAGGCGCTGGCCTATCGTGACCGAATCCTGGCCGCGGTGCCGGCTGGAGTTCGGTTCGAGCCGCTAATGACGCTGTATCTCACCGACAACACGGCGCCGGACGAAATCGACAAGGCGAGTGCGAGCGGGCATGTCATCGCGGCAAAGCTGTATCCGGCCGGTGCGACCACCAACTCCGATGCCGGCGTGACCTCGATCGACAAGATATACCCGGTGCTCGAGCGGATGGAGGCCTGTGGCATGGTGCTCTGTGTGCACGGTGAGGTGACCGCGGGCGACGTCGATGTGTTCGATCGCGAGCAGGTGTTCATCGAGCGCGTACTGTCGCCGGTGGTGAGGCGTTTTCCCGGCCTGAAGGTGGTGTTCGAACACATCACCACGGCTGAGGCTGCACAGTTCGTGCGGGCGGCGGGGGCGAACGTGGGTGCCACGGTCACGGCGCATCACTTGCTACTCAACCGCAATGCGCTGTTTGTCGGCGGCATTCGTCCGCATCACTATTGCCTGCCGGTGCTCAAGCGCGAAGCGCATCGCCAGGCCTTGGTCGACGCCGTGACGTCGGGCAATACGCGGTTTTTCCTCGGTACCGATTCGGCTCCGCATACGCGCAGTACCAAGGAGTCGGCCTGTGGTTGTGCCGGGTGTTACACCGCGCACGCCGGGATCGAGTTGTATGCGGAAGTGTTTGATGCCGCCGGTGCGCTTGATCGGCTCGAGGCATTTGCCAGCCTCAATGGCCCCGCGTTCTATGGCCTGCAGCGGAATCCGGATCGAATCACCCTGCAGCGCGATAGCTGGACTGTACCGGACGTTTATGACTACCTTGGCGCAGATCCGCTGGTGCCCCTGCGCGCAGGCGAGTCGGTCGCATGGACCTTGCTCCCTTGATGAGGTGTGTTTCGATGCCCTCCCCTCTGGTCCGCTGCGTCGTGCTGGCGGGTGTGCTGCCGCTGCTTGCAGCGTGCGAAAACAGCGCCGTTGCCTACTCGATCGAGGGCAACCAGCACGCGCTTACGCTGATTCGCGAGCAGCCTTATTTTTGGGACGACGAGGTCCGGCAGTTCATCGTTGCTGCGCGCCTGCCGCATTGTCAGCGCAAGGTGAGTATCCACCCCGGGCGTACCGCGATGACCGAGATCGAAGTGTTCCAGGCGGGCGACCAGATGTGGGCGCTGCATCAGGGCCCGCGCTGGTATCTGGCGAGCACCGAAGAGTGTCGGGTTCAGGACTGGGATAACGCTGCCGGCACACCGCCGGGGCCGCTGGTCGGGCGCTTCCAGTTGAAGGACGGTTCTGCGGTATTTACGGTCGCAGCCGGGGAGTGATCACTCCTGACGTATAATCCGCCCGGGAAGTTCGCCAGGCAGTCGCTGCATGCCTTCGGGTATGTGGAGGAAAGTCCGGGCCCCGCAGAGCAGGATGCCGGCTAACGGCCGGGCGTCGTGAGGCGACGGAAAGTGCAACAGAAAGCAAACCGCCGATGGCCTTCGCAAGAGGGATCAGGTAAGGGTGAAACGGTGCTCCGTGACGCGCAAGCGTGATGGGGGTCGGGGTGCAAACCTCGGCGGGTAAGAGCCCACCGCAGGACTGGTAACAGGACTGGCACGGCAAACCCCATCCGGGGCAAGGCCAAATAGGGGAGTAATGGCGTGGCTCGCGTCGCTCCCGGGTAGGCTGCTAGAGCTTCACGGTAACGTGTCGCCCAGAGGAATGACTGCCCGATGATCCGGTTTGCGCCGGGTCGTTCGACAGAACCCGGCTTATCGGCGAACTTCCCAACTCCGATTTCAAATGTGGCCGCAAGCTACCGGCGTCCGGTAGGCCCATGCGGCTTGAGGCGCGCCAGTGGGTGCTCTGCGCACCCCGGCGCACCCCTGTTCCCCACTTCGCCCCACTCTTGGCGTGAACCGATCCCGACTTCATGCGAACTTGCATGAAGTCGCGCTATTTACCTTGATTTTTCAGGGTTTATGCCTGATCGCCTACTTTGACTTAAGTCATTGTGTCACAAAGAGTTTCCCCTTTTCGTCGGCTTGACCGGGTGTGCCCTTTACTCTACAGTGGGAATAAGTGGTGAAAAGTGGTGAAAAGTGTCATTTCGATGCTTTTCCCGAACAGTCCAGGGGGGGGTCGATGTTCCAGGGAGCCGCAGCGCTCAGTCTCGATGCGAAGGGTCGCCTTGCGATTCCTGCCCGGCATCGTGATGCGCTTGCTATTGAGAATGGGCAGGTGGTTATCACCGCCCATCCGGAAGGCTGCCTGCTCGTCTACCCCGTTCCGGCCTGGACTCCGATCCGGGACCAGGTGCTCAGCGCGCCCAGCTTCGACCCCCGGTCCGCGCTGCTCAAGCGCCTGTTGGTCGGCTTTGCTCAGGATGAGGCGCTCGACAGCGCCGGTCGGGTGCTGATCAATCCTGCCCTGCGCCAGTTCGCCAAGCTCGAGAAGCAGGTCTGGCTCGTGGGGCAGGGGCAGCACTTCGAACTGTGGTCGGATGCCGGCTGGCAGAAGCAGCTGGAGGCGATGATGACGCTGGATGGTAGTAGCCTCCCCGCGGGTTTTGAGAGCCTCGCCCTGTGAGCGCGCTTTCGTCGCACATCACCGTGCTGCTGCGCGAGGCAGTGGACGCGTTGTCGATCCGTCCCGACGGCATTTACGTGGACGGAACTTTTGGGCGCGGCGGACACAGCCGGGCAATCCTTGCGCGGCTCAACGAAGATGGTCGCCTGATCGCGTTTGACCGCGATCCGGTCGCGATCGAGGCTGGCGCAGCGCTCGATGATGCCCGCCTGACACTGGTGCATGCACCTTTCAGCGATCTGGAAGAAGAGCTGCAGCGCCTCGGCATCGAACAGCTCGACGGTGTGCTGCTCGATCTCGGGGTGTCGTCGCCCCAACTCGACGACGGTGCGCGAGGCATGAGTTTTCGCTTCGATGCGCCGCTCGACATGCGTATGGATACGAGCCGCGGCCAGACCGTCGCAGCGTGGCTGGCGGATGCGTCCGTCGCTCAAATCACGGAGGTTATCAAGGGCTATGGAGAAGAACGGTTTGCTTATGCGATTGCAAAGGCGATTGCAGCTGCTAGGGCAGGGGGGCCTGTCGCGACCACTGGACAACTTGCCGCGATCGTGGAAAAAACGGTCCGCACACGCGAGCCGGGGCAGCATCCGGCGACGCGCAGTTTCCAGGCTCTACGGATTTTCATCAATCAGGAGCTTGAAGAGCTGACGCAGGTTCTGCCTGTGTGCGCGTCCCGGCTGCGGGCCGGAGGGCGGCTGGTGGTGATCAGCTTTCATTCGCTTGAGGACCGCATCGTCAAGCGTTTCATGCGTGACGAGTCGCGACCGCCGCAGCTGCCCGCTCGTTTGCCGGTGCGTGCTGCCGACCTTCCCTCACCCCGCCTGCGCTTGATCGGTAAGGCGCTACGCCCGGGCAGTGACGAGGTGGCTGCCAACCCGCGTTCGCGCAGCGCGGTCATGCGCGTCGCCGAGCGCTCCGAGGGGGAGGCATGATGCGGCTCGATGCGCTGCTCGTTGCGCTGGCCGTGGCCAGTGCCCTCGGTGTGGTTGCCGCCCAGCATCAGGCGCGCAAGCTGTTCTCGGCGCTTGAGCGCGAGCAGACCCGTACCCACGGCCTTGAGGTCGAGTGGGGACAGCTGCAGCTCGAGCAAAGCACCTGGGCTGCGCATGGCCGAGTCGAGAAGCTGGCACGAGACAAACTCGGATTGCGCCCGCCTGCCCAAGGGCAGATGGTGGTACTGGAGCCGCAACCTTGAAAAAACAGCGCACCGTCACCTTCAATCACAATCCGCTGCTCAAGCGCGAATTGCCCGCATGGCGCTCGCGCTTCGTGCTGATGGCGCTGCTCGGTTGCTCGGCCGCGCTGGCGGGACGTGCGCTCTACCTGCAGGGTATCCACAATGAATTCCTCCAGGCCAAGGGTGAGTCGCGTTACGCCCGGGTGCTCGAGGTGCCTGCAACCCGCGGACGGATCACCGATCGTTATGGCGACATGCTGGCGGTGAGCACGCCGGTGCGCTCAGTGTGGGCGATTCCCGGTGATGCCCAGCTTGAGCCGGGTGATGCCCGCCAGTTGGCCAAGTTGCTCGAGATGAACGCGGTCGAACTCGATGCCAAGCTCGCTGGTGGGCGTGATTTCGTGTACCTGAAGCGCCAGCTCGCGCCCGATGTGGCGGACCGGATCAGTGCGCTCAAATTGCCCGGTATTCATCAACAGCGTGAATACCGTCGCTTTTATCCGGGCGGCGAGGTCATGTCGCATGTGCTGGGCTTCACCAGTATTGAGGACCGTGGTCAGGAAGGCATCGAACTTGCGTTCGAGAAATTGCTTGCCGGGCAGCCCGGGTCACGGAGGGTGATCAAGGACCGCCGCGGGCAAGTGGTGGAAGACGTGGAGTCCATCCGCCAGCCACGTGACGGGCAGGATGTCGTGCTGGCGATGGACGGCAAGGTGCAGTATCTGGCCTATTCGGCCCTGCGCGAGGCGATGCAGACACACCGCGCCAAGGCGGGCGCGGTGGTGGTACTCGACGTGCGCACCGGAGAGGTGCTGGCGCTGGCCAACGCACCAACTTTCAATCCCAACAACCGTGCCAATCTGACCGGCGCCCAGTTGCGCAACCGGGTGTTTACCGACACCTTCGAGCCGGGTTCGGTCATGAAACCCTTCATTGCCGGACTCGCGCTGGAGCGCGGCAAGTTCAAGGCCACGTCCACGATTGACACCAGTCCAGGACGGATGACGATCGGCGGTGCCTCGATCGGAGATGCGCACCGCCACGGGGTGTTGACCGTTGCCGAAATCATTCAGAAGTCCTCGAACATCGGCACAGTGAAGATGGCGCAGCAGTTCACGCCGGACGAAATGTGGCGGCTCTTCGACCAGCTGGGCTTTGGCTCACCGTTGAACATGGGTTTTCCCGGTGAGGCAGGCGGGCGACTGCGTCCAGCCAAGAGCTGGCGCCCGATCGAGCAGGCGACCATGTCCTATGGTCATGGCATATCTGTCAGCCTGATCCAGATGGCACGCGCCTATCTTGCCTTTGCTCGCGACGGAGACCTGCCGTCCCTGTCCCTTACTCGTGTCGATGCGGCATCGGTGGCTGGACGCAGGGTGTTTTCGCCTGAGGTTGCGCGTGAGCTCCGGACAATGCTGGAGATGGCTGCGGGCCCCGGCGGCACCGCACCCAAGGCCCAGGTTCCCGGCTACCGGGTGGCGGGCAAGACCGGTACGGCACACAAGCTCGAAGGCGGGCGCTATGCGAACAAGTATGTATCGTCGTTTGTCGGTTTTGCACCGGTCTCCAATCCGCGCCTGGTCGTAGCGGTGATGATCGACGAACCGTCGGCAGGCCAGCATTACGGCGGTGCAGTCGCCGCGCCGGTGTTCGCGAGGATCGTCGAGGGTTCGTTGCGGGCACTCGGTGTTGCACCCGATGCACCGCTGACCCCCTTGCAGTTCGCGCGCAAGCCAGGTGACGCGGCGGTGGTCGTTGCGGTCGAGGAGAGCATGTGAGCGTCGCTGCGCTAGCCATCCTCGAACAACTGCGTGTTGCCGGCGTGGTGCCAGGAGGGATCACCGCCGATTCGCGCAAGATTGGTCCTGGCGACCTGTTTGCCGCGTGGCCCGGTTACGCCACCGATGGTCGGCGTTACATCGAAGCGGCCATTGCGCAGGGCGCCGCGGCGGTGCTTTACGAAGGTAGCGACGGCTATCGCGCGGAGGGACTGGCGCGACCCGCAATTGCGGTAGACCACCTGCGTGACCTGGCCGGACATCTTGCCCACGAGATCTATCAGCGGCCGTCTGAGAGCCTGTGGCTTGCCGGAGTGACCGGCACCAATGGCAAGACCACCGTCAGCCAGTGGCTGGCACGTGCGCTTGAGGACCTCGGGTGCCGTTGCGGTATCGTCGGCACGCTTGGTTGCGGCTTTCCCGAGCAGCTGGCGGCGAGCAACAACACCACGCCGGATGCCCTCGAACTGCATCGGGCGCTGGCCGAATTTCGGGCCGCCGGGGCTGCTGCAGTCGCCATGGAGGTGTCCTCCATCGGTCTCGACCAGGGTCGGGTCAATGGCGCCTCCATGGACATCGCAATTTTCACCAACCTGACCCGGGATCACCTCGACTATCACGGCACCATGGAGACCTACGCGGCGGCGAAGTCGCGCATCTTCTCGCTGCCCGGTTTACGTGCCGCCATCATCAACCTGGATGATGCGTTTGGCCTGGCGCAGGCACGTCGCCTGGTCGGCGAGGGCCTGCAGGTGATCGGCTATACCTGCGTGGCCTCCAATGCCGATGCCGTGCCGGGTGCCCAGGTGCTGGTTGCCGACCACATCCGCACATCGGCATCCGGTCTGCAATTCACCGTGATCTGGGAACGCAGCCAGGCGGAGTTGCAGGTGCGCATGGTTGCCCCCTTCAATGTATCGAACCTGCTCGCCGTGATTGCGGCATTGCTCGCGCGTGGCGTGGCGCTGGACGAGGTGCTGCATGTCGCCGCCCGCCTGACGCCGCCGGAAGGCCGGATGCAACTGGTCGGCGGCGTGGGCGAGCCGCTGGTCGTGATCGACTATGCGCATTCTCCCGATGCCCTGGCGAAGGTGCTCGCGGCGGTGCGGACCACAGTCCGCACGCGCGGCGGGCGCCTGGTTTGTGTGTTCGGCTGCGGTGGTGATCGTGATCCGGGCAAGCGGCCGTTGATGGGTGAAGTAGTGCGCGAACTCGCCGACCGCGTGGTGGTGACCAGCGACAACCCGCGCAGTGAAGACCCGCTGACGATCATCGAGGCCGTAGCCGCCGGTGCCGGACCGGCTGCGGAGTGCATTGTCGACCGGGCGCAGGCCATCCGCATCGCGATCGGCGAGGCCGCTGCCGATGACGTGATCGTGCTGGCCGGAAAGGGGCATGAGCCCTATCAGGAAGTGCTCGGGCAACGTTTGCCGTTTTCGGATCTTGAGCAGGCGCGAGCCGCCTTGCTCGAATGGAACAGGAGTGCCGGCGCATGATGACTTTGCTCGACGCCGTTCGTGCGCTGGCTGCCCAAGGGGCACGCGCCCTGGGCACTGCGCGCTTCGAATCGGTCGGCACCGATAGCCGTGCCATCCGCCAGGGGCAATTGTTTGTTGCGCTGCGCGGCGAGCACTTCGACGGGCATGACTTCGTAGAGCTTGCTGTTGCCGCGGGTGCCGCGGCCGCGCTGGTGGATGCGCGCTGGGCTGAGTCACATGCCGGCGTGTCCTTGCCGCTGGTGGTGGTCGATGACACGCGTGTTGCGCTCGGCGCGCTCGCAGCGGCGTGGCGCGCCGGCTTCGATCTGCCCGTGCTCGGGGTGACGGGCAGCAACGGCAAGACCACGGTGAAGGAAATGTGCGCCGGGATCCTGCGCGCCCAGGCGGCGCTTCACGGGGTGGGCGGGGAGTCGGTGCTGGCGACACGCGGCAATCTGAACAACGACATCGGCTTGCCGCTGACCCTGCTCGAACTGCGCGACCATCACCGTGCGGCGGTGGTCGAGATGGGCATGAACCATCCGGGCGAGATCGGTTACCTGACCCGCCTGGCGCGGCCGACGGTGGCCATCGTGAACAACGCACAGCGCGCCCACCTGCAGGGCATGGGCACGCTGACCGAGGTTGCGCGCGAAAAGGGGGCGATCTACGAGGGGCTGCGCTCGGATGGCGTTGCAGTGATCAATAGTGACGATCCGCACGCCGCTTACTGGCGCGATCTCAATGCGGGTCGCCGGATTGTGACATTCGGTATCGACCAGCCTGCAGACGTTCGCGGCCGGTGTACCCTGCACGGCCTCGGATCGCGGCTCGATCTTGATACTCCGCAGGGGCGGGTTGAAGTCGTGCTGCAGGTTCCGGGGCTTCACAATGCACGCAATGCCGTGGGCGCGGCGGCGGCTTGTCTCGGTGCGGGTGCCTCGCTTGAAGCGGTGGCCATCGGGCTGGGCGAATTTGCCGGAACCCGTGGGCGACTGCAGCGTCGATCTGGCCCGAACGGGTCGGTGATCCTCGACGACAGCTACAACGCCAACCCCGATTCGGTGCGGGCGGGTATCGATGTGCTCGCCCTGACGCCAGGGCACACCTTTCTCGTGCTTGGCGACATGGGCGAGGTCGGCGAGACCAGTGCGCAGGTGCATGACGAGATCGGCGGATATGCCAAGAGCAAGGGCGTCGACGGGCTGTTTGCCCTTGGTGAGTCGAGCGCGGTGGCCGCGCGCAACTTCGGTGAGGGCGGTCAGCATTTTGATCGGGTGGAGTCGCTGGTGGCGGCGCTTGCCCCCCGGCTCGATGCCGACGCCGTCGTGCTGGTGAAGGGCTCACGCTTCATGCGCATGGAACGTGTGGCGAATGCCCTTGCCGCACTGCACAATACCGCCCCTCGCACCGAAACAGGCTCGTAACATGCTCCTCGAACTCGCCCTCTGGATCAGCCAGGACATCCGCGGTTTCAACGTCTTCGGCTACATCACGCTGCGCACGGTGCTGGCGGCACTGACCGCACTGGTGATCTCGCTGATTGCGGGGCCGGGCGTCATCCGCTGGCTGGCGGCAAAGAAAATCGGCCAGGCGGTACGCGATGATGGCCCCAAGTCGCACCTGACCAAGACCGGCACCCCGACCATGGGCGGCGCGCTGATCCTGATCTCGATCGGGATCACGGTGATGTTGTGGGGCGACCTGTCCAATGGATATATATGGGTGACGCTGTTCGTCACCCTGGGGTTCGGTGCCGTGGGTTGGGTGGACGACTGGCGCAAGGTGGTGCACCGCGACCCGAAGGGGCTGGCCAGCCGCTGGAAGTATCTGTGGACCTCGCTCATTGCCCTGGCCGCGGCGATCTTTCTCGGCATCACGGCGAGCACCCCGGCTGAAACCGAGCTGATCGTGCCCTTCTTCAAGGCCGTGACCTACCCGCTCGGCATCTTCGGCTTTATCGCCCTGACCTACTTCGTGATCAATGGCACCAGTCATGCGGTGAACCTGACTGACGGCCTCGATGGCCTGGCGATCATGCCCACGGTGATGGTTGCCGGTGCGTTGGCGATCTTCGCCTATGTGGCAGGGCATGCCGGCTTCTCCAAGTACCTCGGCGTGCCCTATGTCGCAGGGGCGGGCGAGCTCGCCATCTTCTGCGGCGCAATCTGCGGGGCCGGCCTCGGCTTTCTGTGGTTCAACGCTTACCCGGCCGAAGTGTTCATGGGTGACGTCGGCGCGCTGGCGCTAGGCGCCGCACTCGGGACGATCGCGGTGATCGTGCGTCAGGAGATCGTGCTCTTCATCATGGGCGGCCTGTTCGTGGCTGAAACCCTGTCGGTGATGATCCAGGTGCTGTATTTCAAGGCGTCCGGCGGCAAGCGCATCTTCCGCATGGCGCCGCTGCACCACCACTATGAACTTGGTGGCTGGAAGGAAACACAGGTGGTGGTTCGCTTCTGGATCATCACCATCATGCTGGTCCTGTTCGGTCTTTCCACGCTGAAACTCAGATGAGTACGTTCGCGGGCAAACACGTTCTGGTACTCGGGCTCGGTGAATCGGGCCTGGCGATGGCACGCTGGTGTGCCTGCCAGGGGGCCCGGCTGCGCGTCGCCGACAGCCGGGAATGTCCGCCGGGCGTCGATGCGCTGCGTGAGGACGCGCCGCTGGCCGAGATCGTTACCGGCCGTTTCGGTGATGAAGTGCTCGACGGCATCGACCTGGTGGCGGTCAGCCCGGGGCTCGACCCGCGTGTCGGCGTGATTGCCGAGGCGCGCCGGCGGCAGTTGCCGGTCACCGGCGAAATGAGCCTGCTCGCCGCAGCGCTGAACGACCTCGATGTGCGCAGTCGCACCCGCATCCTGGCCATCACCGGCACCAACGGCAAGACCACCACCACTGCGCTGACGGCGGCGCTTGCCGCGTCGGTCGGGCTCGATGCGGTGGCCGCGGGCAACATCAGCCCGGCCGCGCTCGACGTACTGATGGATCGCCTCGAACGCGGAGAGGATCTGCCCGAGTGCTGGGTGCTGGAGCTCTCGAGCTTTCAGATCGAAACCCTGCAGGGCCTCGATCCGGATGCGGCCACGGTGCTCAACGTCAGCGACGATCATCTCGATCGCTATGCCGACGTGCACGAGTACGCGGCGGTCAAGGCGCAGGTATTTCAGGGGCAGGGTGCCCTGATCCTCAATCGCGACGATGAACGCGTGCGTAAGATGGCGCTGCCGGGGCGGCCGACGATCTACTTTTCCACTGCGGCACCTGTGGGCGACAGCGACTACGGCCTGATCGAGCGTGGGGGCGAGTGCTGGCTGGCGCGGGGTGAGTCGGCGTTGCTGCCGTTGGCGGCGCTTCCGATCGCCGGCCGCCACAATGCCGCCAATGCGCTGGCGGCGCTGGCGCTGTGCGAAGCCGGCCTGGGCCTGTCGGCAGAAACCCTGTTGCCTGGTCTGAAGACCTTCCGCGGTCTGCCGCACCGGGTCGAACTGGTGGCGGAGCGCACGGATGGCGTGCGCTACTACGATGATTCCAAGGGCACCAATGTCGGGGCCACCGTCGCCGCGCTGGACGGTCTTGGCGGCAAGGTTGTACTGATCGCGGGTGGCGACGGCAAGGGGCAGGATTTCGCGCCGCTTGCCGCGCCGCTTGCCCGTCATGCGCGCGCGTTGGTGCTGATCGGACGCGATGCCGCACGAATCGAGGCTGCGGCGGCCGGGGCCGGGGTGGCGATTGAACACGCGACCGACCTCGATCTCGCTGTCGAACAAGCCAACCGGCTGGCGCAGCCCGGCGACGCGGTACTGCTGTCGCCCGCGTGCGCAAGCCTCGACATGTTCCGCAACTATGCCCATCGAGCCGAGGTGTTCATCGCCGCGGTGCGTCGGCTGCCGGGAGTGAGCCCGCGATGAAGCTCGGCGCCATTCTCCCCGGTTCGCGCACGAGCACCGGCAACCGCGCCAGCGAGCGGACTGTCAGCCGTCTGGTGCGCCCGTCGGCCCCTGCTCGCGAGCTCGATCTGCTGCTGATCTGGTCTGCGGTCGGTCTGCTGTTGATCGGGCTGGTGATGGTGTATTCGTCCTCGATCGCGATTGCCGAGGGCAGCCGCTTTACCGGTTACCAGTCGCACTACTTCCTGATGCGGCATGCGGTCTTTCTCGCCGTGGGTATCGGCCTGGGGCTGATCGCGTTCCAGTTGCCGATGACCCAGTGGCAACGCCTCGCGCCGGCCTTGTTCGTCGCCGGCGTGGTGTTGCTGATCGTGGTGCTGATTCCCGGGGTGGGGCGTGAGGTCAACGGCGCACAGCGCTGGCTGTCGCTCGGACCGGTCAATCTTCAGCCGTCCGAACTGATGAAGATCTTCGCCGCGATCTATGCCGCCGACTACACGGTGCGCAAGCTCGATGCGATGGGCAGCTTCATGCGCGGCTTCCTGCCGATGCTGGTGGTGATTGTATTCGTGGGTTTTCTGCTGCTGCGCGAGCCGGACTTTGGTGCCTTTGTGGTGATTACCACGATCGCGTTCGGCGTGCTCTTTCTCGGTGGGGTGAATATCCGCGTGTTTGCGCTGCTCGGCGTGTTTGCGCTGATCGGTTTCATGATCCTGATCTGGACCTCGCCCTATCGGCGCGAGCGCATCTTCGGTTTCATGGACCCGTGGCAGGACGCTTTCGGCAAGGGCTACCAGCTGTCGCACGCATTGATCGCTTTCGGCCGCGGTGAATGGTTCGGGGTGGGGCTTGGTGGCAGCGTGGAGAAGCTCTTCTATCTGCCCGAAGCCCATACCGACTTCTTGCTCGCGGTGATTGCGGAGGAGCTCGGGTTTGTCGGCGTGATGGTGGTGGTGGCACTGTTTGCGGTGGTGGTGCAGCGTGCCTTCGTCATCGGCCGCGAGGCGATCAAGCTCGAGCGCTACTTTTCCGGGCTGGTGGCGCAGGGCATCGGGCTGTGGATCGGGGTGCAGTCCTTCATCAACATGGGCGTCAATATGGGCCTGCTGCCGACCAAGGGGCTGACCCTGCCCTTGATGAGTTTTGGTGGCTCGGGCATCGTCGCCAACTGCCTCGCGCTGGCGATCCTGCTGCGGGTGGACTGGGAAGTGCGCCAGATGAAGCGGGGGGGCGGTTCATGAAAACCCTGCTGATGATGGCCGGTGGCACTGGCGGCCACATTTTTCCCGGCGTCGCGGTTGCGGAAGCCCTGCGGGCGAAGGGGTGGCGCATCGTGTGGATGGGCAACCCGGACGGGATGGAAGCCCGGATCGTGCCCGAGCGCGGTTACGAAACCGCGTGGGTGCGCTTTGGCGCGCTGCGTGGCAAGGGCCTGATGCGCAAACTGTTGCTCCCGCTCAATCTGTTGTCCGGGTTCTGGCAGGCGCTGCGTGCCTTGCGCAAGGTCCGGCCGGATGTCGTGGTCGGCATGGGCGGGTATATCACCTTCCCTGGCGGCATGATGTCGGTCTTGCTCGGGCGGCCGCTGGTATTGCACGAGCAGAATTCCGTTGCTGGTCTCGCCAATCGGGTGCTGGCGGTGGTGGCCGACCGGGTGCTGTCCGGCTTCCCCCATGTGCTGAAGAAGGCCGGCTGGGTCGGCAATCCGGTGCGCGCCGAGATCGCGACGGTCGCACTGCCCGCGGAGCGCTTCGCAGGCCGCAGCGGCCCCTTCCGTTTGCTGGTGGTGGGTGGCAGCCTGGGTGCGTCCATCCTTAACGATACGGTGCCGCAGGCGCTGGCCAGGATTGCGCCCGAGCAGCGTCCGCTGGTTGTGCATCAGGCCGGCGCGAAGCAGATCGACGCCCTGCGCGCAGCCTATCAAAGTGCCGGGGTCGAGGGTGATCTGCGCCCCTTCATCGACGACATGGCAGCCGAATACGCAGCCGCCGATCTGGTGATCTGCCGTGCCGGCGCGCTGACTGTGGCCGAGCTGGCTGCCGTCGGGGTGGCCAGCCTGCTGGTGCCTTTCCCGCACGCGGTGGACGACCATCAGACCGGCAATGCCCGTTTTCTGGCCGACCACGGCGCCGCCTGGCTGCTGCCGCAAACCGAACTCAACGCCGAACGACTGGCCGGCATTCTCGCCAGTCTCGATCGTCCCCGCCTGTTGCAGATGGCCGATCACGCCCGGGCGCTGGCCAAGCCGCGCGCAACCGAGGCCGTGGTCCGCATCTGTGAAGAACTCGCGGGCAAGGGCAAGTCATGAAACACAAGGTCAAAAACATCCATTTTGTCGGTATCGGCGGTTCGGGCATGAGCGGCATCGCCGAGGTCCTGGTGAACCTGGGCTTTTGCGTCAGCGGCTCGGATCTGGGCGATAGTGCCGCCACCCGCCGGCTCAAGGCGATGGGCGCACGCGTGGTGCTCGGTCACGATGCCGCCAATGTTGAAGTCGCCGATGTGCTGGTCACTTCCACTGCGGTCAAGAACGACAATCCTGAAGTGATCGCCGCCCGTGCGCGCCACATTCCGGTGGTGCCCAGGGCGCAGATGCTGGCCGAGCTGATGCGGCTCAAGAGCGGGATCGCGATCGCCGGCACCCACGGCAAGACCACCACCACCTCCCTGGTGGCGAGCATCCTCGCCGAGGGCGCGATGGACCCGACCTTCGTCATCGGCGGCCGACTCAATGCGGCCGGCGCCAATGCGCGGCTGGGCAAGGGTGACTTCCTGGTGGCCGAGGCCGACGAATCCGACGCGTCCTTCCTGATGCTCAGCCCGGTGATCTCGGTGGTGACCAACATCGATGCCGACCATATGGATACCTATGGTCACGACTTTGCCCGCCTCAAGCAGGCCTTTGTCGATTTCCTCCAGCGCCTGCCTTTCTATGGCGTGGCGGTGCTGTGCGAGGACGACCCCCACGTGCGCTCGATCATGCCGCTGGTGTCGAAGCAGGTGGTGCGTTACGGCCTGTCGGAGACGGCCAACATCCGCGCCGAGAACATCCGTGCCGAGGGCGGGCGGATGCTGTTCGATGCGGTACGCGTCAATGGCAGCATTTCGCGGCTGCCGATCGCGCTGAACCTGCCGGGGGTGCACAACGTGCTCAACGCGCTGGCTGCGATCGCGGTCGCGACCGAAGTTCAGGTCGCCGACGAAGCCATCATCAAGGCGCTGGCCGAGTTCAGCGGGGTCGGACGGCGCTTTCAACGCTATGGCGAAGTGGCGCTGGCGGCCGGCGGCAGCTTCACTCTGGTCGACGATTATGGCCATCACCCGGTGGAGATGGAGGCGACGCTGGCTGCGGCGCGTGGCGCCTTCCCCGGGCGGCGTCTGGTGCTGGCCTTCCAGCCGCATCGATACACCCGTACCCGCGACTGCTTCGAAGATTTCATCAAGGTCCTGTCCACCGTCGATGCGCTGCTGCTGGCCGAGGTCTATGCCGCGGGCGAGGCGCCGGTGGTGGCCGCCGACGGGCGTGCCTTGTCGCGTGCGCTGAGGGTGGCGGGCAAGGTGGAGCCGGTGTTCGTCGAGGACATCGCGCAGATGCCGCAGGCCATTTCCGACGCGGCCCGTGACGGCGATGTGGTGATCACCATGGGTGCCGGCAGCATCGGTACGGTTCCAGGCAAAGTCGCGAACAGTGAGGAGCAGGCGTGAAGCAGCGGTTCGGAAAAGTTGCGGTTCTGTTCGGTGGTGCATCCGCCGAGCGCGAGGTGTCGCTGATGTCGGGCGCCGCGGTGCTAGCTGCCTTGCAGGGCGCCGGTGTCGACGCCCATCCCTTCGACCCGGCGCAGCGCGATCTGCACGTTCTCAAGGAGGAGAGCTTTGATCGCGTGTTCATCGCACTCCATGGCCGCGGCGGGGAAGACGGCACGGTGCAGGGCGCACTCGAATTGATGGGCATCCCTTATACCGGCAGCGGGGTGATGGCTTCCGCGCTGTCGATGGACAAGTGGCGGACCAAGATGGTGTGGCAGGCCTGCGGCTTGCCGACCCCGCGCTATGCGATCCTCGACGCCGACACCGACTGGCAGGCAGTGGTGGATGATCTCGGCTTGCCGATTTTCGTCAAGCCGGTGCATGAAGGCTCGAGCATGGGGGCAACCAAGGTAACTGCCGCCGATCAGTTGCAGGCGGCGTGGGCGCTGGCCGCCCGATACGACGACCTGGTGATTGCCGAGGAGTTTGTAGCGGGCCAGGAGCTCACCGCGCCTTTCCTTGAGGACCGGGTGTTGCCGCTGGTCCGGATTGTTGCGCCCGATGGCAACTACGACTACCAGCACAAGTACTTCACCGACGATACCCGTTACGACTGCCCCTGCGGCCTGCCCGACGCCCAGGAGCAGACGCTGCAGGACTTGGTGATGAAAAGCGCCCGGGTGCTCGGTTGCCGCGGCTGGGGTCGGGCGGATCTGATTCTGACCGATGACGGTCGGCCTTATCTGCTTGAGATGAATACCTCGCCCGGCATGACCGGGCATTCGCTGGTGCCGATGTCGGCCCGAATCGCCGGCATGTCGTTCGAGGCCTTGTGTCTGAAACTCCTCGATGGAGCCCGCCTTGGCTGAAGCCCGCGTGCGCGCCACACCTGCTTCCACTCGCCAGACGGGTGGTGGCAGTGCGCGCGTGCGCGAGCGGCAGGGGCTGTGGAACCGGCCGGCGCTGCTCGACCTGATCTCCGACCTGCTGATGCTGTTCGCCGCGGTCGGACTGGGCTGGGCCCTGGTGACCTGGTTCCTGTCCCGCCCGCTGTTTCCCCTGCGCGAGTTGGTGGTGCTGACGCCGCCCGCGCGGGTGACCGAGGCCCAGCTTGAATATGTGTCACGTACCGCGATCCAGGGCAATTTCTTCACTATCGAACTGGAGAGCGTTCGTGCCCACTTCGAGAAGCTGCCCTGGGTGCGTCGCGCGGAGGTGCGTCGGCGCTGGCCCGACGGCATCGAGTTGCGTCTGGAAGAACATCAGGCGGTGGCCTACTGGTCCGCAAACGACAGCGGCGATACCCGGCTGGTCAATCGTCAGGGCGAGGTGTTTACCGCATCGAGCGATGCCGCCATGCCCGCCTTCTCCGGCCCGCAGGGGTCGGCCGCGCTGCTGCTGGCGCGTCATGAAACCTATTCGAAACTCCTGCAGCCGATGGGGGTGACCCTGATCGGGCTGATGTTGTCAGCGCGTGAGGCCTGGCAGCTCAAGCTCGACAATGGCCTGGTCATCGTTCTCGGGCGCGAGCAGGAGCGGGCACCGCTCGAGGCCAGGCTGACGCGCTTCGTCACCGCCTGGCCGTCGGTTGTACAGAACATTGGATTACAGGTCTCGGTGGCGGATCTCCGCTATCCGGGCGGATTTGCATTGACCCCCGTGGACGCAGTGCCGGTTGAGCGGAACCCGACAGCGAAAGGCAAGAAATGAGCAAGGAACACAAGGAATTGATCGTCGGTCTGGATATCGGCACCTCGAAAATCACCTGCCTGGTGGCCGAGGTGCGTCCCGACGGACGTCTCAATGTCGTCGGGCTGGGTACCCAGCCCACCAATGGTCTCAAGCGTGGTGTGGTGGTCAACATCGAGGCCACGGTCGACGCGATCTCCCGGGTCATCCAGGAGGTTGAGCTGATGGCCGAGTGCAAGATCCATGATCTGTACACCGGTATCGCCGGCAGTCACATCAAGAGCTTCAACTCCAACGGCATGGTGGCGATCAAGGAGAAGGAGGTCACCCCGATGGATGTCGAGCGGGTGATCGAGGTTGCCCGCGCGATGCCGATTCCGGCTGAGCAGCAGATCCTGCACATCCTGACCCAGGAATTCATCATCGACGGCCAGGGTGGGGTGCGCGAGCCGATCGGCATGAGCGGGGTCAAGCTCGAGGTCAAGGTGCATATCGTCACCGGCGCGGTGTCGGCGGCACAGAACGTGATCAAGTGCGTGCGCCGCTGCGGACTTGAGGTGATGGACCTGATCCTGCAACCGCTGGCGTCAAGCTACGCGGTGCTGACCGAGGACGAGAAGGAGCTCGGGGTGTGCATGGTCGATATCGGTGGCGGCACCACCGACATCGCGGTGTTTACCCAGGGCGCCATTCGTCATACCGCGGTCATCCCGGTTGCGGGCGATCAGATTACCAACGACATCGCGATGGCCTTGCGTACGCCGACCGCCGAGGCCGAGGACATCAAGATCCGTCATGGGGTGGCGATGCACACCCTGGCCGATCCGGAAGAAATGATCCAGGTGCCCGGGGTGGGCGACCGCCCGCCGCGGCCCTTGTCGCGCCAGCGTCTGGCCGATGTGATCGAGCCGCGGGTGTCCGAGCTGTTCGAACTGGTTCAGGCCGAACTGCGCCGTAGCGGCTACGAAGAGTTGTTGTCGTCCGGCATCGTGCTCACCGGTGGTTCGGCGGTCATGCAGGGCATGGAGGAGCTGGGCGAGGACGTGTTCCATATGCCGGTGCGGGTCGGTGCGCCGCAGTACGACGGTGGGCTGGCCGATGTGGTGTGCCAGCCGCGGTATGCGGCGGCGATGGGGCTGGTTATCGAGGGTGCAGCACAGCGCAGACGCGGTCTGCAGGCACGGGATACGCGCAGCGTGAAACAGTTTTTCGGACGTATGAAGACGTGGTTTGAGCGGAATTTCTGACCGGCTGCAGGGGCAGCAGGTCATTTTGAATGAGGGTTCGATCCGATACCCATATTTAGTATTACACTTCGCGGTTATTACTAAATGCAGTTCGGTCGGGCGTTCTTGGCGCAGCAGGGCCGTTTATTCAGGAGGCGAGGCAAATGTTTGAAATCATTGAGAAGGAACCGACCGGAACCGTGATCAAGGTGGTTGGCGTGGGCGGTGCCGGTGGCAACGCAGTCGATCACATGATTCGTGAGGGTGTGCAGGGGGTGCAGTTCATCGCCGCCAATACCGACGCGCAGGCGCTGTCGCGCTGCCTGGCATCGACCAAGATCCAGCTCGGCATTACCGGCCTCGGTGCCGGCTCCAAGCCGGAAGCGGGCCGTGCCGCGGCGCAGGAGTCGCGTGAGGCGATCGCTGCCGCGCTTGACGGCGCGCACATGTGCTTCATCACCGGCGGCATGGGCGGTGGCACCGGTACCGGTGCAGCACCGGTGGTGGCCGAGATCGCCAAGGAAATGGGCATACTCTGCGTGGCAGTGGTGACCAAGCCCTTCGACTTCGAGAACCGTATCCGGGTGGCCGAGAGTGGTGTCGAGGAACTGACCCGCCATGTCGATTCGCTGATCGTGGTGCTCAACGACAAGCTGCTCGACGTGTTCGGCGACGACGCCGGCTTCGAGGAGTGCTTCCGCTCGGCCGACAACGTGTTGCGTTCGGCAGTGGGTGGCATCGCTGAGATCATCAACGTCCCGGGCCTGGTCAACGTTGACTTCCAGGACGTGCGTACCGCGATGGCCGAGATGGGCCGCGCGATGATGGGCTCTGCCGAAGCGTCCGGCATGGATCGTGCGCGTATCGCTGCCGAGCAGGCCGCCGTATCGCCGCTGCTCGAAGGCACCGAACTGTCGGGCGCGCGCTGCGTGCTGATCAACATCACCGCCAGCAAGTCGCTGAAGATGTCCGAAGTGCGTGATGCGGTGAAAACCGTTCAGGCCTTTGCCGCTGCCGAAGCCTTCGTCAAGTACGGCACCGTGTTCGAAGAAAGCATGGAAGACCGCATCCGCATCACCGTGGTCGCGACCGGTCTCGGTTCGCCGCGTGCTGCCGCGCGTCAGCCGGTGATGCAGGTGGTGCAGGGGACGGGTACCTACGGTCCGATGGGTGGTGTCGACATGAATAACCTGGACGTGCCGGCAGTGATGCGCAGCGGTCGCCGCACCACCGTCGATGCGATGAGCAACAACGGTGTCGGCACCTACGACATTCCAGCCTTCCTGCGCCGCCAGGCTGACTGAACCCGGCTTGTCCGGGCCCGCACGGGCACTCACGCACGAACTGTCGCCTCCGGTTCGTGCGTGGGTGCCCGTCGGCGTTTTGTGCACTGCAATCCGTGCTTTGACGCATGCTAAACTTCAGTCCTGAAACGGGAACGAAACACATGATCAAGCAACGAACCCTGAAAGCGATCGTCAAGGCAACCGGCGTCGGCCTGCATGGCGGGCGCAAGGTCAATCTGGTGCTGCGTCCGGCGGCGCCCGATACTGGCATCGTATTTCATCGCGTGGATCTCGATCCGCCGCTCGATCTGCCTGCCGACCCCTATGCCGTGTGCGACACCCGCATGTGTTCGGGGCTGGAGAAGGGCGGAGAGAAGGTCGGCACCGTCGAACACCTGATGTCAGCACTTGCCGGACTCGGTATCGATAATCTGCACGTCGATGTCGATGCGCCCGAAATCCCCATTCTCGACGGCAGTTCGGGCCCGTTCGTGTTCCTGCTGCAGTCGGTTGGCATCGAGGAGCAGTCCGCGCCAAAGCGGTTCATGCGGGTGAAGAAGGCGGTCGAGTATCGCGAGGGCGACAAATGGGTACGGCTCGAGCCTTACGACGGGTTCAAGCTGCAGTTCTCCATCGTGTTCAACCATCCCGCAATCGATAGCACCTCGACCTCGGTCACGGTGGATTTTGCCGAGCATTCCTATATTCGTGATGTGGCCCGCGCGCGCACCTTCGGCTTCATGCAGGAGGTCGAATACATGCGTGCCAACGGGCTGGCACTCGGTGGCAGCCTGGATAACGCAATCGTGATGGACGAGTACCGCGTGCTCAATACGGACGGCTTGCGCTACGTCGACGAGTTCGTCAAGCACAAGGTCCTCGACGCAATCGGCGATCTCTACCTGTGTGGCCATCCGCTGCTCGCCGCGTATTCGGCGCACAAGGCAGGGCATGCGCTCAATAACCAGGTGCTGCGTGTGCTGCTGGAAGACGAGTCGGCCTGGGAGATCGTGACCTTCGACAAGGTCGCCACCACGCCGGCAGCGGTCATCCACCAGTTTGCCAATCCTGTGTTGGCGACCTGAGTTCGACCGGATGCTGATCCTGCGTGTCGTCGGCGTGCTGCTGGTGTTGGGAACCGGAGGCTCGATACTGCTTTGGGTGCTCACCGGCAATCGCCGCTATCGAGCCTGGGCGTGGAAGATTTTTCGTGTCGGGCTGGTGTTCTTGCTGGTGGTGATGTCGCTGTTTGCCCTTGAGCGCGTTCTTGTGCCGATGATCTGAGGGCAGTTGTGCTGTTCAGCTCTCCCTGCTGCGCCGGGCAAGGCGCTCCAGTGCCTCGCGTAATGGCGAGCCATCGGGGAGGGTGGCAGCAAAATCAGTAAGACTGCTACGGGCCGAGACCGACATGCTGCGAACGGTTGGCGCACGCTTTTCCACCACCTGCTCGGGCGTTGAGACCTTTATTTTGATGGTCTTGAGCGGAAAGCCGGCGCGGATGAAGTGGTCCAGCAAAGTCGGGGTCATCTGCTTCAGGCGTACTGCGATCGCACCGCCCCGTGCGGCAATCACCAGCACTTCATCCTTCAGGTTTGCAACGCTGCATGCGTTCGAGAACTGGGGCGGCAAGCCTGCTTCGAGGATGCCCTGCAGGCGACGAAGACGGGCGGCGTGGTCTTGCAGGCGGGTGAGGGCGTCGCCGCTGCCGAGGTAGCGTTGCAGGAGCTTGCTCATGACGGATCGGGCTCCGGGTCAGGTAGAAATACGGGTAGGCAGTGCGACATGATAAACTCGCCGCTTTGCCGAATCGACGTCGACCCCACTCATGCTCTCCGGCCTTATCAAGAAAATTTTCGGTACGCGTAACGATCGTCTGATCCGCCAGTACTCTCAGACCGTCCGTCAGATCAATGCCATGGAACCCGAGATTTCGGCATTGTCGGACGAGGCGCTCAAGGCGAAAACGGTCGATTTCAAGCAACGTGTGGCCAATGGCGAGGCGATCGAGGCGCTGTTGCCCGAGGCCTTCGCGGTCGTTCGCGAGGCTGGCAAGCGCGTGCATGGCATGCGCCATTTCGATACCCAGCTGATCGGCGGCATGGTCCTGCACAACGGCAAGATTGCCGAAATGCGCACCGGCGAGGGCAAGACCCTGGTTGCCACGCTGCCGGCCTATCTCAATGCGCTGACGGGCAAAGGTGTTCACGTCATCACGGTGAACGACTATCTCGCCAGTCGCGATGCCGAGTGGATGGGCCGCATCTACGGCTTCCTGGGGCTCACCACCGGCTGCAATCTGTCGCGCATGACGCATGACGAAAAGCAGGCGGCCTACGCGTCGGACATCACCTACGGTACCAACAACGAGTTCGGCTTCGACTATCTGCGCGACAACATGGTCTATGCGACCAGCGAGCGGGTGCAGCGCAAGCTCAATTTCGCCATTGTCGATGAGGTGGACTCGATCCTGATCGATGAGGCGCGTACGCCGCTGATCATCTCGGGTCAGGCCGAGGATCATACCGAGCTCTACCTGAAGATGAACCAGGTCGCGCCCCTGCTCAAGAAGCAGGAGGGCGAGGGCGACAATGTCACCGAGCCGGGTGACTACACCGTCGATCTCAAGGCGCACCAGGTGCTGCTTACCGAGCAGGGCCACGAGACCGCAGAGCAACTGCTTGTGCGCATGGGCATGCTCACCGAGGGCGGCGGCCTGTACGAGCCGGGCAACATCCTGCTGGTGCATCACCTGTATGCCTCGCTGCGTGCTCACGCGCTGTATCACAAGGATCAGCACTACGTGGTACAGAACGGCGAAGTGATCATCGTCGACGAGTTCACCGGGCGCCTGATGGCGGGCCGGCGCTGGTCCGACGGCCTGCATCAGGCAGTCGAGGCCAAGGAGGGCGCACGCATCCAGGCCGAGAACCAGACGCTGGCCTCGATCACCTTCCAGAATTACTTCCGCATGTACGGCAAGCTCGCCGGCATGACCGGCACCGCCGACACCGAAGCCTTCGAGTTTCACTCGATCTACGGTCTCGAAACGGTCGTCATTCCGCCCAATCGCCCGACGATACGCAAGGACGGCAACGACAAGGTCTACCGTACCGCCAAGGAGAAGTGGGAAGCTGTCATCGCCGACATCCAGAGCTGCGTCAGCCGTGGACAGCCGGTGCTGGTGGGCACGACCTCGATCGAGACCAACGAGTATCTGTCGGGTCTGCTGAATCAGGCAAAGATCGGGCATCAGCTGCTCAATGCCAAGCAACACGACAGCGAGGCGCAGATCGTTGCCCAGGCCGGGCGTCCGGGTGTGGTCACGATCGCGACCAATATGGCCGGTCGGGGTACCGACATCGTGCTCGGCGGCAACATCGAGGCGCCCGCGGCGCGCATGCGCGAGGATGCGAGCATCCCGGCCGACGAGATGGAAGCACGGATCGCCACGCTGCGTGCCGAATGGCAAAAAGTCCATGAGCAGGTGGTGGCCGCGGGTGGCCTGCACATCATCGGCACCGAGCGCCACGAATCGCGCCGCATCGACAATCAATTGCGCGGCCGTTCGGGTCGGCAGGGCGATCCGGGTTCGAGCCGCTTCTACCTGTCGCTCGAAGATCCGCTAATGAAGATCTTCGCCGGCGATCGCCTCAACGCGATCATGGTGCGGCTGAAGATGCCCGAGGGCGAGGCGATCGAGCATGCGATGGTCACCCGCTCGCTGGAATCCGCCCAGCGCAAGGTTGAGCAGCGTAACTTCGATATCCGCAAGCAACTGCTCGAGTACGACGATGTCGCCAACGACCAGCGCAAGGTAATTTACCAGCAGCGTAACGAGCTGCTAGAGAGCGCCGAGATCGTCGATACCATCACCGCGATGCGCCAGGGCGTGGTGCACGACTGCTTCCGCATCTACGTGCCGGTCGACAGTGTCGAGGAGCAGTGGGACGTTGCAGGTCTGGAGCAGGCGCTCGCCGCGGATTTCCAGCTCAAGTTGCCGGTTGCCGAGTGGATTTCCGCTGAGCCCAGCCTTGACGATGATGCCATTCTCAAGCGTATTCTCGACGCGGCAGAGCAATCTTATGCGGGCAAGATTGCCAACGTGGATCCGGTGGCCTGGCAGCAGTTCGAGCGCAACGTCATGTTGCAGAGTCTGGATACGCATTGGCGCGAACACCTGGCTGCGCTCGATCATCTGCGCCAGGGCATCCATCTGCGCGGTTATGCGCAGAAGAACCCGAAGCAGGAGTACAAGCGCGAGGCCTTCGAGTTGTTCGAAGGCTTGCTCGACACCGTACGCGCCGACGTCACCAAACTGCTGATGACCGTGCAGGTTCGCACCGAGTCGCAACTCGAGGCTGCCGAGACCCCGCCCGAAGTGGAGAACGTGCAGTATCACCACGCGGACTACGACGAAGCGCTGGGCACCGCTGCCGGTGCTCAGCCCGACGCAGCTGGGCAGCCCGTTCATGCCGGGCCCAAGGTCGGTCGCAACGACCCGTGCCCCTGCGGGTCAGGCAAAAAGTACAAGCACTGTCACGGCAAGCTGAGCTAATTTCCGGAGATTTCGATGGCTGTCAATCTGACGACCCCGAATGCTGCTGACCTGAACCCCGTTGCCGGTGTGCGTCTTGGCGTGGCCGAAGCGGGAATCCGCAAGGCCAATCGTCGCGACCTGACCGTAATCGAGCTGGTACCGGGTAGCCGGGTGGCGGGCGTATTCACTCTCAACCGTTTCTGTGCCGCACCGGTGCAGCTATGCAAGGCTCACCTGCTGCACGGCGAAATCCGGGCGCTGGTGATCAATACCGGGGTGGCGAATGCCGGTACCGGTGAGCCCGGCCTGGCCAATGCGCGTGCCACCTGCGAGGCGCTTGCGGCGCAGCTTGACGTGCGTGCCGAGCAGGTGCTGCCGTTCTCGACCGGCGTGATCCTCGAGCCGCTGCCGGTGGATCGTCTGGTTGCCGGCTTGCCGAAAGCGGTTGCCGATCTGCGTGCCGACGGCTGGTTCGATGTCGCGCACGCGATCATGACCACCGATACCCTGGCCAAGGCGGTATCACAGCAGGTCATGGTGGGCGGGCGTAGGGTCACGCTGACCGGGGTGAGCAAGGGCGCGGGCATGATCCGGCCCAATATGGCGACGATGCTCGGTTTTCTCGCCTGCGATGCTGCCATCAGCCAGTCCCTGCTCGATGCGCTGACCAGGGAGGCCGCCGATCTGTCCTTCAATAGCATCACTGTCGATGGCGACACGTCGACCAACGACTCGTTCATCGTCATCGCCACCGGCCAGGCAGGCAACGCCGAGATCACCGATGCGGCCTCTGCCGACTATCAGGCCTTGCGTGATGCCATCGTGGCGGTCTCTGTCCGCCTGGCCCAATCGATTGTGCGTGACGGCGAGGGTGCCACCAAGTTCATGACCATTGCCGTCGAAGGCGGCACCAGTCGCGACGAATGTCGCAAAGTCGCCTATGCGGTGGCGCATTCGCCGCTGGTCAAGACCGCCTTCTTTGCTTCCGACCCCAACCTCGGGCGCATTCTCGCTGCGATCGGCTACGCCGGCATCGACGATCTCGATGTCAGCCGCCTGAGGGTCTGGCTCGGCAGCCCCGCGGAATCGGTGCTGGTGGCCGAACAGGGAGGGCGTGCGGCAAGCTACGTCGAAGAAGCCGGCAGCCGGATCATGAAAGAAGCTGAACTCACGGTGCGCATCGATCTGGCGCGCGGCAGCGCATCCGCCACGGTGTGGACCTGCGATTTTTCCTACGACTACGTGAAAATCAACGCCGACTATCGCAGTTGATTGGTCGGTCGTTGAGACGGGGATCTTGCGGTGCGTGATTGCATGGCACGGTCCCCAATTTTTTTGCACAGGCCTGCCCCGAAGCACCCTGATCGCGCCGCTGCCAACGTGAAGGGCTCCTGGCTGTGTTTCAGTGCAGCACCCGCGGCATTGCCAGCATGAAGGGCGGGATCTCGGCTTCGAAGCGGTGGCCGTCGGTAGCTTCCATCTGGTAGCTGCCGTGCATCGTTCCCACTGCGGTTTCGAGCACTGAGCCGCTGGAATAGCGGAAAGCTTCGCCCGGCGCGAGCAGGGGCTGCTCTCCGATCACACCCTGGCCATGGACCTCCTGCACCTTGCCGGTGCCATCGGTGATCACCCAGTGACGACTGACCAGGCGTGCTGCCACGCTGCCCGTGTTGCGGATCGTGATGTGGTAGGCGAAGACGAAGTGGTCCTCTTCCGGGTTGGACTGCGCAGCAACGAATTCTGCGACGGCTTCGACGGCGATGCGGTAGTTATCTGAAGCGCTCACGTGGTGGTATCTCCCTGAAGGGTTTGCCGGCAATGATGGTGATATCAGCATCGTCCGGCCGAAATGTGGAGTCTCGCCTGTCTCGAAAGGAGGGCAAGGCAGGAGTCAGAGCGGTAAAATAACATTTTTGTCCGGAAAACCTGTCATGTCCGTTTCTGCCCTTACCGCCTTGTCCCCGCTCGATGGCCGTTATCACGGCAAGGTCGCCGGTCTGCGCGACCATTTTTCCGAGCATGGCCTGATCCGCAACCGGGTGAAGGTGGAAGTGGAATGGCTCAAGGCGCTTGCAGCAGAGCCTGCGCTGGCCGAGATCGCTCCCTTCTCCGCTCCGACCGTGGCCGAGCTCGATGCTGTTGTAGCAAGTTTTGCACCTGCCGATGGTGAGGCGGTGAAGGCGATCGAGGCGACCACCAATCACGACGTGAAGGCGATGGAGTACTGGCTCAAGGATCGTCTCGGTCACAATGCTGAAGTGATGAAAGTGTCGGAATTCATCCACTTTGCGTGTACCTCGGAGGATATCAACAACACTTCGCACGCGCTGATGCTGAAGGCTGGACGCGACGAGGTGCTGTTGCCCGCGGTCGACAAGGTGATTGCCCGTTTCCGCGAACTCGCCCACCAACTGGCCGACTTGCCCATGCTGTCGCGCACCCACGGCCAGCCGGCCAGCCCGACCACGCTGGGCAAGGAAATGGCCAACATCGCGGCGCGCCTGATCCGTGCCCGCGCCCAGATCGCCGCAGTGTCGCTGACCGCCAAGTTCAACGGTGCGGTGGGCAACTACAATGCCCACCTGTCGGCCTGGCCGGAGTTCGACTGGGAAGGCTTCAATTGCCGCTTCATCGAATCGCTCGGGCTCGAGTTCAACCACTACACCATCCAGATCGAGCCACATGACGCGATGGCCGAGCTGTTCGATGCTATCGGGCGGATGAATACCATCCTGATCGACGCCTGCCGCGATCTGTGGATGTATATTTCGCTGGGCTATTTCAAGCAGCGGCTCAAGGAGGGTGAGGTGGGTTCGTCGACCATGCCGCACAAGGTCAATCCGATCGACTTCGAAAATGCCGAAGGCAATCTCGGCATCGCCAACGCCGTGCTGCGTCACTTCTCGGAGAAGCTGCCGCTGTCGCGCATGCAGCGCGACCTCACCGACTCCACCGTATTGCGCAACATGGGTGTCGGCTTCGGCCACACCGTGCTCGCGCTCGACAGTGCGCTGCGCGGCCTGTCCAAGCTCGAAGCCGAGCAGGCGCGCCTCGCGGCCGATCTCGACGACTGCTGGGAGGTGCTCGCCGAGCCGGTGCAGACGGTGATGCGCCGCTTCGCCATCGAGAACCCGTACGAGCAGCTCAAGGCCATGACCCGCGGCAAGGGTATCACCCGCGAGGCGCTGCAGGAGTTCATCGCCACGCTGGCGATTCCGCAGTCCGAGCGTGACCGTTTGCTGGCAATGACGCCGGCGAGCTACGTGGGGAAGGCGGCCGCGCTGGCGCGCGCGATCTGAGGCTCGGTGCCTTCGTGGACGCCCTTTTCCACCAATGCCCAATTCGAGGACAAACATGGCTTTTTCGGACAACCTGAAGCAGTTGCCAGGCGTTTCCCATCTGGCAGCAATCAACCTGATCGACGCCGAGGGCACCGTCGTGGCCGCGATCGAGAACAAGCCCGGCCAAGCCGGTTCCTTGTCGGTCTATAACCACTTGGCCCAGCTCTACGGAGCGATTACGCCGGATGCGGCGCGGAAGGGACTGGATATGTACGCCGAGCATACAGAGGACGCGAGGCTCAGTCCCGGTAAGCATCCGAATATCGACCGTCTGATCGGCCTGATCGAGCGTGATGAGACGCTGCGGGTAAAACAGGTGTTCGCAGTCTGAGCGGGCTCGAGGCAGCCCTCAGCTAAAGCCACCTGAACATGAAAAAGGGCGCCTTAGGCGCCCTTTTTCATGTTCAGGTGGAGAATTCCTCAGACCACCGCTTCTTCCTTTTCCTTCTTCGGCTTGACGAACTGTTCGCGCGACACACCCAGCCACATCACCAGCGGGCTGGCGACCAGTACCGAGGAGTAGATTCCGAACAGGATGCCGATGGTCAGCGCGAGCGAGAAGTAATAAAGCGTCTCGCCACCGAAGATCAGCATCGACAACACCATGATCTGGGTGCTGCCATGGGTGATCACGGTACGCGAAATCGTGCGCGTTATTGCGTGGTTAAGCACATCGGGCGTGCTCATATTGCGCTTCTTCTTGAAGGTCTCGCGTACCCGGTCGAACACGACCACCGACTCGTTCACCGAATAACCCAGTACCGCGAGCACCGCGGCAAGCACCGCCAGCGAGAACTCCCACTGGAAGAAGGCAAAGAAACCAAGAATGATGATCACGTCATGCATGTTGGCGATGATCGCCGACACCGAGAAGCGCCATTCGAAGCGCGCCGACAGGTAGAGCATGATACCGATGATCACCAGCAACAGTGCCATGGCGCCATCGGTGGCAAGCTCCTTGCCCACCTGCGGGCCGACAAATTCCACCCGACGCAGTTCGGGGGGCTCGCCCGCGATCTCGCCCAGGGTGTTCATCACCCGTTCGGACACCCGGCTGGTATCCAGGTCCTCCCGGTTCGGCATCCGGATCAACACGTCGCGCGCGCTGCCGAAGTTCTGCACCTGGGCGTCGGGGTAGCCTTCCTTGGCGAGCGCCTGACGTATGGGCTCGAGCTGGGCTGCCTCGCTGTAGCTGACTTCGACCAGCGTGCCGCCGGTGAACTCGACCGACAGGTGCAGGCCGCGGGTGGCGAGAAAGAACACGGCCAGCGCGAAAGTGAGCAACGATATAACGTTGAACACAACCGCGTGGCGCATGAACGGGATGTCTTTCTTGATGCGGAAAAATTCCATGATCTTGTCCTTGTTTTCCGCTTAGTTATTGTCTGGCTTCCACACCTGCCCAATCGACAGGGCGTCGACTTTGCGTCGACGACCGTAGATCAGGTTGATCAGCATCCGCGATACCAGAATCGCGCTGAACATCGAGGTGAGAATGCCCAGGCAATGGACCACGGCAAATCCGCGCACCGGGCCGGAGCCGAACACCAGCAGCGCGACGCCTGCAATCAGGGTGGTTACGTTGGAGTCGATGATGGTGTCGAAGGCGCGATCGTAACCGGCATGGATTGCCGCCTGCGGCGTCGAGCCATTACGCAGTTCCTCGCGAATACGCTCGTTGATCAGCACGTTGGCGTCGATCGCCATACCCAGAGTCAGCGCCATCGCTGCGATACCCGGCAGGGTGAGGGTGGCCTGCAGCAGCGACAGCAGCGCCACCAGCAGCAGCAGGTTGGCTGCAAGCGCGATGCTCGACACCACGCCGAACAGCGCGTAATAGGCGCACATGAACACGGCGATTGCAAGGAAGCCCCACAGCGTCGAGTTGAAGCCCTTGGCGATATTATCGGCGCCCAGGCTGGGGCCGACGGTGCGTTCCTCGATGATCTCCATCGGTGCTGCCAGTGAACCGGCACGCAACAGCAGGGCGACGTCGTTGGCCTCGACAGTGGTCATACGGCCGGAAATCTGCACCCGGCCGCCGCCGATTTCGCTGCGGATCACCGGCGCGGTGACGACCTCGCCCTTGCCCTTTTCGATCAGCAGGATCGCCATACGCTTGCCGATGCTCTCGCGGGTGACGTCGCGGAAGATCCGTGCGCCGGCGGCGTCCAGCGTGAGGTGCACTGCGGCCTCGTTGGTCTGGCCGTCGAAGCCGGGCTGGGCGTCGGTGAGGCGGTCACCGGTCAGTACCACCTGTTTCTTGACCAGCAGCGGGGAGCCGCCGCGTTCGGTGTAGAGCTCGGTACCGAACGGGATGTTGCCCGTGAGTGCGGATTCCAGCGCACCCGGGGTGTCATCGACCATGCGCACTTCCAGGGTCGCGGTGCGGCCGAGGATGTCCTTGGCCTTGGCGACGTCCTGCACGCCGGGCAGTTGCACAACGATGCGCTCGGCGCCCTGTTGCTGGATCACCGGCTCGGCCACGCCGAGTTCGTTGATCCGGTTGTGCAGGGTGGTGATGTTCTGCTTGATCGCAAAGTCGCGCATGGTCTGCTGCGCCTGCGGGGTCAGCGCGCCGATCAGCTTGAAGTCTTCGGCGCCGTCGTCGCGGTCAGTCAACTGCAGGTCGGCGCTCGAAGCCTGGATAGCGTTGCGTCCGGCGTCGCGCTGGGCGGTATCACGGAAGCGGATGTGCACCGTATTGCCTTCGCGGGTGATACCGGCGTGGCGTACGTTCTTGTCGCGCATCAGGGTACGCAGATCCCCGGTGGTGGCATCCAGACGCTTGGTCAGGGCGCCCGGCATGTCCACCTCGAGCAGGAAGTGCACGCCGCCGCGCAGGTCGAGGCCGAGGTACATCGGCAGCGCGTTGATCGAGGTCAGCCAGGCGGGCGATGCCGACAGCAGGTTGAGCGCCACGACGTAGGCGGGATCCTGCGGATCGGGGTTGAAGGCGCGCTCGATGGCGTCCTTCGCCTGAAGCTGGATGTCGGTGGTGGCGAAGCGGGCCCGAACGCTGGAGACGTCGGAGAAGATTCCGATGTGCTCAATACCGGCGCTGCGCAATGCTTCTGCAACGCGCTCGGTGACCGCGGCCGGATCAAGCTTCACGGTAACCTTGCCGCTCGATACCTGAACCGCGGGTACCTCACCGTAGAAGTTCGGCAACGTGTAGATCAGGCCCCACACGAGGACAAGCCCGATGAGGATGTTCTTCCAGAGAGGATAGCGATTCATTGTGGAGGGCGGTGATGAGGGGATAAAGCAGAGGCGGGTCCGACAGGTGCATGTCCGCAAAACAGCGGATACGGCATGATGTTCGGGACGGAAAAGCCAAGCCTGCCGGGTGTCGGGGCGACGTTCGCCGCCCCGCTCCAGCGCATCAGGTTCAGATCGCCTTCAGCGTGCCCTTGGGCAGCACCGTGGCGACAGCCTGCTTTTGCACCGCGACCACGGTGTTGGCGGCGATCTCGACCTGCACGAAGCTGTCGCCGACATCGGCAACGCGGCCCGCAATGCCACCGCCGGTGACGACTTCGTCGCCCTTGCTCAGCGCGGCAACCATGGCCTTGTGTTCCTTGGCCCGCTTCATCTGCGGACGGATCATCAGGAACCACAGCACCACGAACATCAGAATCAGCGGCAGCATGCCCATCAGTCCGCCGGTAGGATCGGACCCGGCAGCCTGGGCGTAAGCGTTGGAAATCAGCACGTTGTAACTCCAGAGTTTGCAAAAAGCGTTGAATTATAGCAGCACAGTATGGCAGTGCCCTGACGATCAGGCGGTGCCCGTGCTACGTTCGCTGCGAAAGCGCTCTACATAGGCATCGAAGCCATCGACCGCAATTGCGTCGCGGAGTTCGGCAGTGAGGGTCTGGTAGTAGCGCAGGTTGTGGATGGTGTTGAGCATACTGCCAAGGATCTCGCCGGTGCGATGCAGGTGGTGCAGGTAGGCGCGGCTGAAATGCTGGCAGGTGTAACAGTCGCAACTCGGGTCCAGCGGGCGGGTGTCGGTCTTGTGTACGGCGTTCTTGATCTTGATGTCGCCAAAACGGGTGAACAGCCAGCCGTTGCGCGCGTTGCGGGTTGGCATCACACAATCGAACATGTCGATGCCGTTGGCCACGCCCTCGACGATGTCTTCCGGCGTGCCCACACCCATCAGGTAGCGCGGTTTGTGGGTTGGCAGGCGGGGCGCGGTGTGGGCAAGGATGCGGCGCATGTCTTCCTTGGGTTCGCCCACCGACAGGCCGCCGATGGCGAACCCGTGGAAACCGATTGCTTCGAGTGCGGCGAGCGATTCGTCGCGCAAGGCTTCATGCATGCCGCCCTGCACGATGCCGAACAGCGCGTTCGGGTTTTCGCGGCCCTCACTCAGGCGGTCGAACTCGTCGCGCGAGCGCTGCGCCCAGCGCTGCGACAGGCGCATCGATTTTGCCGCCTCGTCCAGCGTGGCCGGGTAGGGCGTGCATTCGTCGAAGATCATCACGATGTCGGAATTCAGCGTGTGCTGGATCTGCATCGAGATCTCCGGGGTCAGGAACAGCTTTGCGCCGTCGATCGGGCTGGCGAACTTCACGCCTTCTTCGGTGATTTTGCGCAGCGCCCCGAGGCTGAACACCTGGAAACCGCCCGAGTCGGTCAGGATGGGCTTGTCCCACCCCATGAAGCGGTGCAGGCCGCCGTGGGCTGCCACCACTTCGAGCCCGGGGCGCAGCCACAGATGGAAGGTATTACCCAGGCAGATCTGTGCGCCGATAGTGGCGAGCATGTCCGGAGTCATCGCCTTGACTGTGCCGTAGGTGCCGACCGGCATGAAGGCGGGGGTGTCGACCACGCCGTGGGCGAGCGTCATGCGGCCACGGCGGGCACCACCGCTGGTGGTGAGGAGTTCAAACTGCATCGTCGTTCCGGGTCAGGAGCATGGCGTCGCCGTAGCTGAAGAAGCGGTAGCCCTCGGCGATGGCATGACGGTAGGCGCTGCGGATGGTGTCCATGCCGGCGAAGGCGGACACGAGCATCAGCAAGGTGGATTTGGGCAGGTGAAAATTGGTCAGTAGCACGTCGACGACCTGGAAGTGGAAGCCGGGCAGGATGAAGATCTCGGTTTCGCCACTGCCGGCCGTGAGCGGCCCGTCCTGTGTAGCTGCCTCAAGTGCGCGCATGCTGGTGGTACCGACTGCGATCACGCGGCCGCCGGCGGCACGGGTGGCTGCGATTGCATCCACAGTCTCCTGCGGGATCACATAGCGCTCACGGTGCATGCGATGCTCGCCGAGATCGTCCACCCTCACCGGCTGGAAGGTGCCGGCGCCCACATGCAGGGTTAGCCATGCGCAGTTGGCGCCACGCTCGCGGATGCGGGCGATCAGCGCGTCATCGAAGTGCAGCCCGGCGGTGGGTGCTGCGACCGAGCCGGGGCTGCGCGCGTATACGGTCTGGTAGCGGCTCTCGTCGGCGTCGCCGGCGGCGCGCTGGATATAGGGCGGCAAGGGCAGCTTGCCGTGGCGCTCGAGCAACACGACCAGGTCTTCGGTATCGGGAAAACGCAGATGAAAGAACTCGCCCACGCGTGCGAGCACGGTTACGTCGATCGCGTCGGCCAGGCGCAGCACGCTGCCCGGTTTGGGCGACTTGGACGCGCGCACCTGGGCCAAGGCCTCGTGCGGCCCGATCGGACGCTCGATCAATACCTCGATCTGGCCGCCGGAGGCCTTGCTGCCATGCAGGCGGGCATGCAGTACGCGGGTGTCGTTGAACACGAGCAGATCGCCGGCGCGAATGAAATCGGGCAGATCGGATATCTGGCAATCGGCGAGTTCTTCACCCACGACCAGCAGCCGACTTGCGCTGCGTTCGGCGAGCGGCGCCTGCGCGATCAGCCCGGCGGGGAGTTCATAATCGAAATCGTTGAGTGAAAGTGGCATCAATCTAGTTAGGCAGCTTGCCGCAAACGGCATTGTTCAGTGATAATGCGTGCCCTCCCTGCCGGGATGGCGGAATCGGTAGACGCAGCGGACTCAAAATCCGCCGCCGCAAGGTGTGTGGGTTCGAGTCCCACTCCCGGCACCAGGTACAGGCAAGAACCGACAAGTTTGGCGCGCATCGAAAGCGGCGGATTCTAGCAGCTTTAGACTGCAGGCTCGGTGCCGGTAGCATCCTTGTCTGTTCTATTTTCAGCGCCATGCTTCAAGGCCGTGTGCTGAGCCCCGCCTGATTTTCATTGATCAATGTCGCCTGCCGTTTGCAGGAAGGCCGCACTGGTGATTGCCTGAACCGCCGGATGGGTCAGTCGACGCTCGACCGATATCGCATAGAACGATTCCCGTACGGTCTCCGCGGTGCCGAGGCGGCGCACGCCGTGTTGATGGCAGATCTCGTCCGCGATCAGCGCCGGGGTCGGAAATATCCCCACGCCGGCCTGGCCGAAGGCTTTCATCAGCGCACTGTCGTCGAACTCGCCGACGATACGGGGGCGTACCTTGTGCTCCTCGAGCCAGCGCAGCAGCGGCCGTCGTACCGATGCCTCGGTGCCGGGTAGCAGCAGCGGCGCGCCATCGAGGCAGGCAGGAAATTCGCCTTTCAGTCCTGCTGCGAGCGCCGGGGTGGCAAAAAAACTGACTGCCGACTCGCCAAGCTTGTGGCTGTAGCCGCGCACGTCCATATTGGATGGCAGCGGGTTGTCGGCCAGCACCACATCGAGTTTGTGGATCGCAAGCTGGCCGAGCAACTGGTCGAGCTTGTTCTCACCGCAGATGATACGTATCGGTTCCGGCAGGTTCATCGAAGGCGCCAGCAGCAGGTACGCGATCGCCTTCGGCACCACGTCGGAAACGCCCACCCTGAATGGCAGGGTGCGGCCGGCTGCACGGCTGCCGAGCGCTTCTTCGAGCTCGTTGCCGAGGCGGAAGATCTCTTCGGCGTAATCGAGCACCATGTTGCCCGTTTCGGTCAGCGCCAGCCCACGTCCCTGGCGACGGAACAGGCTGATGCCGAGCGTGCCCTCCAGTGCGGCGATCTGTCCCGACAGGGTTTGCGGCGCGAGCCCTGAACGTTCTGCCGCGCGCACCACCCCGCCAGCGCGGGCCACGTTCCAGAAGTGGTGAAGCTGCTTGAAATTGAGCATGGTGATAACAGTTCGATAAAACCGGATAAACATTCCGTGGAACCCGTAGTTTATCGAACAGTCTGAGCCTTAGCATCTGGACTGTGCTTGTGCAGACCAGTACGTGCCATGAACCAAGGAGACTCAGACATGCGAATCGATCTGCATTGTGACGGTGTGGAAGCGGCCCCCGGGCTGCAGGACTACGTGGCCCGGCGGATGCGTTTTGCCGTCGGCAAATTCAGGGATCACATCCAGTGGGCGCGGATCAAGGTGGCCGATGTGAATGGTCCGAAGGGCGGGACAGACAAACGCTGCGTGGTGCAGCTGAAATTGCGAAATCTGCCCGACGTGGTGTTTGCGATCACTCAGATTGACGTTCGTGCCGCGGTGGACGAGGCTGCCGACCGGGTTTCGCGTGTGCTGGCTCAGCGCCTGCGCCGCAGCCGGCGTGTGGAGCATGTCCGCTATCCAGTGGTGGATGCCACCGTGGCACCGGCCTGAAATCTTCCTGCAAATTCAAATTAGATCTAGACTGCGGCATTGCCGACAGAAACAAGGAGATTGAACTGATGGAAAATCGAATTGCCTCCATGACCCGGTCGGAAGCCTCGGTGCTCTCGACCAACAAGGTCATCCGCAACACTTACATGCTGCTGTCCGTGACGCTGGCGTTCTCGGCGCTTACTGCCGGGGTTTCGGTGGCGCTCGGTCTGCCGCATCCGGGCATTATCCTGACGCTGGTGGGCTATTTTGGCCTGCTGTTCCTGACCACCAAGTTCCGTAACAGCGGGCTGGGCATTCTGTGCGTGTTCGCGCTGACCGGCTTCATGGGTTACACCCTGGGGCCGATCCTGACCCATTACCTGTCCATGCCCAACGGCAGTCAGGTGGTGATGCAGGCCATGGGTGGTACGGCGGCGATTTTCCTCGGCTTGTCGGCCTATGCGCTGACCTCCCGCAAGGATTTCTCCTTCATGGGCGGCTTCCTGATGGTCGGTATCCTGGTGGCCTTCCTGGCTGGCCTGGGTGCGATCTTCTTCCAGATGCCTGCGCTGTCACTGGCAGTGTCGGCCATGTTCGTGTTGCTGATGTCCGGTCTGATCCTGTATGAGACCAGCAACATCATCCATGGTGGTGAAACCAACTACGTGATGGCGACTGTCACCCTGTACGTTTCGATCTACAACCTCTTCACCAGCCTGCTGCATCTGCTGGGGTTCATGAACAACGACTGACGCGTTTGTGGCACACAGTCGTGCAAGGGGGCGACCACCGCAAGGGGTCGCCCCCTCTGCGTTGACGAGGGGAGGGGGTCCACTTCTTCGCGAGCGGTTACAATGGCTGACTTTTTTCAACGGGAAAGGTCCGATGAAGACTACCTTTCTGGATTTCGAGCAGGCGATTGCCGAACTTGACGGCAAGATCGAGCAACTGCGCTTTGTGCAGGACGACTCCGCGGTCGATATCTCCGAGGAGATTACGCGCCTCGAGAACAAGAGTCAGACGATGACCAAGGATCTCTACGCCAAACTCACGCCGTGGCAGATCGCCCAGGTAGCGCGTCATCCGCAGCGTCCCTACACGCTTGATTACGCCCAGCACATCTTCACTGATTTCGAAGAACTGCATGGCGATCGTGCTTTTGCCGACGACAAGGCGATTGTCGGTGGTCTCGCACGTTTCAACGGGCAAAGTTGCGTTGTCATCGGTCACCAGAAGGGCCGCGACACCAAGGAAAAAATCATCCGCAACTTCGGTATGCCGCGCCCCGAGGGCTATCGCAAAGCGATGCGGCTGATGAAGCTGGCCGAAAAGTTCGGCCTGCCGGTGTTCACCTTTGTCGACACGCCGGGCGCCTACCCCGGCATCGGTGCGGAAGAGCGCGGCCAGTCCGAAGCTATCGGCCACAACCTGTACGTGATGGCTGAGCTCAAGGTGCCACTGATCTGCACCATCATCGGCGAAGGCGGCTCTGGCGGCGCGCTGGCGATTGCGGTCGGTGACCAGGTGATGATGCTGCAGTACTCGACTTATTCGGTGATCTCGCCCGAAGGCTGCGCGTCCATCCTGTGGAAGAGCGCGGACAAGGCACCCGAGGCGGCCGAAACCATGGGTATCACCGCCGCGCGGCTGAAGTCCCTTGGTCTGATCGACAAAATCGTCAGCGAGCCCCTGGGCGGTGCGCATCGCGATCACCGTGCAATGGCGGTAAGCCTGAAGCGTGCACTGGCCGATGCGCTGCGTCAGGTCGATTCGCTGTCGCCGGCCGAACTGGTGGCGCAGCGCATCGAAAAGCTGATGGGCTACGGCCGCTTCAAGGAGCAGGCGGCCTGAGTTTGCGCCCGCCGGGTTTCAGTCCACTGAATTCAAGTCCATTGACTCTGCGCCCGACATGAGTGCAGCCCTGCTCGATACCGTCGCGGAGGTGCTTGTTGCGTCCGGGGTGGGGCCGCACAGCCGACTGTGCTGTGCGCTGTCGGGCGGGGTGGATTCGGTGGTGCTTCTCGATGTGCTGGTCCGTCTGCGCGAGCGCTTCGGCTACGCGCTGTCGGCCGCCCATGTGCACCATGGCCTGAGCCCCGCGGCCGATACCTGGCTAGGCTTTTGCGCCGGATACTGCCGCCGGCTGGACGTCCCCCTTTCTTCGTTCCGTGTCGCGGTGCCCCGCGATGATCCGCAGGGGCTTGAGGCGGCGGCGCGGCAGGTCCGCCATGCTGCACTCCAGTGTGTCGAGTGCGATTGGCTGGTGTTCGGTCATCATCGCGACGATCAGGCCGAAACCCTGCTGTTCCGCTTGTTTCGAGGTACCGGCTTGCGTGGGGCAGGGGCGATGCCGGCCGTCGAGCCGCCGGCCGCCGGGGTGCGCGGGAAGCTGCGGCCGTTGCTAGAGCAGGGTCGTACCGCACTCGTTCAATGGGCGCAGGTGCACGCCATCGACTGGGTCGAGGACGAGAGCAATGGCGATTGCCGGTTTACCCGCAACGACATCCGCCACCGTATCCTGCCGGCGATCGAAGTCGCGTTTCCGGCGGCAAGTACGGCGCTCGCGCGGGCCGCCAGCCATTTTCGCGAGGCGAGCGATTTGCTCGACGAATTGGCAGCCGCTGACGAGCTTGCGTGCGGCGGAGCCTCACTCGAGCGTGTGGCCCTGCTGACCCTGTCCGACGCCCGCATCATCAATCTGCTGCGCTGGCAGGCGCGCCAGCGCGGGGTGCCTGCGCCGTCCAGCGCACGCCTGCGCGAGGGCTTGCGGCAGTTGCGCGCTGCACCGGCAGCACGTCCCTTGCACCTGCCGCTCGGTGAGCTTGCCTGCTGCGCTTATCGCGGCCGGGTCTGGCTGGAGCCGGTATTGACGCAAAGCCTTGTGGCCTGTACTTGGCGTGGCGGCGTGGTACCGGGACAGGCGTTGCACTGGGGCGGCGGCAGTGTGGTGTTTCGCGCGGTGCCGGGCGCAGGCATCGCACCGTCCGTGCTCGGGCGGGCGATCCAGTGTCGGCTGGTGCCGAGAGCGCCTGGCCTGCGCTTGCGTCTTGGCCAAGGGCGCCCGAGCCGTACGGTGAAGAACCTGTGCCAGGAGGCTGGGATCCCGGTATGGATGCGGGAGCGCCTGCCGGTGCTCGAAATTGATGGCGCCACCGTATGGATCGCCGGCATCGGGGTCGATGCCGCCTTCGCCTGCCGGGCCGACGAGCTTGGCATCCTGCCGGAGTGGCTGCCCTTCAGCTTCTGAGCGTGGTCAGTATCTGCGCGAGTTCGACCGCGGATCGTACCTGCATCTTGTCGAACACCCGTGAGCGGTGGGCTTCGACCGTGCGCATCGAGATCGAGAGCTGGTCCGCAATCACCTTGTTGTACTTGCCTTCCAGAATTAACTCCATCACTTCTCGTTCGCGTGCGGTCAAGGTCGCCAGACGGGCTTCCACCGTGCCCCGATCGGCTTCTGCGCGGCGGTGTTCGGCGTCGTGGTCGATCGCACGCTGTACCCGCTCGATCAGTTCGTTGTCGTTGAACGGCTTCTCGATGAAGTCGAAGGCCCCCTTCTTGAGCGCCCCGACGGCCATCGGCACGTCGCCGTGGCCGGTGATGAAGATCACCGGCAAGGCGCAATGACGTTCGATGAGCGCGTCGAAGCACTCCAGTCCGCTCATGCCTTCCATGCGGATGTCGAGCACGATGCAGCCGCGCCAGTCTGCCTGCCAGGCGGCGAGAAATGCCTCGGCGCCCGGCCACAGGGTGCATTCCACCCCGCGGGTGCGGAACTGCCACTGGAGGGCGTCGCGAATCGCTTCGTCGTCGTCGATGATGTGAGCGCAGGCTGGGCTCATGGGCGTTCCGTCGGTAGCGTGAGGATGAAGATGGTACCGCCTGTCGGGTTCGGTTCGAAAGTCAGGCGACCGTGATGCAGTTCGGCAATCGAGCGGCAGATGTTCAGGCCCATGCCCATGCCCTCGGACTTGGTGGTGAAAAAGGGTTCGAAGAGCCGTTCGACCGTGGCAGCGTCGATGCCGCTGCCGTGGTCGCAGACCCGAGTCTCCAGGGTGTTGCCGAGCAGGCGGGTGCTGATTGTGATCTCGCGTCGGGCTGCTGGTGTGGCGACCATCGCGTCCATGCCGTTGCGGATCAGGTTCACCAGGATCTGCTCGATCATCACCGGGTCTGCGGTCAGAGCGGGCAGGTCGGGCGTCAGCTGGCTGCTGATACGCATCTGGCGCTTGCGTGCATCGGCCTCGATCAGGCCCACCGCGTCGCGGATGACATTGTTGAGATCGAGCGCTTCGCGCTTGGGCTCTGCGCGGCGCACGAAGTCATGCACGCGGCGGATGATCTCGCCGGCGCGGCGCGCCTGGCGGCCGATTTTCTCGTGAACGCCGCGCAGTTCGGAGGGGTCGACCTGGCCGGCATCCAGACGATTAATGCAGCCGGTGTTATAGCTGGAGATTGCAGCCAGCGGTTGGTTGAGCTCATGCGCAAGGGTGGAGGCCATCTCGCCCATGGTGACCAGGCGGGACGTGGCCTGCAGGCGCTCGTCCTGCTGGCGCGCAAGCTCCATGGCCCGCTTCTGCTCGGTGATGTCGAGTACCGAACCCATCCAGCCGCTGTGACGCCCTTCGGGATCGATCAGCGGGGCCTCGAAGATCAGGGCGTCGAAGCGCTCGCCGTTCTTGCGCCGCAACGAGACCTCGAGTCCGTCAGTGGGCGTACCGCCCCTCATCACCATGTCGTGCACTTCCAGGGTGTGCTCCAGCTGGTCGAGGTCCCAGTAGGGCATCGGTGGGGTGGCTCCGACAAGCTCCTCGGCGCTGAACCCGGTCATGCGGCAGAACGCCGGGTTTACGTGGGTAATTCGGCCTTCCCGGTCGCGTGCGCGCAGCCCGGTGATGACCGAGTCTTCCATTGCCTTGCGGAAGGCCGATTCATGGCGCAATGCTTGTTCGGCCGCCTGCCGCCTGGCGAGCTGGCGCCGCAACTGCCATACGCTCCATACGATGATGACGCCAAACAGCACGATGGACGCGATCAGCAGCACCGGCATCCAGCGTGTCTCGCCCTTGTAGGCGGTGATCTGCAGCGTCAGTCCGTGGCCGGGAGGTTCGAAGGGTGTGGTGTAGCTGCGGTAGGTCGCCAGGGGCGCGATTTTCGACTTGGCTGCGATCTCTTTGCCATCGGGGTCGAGCACCGCCACCCGATAGCGCTCCGAAAACCACCACGGTAGTTCGCGAACGACCAGGTCGGAGAGCGAATACACGGCCACGACTACCCCAAGGAAGGCGTCGTCGGACCAGGTGGGGACATGTACCTCGAAATTGAATTTTCCGCCGACTACCGGGTAGGCCGGGCCATAGACCGGTCTTCCCACCGCCCGTGCCAGCTTCATGACCGATTCGGCGGGTACGGTGCCGTCAGCTTCACCGACCAGACCGCTGTCGGTCTGCGGCGGCAGTGCGCCCTTCAGCCGACCGTGCTGGTCGAGCCAGAGCACGCGCACAATGCCTCTATCCTGACTCATCAGCTGGCGCAACTGGGCTTCGGTCTGGGAGGAGGGGCGATCGGCGCGCAGCAGGTCCAGTCCGACCTGTTGCAAAAGGGCTTCGTTGCGGTCAAGCTGAAAGCGCAGATTTTGCTCCATCCACAGGACATCGGTAATCAGCGAGGTCTGTTGTTCCTCGGCGTCATACTCGCGAGTCATCCAGACCAGCAGCGCAATGGTTGCCAGAAAGAGGGCGAGGACGAAATAGGGTAGCCGGCCAATCCAGCGGCCGCGGCGGTTGGCCGAATTGTCCTGCGTCGAGATGGCCGGTAACAGGGGCATGGGCGGCGGGGGGTGTCGAGTGGAGTGCATTGATACGCTTTATGAGGCCATCTGTGATTATGCGGTATTCCACAATTGCGGCGTTTGCCTGTCCAGAACAATACTGCAGCACTTTCCGCCGGATGTGTCTGTCCCGGAGGTCCTTGCTACAGGCCGATCGAGCGCCTTTGTAACAGGGTCAAAAACGCATTCAATGCGTACGTTGTTCAAACTGGAGGAGTGAGAAATGAAAGTTCGTGCAATCCTGCTGGGTCTTGTTGCCGCCGGCCTGACCGCCACCGCAGCAGCCGCCGATCCGATCGTGATCAAGTTCAGCCACGTGGTCGCCACCGACACCCCCAAGGGCAAAGCCGCCGTAAAGTTCAAGGAACTCGCCGAGCAGTACACCAACGGTGCGGTCAAGGTCGAAGTCTACGCCAACAGCACCCTGTACAAGGACAAGGAAGAGATGGAGGCGCTGCAACTGGGCGCCGTGCAACTGCTGGCCCCGTCGCTGGCCAAGTTCGGCCCGCTCGGCGTGCGTGAATTCGAGGTGTTCGATCTCCCCTACATCTTCAATGGCCAAGAAGCGCTCAACAAGATCACCACCGGCCCGGTCGGCGCTCAACTGCTGTCCAAGCTCGAGCCCAAGGGCATCAAGGGTCTGGCGTACTGGGACAACGGTTTCAAGTCCTTCTCCGCCAACACGCCGATCCTGAAGCCGGAGGACCTGCGCGGCAAGAAGATGCGCATCCAGTCGTCCAAGGTGCTCGAGGAGCAGATGCGCGAGATCAAGGCGCTGCCGCAGGTGATGGCCTTCTCCGAGGTCTATCAGGCCCTGCAGACCGGCGTGGTCGATGGTACCGAGAATCCGCATTCCAACCTCTACACCCAGAAGATGCATGAAGTGCAGAAGCACATGACCCTGACCGAGCACGGTTACCTGGGTTATGCGGTGATCACCAACAAGAAGTTCTGGGACGGCCTGCCGGCTGACGTCCGCACCCAGCTCGACAAGGCGATGAAGGAATCCACCGTCTACGCCAACCAGATCGCCAAGGAAGAGAACGACAAGGCGCTGGCCGCAGTGAAGGCTTCGGGCAAGACCGCTGTCCATGAGCCGACCGAGGCCGAGCGGGCTGCATTCATCAAGGCACTGGTGCCGGTGCACAAGAAGATGGAATCGCGGGTCGGTGCCGACCTGATCCAGTCCATCTACAAGGAAACCGGTTTCGATCCTTCGAAACTGTAATTTGCCAGTACCCCAGAACGCCCGTCAGGCCCTCTCCTGACGGGCGTTTTTTGCAGGGAGACCTCTCATGAACAAGATACTTGATCGGCTTGAAGAGATCATCATCGCCAGCCTCATGGCAATTGCGACGATTGTGATTTTCATATCGGTGGTGCATCGCTATGCCTCCGGTTTTGCGATTCCTTTTGTGCAGGACTGGCTGCTGGAGATGAATGTCGGTTGGGCGCAGGAGTTCTGCATCATCCTCTTCGTCTGGATGGCCAAGTTCGGTGCCGCCTATGGCGTGCGTACGGGCATCCACGTCGGCGTGGACCTTCTGATCAACAAGCTCACCGACAAACCCCGTGCCGTGATGGTCCAGCTTGGACTCCTCTGCGGGGTCATCTTCACCGGTTTGATCGGCATTTTCGGCGCCCTGTTCGTGTGGGAGAACGGCATGGCGTACGAGACGCTGACCCTGTTCGGTCTTGATGCCGGCAATTTCTACGAAGGTCCGACCACGCCCGACCTCGAATGGCCGACCTGGATCGTGTACGCCGCGGTGCCGCTTGGTTCTTTCCTGATGTGCTTCCGTTTCCTCCAGGTGATGGTCAGTTTTGCCCGTACCGGCGAGCTGCCGCGTCACGATCATGGCCATGTGGAAGGCCTGGACGAAGAAGAGGATGCCAACGTTTTGCTGGCGGCGGAGGCAATCTCGATGGGTGAGGATGTCGAGCACGCACAGGCCGGGAAGAGCAAGGAAGAATGGGAAAAAACCCATCCGAAGCGCCCCGGCAATGACGGCAAGCACTAACAGGAGCATGCAGAAATGACCAATACAATTGCCATTTTCGGCCTGCTCATCGTCCTGATGGCGATCGGCATGCCGGTGGGCGTGGCGCTCGGCCTCACCGTGCTGAGCTTCATGTTCATCTTTACCGACGTGCCGCTTGAAGCGGTGGCGTTGAAAATGTTCACCGGTATCGAGAAGTTCGAGATCATGGCGATCCCGTTCTTCATCCTCGCCGGTAACTTCCTGACTCATGGCGGCGTGGCCCGACGCATGATCAACTTCGCTACCGCGATGGTCGGTCACCTGCGCGGCGGTCTGGGCATGTCGGCGGTGCTGGCGTGTGCCTTGTTCGCGGCGGTGTCGGGCTCCAGTCCGGCGACCGTGGTGGCGATCGGCTCGATCCTGATCCCGGCGATGGTGAAGCAGGGTTACCCGGTGGGCTTCGGTGCCGGCGTGGTGGCTTCGGCCGGCGGTCTGGGCATCCTGATTCCGCCGTCGATCGTCATGGTGATGTACGCGGTCACGACCAATTCGTCGGTCGGTGCCCTGTTCATGGCGGGTGTGATTCCGGGTTTGTTGCTCGCGTTCATGCTGGGCGTGACGACCTGGTACGTGGCGCGGAAGAACAACTATCCGACCATGCAAAGAGCGACGTGGAAGGAAAAGTTCAAAGCCTTCCGCACCGCCTTCTGGGGCCTGATGCTGATCGTGGTGGTGATGGGCGGGATCTATTCCGGCATGTTCACCCCGACCGAAGCGGCAGCGATGAGCGCGGTGTATGCCTTCTTCATTGCGGTGTTCGTGTACAAGGATCTGACCTTCAAGCAGATTCCGCGGGTGCTGCTCGACTCGGCGAACATGAGTGCGATGCTGCTGTTCATCATCGCCAGCGCGATCCTGTTCTCCTTCATCCTGACGTCGGAACAGATTCCGCAGCGCATGGCCGATGCAATCGTGGCCAGTGGTCTGGGGCAGATTGGCTTCCTGATCGTGGTGAACATCTTGCTGCTGGTGGCGGGCATGATCATGGAACCGTCCTCGATCATCCTGATCCTGGCGCCGATCCTGTTCCCGGTGGCGGTGGCGCTGGGCATCGACCCGATCCACTTCGGCATCATGATCACGGTGAACATGGAGATCGGCATGATCACGCCGCCGCTCGGGCTGAACCTGTTCGTGGCCAGCGGCATCACCAATACGGGCATGACCGAGATGAGCAAGGCCGTGCTGCCGTGGTTGTACACCATGCTGGTGTTCCTGATGATGATCACCTACATCCCGAGCATCTCCACCTTCCTGCCGAAGGCGCTGGGCATGATGTAAGTTTGTGCTGTGCTTGTACCCTGCAAAACCCGGCTGCGTGCCGGGTTTTGTTTTTTCCGCCAGCCCCTTGTCGGTCCGGGCTCGCTCCTCGCGCTTTACTTCCTGCTTGGGCGCATAATTACGCCTGTTTTTCTGAAAACGTCGTCCGACGCCCGAGGTCTGCCTTGAATACTGTTAAAAAGAATCCGCCGCAACCGGCGCCATCCCGTATTGCCGGCACGCTCAAGGTGAGTCGTCCGGTGGCCGAAGCGCCAGCGTCCGAATCCGCCGACGCCCGGCGCAATTCTCAAGGGAACAGCGCCAAGGGGAATAGCGATAAAAGGAACGGCGATCGAGGCGATCAGCGTGGTCGCGATGCGCGTCCCGCAGAGGGGCGTGGCAAGGATGCGAACTCGCCGCCGCGGGGCAGGTCATCGGCCGGGCGCGGCGACGAACGCGGTGGAAAACCACCTGCCCGCAGCGCCGACGGATACGCCGAAGGCAGGCGGGACACCCGTGCCGAAGGCCGGGCCGGGGGGCGCAACGAACAGCACGTCACGCAGAGTTCGACTGGCTCACGTCCGCGTCAGCAGACGGACACGCCGCGCCCGCCCGGACCACCCCTGACCGAGCGCACGTCTACGGCCGAAGGCGTCAGATTGTCTAAGGTGATGGCCGATCGTGGCATCTGCTCGCGGCGTGAGGCCGACGAGCTGATCGAGCGCGGCTGGGTGTTTGTCGATGGCAAGCGGGTGTCCGAACTGGGTACCCGGATCGATCCGGATGCGCGCATTGCGCTGGCACCGGAAGCAAAGCAGGAGCAGGAGCAGCGCGTCACCATTTTGCTGCACAAGCCGGTGGGCTATGTGTCCGGCCAGCCCGAGCCCGGCTACCAGCCTGCCATGGCGCTGATCGGCAGCGACACCCAGTACGACCGCGATACCGCCCAGCGCTTCCATCCGTCGCAGTTCAAGGGGCTCGCGCCCGCCGGTCGTCTTGATATCGATTCCACCGGCCTGCTGGTGTTTACCCAGGACGGCCGGATCGCGCGCCAGCTCATTGGTGATGACTCCCAGGTCGAGAAGGAGTACCTGGTCCGGGTCGAGGGGAATCTGGCCGAGAATGGCCTCGCCCTGCTCAATCATGGCCTGTGGCTGGACGACCGTCCGTTGCGTGAGGCCAAGGTCGAGTGGCTTAACGACGATCAGCTGCGTTTCGTGCTGCGTGAAGGGCGCAAGCGTCAGATCCGGCGCATGTGCGAGCTTGTCGGCCTCAGCGTGCTCGGCCTCAAGCGGGTGCGCATCGGCAAGGTCACGCTCAGGGATCTGCCCCTGGGGCAGTGGCGTTATCTCGCTGAAGGCGAAGTGTTTGGCTGAACGCGGTCCCGCATCTTCCTTCGCGCGCTCAGGGGCGATCCGAGATTTCCGGTGTCGGAAGGGGAGTCTTCGAGCCTGCCTCTGGCCGCGTCGGCGGACGTAGATCGGCTTCCTCGAGCCACTCGCGCCACACCGCCATCAGCACCGCGAGGACGACCGGGCCGAGGAATAGGCCGACCAGACCAAACGCCGCCAGGCCACCCAGCACGCCAAACATGACCAGCAGGAACGGAATACGGGTGGCGTTGCTGATCACCAGCGGGCGGACCAGATTGTCCACCCAGCTCACCACCAGGGTGCCCCACAGCAGCAAGGTGATGCCGCCGACCGTATCGCCGCTCACCAGCAGCCAGATGCCGATCGAGCCCCATGCGAACGGGGTGCCGAAGGGAATCATCGCGATGAGTGCCGTCACCGCACCGAGTAGCACCGGCGCCGATACGCCAACCCACCAGTAACCTAGACCCGCAACGACGCCCTGTGCGAGCGCGGTCGCAACCAGTCCCCACACCACCGCCTTGGTCATGCCGCCGACGGCAGCCAGATAGTCGTCGACGCGCGCACCGAGAAAGCGATGAAGCACGACGTGAACCTGGGCCAGCACGCGCTCGCCATCGCGGTACAGGAAGAAGACCGTGATCAGCGCAAAACCGAGCTTGGCCGCGTTGCGGCCGACGTCGCCGATCAGCGCAAGTACGTGATCCGCGCCTTGTCCGGCCCACTCGGTCAGTTGCGTGCGGAAGGCGTCGGGGTCGGCAGTCAGCTTATCGATCAGGCCCTGGAGAAAGTTTCCCACCCAGGGCAGGGTACGGATGAAGTCAGGCAGGCCGAGGGTGTTCTGCCCGATATGCTCGGTGACTGCCGCAATCGCCAAACCCACTTCGCTACGCAACAGGATCGCCATCCACAATGCCGGCAGCACGAAGGCCGCGCTTAGCAGCAGCGTCATGCACAGCGCGCTCAGTGTCGGGTGGCGCAGTAGCCGGGCGCGCAGCGGCCGATACAGTGGCCAGGTGGCAAAAGCGATGATGACCGCCCACGCCACCGGCACGATGAAAAGGTGAAGCACGGCGTAGCTGAGCAGCAACAGCCCGCCCAGCAGGAAGCCGAGAATGACGCGGCGAACGATCTTCTCGGCGACCTGGTCGATCATGGCGCGAGCCGGTGCGGGGTTTCGTTGATTGATTGTTCAGCAGCAAGGCTCGGTGGCTCGGCCTCGACCGCTTCGTCGGTGGAGGTGTCGGGCAGCGGACTGGCCAGAACCTTGTCGATCCGTTTTCCATCCAGGTCGACGACTTCAAGGCGCCAGCTCTCCCAGGTGGCAATATCGCCGGTGTTCGGCAGCCGTCCGAGCAACCACATCAGCATGCCGGACAGCGTGTGGTAGCGACCTTTTTCCTCTTCGGGAACGGTCCTGAATCCCAGCCTGTCCTTCAACTCGAGAATCGGAATCAGGCCGTCGAGCAGCCACGAGCCGTCCTCGCGCTGCATTGCCCAGGCCTCTTCCTTGTTCTGCGGCATGAACTCCCCAGTCACCGATTCGATCACGTCATGCACCGTGACCATGCCTTGCACCTCGCCGTACTCGTCGATGACGAAAACCATGTGAGTGGACGATGCGCGGAACTGATCCAGTAACTCCATGCCGGTGAGCGATTCGGGTACATACACCGGCGCTTGCAGTCCCTGTGTGAGATCGGCCTTGGCGCCGCGCAGGGTCTGGTTAAACAGTTGCTTGGAACTGACGATGCCGAGAATGTCATCCAGTCCGCCGCGACATACCGGGAAGCGCGAATGATACGACTCGGCCATGAGGGCGAGGTTTTCGTCCAGCGGGCGATTCATGTCCAGCCATACGATGTCCGAGCGCGGCACCATCAGCGAACCGATCTGGCGGTCGTCGAGGCGGAAGACGTTGCGCACCATTTCGTGCTCGTTTTTCTCGATCACACCGGCTTCCGAACCTTCGTCGAGCATGGCGTGGATCTCCTCTTCGGTCACGCTCGGCCCGCGGGTCTCACGCTGCCCCATCAGGCGCAGTATCAGTGCGGTCGAGCCCACCAGCAGGTGAACAAACGGCCGGGAAGCAATGGAGAGCATGTGCATCGGTCGTGCCACCAGGCGGGCGATGCCCTCTGGGTTGATCTGGCCGATACGCTTGGGGACCAGCTCGCCGACGACGATGGAGACGTAGGTGATCACCACCACGACGAGCACGGTTGAGCCGATCTCGCTCGTCCGTTGTTCCATGCCGAGCGTTTGCAGCCAGTCCGACAGCGGGCCGGCAAGCGCTGCCTCGCCGACGATGCCGTTGAGAATGCCGATCGAGGTGATGCCGATCTGAATGGTGGACAGGAAGCGGGTCGGCTCCTCGCCGAGCTTCATCGCAATGGCGGCCGAGCGGTCACCATCCTCGGCAAGCCGGGCGAGTCTTGCCCGACGTGCCGTGACCAGCGCGATTTCGGACATGGCGAACGCACCGTTGACGAGGATGAGGGTGATGAGAAGGAAGATTTCCATGAGGTGCTTTCAGCGGATGAGGTAGGGGCGCGGGTAAACCTGCCCGCAGGCACGCTCGACGAAGCAGGAGGTGACTGGGGCGCGTGGATAGCGTCGGGACGGCCACCTGTCGTGGGCCTGCGCCGATGGCAATGAATGGGTCAGGGATGCGGTGCCGCCATGTAACGCGAGCGGAGGTCGCGAACAATATCGGTCGGAAGGTCTGCCAGGGGGTGCTGGGCCCGAGGCGATGGACTCGTCGTCATCAGGCGCTTCGGATTCGAGACCTGGAAACAGGCACGAGCGCAGTGGGCAGGAGCAACTCATAGTGCGGGGTGTTGAAACCCCGCGCGAACCTTGATCTGTTTAAACAAATTCAATCATGCCGGAAGTCCTTGGGCTTGTCACCGTCCGATCTCATTTTGCTGCTTGACTTTGCCGTGGCGCAGCATAGACTCGCGTGCATCAAGGGGAGTAGCTTTTCACGCCGCAGCATCGTCAACACGGCAGGTTCGTTTCGCGACGGCCTCCCGGTGCTACGGGCAACGATACGTCGTTGCAAGCGAGACCTTGCCCAAGGGCAAGGTCTGTGCGCAAAAAGCGTCATCAGGGTCTGTGTCCTTCGGGAACAGGCCCTTTTTGCTTTCTGATCGGAGTGCTTCGTGGAATCAATCGGTACGTGGTGGATGTGGGCGGCGTTTGCCGTCATTGTGGTGGCGATGTTGGCGGCGGACCTTTTTCTGTTCAAGGGGGGTGAACAGCACCGCGTTTCGCTGAAGGAGGCGGGCGCCTGGTCGGTGGCCTGGGTGTCGGTTTCGCTGCTGTTCGCCGCAGGGTTGTGGTGGTATCTGGACGACAGCTTCGGTCGGATGATCGCGAACGAGAAGGCGCTGGCCTTCCTGACCGGCTACCTGGTCGAGAAGTCGCTGGCGGTCGATAACGTCTTCGTCTGGATGATGATCTTCAGCTTTTTTGCCGTACCGCTGGAGTTGCAGCGGCGGGTGCTGCTTTACGGCATCGTGGGTGCGATCGTACTGCGCACGATCATGATCTTCGCCGGTAGCTGGCTGATTACCGAGTTCCACTGGTTGCTGTACGTGTTCGGTGCCTTCCTGGTGATCACCGGCATCAAGATGGTGTGGTTCGCCGAGCACGATCCCGACCTGTCAAAGAACCCTTTCATTCGCTGGATACGCAATCACTACCCGGTGACGGACAAGCTTGAAGGCGAGCGATTCTTCGTCATGCGTGACGGCCTGCGGATGGTGACTCCCTTGTTTCTCGCGCTGGTGCTGGTGGAAATCTCCGATGTAATTTTTGCGGTCGATAGCATTCCGGCAATCTTCGCGATCACCACCGATCCCTTCATCGTACTGACCTCCAACCTGTTCGCCATTCTGGGCTTGCGTGCGATGTACTTCCTGATTGCCGACCTGGGCGACCGCTTTTCGCTGCTCAAGTACGGCCTCGCCGCAATCCTGGTCTTCATCGGTACCAAGATGCTGATCGTGGATTGGGTGAAGATTCCGGTGCTGGTGTCGCTGCTCGTGGTTGCCGTGATTCTCGCGCTGTCGGTAACGGCCAGCCTGTGGCATTCCACCCGCGAAAGGGCACGCATCGCGTAATTGAATCGGCGCAGCGGCGACACGTGAGCCGCCGTTGCGCCGACCCTTCTTCAACTGGCTGAGGCCCTCCGCCGTGCCGGTTTTTTCGCCAGCAGTGCGACATGTTCCTCGCACACACCGCTTACCGGAGTGAAGCAGCCATCGAGCGGGCACTCCCTGCCGGGCGGACAGTCGTGTTCGTGGGCGCATTCCTGCTGGGTTTCATCGAGCAGGACCATTTCCTTGACCGCTTCGCAGCGACCGATGGGGGAGTCAAAGAAGCTCATGATCGTCTCCGTTTGTGCTGATTATCACGATGGCGGCAAGCCGCGCCTTTACTTTGACTGTAGGTGGTCTATCACCGTCTCGCCGGGCGATCTGGCATCGGGTTGACCTGGCTCAAACCGGGGAGGGTTGTTTCGCGCTCGATCCGGTATGGTCTGTTCACAACGCAGATTGCGATAGGGGCCGGCGCCTTTTTGCCAGCCGCTGCCGGGTGAGGTCTGGGCGCAATAGCGCTGGCCATCGAGCCGGCTGTGCCACCAGTACCAGGGCGCCGGTGCCGCGATGGCCCAGGACGGGGCTGTTGCCGCGATCAGGAGCAGGGCGCGCAGACAGGTGGGCAGACGCATGGCCTATTCCGAACGCAGCGCGTCCACTGCATTCAGCCCGGCGGCCCGGCGCGCCGGCAGTACGCCGGCGACGAGGCCGATCAGCACTGCGATCGCCTCGGCAACAAAGACGAAATGCCATGGCGTGGTGACCGGTAGTGCGGGTACGAAGATGCCGACGAGCTGGGCGAGTCCGGCGCCGATGAGGAGGCCGAACAGGCCGCCGATGGCGGCAAGCGCCACCGCCTCGCCGAGGAAGAGGCCGAGGATGGTGCGGCGGCGGGCGCCGAGCGCCACCAGCAAACCGATCTCGTTAGTGCGTTCGGAGACCGCGATGGTCATGATGGTGACGATGCCCACGCCGCCCACCAGCAGCGAAATGCCTCCGAGCGCGCCGACCGCGGCGGTGAGGATGTCGAGGATGTTGGAGAGGCTCGCAAGCATGTCTTCCTGGGTGGTCAGGGTGAAGTCCTCGCGTCCATGGCGCGCGACGAGGATCTTCTTCACCTCGGCCGCGACCCGTGCCGCGGGCACCTGTTCGCCGTAGGTGACGTTGATCTCCATCAGTCCGTCGCGGTTGTAGAGCGAGAGCGCACGCGCGGTCGGGATGTAGGCGGTGTCGTCGAGATCGATGCCGAGGAACTGGCCCTTGCTCTCCATGACCCCGATCACGCGATAACGTTCGCCACCGATCTGTACCCGCTCGCCGAGCGGATTGTCGTTGCCGAACAGTTCGCGCTTGAGCGTGGCCCCGAGCACGACGAAGGCACGTGCGTTGGCGGCGTCGTCGCGCGGCAGGAACTGGCCTACCCGGACCCTCATCGAGAATACCTGCTGCATGTCGGCGCCCACCCCCATGATGAAGGTACGGCGCTCGCGGCCGTTGGCGCGGACTTCCGAGTTGCCTGATACGGCAGGGGTGACCCCGGTGACGAAGGGTGCGCGCTCGAGCGCGGCCGCATCTTCGAGCGTGAGCTCGCGGGTGGTCGACGGCAGGCCGGGCGGGCCGCCGCGCGCGCCTTGCACGCCCGGCGTGACCTTGATGATGTTGGTGCCGAACTGGGTGAACTCCTTCAGCACGAACTGGTGCAGGCCTTCGCCGATCGAGGTCAGCAGGATTACCGCAGCAATGCCGACCCCGATCCCGAGCAGGGTCAGGAAGCTGCGCAGCCGATGGGCGGTGAGCGCGCGCAGGGAGAGCTGGAGAAAGTCGCGCCAGAGCATGGTCGGCTAACGCTTTGCCAGCGCCTGCACCGGATCGAGCAACGCTGCCCGCCGTGCAGGCAGCACGCCGAATAGCAGACCGGTGGTAAGGGCAGTGCCCAGCCCGGCAGCCACCGCCCAGTCTGGCGGCCAGGCCGGCAGCACAGGGTAGGCCAGACGTATGCCCCACGCCCCCAGATGGCCGAGCCCGTATCCGACCAGGGCGCCTCCGATCGACAGCAGCGCCGCTTCCGTCAGGAAGGCGAGCCGGATGTCGCGTCCGGTGGCGCCGAGCGCCTTGAGCAGGCCGATCTCGCCGGTGCGCTGGGTCACCGCCACCAGCATCACGTTCATCACCAGGATGCCGGCCACCGCAAGGCTGATCGCGGCAATTCCGGCCACCCCCAGGGTCAGCGCGCCGAGGATGCGGTCGAAGGTGCCGAGTATCGCGTCCTGGGTGATCAGGGTGACATCGAGCTCGCCCTCGCGGCGCGCGCGCAACAGGTCCTCGAGTTGTTTCTGCGCCGGGCCGAGCGCCTCGCGGCTGCGGACCTCGACCATGATGCGGAACAGGGTGTTGGTGTTGAACATGGCCTGGGCGGTGGCCACCGGCACGATCACCAGTTCGTCGTTGCTCATGCCCAGCCCCTGACCGGCCGGGGCCATCACCCCGACCACCCGAAGCCGGGTGTCGCCGACCCGCACCATGCGCCCGACCGCGGCATCCGAGCCAAACAGCTCGCGCCGCAGCTTGTCGCCAATCACTGCCACCGCGCCGGCGCGGCCCAGGTCCTCGCGCGGCAGGAAGCGGCCCTGGGCGAGCTTGAAGTGGCGGATGTCCAGGTAGTCCGCGCTGGTCCCGAGCACCATCACTTCGCGCAGCTTGCCACCGACCGCGATCTCCGAATTGCCCACCGACAGCGGCGCGATCCGGCTCACCAGCGGCGCACGCAGCAACGCGGCCGCGTCATTCACGGTGAGGTCGCGCGGGGTGCTGGTGATGAAGCTGCCCGCATTCACGCCGCCGGTCTCGTTGCGTCCCGGCAGCACGATGATCAGGTTGGCCCCGAGCGAGGCGAACTCGCCCACCACGTAGCGCCGGGCCCCGTCGCCGAGCGCGGTCAGCACCACCACCGCCGCCACCCCGATCGCCATTGCCAGCACCATCAGGCCGGTGCGCAGCGGGTAGCCGAGCGCGGCGCGCGAAGCAAAACGAAGCGTGTCGGCCGGCGTCATTGCAGTGCTGCCGCTCCCCGCAGATCCTGCTTGACCGCGCCATCCTCCATCATCAGCCGCCGCCGTGCCCGTCCCCCCATTACAGGGTCGTGGGTGACCACGATCAGGGTCATTCCGCCCGCATTGAGCGCCTCGAGCAGCGCGGTGACCTCTTGTCCGGTGTGGCGGTCGAGGTTGCCGGTGGGCTCGTCGGCCAACAGCATTGCTGGCTGCATGATCGTTGCACGCGCGATCGCGACGCGCTGGCGCTGGCCACCCGACAGCTCGTCCGGGCGATGGCTGGCCCGGCCTAAGAGTCCAAAGTCCTTCAACGCGCGTTCGACGCGGCCAGTGCGCTCGGCCACCGGCATGCCGGCCAGCATCAACGGCAGGGCGATATTCTCGGCTGCGGTCAGGCGCGGCACCAGATGAAAACTCTGGAACACGAAGCCGATCCGGCTGCGCCGCACCGCCGCCTGCTCGTCGGCCGACAGGGTGGTCACGTCGCGGCCCTCGAGCCGGTAATGCCCCGCATTCGGGCGGTCGAGCAGGCCGAGCAGGTTGAGCAGGGTGGATTTTCCCGAGCCGGACGGGCCCATTACCGCCACGTATTCACCGGGCTCGATACTCAGCGACACCGCGTTCAGCGCGTGCACCTGACTGTCGCCGAGGGTGAAGATGCGCTCGATGCCGTCAAGTTCGATCTGCGCCATTGCTGCGGCCCCGTTCAGCGTGGCGCGCCGTCTGCGACCACGCGTGCCCCAGCCACCACCCCTTCGCGTTCGAGCGAGGTCACGATGCGCTCGCCGACCTCCAGCCCGTCGAGTACCTCGGTCTGCTCCCAGTTGGCGAGTCCGGTCTTCAGTTCGCGTTCGGCAAGCACGCCGTCGGCGCCCAGCACCAGCACGCGGTTGCCCTCGCGGATCGCCGCAGTCGGAACGCGCAGCGTGTCCTCACGCGTGTCGAGTACGATCTCCACATCGGCGCTGTAGCCCACCAGCAGGCCGCGGGCCTCGTCCGGCTGGTCGAACCCGACATCGACCTCCACGGTGCGTGCCTGCTTTTCCACCACGGTGATATACGGCGCGACGCGCTTGACCTTGCCGGCGAAAACCCTGCCCGGCAGCGCTTCGAAGCTGATCCGGACCGGCAGGCCGGGACGGATCCTGGGCGTGTCGATTTCGTCCATCGGGGCCTTGACGTAGAGGCAGGAGTCGTCGATCAGGTCGATCGCCGGTGGGGTCGGCACGCCCGGCGGCGACGGCGTGGAGTACTCGCCCAGTTCGCCGGTGATCTTGGCGACGGTGCCGGCGAAGGGGGCGACCAGCACGGTGCGCTGGCGGTCGGTGGCGGTGGCGGCAATCTGCGCCTCGGCCGTGGCGACGTCGGCGCGCGTGGTGTCGCAAGCGGCGCGGCGCGCGCGCGCTTCGGTCCGGGCCTTTTCCTCGACGCTGGCGGACACGAAGCCGCGTTTGACCAGTGCAGCCTGGCGTTCGGCCTCGCGCTCGGCGTTGGCAGCCACGCTGCAGGCCTCCTCGACGCGGCGCCTGGCGCTGGCGAGTTGGGCCTGGTTCACCGCGAGGCGCGCCTCCAGATCCTGGTTCCACAGGCGCATCAGGACTTGTCCGGCCACCACCCGGTCGCCTTCCTTCACCAGCAGGTCGTCGATGCGGCCGCCGACGATGGTGGACATCTTGGTGCGCTGACAGGCCTCGACTTCGCCGGCGCGGGTGTTGGCGATACTCGCCTCCACCTTGCCGCGGCCGACTTCATGTAGCACCACCGAGATCGGCTGCGGTCGGGTGAACCACCAGCCGGCGGCGGCGAGCAGTGCAATGACGATGACGAAGGGGAGCAGGCGGCGGACGAGTGTCATGGCGACAAGTCTATCAGTGTTGGCTGATGCCTTCGGCCCGGATGCCTGGCTCCATGTGGCAGCGGATTACCTGTTGGTGGCCTTCGCCCACGAGTCCTTCAAGGTCACCGTGCGGTTGAATACCGGCACGCCGTCGATCGAGTCGCGGCGGTCGGCAACGAAATAGCCGTGGCGCTCGAACTGGAAGCGATCCTCCGGCTTTGCGCTGCGCAGCGCTGGTTCCAGCCAGGCCGTAATCACGCGCCGAGAATCCGGGTTGATATCGGTAAGGAAATCGCGCTCGACGCCCTCGATATCCCCTTCACGCCGCTGACCCGGGTGCGGATGGGAAAACAGGCGGTCGTAGAGGCGGACCTCGGCCTTGTAGCCATGGGCCGCGGAAACCCAGTGCAGGTTGCCCTTGACCTTGTAGTTGTCGGCGCCGGGCGTGCCGGACCTCGAATCGGGCATGTACTCGGCGAGCACCTTGATCACCTTGCCGTCCGCATCCTTCTCGCAGCCGGTGCACTTGACCACATAGCCATAGCGCAAGCGCACGGTGTTGCCCGGATAGAGGCGGTGGAAGCCCTTGACCGGCTCCTCCATGAAATCCTCGCGCTCGATCCACAGCTCGCGCCCAAAAGGCATCTCGCGCTTGCCCAGCTCGGGCTTCAGCGGGTGATTCGGCGCATGGCACAGTTCGGCCTGGCCCACGGCATAGTTGGTGAGCACCAGCTTGAGTGGGTCGAGCACCGCAACGCGGCGTTCGGCCGCTTCGTTGAGGTCGTCGCGCATGCATTCCTCAAGCACGCTCATGTCGATCCACGCATCCGATTTTGACACCCCGATCCGCTCAGCGAAGCGACGGAAGCCGGTCGCGGTAAAGCCGCGGCGGCGGGCGCCGATCAGGGTCGGCAGACGTGGATCGTCCCAGCCGGCGACATGGCCTTCATCGACCAGTTGCACCAGCTTGCGCTTGGACAGCACCACGTAGCTCAGGTTGAGGCGGGCGAACTCGATCTGTTGCGGCAGCGGGCGCGGGAAATGGCCGGCGGTGGCGAGCGCGTCCAGCAGCCAGTCGTATAACGGGCGCTGGTCCTCGAACTCGAGGGTGCAGATCGAGTGGGTGATGTTCTCGATCGCATCCTCGATCGGATGGGCGAAGGTGTACATCGGGTAAATGCACCAGTTGTCGCCGGTGCGGTGATGGGTGGCCTTGCGGATGCGGTAGATCACCGGGTCGCGCAGGTTGATGTTGGGGCTCGCCATGTCGATCCGGGCGCGCAGGATATGGGTGCCTTCGGCGAATTCGCCGGCACGCATGCGCTTGAGCAGGTCGAGGTTCTCGGTGACGCTGCGGGTGCGGTATGGGCTGTCCTTGCCCGGCTCGGTGAGGGTGCCGCGCAGCCCGCGCATCTCTTCGGCGGACAAGGAATCGACATAGGCCTTGCCGGCCTTGATCAGCGATACCGCGCAGGCATACATGATGTCGAAGTAGTCGGAGGCGAAATAGAGGTGCTCGCCCCAGTCGAAGCCCAGCCACTGCACTGCCTCGATGATCGAATCGACGTACTCCTGCTCTTCCTTCTCCGGGGTGGTGTCGTCGAAGCGCAGGTGGCAGACGCCATCGTAGGCCTGTGCCAGACCGAAGTTCAGGCAGATCGCCTTGGCGTGGCCGTAGTGCAGGTAGCCGTTGGGCTCGGGCGGAAAGCGCGTTTCCACGCGGCCAGACCATTTGCCGCTGCGATTGTCTTCGTCGATCAGGTTGCGGACGAAATTGCTTGCTGCGGCCGGTGCGGCCTTGGTGTCGTTCGGGTTCATCTGGCGGGGCGGATCCGGTTTTGCGGCAGCTTGGGTGCCGGGTTGGTTTCAGGTTTGGGGCAAATTGTAGCCGATGCCCTGCGTTCACCGGCTCACCTTGTGGATCGATGCGCCGCGCACTCGGTCGGGCCCGGGCCCGTCTGGTCCTGCGTCCGATGGTCCTGCGCTCGGGGCGCGACAAGTGTGGGGGGCTGGCCGCCGCGGACGGGCAATCCCGCACGAGGGGTTAAAATGGGCCCCGGAATCAAGAGCGGCGATGACGTCCGCGCACAAAAGGAATACTGCATGAAGGAAGAATTCGCTCAGGTCGTCAGCTGGCTTGAGCAGCATCCGCTGGGCTACACCTTGACGGCCTTGTCCGCACTGATCGTGCTGGCCTGGTTGTCGAACTGGGTGACGCGCCACATTCTGCTGCGGGGTCTGCGTCGTCTGATCCGTGCCACAGTGCTGGAAAAGGACCGTGAGCTCACCCCATTGGCCTTTGTGTCGCGTCTCTCCAACGTGATTCCGGCACTGGTGGTGTCGATCGGCATCAAGGCCGTTCCAGATTTGCCTGCCGCGTTGGTGGCGGTGGTCGAGAACGTGAGCAGCGCGTTCATCGTGCTGACCGTGGCGCTGGCGCTGGGCGATGCGCTCAACCTTGCAAACGGGCTTTACCAGCGGCGACGCAATGCCCATCTGCGGCCGATCAAGGGCTATGTTCAGGTGGTCAAGATCGTGATCTACGCGATCGCCGCCATTCTTGTGGTCGCCAGCCTGATCGACCGTTCGCCGCTGATTCTGCTCTCCGGTCTCGGTGCCATGGCTGCGGTGCTGCTGCTGATTTTTCAGGATACGCTGCTGTCGCTGGTGGCCAGTGTCCAGCTCAGCTCCAACGACATGGTCCGGGTCGGGGACTGGATCGAAATGCCCCAGCTCAATGCCGACGGCGATGTGATCGACATCGCACTGCACACGGTCAAGGTGCAGAACTGGGACAAGACGATCACCACCATTCCGACCAAGCGGATGATCTCCGACCCCTTCCGCAACTGGCGCGGCATGCAGGAGTCGGGCGGGCGCAGGATCAAGCGCAGCATGTATGTGGATCAGCAGAGCATCCGTTTTCTGAGCGACGAGGAACGCAGCCGGCTGGATCGTTTCGCCCTGCTCGACGGTTACCTGTCGGCCAAGGAGGCCGAGCTGGAGAGCTGGAATGTGAGCTTGAGCGGTGGCGAGCGCGATGTCGTCAATCGCCGCCGCGTCACCAACATCGGCACTTTTCGTGCGTATGTCGAGCGTTACTTGCGCAAGCATCCGGGCATCCATCAGGAGATGACGCTGATGGTGCGCCAGCTTGCGCCCACCTCGGACGGCTTGCCGCTGGAAATCTACTGCTTCACCAATACCACCGCCTGGCTTGCCTACGAAGGCATCCAGTCGGACATCTTCGATCATCTGCTGGCGATCCTGCCCGAGTTCGGATTGCGCGTATTCCAGCATCCGAGCGGAGCCGACATGCGGGCGCTGGGCGTGAGCCTGTCTGCACCCGTGCCTGTGCCTTCAGCGGTTCTCCCGGGGGCTCAGGGCTCGCTTTCCTGAAGCCGTCCGTTCGCTGCGCCCGGGCGCAGTGCGTCCATTACACTATGACGATCAAGCATTAAGGAACGGAGCATGAGCGCGGTGACATTTCTGGCGGTTGGCGGGGGGGCGGCTTGTGGCGCCTGGCTGCGCTGGGGCTTGGGCGTCTGGCTCAATCCGACGTTTGTTACGATCCCGCTCGGCACGCTGCTTGCCAATCTCATCGGGGGTTTCGTCATGGGGGGTGTGCTGGCCGCGATCCAGGTGTGGCCGGCCATGTCTCCGGCGCTCAAGCTACTGCTTACCACCGGGCTGCTAGGGGGGCTGACGACCTTCTCGACCTTTTCGGCCGAGGCGTTTCACCTGCTTCAGCGGGGCGCGTGGGGCTGGTTCGGGGTGCATGTCGGTGGCCATGTCGCGGGCTCGATCATCATGACCTGGCTCGGCTACACCGCGTTCAATGCCTTGCGTGCCTGAGATTTCCTGTTCAAATGAAGCAGCGTGCCGGCAAACCCTGGTTTGCCGGCACGCTGCTCTTCAAGCAATGCCGATCAGATCGGCATGAGGATCAAACCCGTGCCGCTTTCAACGCTGCATTGAGGGTCGGGCTCGGGCGCATCACTGCCTTGCACTTCTGAGCATCGGCGATGTAATAGCCACCGATGTCGACCGGCTTGCCCTGAACCGCCTTGAACTCACTGACGATCTTCGCTTCGTTTTCGGTCAAGACCTTGGCCAGCGGGGCAAAGTGCGCCTGCAGTTCGGCATCGTCGGTCTGCGCCGCCAGTGCCTGGGCCCAGTACATGGCCAGGTAGAACTGGCTGCCGCGGTTGTCGAGCTCGCCAGTGCGGGGCGACGGCGACTTGTTGTTGTCGAGCAGCTTGCCGGTGGCGTCGTCCAGGGTCTTGGCAAGCACCGTGGCCTTGGTGTTGCCGGTCTTCAGCCCGAGGTCTTCCAGCGACACCGCCAGGGCGAGGAATTCACCCAGCGAGTCCCAGCGCAGGTGGTTCTCCTCGACCAGTTGCTTGACATGCTTCGGTGCCGAGCCGCCCGCACCGGTTTCGTACATGCCGCCGCCGGCCATCAGCGGCACGATGGACAGCATCTTGGCGCTGGTGCCCAGTTCCATGATCGGGAACAGGTCGGTCAGGTAGTCGCGCAGGATGTTGCCGGTGACCGAGATGGTATCGAGGCCGCGGATGACGCGCTCGAGCGTGTAGCGCATGGCGCGGACCTGGGACATGTGCTGAATGTCGAGGCCAGCGGTGTCGTGATCCTTGAGGTAGGTCTCGACCTTCTTGATCAGCTCGGCTTCATGCGGGCGGTAGGGGTCGAGCCAGAACACCGCCGGCATGCCGGAGTTGCGCGCACGGGTGACGGCCAGCTTGACCCAGTCGCGGATCGGCGCGTCCTTGACCTGGCACATGCGCCAGATGTCGCCTTCTTCCACATTCTGCTCGAGCAGGACTTCGCCGGTGGCGATGTCGACGATACGCGCCACACCGTCTTCGGGCACTTCGAAGGTTTTGTCGTGCGAGCCGTATTCCTCGGCCTTCTGCGCCATCAGGCCGACGTTCGGTACCGTACCCATGGTGACGGGATCGAAGTTACCGTTGGTCTTGCAGAAGTTGATCATCTCTTGGTAGATGCGGGCGAAGGTGGACTCGGGCATCACCGCCTTGGTGTCCTTCGGGCGGCCATCGGCGCCCCACATCTTGCCGCCGATGCGGATCATCGCCGGCATGGAGGCATCCACGATCACGTCGTTGGGCGCATGCAGGTTGGTGATCCCCTTGGCGGAATCGACCATCGCCAGTTCCGGGCGATGCTCATGGCAGGCATGCAGGTCGCGGATGATTTCGTCGCGCTTGGACTCCGGCAGGGCGGCGATCTTGTCATAAAGGTTGGACATGCCGTTATTGACGTTGACGCCCAGTTCGTCGAACAGCTTGCCGTGCTTGGCGAACGCGTCCTTGTAGAAGATCTTGACTGCATGCCCGAAGACGATCGGGTGCGAGATCTTCATCATCGTCGCCTTGACGTGCAGAGAGAACATCACGCCGGTCTTGCGTGCGTCTTCCATCTGCTCTTCATAGAACTCGCACAGCGCCTTCTTGCTCATGAACATGCTGTCGATGATCTCGCCTTCGAGCAGCGAAACCTTCGGTTTCAGCACGATGGTCTCGCCCCGTTTGGTGACCAGGTCCATCTTGACGTCGCAGGCCTTGGTCAGGGTCATTGACTTCTCACCGTGGTAGAAGTCGCCGTGCTTCATGTGCGCCACATGGGTGCGCGAAGCCATGCTCCATTCGCCCATCGAGTGCGGGTTCTTGCGCGCGTAGCGCTTGACTGCGGCCGGTGCGCGGCGGTCCGAGTTGCCTTCACGCAGCACCGGATTGACGGCACTGCCCAGGCACTTGGAGTAGCGGGCCAGAATCGATTTCTCTTCGTCGGTCTTCGGGTCTTCGGGCAGGTCGGGGATCTTGTAGCCGCGCGATTGCAGTTCCTTTATCGCGGTGACCAGTTGTCCCACCGAGGCACTGATGTTGGGCAGCTTGATGATGTTGGTGTCGGGCAGCTGGGTCAGTCTGGCCAGTTCGGCCAGCGTGTCGGGCACTTTCTGCTCGTCGGTCAGGTAGTCGGAGAGTTCGGCCAGGATGCGCGCGGACACCGAGATGTCGCTCTTCGCGATCTCGATGCCTGCAGGTCCGGCGAAGGTCCGGATAATGGGTAAGAACGCGCACGTGGCCAGCAGCGGTGCCTCGTCCGTGAGCGTGTAGATGATCTTCGATTTCCCTGCAACCATTTGTATTCCCTCAGCTTTGATTTGATTTTATGACCACGAACCAATAACGACCCCCTGCCGCCTTGCGCGACAGCTGAAACCCGACCCCGAAGTCGTTTGTAAAAATATCATGTATCTCACGCCCCTGCATCGAAACCAGCGTCGGCACCGGGGGAGGGCCGTCGGTTTGAGCGTCCCGAACGACGCAGATCATCATGATTCGACACCGCGTCCGCAGCCTTCCGCGCGCTGTCGATGAGAACGCTCGCCCGGGCGTGCGCCGCCGGTTCGACGGATTTGCGAACTGTCACGCTCTGTTGCACTCGAACTAGCGTTGGGTTCCTTGTCCGGTAGGACAATGGACCCGGTTTGTTTCACTATCAAAAAGGGTTTGGCCATGAAAAGAATAATGATTTCCCTGAGCGCGATCACGCTTGTACTCGGCGGTTGCGCCAACATGAATGAAACCCAACGTGATACCGGCACGGGTGCTGCCATCGGTGCCGTGGCGGGTGCGGTGCTGGGGGCCGCCACTTCGAGCAAGAGTAATCGCGGCGAGGCCACGGCGATAGGCGCAGCAGCCGGCGCCGCGCTCGGTGCCGGCGGCGGGTATATGTGGTCGCAACGCATGCAGGACCAGCGCGCAGCGATGGAGCAGGCAACTCAGGGGACCGGCGTGGGCGTGAGCCAGACGGCCGACAACCAGCTCAAACTCGATATTCCGAGCGATATTTCCTTCGATACCGGTCGTTACGACATCAAGCCCAACATGCGCCCGGTGCTCGATCGCCTTGCTTCCAGCCTCAATCAGCACACGGTTACCACCGTGAGCATCATCGGACACACCGACAGCACTGGCTCTGATTCGATCAACAATCCGCTATCGGTGAACCGTGCCGCTGCCACGCGTGACTATCTGGTTGCCCGTGGGGTGTCGGGTGGCCGGGTCGCCATCGACGGTCGCGGCTCGCGCGAGCCGGTTGCCGATAACGGCAGCGCGAGCGGACGTGCAATGAACCGGCGTGTGGAAATCTTTATCGCCGAACCGGCTGCAGCGCGGTAAGCGTTGTGGTTTGGGGAAGGGCCTGCGGGTCCTTCCCCATGGGAGGCTGGTGCCTCCCATGTCTAGCCCTTGATCTTCGGTAGCGGCGCCAGCAAGGCCGCAATATCCGATTCGCCGAACTTGGCCAGTGCATTGGCGTCTTCCGACAGCACGCCGGCTGCAAGTGCCGCCTTCTTGTCCTGCAGCGTCAGGATGCGCTCCTCGATACTGCCCGCGCAGATCAGCTTGAACACGAACACCGGCTTGTCCTGGCCGATGCGGTGGGCGCGATCGGTGGCCTGGTTTTCGGCCGCGGGGTTCCACCAGGGATCGTAGTGGATCACGGTGTCTGCCGCGGTCAGGTTGAGGCCCACGCCGCCCGCCTTGAGGCTGATCAGGAACACCGGCGCGCGGCCCTTCTGGAAATCCTCCACCGGAATGCGCCGGTCGCGAGTGTCGCCGGTGAGGCTGACCCAGCCGATCTGCACCTTGTCCAACTCCGCCGCGATCAGCGCCAGCATCTGGGTGAACTGGGAGAACACCAGGATGCGCCGGCCCTCGTCGATCAGCTCGGGCAGCATGTCCATCAGCATGTCGAGCTTGGCCCGCTCCTGCACCAGCAAGGCCGCCGGCGATTTGAGCAGGCGCGGGTCGCAGCAGACCTGACGCAGCTTGAGCAGGGCATCGAGAATCACGATCTGACTGCGCGCGAACCCGCGGTTGGCGACTTCGGCGCGGATTTTTTCGTCCATCGCTGCGCGCACGGTTTCGTACAGGTCACGCTGCCCGCCTTCGAGCGCGACGCTGCGCACGATGATGGTTTTCGGCGGCAGTTCGGTCGCCACGTCTTCCTTGCGCCGGCGCAGGATGAAGGGCTTGAGGCGGGCGGCGAGCAGGTCGCGGCGCACGGTGTCGCCGTGCTTCTCGATCGGGGTGCGCCAGGTACGGGTGAACTGCTTCTGGTCGCCGAGGAAGCCCGGCAGCAGAAAGTCGAACTGGGCCCACAATTCGCCGAGGTGATTCTCGAGCGGCGTGCCGGTCAGGCCGAGGCGGTGGCGCGCATTGATCTGGCGGATGACCTGAGCGCCCTTGCTGGCCACGTTCTTGACGATCTGGGCCTCGTCCAGGATCAGCAGGCTCCATTCGCGTGCCTGCAGCGCCTCGGCATCGCGCCATAGCAGTGGATAGGTGGTGAGCGCCACGTCGACACCTTCGAGCTCGTCGAAGCGAGAATGGCGGTCGGCGCCATGCAGGTTCAAGACCTTGAGCCGGGGCGCAAAACGTTCGGCCTCGGCCTGCCAGTTGAACACCAGTGAGGTGGGCAGGATGACCAGCGCGGGCTTGTCGAGCCTGCCGGCCTGCTTTTCGGTCAGCAGGTGGGCAAGCGCCTGCGCGGTTTTCCCGAGTCCCATGTCGTCGGCCAGAATGCCAGCGAGATCGTGCCTTACCAGGTGTTGCAGCCAGGCCAGCCCTTCGAGCTGGTACGGGCGCAGTTCGGCCTTGAAGCCGCGCGGCGCTTTCACGCTGCGGATGCCTTCGGCATTGCGCATCTTGACCGCCAGCGCGGCGAGTGCGGCGGCGCCGCGGCCGGGCAGTTCGAGGTCGGCAAGCCGGGTGGCGTCGAGGCGCGACAGCCGCAGCGGCTGGTCCGGATTGTCGAACAGATCGACCAGCGCCCGCACCAGCGGCTTGAGACGACGCGCGGGGATGCGCAGGCGACCAAGTTGCTCGTGCTGGAGGAAGATCGACTCGGTGTCGCCGATCTGGTCGAGCGCGCCCGACAGCCAGCGTCCGTCCTGGGCGAACAGCTCGGTGAGTAGCGGCGCGAGTGCGATCGGACGACCATCGACTTCGATGCCGGGCGAGATGTCCAGCCAGCCGTTGTCGTGGTCGTCCACGTCAAGCACCAGCGTATCGACATCGATCGCGTGATGGCGAAAGTCGGTGGGCATCTCCACCACCCAGCCCTCGGTCCGCAGCGCGGGGACTTCGGTCACGATGAAGTCGGCCCAGTCGTCCTCCGCGGACAGCCCGAAAACCTGGGCCGGAAGCGTGTCGTATCCGGCCTGGATGCGGCCGTTGGGCACCTTGCCCAGCCCGGCCCGGGTAAGCCGTCGGAGTGCGGCGGCCTCGGCCTTGGTGTCGCGCTCGAGGCGGGCGGTCCGGCCGTCCTCGAGGGCGTGGAACAGGGCGGTATCGTGGGCGTCGATGGTGAGACTGCCGTAGCGGAAAGCGAGTGTGGCGTAGTCGAATACATTCACGCCATAGCGTGGGTAGTTGCGGAAGTTCACCCCGAACACGGCCAGGGTGCCGACCCGCAGTACCGGGACGACCGGCCCGCCGACCCGAACCGCGGGCGCGTCGCTGCCGGCCGGGCCGGGAAGCTCGGGCGCCACTTCCTGCAGCGTATCGGCCACCAGTGCCGCCTCGGCCGGGGTGAGCGGCGGCAGCAGCAGCAGGCGAACGATCTGCTCCGGCGGCGCGTCGAGCGCAATCGGGCCGGCCTGGTGCACCTTGCGGTCCACATACCAGGGCGGCACCACCGGAACCACCAGATCGGCCAGCGGGGTGATGCGCAGGGCCGGCGCGCGGCGGCCGTCGGTGGTGGTGAGCCATTCGAGCCGTCCCGGACGGGCGTCGCCACCTTCGAGTGCGGGGCTCATCAGGTCGTCGAAGTGCGTTCTGCCGCTTGCGAGCAACTGCTCGAACAGGGTTTGCGAGTTACGCCCCGCCAACGGCAGGGCGGTTTCGTAGTACAGGCCGCGCGGGCGATGCGCCCACAGCAGGCGCAGGATGTCGAGGTCGATGTCGTCGATGAACGAGGGCGGCGCCTCGAGTGCGCGCTCGAAGTTGCTCCACGTTTCTGAGCCCCGGACCTGCCCCTGGCGGTCGATCCTGACCTTGAAACAGCTCACCGCGTATTGCCGGCTCTCGGCATGAAAGCGGATCAGGTAACGCAAGGCATGGGTGGTGGAGGGCGCCCGCGGCGCCTTGGCCGAAGGATGTGCCACCGAGGCACGAAATTCTTCCACCCATGCCAGCACCTGCTCGCGCGGACGGTTGGGGTCCTGGCGCCGTTCCATCCACGCAAGCAGCGTGGCCGCCGCATGTTTGCAGTTGGTGCCGACCGGACAAGAGCACTCGGCCAGCAGGGCCCGGCCCGCCCACGGATGGGCATTGAGCCGGATGCTGACCTTGTACGGCTGACGAGCGGTGCCCTGCACGTTGGCCGCAAGGGTATCGCCGTCGAACTGAAGTTCGCTTACGGCACGGACGTAGTGCCGCCCCTTTTCCAGTTCGTGCTGGCCCAGCCAGGTACGGATGTCGGATTCCGAACAGGTGTCGAAGACGTTCATGCGACGGTTTTCAGGGGGAAGGACGGGGTGACGGCGACGTTGGGCAAGGGGGCTCGTGACGATGCGGCAAAGAGCGGAAGTGTACCCGGAAAACACGGCGCCTCGCACGGGCAGGGCTGCGAATCGTCGGCTGGATCGATTGAAGAGCCCGGTCGTACGTTCGAATTCCGCACGCTCATCCCGATTCCGGCCGTTGTTTGCCCTTGCCTGGAATGGTGCATGGCGGAGCTTGTGCGCCGGGAAGTCAGGTTTTTCCGGTATCTGGTGGGTGCTGCGCAGCAGCAGGCGCTGTGCGGCACAGCACCTGCAATGGAATGGACGGGGCCGGCACATCGGCACTCATCCAACCAGAAGGAACGGAGACAAACATGGAAGTTCAGGACTCAAGCGTACAGGTGATGGGCATCGATGCCGGTGGCACGATGACCGACACTTTCTTCGTCCGTGCCGACGGACGCTTCGTGGTGGGCAAGGCCCAGAGCAATCCGGGGGACGAATCGCTCGCCATCTTCAACTCGTCCGAGGATGCGCTGGCGCACTGGAACCGGACCGTGGATGACGTCTATCCGGAGCTGGCGACCTGCGTCTACTCGGGTACCGCGATGCTCAACCGCATCCTGATGCGCAAGGGGCTCGACGTTGGCCTGATCTGCAACCGCGGCTTCGAGCAGATCCACTCGATGGGGCGGGCGCTGCAGAGCTACCTCGGCTACGCACTGGAAGACCGCATCCACCTCAACACCCACCGCTACGACGAGCCGCTGGTCCCGGTCTCGCGCACCCGCGGCGTGACCGAGCGCACCGACGTGCAGGGCAAGGTCGTCATCCCGCTGCGCGAGGACGAGGTGCGCCAGGCCACGCGGGAACTGGTGGAGGCCGGCTCCCAGGCCATCGTCATCTGCCTGCTGCAGTCGCACAAGAATGAGCTCAGCGAGCAGCGCGCACGCGACATCGCCCGCGAGGAGCTGCAGAAGTTGAACGTGGACATTCCCGTCTTCGCCTCGGTGGACTACTACCCGTCGCGCAAGGAAAGCCACCGCATGAACACCACCATCCTCGAGGCCTATGGTGCGGAGCCCTCGCGCCAGACGCTGAAGAAGGTCAGCGACCGGTTCAAGAAGCATGGCGCCAAGTTCGACCTGCGGGTGATGGCCACCCACGGCGGCACCATCAGCTGGAAGGCCAAGGAGCTGGCGCGCACCATCGTCTCCGGCCCGATCGGCGGCGTCATCGGCTCCAAGCTGCTGGGCGAGTACCTCGGCGACGAGAACATCGCCTGCTCCGACATCGGTGGCACCAGCTTCGACGTGGCGCTGATCACCAAGGGCAGTTTCGCGATCAAGTCCGACCCCGACATGGCCCGCCTGGTGCTGTCGCTGCCGCTGGTGGCGATGGATTCGGTCGGTGCCGGCGCGGGCAGCTTCGTGCGCCTCGACCCGTACAGCAAGTCGATCAAGCTCGGCCCCGACAGCGCCGGCTACCGCGTCGGCACCTGCTGGCCGGAAAGCGGCCTGGATACGGTGTCGGTGTCCGACTGCCACGTGGTGCTGGGCTACCTCAACCCGGACAACTTCCTCGGCGGCGCGATCAAGCTCGACGTGCAGCGGGCGCGCGATCACATCAAGGTGCAGATCGCCGACCCGCTGGGCCTGTCGGTGGAGGATGCCGCGGCCGGGGTGATCGAATTGCTCGATCTCACCTTGTCCGAGTACCTGCGCGCCAACATCAGCGCCAAGGGTTACAACCCGGCCGAATTCACCTGCTTCTCCTACGGCGGCGCCGGCCCGGTGCACACCTATGGCTACACCGAGGGCGTGGGCTTCAAGGACGTCGTGGTGCCGGCGTGGGCGGCCGGCTTCTCGGCCTTCGGCTGCGCCTGCGCCGACTTCGAGTATCGCTACGACAAGTCGGTCGATCTGGGTGTTGCCCAGTTTGCCAGCGACGAGCAGAAGGCCGCGGCCTGCGTCAGCCTGCAGGAAGCCTGGAGCGAACTGGCGGTCAAGGTCATCGACGAGTTCGTGATCAATGGCTACAAGCCAGAAGACGTGTTGCTGATCCCCGGCTACAAGATGCAGTACATGGGCCAACTCAACGACTTGGAGATCGTGTCGCCGGTGTCGACCGCGGCCACCGCGGCCGACTGGAACCGGATCATCGACGCCTTCGAGACCACGTACGGCCGCGTCTATGCCAACTCCGCGCGTTCGCCGGAACTGGGCTTCTCGGTCACCGGCGCGATCCTGCGCGGCATGGTCGTGACTCAGAAACCTGTGCTGCCCGAAGACGTCGATGCCGGTCCCACGCCGCCGAAGGAAGCCTACCTCGGCACGCGCCCCTTCTATCGCCACAAACGCTGGGTGGATGCCTCGCTGTGGAAGATGGAGTCGCTCAAGGCCGGTAACCATATCGTCGGGCCCGCGATCATCGAATCCGACGCGACGACTTTCGTCGTTCCGGACGGCTTCGAAACCACGATCGACAAGCACCGCCTGTTCCATCTCAAAGAAGTCAAGTGAGGAGATAAATCATGAATATGATGAGTACCAAAGAAATCGGCATCGGCAACCTGCTCGAAAGCGGCCTGACGCTGAAGCAGCACCGCGATGCAATCATCGAGCGCACCAAGGCGACCGGCTACTACAACGGTCTGGAAGAGCTGGAATTTCGTGACAGGGACCCGATCAGCTACGAGAAGCTGTTCTCCAAGCTGCGCGGCGGCCTGGTCCATGCCCGCGAAACGGCGAAGAAGATTGCCGCCAGCCCGATCGTCGAGCAGGAAGGCGAACTCTGCTTCACGCTCTACAACGCCGCCGGCGACTGCGTGCTGACCTCGACCGGCATCATCATCCACGTCGGCACCATGGGCGCGGCGATCAAGTACATGATCGAGAACAACTGGGAAGCCAACCCGACGATCAACCCCGGCGACATGTTCACCACCAATGACTGCGCCATCGGCAACGTCCACCCGTGCGACATCGCCACCATCGTGCCGATCTTCTGGGCCGGCAAGCTGATCGGCTGGGTCGGCGGCGTCACCCACGTCATCGATACCGGCGCCGTGACGCCGGGCTCGATGTCCACCGGCCAGACCCAGCGTTTCGGCGACGGCTACATGATCACCTGCCGCAAGACCGGTATCAATGACGAGCCGCTGCGCGACTGGTTGCACGAGTCGCAGCGTTCGGTGCGTACGCCCAAGTACTGGATTCTCGACGAGAAGACCCGGATCGCCGGCTGCCACATGATCCGCGAACTGGTCGAGGACGTCATCCGGGCCGACGGCCTGGAAGCCTACGAGAAGTTCGCGCACGAAGTCATCGAGGAAGGCCGCCGTGGCCTGATGAGCCGGATCAAGGCGATGACCCTGCCGGGCACTTACCGCAAGGTCTCCTTCGTCGACGTGCCGTTCAAGCATGAAGACGTCCAGGTCTCCAACGCCTTCGCCAAGCTCGACTCGATCATGCACTCGCCGTGCGAGATGACGATCAAGCCGGACGGCAAGTGGCGGCTCGATTTCGAGGGCGCGAGCCGGTGGGGCTGGCATACCTTCAACGCCCACCAGGTCGCCTTCACCTCGGGCATCTGGGTGATGATGTGCCAGACCCTGGTGCCGACCCAGCGCATCAACGACGGCGCCTACTACGCCACCGAGTTCCGCCTGCCCAAGGGCACCTGGTGCAACCCGGACGACCGCCGCACCGGGCACGCCTATGCCTGGCACTTCCTGGTCTCGGGCTGGGCGGCTCTGTGGCGCGGTCTCAGCCAGTCCTACTTCAGCCGAGGCTACCTGGAAGAAGTCAATGCCGGCAACGCCAACACCTCCAACTGGCTGCAGGGTGGCGGTATCAACCAGGACGGCGAGATCCACGCGGTGAACAGTTTCGAAGCGTCGAGCTGCGGCACCGGTGCCTGCGCCGTCAAGGACGGCCTGAACCACGCCGCCGCCATCTGGAACCCCGAAGGCGACATGGGCGACATCGAAATCTGGGAAATGGCCGAGCCGCTTCTCTACCTCGGTCGCAACGTCAAGGCCAACTCCGGTGGCTACGGCAAGTATCGCGGCGGCTGCGGTTTCGAGACCCTGCGCATGGTGTGGAACGCCCAGGACTGGACCATGTTCTTCATGGGCAACGGCTACATGAACAGCGACTGGGGCATGATGGGCGGCTACCCGTCGGCCACCGGCTACCGCTTCGAGGCGCACAAGACCGGCCTTGAACAGCGCATCGTCGTCGGCGATTCGCTGCCCCTGGGCGGCGACCTCGACCCCACGCGGCCGGACTACGAGCGCCATATCGATGCGACCGCAGTGGTCAAGCGCGACAAGCAGTGCATGACTACCGAGGACTGCTACGACAACCACGACCTGTACCTGAACTACCTGCGCGGCGGCCCCGGTTTCGGCGATCCGATCGATCGCGAACCGAAGGCGATCGAGAAAGACCTCAACGAGAAGTTCTTGCTGCCCGAGTATGCGCAGAAGGTCTATGGCGCGGTGTTCACGCAGGATGCCAAGGGGGTGTTCGTCGTCGATGCGGCGAAGACTGCGGCGCGCCGCGCAGAGATGCGCAAGGAGCGTCTGGCCCGCGCCCTGCCGACCCGCGAATGGATGAAGGAAGAGCGCGAACGCATCATCAACAAGCATGCCGCGGTGCAGGTCCAGCACATGTTCGCCACCAGCTTCGCGTTGTCGGAGAAGTTCACCAAGCAGTTCAAGGATTTCTGGAGCCTGCCGGCCGAATGGCAGCTGCTGGAGGACGATCTGGGGGTGCCGACCTACGGCTCGAAGCACCGCATGGACCTGTCGCTGATGCCCGACGTCACGACCGTGGTCCAGGTCGAAGAATGAACCCCGTTCAAACGAATCGCTGAATCAAGGAGCAATCAATGTCTAAATACACGAATGAGCAGGTCTCCCACCTGGTCGAGGGCTCGCTGGATTGGGAAACCACCTTCCGCATGCTGTCGATGCCCAAGGACAACAGCCGCTTCGAGCAGTACGTCGCGGCGCTGCAGAAGAAAGTGACGTTCAAGGACCGCATCGTCCTGCCGCTGGCGCCGCACATGTACATCGTGCAGTCGGCGAAGAGCAAGAAGTGGATCATCAAGTGCGACTGCGGCCACGAGTTCTGCGATTACCGCGAGAACTGGAAGCTGCACGCGGCCGTCTACGTGCGTGACACCGAAGAGGCGATGACCGAGGTGTATCCCAAGCTGATGGCGGCGGATACCCAGTGGCAGGTGTATCGCGAGTACTACTGCCCGAGCTGCGGCACGATGCACGACGTCGAGGCGCCGACCCCGTGGTACCCGGTGATTCACGACTTCGAGCCGGACATCGAGGCCTTCTACACCGAGTGGGTGGGCCTGCCGGTGCCGGAACGCGCAGCCTGAGGAGCTCGCGGTGGTACGCGGCGCTCGTATTGCGCCGCGTACCGCCTCATTCGGAGAAATGCATCCGGACAAGCTCGTTCGGACAAAAAGTGGAAAGAGAAGGACATGGATACTCGCCTCGCCAGCGGCATCGGTTTCGAACATACCAATACCCGCAATGGCAAGACCCTGCGCCGGCTGGTGCGTGCGGCCTATCTCGGCGCAGCGCTCGGCGATGTCAGCGCGCTGGAAGATCCGTCCGCGGCGGACGCGATCCGGGCCTGCTGCAACCGGGCCGCGCTGGCCTGAAGCGTTCGATTTTCGAACGTTCGTACGTCGATGTCCGTCCGGAATCCGGACGCTGTGCGACGGTCGGGTGTCGAACGCCTGGTTTTCGGCCAGCTGTGGTGCAGGAATGGCACACGGACGCGCACCACCTCCCGGGCGCATCGGCAGTGCGTCAACATGTGGCATCGCCTTTGCTATGCTGAATGACGGACACCGCAAGGCGGGCGTCCGTCATTGCCATTTCATGGAGCCTGCGCCTGAGCGATTGAAGACCACAGTGGAGCCAGCCCGGCAGAATTCAGCGGACCCGAGTCCGTCGGTCGCGATGACAGCGACCCGCCTGCTGCGCTCCCACAAGGAGGAGTGAATTGATTACACCTGTGCCCGAAGGGCAGATGTTTTCCGATCCCGGCAACGACGCGGCGGTGATGGCGGCCTGGGAGCGCTTTCTGGACGGCAGCGGACGACCGTCGGATGCCTTGCGCAGCCTGGTCGACGGCTCGTGGCAGCGCTGCCAGCAGCAAAACGTCGACCCGGACAAGCGCAGCGCCCCCGAGCCGGTGGGCGAAACCATGCTGATGTCGCTCAAGAGCCGCCATGGTGAACTGCTTGAGGCCGGCGCACCGATCATGGCCTGCGCTCGCGATTTCCTGGCCGAGACCGGCACCGTGATGGCGCTTGCCGACACCAGTTCCACCATCCTCACCATGGAAGGTGACAACCCGACGCTGGGTTCGGCCGAATCGATCCACCTGGTGCCGGGCGTGGCATGGAGCGAGCGCATCTGCGGCACCAACGCGATCGGCACCGCGCTTGCCGTCGGCCAGCCGGTGCAGATCCATTCCGCTGAACACTACTGCGCCGGAATCAAGCGCTGGACCTGTTCGGCCACGGTGATCCGTCATCCGCACGACGGCGAGATTCTCGGCGTGGTCGATGTGTCCGGTTTGTCCGAGACCTACAACCGGCAGAGTCTGGCACTGGTGGTCACCACCGCGAGCCGGATCGAGAACCGCCTGACCATACGCGAGATGGAGCGGCGTTACCGGCTGCTCGAGGCGGCGCTGCCGCAGTGGTCGGGCGGCACCGACGGGGTGGTGCTGTTCGACCGCCGCGGTTACCCGATCAAGGCCAACGAGAATGCGCAGGCGGCGATCGCAGCCTTCGGTGCCGAACTCGATCTCACCGCGCCACGGCGCATCCCGGGGCTCGCCGTCGATGTCGAACAGCCGGTACTGCCGGCCTGGCTCCGGCCCGAATGGCTGGTGCCGGTTTCGAGCCGTGGCGAGCGTCTTGGCACCCTGTTGATCATGCCGCTGCCCCGGCTCGGGCGCACGAGCGTCGGTGAGGCCGAGCGCGCGCTGGCACGCGACCCGGCCGTCGGTGCGGGCGTTCGGGCAAACTTGCCTCCAGGTTTCACCTCCATCGTCACCGCCGATACCGGCTTGCGCGTTGCGGTGCGCAAGGCCGACCAGCTAGCGCGCTCGCGGGTGCCGGTGCTGTTGCTGGGCGAAACCGGCGTCGGCAAGGAGGAGTTCGCGCAGGGCATCCATCAGGCCAGCCCGTTCCGCGACGGTCCGTATGTGGCGCTCAACTGCGGCGGCCTGTCGCGCGAACTGCTGGCGAGCGAGCTGTTCGGCTACGTCGACGGCGCCTTCACCGGGGCGCGGCGCGGCGGTCTGGTCGGCAAGATCGAGGCGGCCAACGGCGGCACCCTGTTGCGCGACGAGATCGTCGAAATGCCGCTCGACCTTCAGCCCCATCTGCTGCGGGTGCTGGAGCAGGGCGAGATCTACCGCCTGGGCGAGAACGTGGCGCGCAAAGTCGATTTCCGCCTCGTCGCAGCCACCCACCGTGATCTGCGCAAGGAGGTCGCCGACGGCCGCTTCCGCATGGACTTCTACTATCGGGTCGCGGTCACCTCAATCCGCATTCCGGCGCTGCGCGACCGCCCCGGCGATGTGCGCGTGCTCGCCCGCCACTTCGTCGATCATTTCCGCGAGCGCCACGGCATCGGCCCGCGCCGGCTCGACGATGCCCTGCTTGCCGGGCTCGATGCTTATGCGTGGCCGGGCAATGTGCGCGAACTGCGCAACGTCATCGAGAGCATGCTGCTGATGAGCGAAGGCGAGGTCCTCGGCCCCGAGGCACTGCCGTCCGAACTTGCCGGTGAATTGGATGCCGAGCCTTGGCTCCAGTCTGCAGCGACGGAAGTGCACAGCATGGCGAAGGGCGAAGCCGAGCTGATCCGGCGCGCAATCGCCGCCACCCGCGGCAATCTCACCCAGGCGGCGCGCGAGCTAGATATCGCCAAAAGCACGCTATACCAGAAGGTCAAACAGTACGGATTGGAGCGCGACATCTCGCGGGTGCGGGAGGCGACGCCGACGATATCGGCCTGAGTGCCCGCGGCGCAGTCTGGCAGACGCAAACACCAGGGGCCGCGACAGCGGCCCCTGGTACCCACATGCGCTCAATAGCGCTTACACGTTCCGATAGACCTCGGCACCGCCCTTGACGAACTCCACCGCCTTTACCTCCATGCCCTTCTTCAGCGCGTCGATCTCGCTCAGGCCCTGGGCCGCGGCATAGTCGCGCACGTCCTGGGTGATCTTCATCGAGCAGAAGTGGGGGCCGCACATCGAGCAGAAGTGGGCAACCTTGGCCGAGTCCTTGGGCAGGGTTTCGTCGTGGAATTCCTTGGCCTTGTCGGGGTCGAGCCCGAGGTTGAACTGGTCTTCCCAGCGGAACTCGAAGCGCGCCTTGCTCAAGGCATTGTCGCGGATCTGCGCGCCCGGATGGCCCTTGGCGAGGTCGGCGGCGTGGGCGGCGAGCTTGTAGGTGATGATCCCTTCCTTGACGTCCTGCTTGTTGGGCAGGCCCAGGTGTTCCTTTGGGGTCACGTAGCACAGCATCGCGGTGCCGTACCAGCCGATGGTGGCGGCGCCGATGCCGCTGGTGATGTGGTCGTAGCCCGGCGCGATGTCGGTGGTCAGCGGGCCGAGGGTGTAGAAGGGGGCCTCATGGCACTGCTCGAGTTGCAGGTCCATGTTCTCCTTGATCATGTGCAGCGGCACGTGGCCAGGGCCTTCGATCATCACCTGCACGTCGTGCTTCCACGCCACCTGGGTCAGCTCGCCCAGCGTCTTCAGCTCGTTCAATTGCGCTTCGTCGTTGGCGTCGTAGATCGAGCCGGGACGCAGGCCGTCACCCAGGCTGAAGGCCACGTCGTAGGCCTTCATGATTTCGCAGATGTCCTCGAAGTGGGTGTAGAGGAAGCTCTCCTTGTGGTGCGCGAGGCACCACTTGGCCATGATCGAACCGCCGCGGCTGACGATGCCAGTCATGCGGTTGGCGGTCAGCGGCACGTAGCGCAGCAGCACGCCGGCGTGGATGGTGAAGTAGTCGACGC
>JAUSOD010000084.1 GCA_030656215.1 Azoarcus sp.
ATTCAAGCACTGGCAACAGTCGCAGGGCGCAAGCGCCGCCATGGCAATGCCGGAGATGGGCGCGCAGCAGATGGTGGCCCTCACCTCCCCCCAGACCGAAGAGCTGATCCTGCGCGCGATGATTTTGGCCGCCAAAGCCGACGGCGAGGTCGACGACGAGGAGATTCAGCGCATCCTCGGCAAGATCGACAGCGACGGTGTCAGCCCGGATGAGAAGCAATTCATCGTGGAGGAGCTGCGCAAGGCCCCCGATTTGCACTCGCTGGTTGCCGATGTTCCGAATCCACTCATTGGCGCCGAAGTGTATGCAGCCTCGTTGCTCGCCATCAGTCTGGATAGCGAGGCCGAGCGGACTTACCTTCGGACACTTGCGCAAATGCTGCAACTCGATCAGCGTGCCGTGGAGCGTCTCCATTCGCTGACCGGCGTCCCCCAGCCCTGATGAAGTCTATACACGCACTCCGGCCCAGTGCCGCGAGCGATCGCTCGGCTACACAAAGCCTTCAAAAACGGGTCCAGGCCTTGCTGCCCCATGCTACCCACTAGGAAGTCCCGATGATCAATCCTCTATTCCGTCGCTTCGCGCTTGCCCTCGGCCTTGTCTCACTGCTTGGACTGTCAGGCTGCGGCTACAACGATTTTCAGCGACTTGACGAGCAGACCAAGGCCAGCTGGGCCGAAGTGCTGAACCAGTATCAGCGCCGGGCAGATCTCATTCCGAATATTGTCGCCACGGTCAAGGGCGAGGCAAACTTCGAGCAGGAAACCCTCACCCGCGTGATCGAGGCGCGCTCACGTGCCACGGCCATTCAGGTCACCCCCGAGCTGATCAACGACCCGCAGGCCATGGAGCGCTTTCAGCAGGCGCAGGGGCAACTTGGTGGCGCACTGTCCCGGTTGCTGGCGGTCTCCGAGAACTATCCCAACCTGAAGGCGAACCAGGGCTTCCAGGATCTGCGGGTTCAGCTCGAGGGCACTGAAAACCGGATCACGGTGGCGCGCAACAAGTACATCGAAACGGTGCAGCAGTACAACGTGCTGGCGCGCAGCTTCCCGACCAACATCACCGCCCTGATCTTCAGCTATGCACCGAAGGCAGGCTTCACCGTCACCAACGAGGCCGAGATCGCCCGTCCGCCCACGGTTGATTTTGGCGACAAGGGATCGCGCTGACCCATGACTGACACCCGGCGGCATCCGCAAACCCTGCAACAAGAGATGGTGCGTAGGGGGCCGTATATGCCCGGGGCGTTTGCCGGCTTGCTGCACACGCTGCGGGCATGGCTGCTCATGGCCCTCGTCTTGCTCGGCGCGATGGCGCCTGCGGGTGCGCAGGAGGTCCAGCCGGTTCCGCCCCTCGGCGCGCGCGCAATCGACCTTACCGGCACCCTCGACGAGGTGCGGCTGCAGGCGCTGGAAGCCCGGCTTGCGGCCTTCGAGGCGGAGCGTGGCAGCCAGATCGTGGTGCTGATGGTGCCCACCACTGCGCCCGAAGACATCGCCGCCTACGCGTTTCGCGTCGCCGACAGCTGGAAGATCGGACGCCGCGAGGTCGGCGATGGCGTGCTGCTGCTGGTGGCCAAGAACGACCGCAAGGTAAGGATCGAGGTAGCGCGCGCACTTGAAGGCGCGGTTCCCGACCTCGCCGCGTTTCAGATCATCGACCGTGTGATCACACCCGCTTTTCGTCAGGGTGACTTTGGCGGCGGGGTCGAGGCCGGCGTCGAGGCCCTGATGGCACGCATTCGAGGGGAAGAACTCCCGCTGCCGGCCGCAGGCGATAGCTCATCGTCGGAACTCTCACTCCAGGATCTCGCGGTGTTTCTGTTTGTCGGCGTACCCGTGCTCGGCGGCATTCTGACCAGTGTCCTCGGACGCAAGCTGGGCACGTTGGCCACTGCCGCGGCAGTGGGCGGAGTGGTTCAACTGCTTACCGGCACTTTACTGCTTGCCATCGTCGGTGGCGTGCTTGCACTGATATTCACCCTGGCCTTCGGTGGCAGCGGGCATGGGGGCGGGGGTGGTTTTCCCGGTGCCGGCGGTCCGATCATTCGCGGCGGGGGCTCGGGCGGCAGACGCGGCGGCGGCGGCGGGTTCCGTAGCGGCGGTGGTGGCAGCTTCGGTGGCGGTGGCGCCTCGGGAGGCTGGTAAGGATGAATACGACACACCGACTGCTCCGCCACCTGTGGCTGGATGAAACCGACTCCTTGCGCACGGTCGGGGATGCCGGGCTTAAGCGCCTGGAGCATCTCATCGGCAGCAGCGAAGGCACACACACCGGCGAAATCTGTCTGTGCATCGAAGCCAGCCTGCCGCTCGGCATGCTGTGGCGTCACCTTGCGCGCCGGGTGCCGATCGACGATCTCGTCCACGAACGCGCGCTTGAGCGCTTCAGCGCCATGCGGGTGTGGGACACCGAGCACAACAACGGTGTGCTCATTTACCTCCAGCTTGCCGAGCACCGTATCGAGATCGTGGCCGATCGCGGACTGGCTGGACAGGTCGAGCCTGGACACTGGAAAGCGGCACTCGCGCAGAGTTGTGCGGATTTTCGCAGTGGCAAGTACGAGGCAGGTCTGATCCGTGCAATCGACGCGGTAACGGCCGAACTCGTCACCCACTTTCCCGCTGCAGACGACGCAATCGGGGCCGACTCCGGCCAGTCAAACCAGCTCCCCAACCGGCCTGTGCTCAGGTAGGGCCCATCCGGTACGACCTGTCCGGCAGGACTTGTCCGGGTGATTTCAGCTCGACTGCTTGATCGCAAGCACAGCCTGGTTACGCAGGGTGCGCAGCAGGGAGAGTTCCTTGTCGGAGATCACGATCTCTCCGGCCAGTTCCTTTTCTGCATAAATCAGGGCCACGGGTTTTTGCTTGATCGTCAGAGGCAGGAGCACAAAGGTTTGAGCCTGCACCGACACGCGGAACCAATCCGGAATACGGGCGGCAATCGTTGCGTCGTTCACGTCCGAGATCAGGATGTCGGCGCCTTTCGACGTTGCCACATGAAAGATGTCGGGGGTGAAACTCAGCGGAAAGTGAAACTTCTTCGCCAGCTCGCCAACCTCCGGTCCGAGACCGAATCGGCCCTGCATGGTATTGGTCCGCGCATCCCGGATACAGAGCAATACCCGCTTGAAACCCATTGCCCGATAGATGGTTTCGAGGATGATGCGTAGCACGTCGTTGAGCTTGAAGTCCTCGACCAGGGTATTGCTGATGTCCTGAATGCCGGCTGACAGCACCCCTTCCGCATCGGCTGCCTTCTGCCCCTCGGGGCCGAAATTGCCGGTCTGCAAGGCGGGCGACGTAGGGTTGCCAAGGATGGCCGATGCAGCCCCACTACAGCCCTCCTCGCCGACCTCCTCCCCTGCGCTTCCCGAATCGACCGCCCCGAACTTGCGCAGTTGCTGTCCGAACTGCGTCTGCCCCAGATTGATCCGGATGATGCGGGCAAAATCACTTAGCTCCTGAATCGACTTGCGCACGGTTTCCCTGAGCTCGACGTCGGCGCCCGGCAGCGCATCGGCAAACCGCGACGCAATACGACGCAGCTCGCGGTCGCGCTGCTCCGGCGCCAGATGCGCAATCGACGAACAGATCTCGTTGGCAAACGCTGCCAGTACCCGCAAGCGCTCCTCATGGCTGCCCGGCTTGCGGATGTTGCCTGCAGGCAGTCGATGCATGCTGTCGACAATCAGTGCGGGAAACCCCCAGCTTTTGGCGATGCCGATGCCCAGATCCTCGTAGCTGATGCCAAGTGCCCGATGCACCGCCGCATCCTCGGAGCACTCCTTCTGCGCCACGAGTCGCCGGATCTGGTCGCTCTCTTCCGGAAAGTAAAACTGGGTGAGCAGGCGGCCGAGGTTATGGAAGGTCGCGCAGATATAAGCCTGCTCGAGATCGCGCGACTTCATTTTGCTGGCAATGTCGCGGGCAAGCAGCGCAGCCAGATTGGCGCGCAGGAACTCTTCTTTCAGCTGGCTGGCGTTGGCCTTGTTCTGCAGATGCTCGAACAGCAACACCGTGATCGCGATATTGCGCACCGCATCGAAGCCGAGCACCACGATGGCCCGAGACACCGTGCTGATATTGCCCGCGCCTGCCTGCCGGTAGTACACGGAATTCACCAGCCGGAGCAGCTTATTGGTCAGCGAGAAGTCGCGCAAGATCGACACCGACAGCTTGCCGATGCTCTCCGATTCACTCGAAGCGATCCGGTTGATCGCACTGACCGACTCCGACAGCGCCGGAAAATCGCTCTTGTGACGCATGCGCCGCAACAGGAAATCGACCGTGCTCTGACGCGCTTCGGCCGAGGGCTCGTCAACGGCCGGCGCCAACCAGGCCTCGAGCGCCGCGAGGAATTCCGCTGCGGTCTGAAAACGCGCGGTCGGATCGCGCTCCACGCCACGCAGCGCGATGCCTGCCAGCGCCTCATCCAGCGCCGCATCGGCAGGTAAGGTAATCGATTCGGTCGACACCTTGCGCATCACCGCGTCGATATCGTCGCCGCCGAACACGCGACGCCCGAGCAGCATCTCGAGCAGGATCACGCCGGCGGCGAACACATCCACCCGCTCACTCACCTCACGGGTCAGGATGTACTCCGGCGCCATGTAGGATGGCGTTCCCGAGAACGAACCCGCCGCCGCCTTGCCGCCGACCACGCGCCGGGCAATGCCGAAATCCATGACGCGCGGCGTGCCGTCAGCGTCGATCAGCACATTACTGGGCTTCAGATCGCGGTGGATCACGCCCTCAGAATGGGCTTTCGCAATCGCCGCCAGAATCTGCACGATCAGCCTGACCGAGCGCTCGGCCGGCATTGCGCCCTCGCGGTGCATCAACTGTGCAAGGCTTTCCCCCGGCACGAATTCGAACACGAGATAGGGGTCGCCCCCTGCCTCGCCCGCCTCGAAAATCGGCACGATACCCGGATGTCGCAGCCGGCTGACGATCCTGGCCTCGGACAACAGCGACTCGCTTTGTCCCGGTCGGGCCTCGGTGAAATGCATGGTTTTAACCGCAACCTCGCGTTCGAGCTGCGGATCAAAAGCGAGATACACCACGCTCTGGGCGCCCCGGCCCAGTTCGCGCTGTACGTTGAAACGACCGATCTTGCTCATCATTATTATCGTTATGTCCTTAGGGCACGAAGACGCTGTTCCCAAGGCGAAACGTATTACAAAATACATAGCACGTCGAGCACCATTCGGTGTCGCTGCATCCGCTGAGCGCCTTGCCTGCCCTAGCGTCCGTGCCAGTATCGGGGACGCTGCTCGCGATCCGATTCGACCACCAGTCCGTCGGTCGCAAAATCCAGCGAAATCGAGCCTTGGCTATCCGTTCGCCAGTTGCGTGCACCGGCCTCGGCCCACCGCGCCCAGACAACCGGATGCGGATGGCCGAACGGGTTGCGATGGCCAACCGAGAACACCGCGGCCTGCGGCATCACCGCATCGACAAAATCGGCCGTCGACGACGAACGGCTACCGTGGTGCGCCACCACGATCGCAGTGCTGGCCAGCCCACTGCCGTGCCCGTTGACCAGAAACGCTTCGGTTCGCGCCTCGATATCGCCGACCAAAAGGAGCGAGCCGCCCTCCGCGCTGATGCGCAGCACGCAGGAAAGATCGTTGCTGCGGCGCGCGCCTGGCAATTGAGTCGATGGCGCAAGCACTTCAAAGCGGACTGCATCCCACTCCCACGCCACACCGGCAAGGCACGGCGCTGCCGGCCATTGCTCGAGCCCGCGCAGTGTCAGCACATGTTCTCCGGCCAGAATGTGATCGGTGGCCACCGCTGCCAGCACGCTGCGGGTTCCGCCGACATGATCGACATCGTCGTGCGACAGGATCAGGCGGTCGATCCGGCTCACCCCACGAGCACGCAGGTACGGCACCAGCACGCGCTCCCCAGCGTCGGTGGTGGCGCCATACGGTGGCCCGGTGTCGAACAACAGGTCGTGAGCCGCGGTTTGAACATGCACCGCCAACCCCTGCCCCACATCGAGCACCGTCGCCTGAAACGCACCGACCGCCGGACGCGGAACCTGCCACAGCAGCAAGCACGCAATCATGCACAGCGCAGCCAGTTTGCCCGGGGTTGCGCGCGGCAGCAGCAGCACCAGCACCGCAACACTGGCGCAGATCACCATCCACGCGGGCGGCGCTGGCCGCTGCCACAATGCAAGCCCGGAGCCAGCCAGCCATTCCAGCCAGGCCATCATCAGGGTGACGACACCATGCGCAGGCACCAGCAACCAGGCGTCGGGCCAGGCAATCGCGGCCAGCGCCAGCGGCGTGATGACAAAACTCACCAGCGGAATCGCCACCGCATTGGCCAGCGGCGAGACCAGCGAAAAGGACTGGAACAGCAACAGCAGGGCCGGAATGGTGGCGAGGGTGATCGCAAGCTGGATTCTGACCGCTGCCAGCCAGCCCGGCATCTCGCCCACCCTTCCCCCCACCACGAAAAGAATGATGCCGACCGCGCCGAAGGATAGCCAGAAGCCAGCCGACAGCACCGCCCATGGGTCCATCAGCAATACGCACAGCAGCGCCAGTGCGAGCACCTGACCGGGCTTGGTCTCGCGCCCGGCGAGCATCGCCAGCGCAAGCACACCCAGCATGATCAGCGCCCGCTGCACCGGAATTCCCAGCCCGGCGAGCAGGGCGTAGCCCGCTGCCGCAAGAAACCCCGCCACCGCGGCGGCCTTGCGTACCGGCAGGCGCAGCACAAGCGCGGGGCGGCGGCGCCACACCATCGCACACAATCCGCCTGCAATCAGCGCCACCAGCGACACATGCAATCCGGATATCGCGACCAGATGACTTACGCCGGTTCGGCGGAATACCTCCCACTGCTCGTTTCCGATGGCCTTCTGGTCACCGACCGCGAGCGCGATCAACACCCCGGTGTAAGGTGCCTCGGGCAAGATCGCCTTGAAAGACTGGCGGATCTCGCTCCGCAGGCGATGCACCGCATGCATGAATCCGCCGACATCCTCCTCGATCCGCGTAGCGCCTGCCTTGTCGCGCACGTAGCCCGTTGCACGCAGATTGTGCTCGAGCAACCATGCCTCATAGTCGAAGCCGCCCGGCACCGCCCCGCCATGCGGACGCTTGAGTCGCACCACGAATTGCCAGCGCTCGCCGGGCGTCACCACCGGGAGCGGCGCATCCGTGCCCCGGGCGCGATACCACGACAACAGGATACGTTGCGGCACCGCCGACGCATCCAGGTCGGGCGCCTCGACCCGTTCCACCTGAAACACGAAGCGCACCCCTTCGCCAAGCATCTGCGGCAGATCGGAAACGACTCCGGTCAGGCGGATGTCGACACCCTCGAGATCACCCCACAGCGCATCGGAAAGGCGGTTTTGCGCACACGCTGCGGCATAGAGAAAACCTGCAGCAAGAATCACCGTCATGCTCAGTACGGACAGCAGGTGAAGCGCACCACCTACAAGCTTGCGGCGCATGACGAACACCGTCGTTGCCATGCCTCCCAGCAGCACGGCGAGCAACATCGCCACGGTCGGATCGAGCGCGGGCAGCGAGCTCTGCTGCTGCAAGCACCAGACACCGAGGAGGAAAGCGAAGCTTGCCATTTGCATAATCCAGAATCATGCCCTTGGCCGTCTCTGGATGGCAAGCAGGAACGAGCCGTGGCGGGCACGGCCGACTGTTAAACTTGAACTGAACATGAAAAAAGCGCTGAGAAGATTCCTCCCCAAGCATGAGGCGATTCGAGAGAACCGCTGGCTGAAGCCGTTCTCAAGCACCCTGCTTCATCCACGCCTGTGGTACCTGAACCGGCACTCGGCGGCCGGTGCGGTGGCAGTCGGTCTGTTCTGCGGACTGATACCGGGGCCGCTGCAGATGCTGGGCGCGGCCATCCTGTGCGTGGTGTTGCGGGTGAACCTTCCGCTGTCGCTGATCATCACCCTGTACACCAATCCGCTGACCATCGTCCCGCTCTACCTCATTGCGTTCGGGCTGGGTGGCTGGATACTGGGTGATGTCAGAACGGCCTTCATCGCACCACCGGAGATGGTCGGCATGGACCTCGCCGGCTGGGCCGGCGGGTTGATTCAATGGATGGCAGGCCTGGGCAAACCACTTGCACTCGGCCTGGTGTTGCTGGCTGCCGGCCTGTCGCTGAGCGGCTACCTGGCAGTCAGGGCGGCGTGGCGGGTATGGCTGATCCGCCAGTGGCGGCGGCGTGCGCTGAGCCGCAATCAGCTACCGCCGACGTCCTGAGTCAAAATTCCGTCATCGAGCCGCAGCATGCGTTGGGCCCGTCGTGCCATTGCTTCGTCATGAGTCACGATCACGAAACTGGTCGACAGCCGTTCGTTGAGCGACAGCATCAGGTCGAACACGCCGTCGGCCGTGCGACGGTCCAGATTGCCGGTGGGTTCATCGGCCAGCACGCAGGCCGGCTCGGTGACCAGCGCACGGGCAATGGCCGCGCGCTGGCGCTCGCCGCCGGACAGCTCGCCGGGCGCGTGGTCGAGGCGGTGCCCGAGCCCCACCTCGCGCAGCATGGCTGCGGCCCGCTCATTGGCTTCGGCCTGCTCCATGCGCCGGATATAGAGCGGCATGGCGACGTTCTCCAGCGCGGAGAACTCGGGCAGCAGATGATGAAACTGATAGACGAAGCCAAGTGCCACGTTGCGGAGATTGCCGCGTGCCGCATCCGACATCGTGGAAAAATCCTTCCCCATCAAGCGCACGGCACCAGCCGATGGTACATCGAGCCCGCCGAGCAGATGCAGCAACGTGCTCTTGCCCGAACCGGACGCGCCGACAATCGCGAGGCGCTCGCCACGCGCCACCGCCAGCGTGACCCCGTCCAACACCTTGACCGCATCCGCCCCTTCGCGGAACTGCTTCTCCAGCCCATCGCAGGCCAGCACAGGCTGATTCATCGCTTCACTCATAACGCAGGGCCTCGGCCGGATTCACCTTCGACGCCCGCCAGCTCGGATAAAGCGCGGCCAGCAGGGTCAGCACGAAGGACACCGTGAGGATGCTCACCACGTCGCTCGCGAGCACCTTCGAAGGCAATTCGTTGATGTAATAGACTTCCTTGTTCCACAGGGTGGCGCCGGTGATCGTCTCCAGCACCGGGATCACCACGTCGAGGTTATGCGCAATCGCCAAGCCACCGCCAAGCCCCGCGAGCAGGCCGACCAGGCCGATGATCGAGCCCTGCAGCACGAAGATGGTCATGATCGAACCCGGGCTCGCCCCCAGGGTGCGCAGGATGGCGATATCCGCGTACTTCTCCTGCACCGCCATCACCAGCGTGGACACGATGTTGAAGGCGGCGACGCCGACGATCAGGAACAGGATCAGTGTCATCATGGTTTTCTCCAGCGCCACTGCACGGAAAAAGTTGGCGTGGCTGCGGGTCCAGTCGTTCACCGTCAGCCCCGGTTCCTCCAGGTAGCCGATCAACTCGCGCGCCACCCGCGGCGCGGCAAACAGATCGTCGAGCTTGAGCCGCACCCCGGTAACCGAATCGCCCATCCGGTACAGCGCCTGGGCGTCAGCCAGATGAATCAGCGCCAGACCGGAGTCGTACTCGTACATGCCGGCCTCGAAGATGCCGACCACCTCGAACTGCTTCACCCGCGGCAACACTGCCGCTGGCGTCACCAGCCCCTGCGGGGCGATCAGCGTCACCTTGTCGCCGAGGCCCACGCGCAGTGCCAGCGCAAGGTCGCGCCCCAGCACCATGCCAAAGCGCCCCGCCTGCAGCGAATCGAAGCTGCCTGCCTTCATCGTCTGACCAAAATCAGCCACCTTGTCCTCCAGCGCCGGAAGCACGCCGCGCACCATGGTGCCGCGCACGACCTCATCGAACGACAGCATGCCCTGCTCCTGCACATAGGGCGCCACCGCACGGGTGGACGGATGCCGCCCGACCTGATCCGCCACCTGCTGCCACGACCGCAACTCGCCATCAAGGCTTTGCACCTGCACATGCGAGGCAACACCGAGGATGCGGGTACGCAGTTCCTCCTGGAAGCCGTTCATCACCGACAGCACCACGATGAGCGCCGCCACGCCCAGCGCAATGCCGAGCATGGACACCAGCGAGATGAAGGAAATGAAGCGGTTGCGGCCCTGTGCTCGCTTGCGCGAGCGGGTGTAGCGGAAGCCAATCAGGAATTCATAACGCATTGAACCAACCAGGAAAATGGCGCGGAGCGCGCAATGATAATCGGGCTGCTCGTCGGACACCTCCAGTTCGATGCTGAAGGCGTTTGACATCGACAGCGTACGGGAACTCAGCGCCCCCTTACCGGTGGCCGGGCACGATGGACGAATGTCGATCCCGCCGTGCGCTTGCCGCCGGAGCGAGGGGCGCCTGTACTCGGCACGCCCGCCGCACTACGGCGCACCACGGGTTCGGCCCGTGCATCGTTTCGTGCCGGCTGGAGACCAGCGGGCTGCTGCCGTGGCACGAGACACCTCGGCCCGCTGCCGATCAGGTCGGCGCGGCCCATGCGCATCAAGCCCTCGCGCAGCACCGGCCAATTCTCCGGATCGTGCCAGCGTAGAAAAGCCTTGTGCAGTTTGCGCAATTTCCCCGTGCGCACGGTCTCGACGGCTTCGGAATCGGCTGACACCTTCCTCAGCGGATTCTTGCGCGTGTGGTACATCGCGGTCGCGATCGCCATCGGCGTGGGCAGGAAGGTCTGCACCTGATCGAGACGGAAGTCGCGCTCCTTGAGCCACAGCGCGAGGTTGAGCATGTCTTCGTCGGTGGTGCCCGGATGCGCGGCGATGAAGTACGGCACCAGGTGCTGCTTCTTGCCCGCTTCCTTCGAGTACTTCTCGAACAGTTCGCGGAAGGCTTCATAGGCGCCCATGCCCGGCTTCATCATCTTGGAGAGCGGGCCTTCCTCGCTGTGCTCGGGCGCGATCTTCAGCAGCCCGCTGACGTGGTGGGTGACCAGTTCCTTGACGTATTCGGGTGAGCGCACCGCGAGGTCGTAGCGCAGACCGGAGCCGATGGTGATGCGCTTGACCCCGGGAATCGCCCGCGCCTTGCGGTAAAGCTGGATCAGCGGACCATGGTCGGTGCCGAGGTTCTCGCAGATGCCCGGATACACACAGGACAGCCGCCGACAGGAACGTTCGATTTCCGGATCCTTGCACGCCATGCGGTACATATTGGCGGTCGGCCCGCCGAGGTCGGAGATATGGCCCTTGAAATCCGGCGACTTGTCGCGGATCTCCTCGATTTCGCGCAGGATAGACGCCTCCGAGCGGCTCTGGATGATGCGCCCCTCGTGCTCGGTGATCGAGCAGAAGGTACAGCCGCCAAAACAGCCGCGCATGATGTTGATCGAGAACTTGATCATGTCCCACGCCGGAATGCGCTCACCGGCGTAGGCCGGATGCGGCTGGCGAGCGTAAGTCAGGCCGTAGACGAAGTCCATCTCGGGCGTGCTCAGTGGCACCGGCGGCTGGTTGAGCCACACGTCGCGCGCGCCAGGTCCCTCGCCGTGGCGCTGCACCATCGCGCGTGCATTGCCCGGGTTCGATTCGAGGTGGAACACGCGCGAGGCGTGCGCATACATCACCGGGTCGTCCTTCACCACCTCGTAGTCCGGCAGGCGCACCACGGTGTGGTCGCGCTGCGTCCGGCGGGCGGCCATGCGCTCGGCCAACGGGACGATGCGTACCGGCTGGGCACCGTCGGCCGCCGGTTTCGGCACCGACACCGTGGGCTCCATCGAATACGGATCGGGATGGGTGTCGATCCGCCCCGGACGATCGATCGCGGTGGAGGCGGTCTCGACCCAGCCTTCGGGCAGCCAGCCGGGCTTTACCATGAACGCGGTACCGCGCAGATCGCGGATGGTCTCGATCGCCTCTCCGGCATCGAGTCGCTGCGTGAGCGTCACCAGCGCGCGTTCCGCATTGCCGAACAGCAGAATGTCGGCCTTGGAGTCGGGCAGCACCGAGCGCCGCACCTTGTCCGACCAGTAGTCGTAATGGGCGATCCGGCGCAGCGACGCCTCGATGCTACCAATCACCACATTCACCCCGGGGAAGGCCTCACGCGCACGCTGGGCGTACACGGTGACGGCCCGATCCGGCCGCTTGCCCGGCGCCGCATTCGGCGTGTAGGCATCATCGGAACGGATCTTGCGGTCGGAGGTGTAGCGGTTGACCAGCGAATCCATGTTGCCGGCGGTGATGCCGAAATACAGCCTCGGCCTGCCGAGCGCACGGAAAGGTTCGGCCGACAGCCAGTCCGGCTGGCTGATGATGCCTACCCGAAAACCGTGCGCTTCCAGCAATCGGCCAACAAGCGCCATGCCGAAGCTGGGATGGTCGATGTAGGCGTCGCCGGTGACCAGGATCACGTCGCACGCGTCCCAGCCGAGGGTATTCATCTCGGCGCGGGACATGGGCAAAAAGGAGGCGGGCTTCCGGCGGGCGGCAGCGGTGGGCAGGATCGAGGGGGCTGAACTCATGATGGCCGCCATTGTATCGGTCCCGAGCGCCAAGCCCTCCCCCATGCTTTCACCTTTTTACCTATCGTCGTCATGATTGAATCGATTTATCGCAGGAACCACGCACTTCTGTATTAGCACAAACGCATATTTTGCGTATGATGCACACTCCTGAAAACGCTCCCCCTAGCCCATGAGCCTGGCCTCTCCAGTCGGACTTGCCGCGTACCAGCGTGTTCCCAACCTGCCCTGTCCGACAAAGGCAAGCTGCATGTTGGCATGGGGCTTGCCACGCCCCATACCATGAAGCAGAATAACGCGAAGAAATCAGTTTGCCTGCACGCGTTCAAGCAGGCATTTGGTGCGGGGCGACTGGAGGGCGTGGTCTGGCAAGTCGCCGAACCTGTGCCACCTGCAGGGCACTTGTACAAATACCGGCTGGTCTATCTGATTGAAGGCAGGCGTGTGGTCGGTTACGACAATGAACGTGGAAAGGGCGACCACAAGCACTTGAGCAATGTGGAATCGGCCTACCAATTTGTCGATGTCCCCACGCTGCTGAACGACTTCATGCATGACGTGCAGGAGGTTCAACCGTGACTCACACGCTCCATATCGAGATTCAACCCGCACGGGCAGCGCTGGACCGCTTCGGCATGACCTTGGCGAGCACGGTCGCTCGAGAACACGTCGCGCCGTATTTTGGTGTGGGGTTCGAGACCATGGCGCAGTTCACCACTGTTTTTACGACCCGGCGCTGGGAGCTGGTGGAGGCCCTCAAGGCTACTGGCCCGCTAACGATTTACGCCTTGGCCAAGCACCTGGGGCGGCACTATCGAAACGTGCATAAGGATGTGAGCGCACTGATGGACTGGATGGTGGTCGAGAAGAACGAAGAGGGCCGGGTTTTCGTTCCCTGGGACGAGATCGAGGTACGCTGGCCTTTGTTGAGTAACGCGGCCTGAGAGGTCACCCGGCTGTGGCCGAGGACGATGCCGACCCCGTCGGGGCGGTCTTTGCCGAATCCCACTCGTGACCTACATGCTAGACTCCACACGCTTCACGTCCCGGTTCTTCCATGCAGATTCACCTCGTTCTTCCCGGCCTGATCTGGCCCAGCGCGCAGGCCAACCGGCCCGCCGCCGATCTTGCGCTGCCGGCGCTCGAGCGCCTTCTCGGCCTGGGGCAGCGCAGCGTTTCCGCGTTTGAGCCGCTCGACCGTCAGCTTGCGCGCTTGTTCGGCCTCGCCTCCACGCCGCTGCCGCTAGCCGCACTGCGTCGCCTGGGCGAGTCTGACCTCCCCTGCGACGTGCCCACTGGCGCTCCCACCGACTTTCCCACCGACGTTCCCACCCAAGCGCATGCCGACTGGCTGTGCGCCGACCCGGTGAACCTGTCCTTCGCCCGCGAACACATGCTATTGGGTGAGTTTCCGGCCGACGAACTCAAGCCGGCGGAGGTAAGCGGGCTCGTCGCCGCGCTCAATGACACGTTTTCCGACCTCGGCCGGTTCGAGGCCAGCACGCCCACGCGCTGGTACCTGCGCCTGGCGCGGCCGACCCAGGCCCAGCTGTATCCGCTGCACGACGTCATCGGCCGCCCGATCAAGCACTTTCTGCCCGAAGGTGACGATGCGCGGCTGTGGCAGCGCACCATGAACGAAGTGCAGATCGTGCTTCACAACCACCCAATCAACCAGGCCCGCGAGGCAGCCGGCCTGCGACCGGTCAACAGCCTGTGGTTCTGGGGCGCGGGCCACCTCGACGCCACCGTGCGTTCGCCGCTGCCCGCGGTACAGGGTAGCGACCCGGTCACCCTCGGGCTGGCACGGGCGGCCGCGGTCCCGGCATCCGTCCCGGATGTCCGCCTGGCCCTGCGCCAGGACACCCTGGTGATCCTCGACGACCTGCTCCGCCCTTCGCTACAGCTCGACCTGGACGCATGGCGCAGTGCCCTCACCCGCATCGAGCAAGCGTGGTTCGCCCCGCTCGCCGACGCGCTGCGCAGCGGCAAGCTCCAACACCTGAGCCTCACCGCCCCCGGCGACCGCGCCACCCTGCAGCTCACCGCCGGCGCACGCGACCACTGGCGCTTCTGGCGCAAACCACTCGCGTTCGATGCCTTCCTCAAGTCGCTGGCGCCCGCCGCAGCGAGCACTCCGATGTCCGAGCAGCCCATTCCATGACCCGCATCCAGCCCCGCAATATCCCGCAGCGCGCCCTCACCGCGCTGACCGACGCCGGCATCCATCCGCTGCTCGCCCGGCTCTACGCCGCCCGCGGCATCCGCGTCAAAGGCGAGCTCGACACCTCGCTGCGCGCCCTGCTGCCGCCCGATGCCCTCACCGGCACACGTGAAGCCGCAACCCTGCTGGCCGACGCAATCGAGGCCGGCGCCCGCATGGTGATCGTGGCCGACTACGACTGCGACGGCGCCACCGCCTGCGCGGTGGGCGTGCGTGCGCTGCGCGCCTTTGGTGCCGACGTGCACTATCTGGTGCCGGACCGCATCACGCTGGGTTACGGCCTCACCCCGGCCATGGTGGAGATCGCCGCGCGGCTCGAGCCCGACGTGCTGATCACCGTGGACAACGGCATCGCCAGCGTCGAAGGCATCGCCGCCGCGCGCGCCCACGGCATGGCCACGGTGATCACCGATCACCACCTGCCGGGCGACGTGCTGCCCGACGCCGACGTGATCGTGAACCCCAACCAGCCCGGTTGCGATTTTCCGAGCAAAGCGCTGGCCGGGGTCGGCGCGATGTTCTACACCATGCTCGCCCTGCGCGCCGAACTGCGCGAGCGCGGCGCCTTCACCGATGCCAAGGAGCCGAATCTGGCCGAACTGCTCGACCTCGTGGCGCTGGGCACCGTGGCCGACGTGGTCAAGCTCGACCACAACAACCGCATCCTCGTCTCGCAGGGCTTGCAGCGCATGCGTGCCGGGCGCATGCAACCCGGCATCCGCGCCTTGTTCGCGGTCGCCAGCCGCGATCCCGCACGTGCCAGTGCGTTCGACATGGGCTTCGCCCTCGGCCCGCGGCTCAACGCCGCCGGGCGTCTGTCGGACATGAGCCTGGGCATTGAATGCCTGATCACCGACGACCCCGGCCGGGCGATGAACATCGCCCAGGATCTGGACCGCCTCAACCGCGAACGGCGCTCGATCGAGGCCGGCATGCAGGAAGAAGCGCTGATCCGCCTCGAAGGCTTCGACGCCGGCAACAACGCCAGCATCGCGCTGTTCGAGCCCGACTGGCACCAGGGCGTGATCGGCATCGTCGCCGGGCGGATCAAGGAGAAGCTCCACCGCCCGACCATCGCCTTTGCCCGCGGCAATGATGGCGAACTCAAGGGGTCCGGGCGTTCCATTGCCGGCCTGCACCTGCGTGATGCGCTCGATCTCGTCACCAAGCGCGAGCCCGACCTCATCGTGCGCTTCGGCGGCCACGCCATGGCGGCCGGACTCACCATCCACGAAACTGAGCTCGACCGCTTTCGCGCGGTATTCGAGGAGGTCGTCGCCGGCCTCGTCGACCCCGCCGACCTGCAGCGCCGGATCGAAACCGACGGCACGCTCGAATCCGGCTACATGAGCCTCGAGTCCGCGCGCATGCTCGACCAGGAGATCTGGGGCCAGGGCTTCCCAGCACCGGTGTTCGACGACGTGTTCCGGGTCGAACGCCAGCGCCTGCTGAAGGATCGCCACCTCAAGCTTGAACTGTCGCGTCGCGGTGTGCGCTTCGATGCGATCCAGTTCAACCATGCCGACGGTGCGCCGGGCGATATCCGGGCCGCCTACAAGCTGTCGATCAATGAATACAATGGCGTCTCCAGCGTGCAGTTGATGTTGGAACACTTTGAAGCGGCCTGAGCAGCCAGTCCGAACCCGCTCCGCCTCTCCCGTTCAACCCACCTGACCACCCAACTATTGGAGGTTGAAGCATGGCCTACGACAACACCAACATCTTTGCCCGCATCCTGCGCGGCGAACTCCCTTGTCAGCGCGTCTTCGAGGACGAGCACACGCTGGTCTTCCTCGACATCATGCCGCAGGCCGACGGCCACACCCTGGTGCTGCCCAAGGAGCCCGCCGAGTTCATCACCGACCTCTCCGATGGCGCCCTGCAGGCCACCATACTCACCACCCGCAACCTCGCCCGTGCGGTGCAACAGGCCACCGGTGCGCCGGGGCTGCTGATCTCGCAGTTCAACGGGGTCGCGGCGGGGCAGACGGTGCCGCACGTACACTTCCACATCATTCCGCGCTTCCCCGACCTGCGCCTGCGCTCGCACGGACGTGAAAAGGCAGATGCGGCCGAGCTTGCCACCATGGCCGAGAAAATCATCGTGGCACTTGCCCATCAACGCTGAACCCAAGCTGCCCGCACCATGCCGATCACGCCTGCCCAGTATCGCGTTGCCGAGGACGGCACCTTCCTGTCCGACCGCTACGACGATGTCTATCACTCCTACGACGGGGGTCTTGGTCAGGCACAGCATGTTTTTCTGGCGGGAAACGGCTTGCCGGAACGCTGGCGCGGGCGGCGTCAGTTTGTGGTGCTCGAAACCGGGTTCGGAATGGGGCTCAATTTTCTCACCACCTGGGCTGCGTGGCGGGCGGATCCGGCACGCGCCGATACGCTGCACTTCATCTCGTGCGAGCTTCACCCCTTTCGGGTTGAAGACCTGATCCGGATCCACGCCGGCTGGCCGCAGTTCGCCGCGCTTGCGGACGAGCTTCATGCCCGTTGGCCCTGTCTTGCACCGGGCCTGCACCGCCTGCACCTGGATGAGGGACGAGTTTGCCTCACGCTGCAGTTCGGTGACGCCCGCGAAGGACTGGGGAGGATCCTTGCGCGGGTCGACGCCTTCATGCTCGATGGCTTCGCTCCGCAAAAAAATCCCGACCTGTGGTCGGCCCGGGTGTACTACACGCTCGCCCGCCTTGCCGCACCCGGCGCCACACTGGCGACCTGGTCGGTGGCGGGCGAGGTACGCGAGGGTTTGCGCCGCGCCGGTTTCGTGGTCAAAAAGGCGCCCGGCTTCGGCGGCAAGCGGCAGATGCTGCGGGGCCACTATGTCGGGCGTCCGACCCGAGCGAATCCGACGCCTGGGGCTTCGACTACAGTCCTCTCGGCTGCAGACTCTTCTGCGCTGAATGCCTCGGCTGCTGGCGATCGGGCGGCAGACAATCCGCGCGCAGACGATGCGAGCCAGACTTGCACACGTCATGCGATCGTGATCGGTGCCGGGGTGGCCGGCTGCTCGGTGGCGGAGCGCCTGGCTGCGCGCGGATGGAGGGTCGAGCTCATCGACGCGGCCGATCGACCGGGCCAGGGCGCATCGGGCAACCACGCCGGGGTAATGCGCCCGCTGCCCAACATCGACGACAACCGCATGAGCCGCCTCACTCGCGCGGGCGCGCTCTACGGCTGGCAGCATGTACAGGACCTTCGGGCGCGCGGGCTGGTGGTGCGCGCCCAGGCTTGTGGCGTGCTGCACCTGGCGCGCGACCCGGTACAGGAGGCCACCATGCGTGCCGTGGTGGCAAAGCTCGGCCTGCCTGACAGCTTGCTGCGCTTCGTCGACGCGGATGAAGCGAGCCGCATCGGTGACTGGCCGGTGCCGCTGGGCGGCTGGTGGTTCGCGAGCAGCGGCTGGGTCCAACCCCCTACCCTGTGCGCGGCCAACCTGGCTGCACACCCTGAGCGGATCCATACCCACTGGCTGCGATTGGTGGATCGCATCGAGCACACGGGCGACACCTGGCATGCGCAGGATGCGAACGGAGACGTGATCGCATCCGCACCCATCCTCATTCTTGCGGCCGGCACCGGGCTGAGTGGCTTTCCCGAGGCTGCGGCCGTGCCCATGGTGAGTGCCCGCGGCCAGGTGACCCTGCTTCCGGCCACCACCGGCAGTGCGCCACGGGTGGTGATATGCCGCATGGGCTACCTGAGCCCCGAGGTCGACGGCGTGCGCTGCGCCGGCGCCACTTTCGATGTCGATGATGAGGACACCGAGCTGCGCGAACGCGATCAGCGCGAGAACCTCGACACCCTCGAAGCGATGCTGCCCGGCTACACCGCCAGACTCGATCCGACCCAACTGCAGGGCCGGGTCGGCTTTCGCCCGGCCTCTCCCGACCGCCTGCCCATGGTCGGCGCACTGCCCGCAGTCACCACACTCGCGCCCGGCACCACGCTCGCAGACATCCCCCGCCAACCTGGCCTGTATGCAGTCTCGGGGTTTGGTGCCCGCGGGCTGGTATGGGCCGCTCTCGCCGGCGAATTGCTCGCGGCGCAGCTGTCCGGGGAACCTTTGCCGCTGGAACGCGATCTGTGCGAAGCTGTCGACCCGGCGCGCTATCTGCTGCGACCGATGCGTGCGTCGCTCAGCGCCGAAGACTGACTCTTACCGGAATACTCCATGGATGCAATCGCACTTTTCTTCGTGCTGGGCTTTGTTGCGCGCCTTGCCCGTTCGGACCTCAAGCTGCCCGCCCAGCTTTACGAGGCGCTTTCGATCTATCTCTTGCTTGCCATCGGCCTCAAAGGCGGAATGGAGCTGGCAAAGCAGGCGCCGATGGAAGTGCTGCCACAGGCGCTGGCCGTAATCGCGCTCGGGGTTGTGATTCCGCTGATCGCGTTTCCCATTCTGTACAAACTCGGCCGCCTGGATCGCTTCAACGCTGCGGCGATCGCCGGTCACTACGGATCGGTCAGCGTCGTGACCTTTGCGGTGGCAGTCGATTATCTCGCCGCCCGTAACCTACCCTACGAAGCCTATCTGCCGCTCTTTCTCGTGTTGCTGGAGATGCCAGGGATAGCGATCGGGGTCCTGCTCGCCCGCCTTGGCGGACAATGGCGTGAAATCCGCTGGGGCACCCTGCTGCACGAGATTTTCCTGGGCAAGAGCATGGTGTTGTTGGCCGGCGGCCTGCTGATCGGTTGGGCGGCGGGCCCCAAGGGCTTGGAGCCGCTGGAGCCTTTCTTCTTCGATCTGTTCAAGGGTGCGTTGTGCCTGTTCCTGCTCGAGATGGGACTGGTGGCGGCGGCTCAGGCGGGCGCCCTGCGCTCGAGCGGCGTTTTTCTCGCTGTTTTTGCAATCGGCATGCCCATCGTGTCCGCAGTGCTGGGGGCTGTGCTCGGAACCGCAATCGGACTGTCTGCCGGCGGTACGCTGCTGCTTGCGACGCTCGCAGCGAGCGCGTCCTACATCGCCGCACCGGCTGCGATGCGAATTGCGATCCCCGAAGCAAACCCGGGCTTGTCGATCACCGCCGCGCTGGTGATCACCTTCCCCTTCAATCTGCTGATCGGAATACCGCTATACCATCGCATCGTTGGCCTGATTCACGGGAGCTGAAACCATGCCCAATACACATAAATGCAAACTCGTCGTCCTGATTGCCGAAAAAGCACTGGAAGACAAACTCGCACAGGACGTCATGCGCCTTGGTGCCCATGGCTACACCGTTGCCGACGTCCGCGGCAGAGGCAGCCATGGCGATCGTAATGGCACCTGGGACGCTGACCGGAGCATCCGCATGGAGATTCTGTGTGACGTGAAAACCGCAGTCACCATCACCACACATGTGGAGAAAGCCTACTTTCTTCACTATGCAATGGTTGCGTTCGTTGCTGACGTGGGCGTACTAAGGCCACAGAAATTTTCCGGTTGATGGCGGCATACCCGGCAAGGGTTGTTGATTAATTCGCAGACGCCGTGCCCCAGGAAGCATAGACTTAATCTATAGCGCTAACCCGGGTGGGAAATCTTGCCATACAGAACTGTGGTACTGATTGCCAGCAGCCTGCTTGCTGCAATCTTTGCGGCAGTGGCCGTGCTTTCGTTGCAGCAAGTCGACGAACGCTTTACGGTGCAACGTGAGCAGGAAGCCACCCGACTGCAAAGCGTGTATCTCGCCGCCCAGGCCGAACTGGAACATGAGGCGCTGACGCTCGCCTACAGCATGGCTTCGGAGCCGGAAAAAAGGCGCCTGCTCGCCGAGGCAACTCAAGTGTTTCAGGTCGAAGGCAGCGGCGGGCCCGGCATTGGTCTGCTTCGTCAGGCGCTGAACGACAGGATGCGCGAGCAATGGCGAGGCTTGCATGATCGTTACGATTTGCGCCAACTGCAGTTTCTGCTCGCACCGGATCTGATCTCTTTCCTGCGCCTGCACGCCCTCGGTGAGTATGGCGATACCCTGATCGATCTCAGGCCACTGTTACGGGGGGTGCAGGACGATCTCGTGCCACGTAGCGGATTCGAGATCGGGCGCGCCTACGCCGGTATCCGCGGCGGCGTGCCGGTAATGAGCATGCCGGACGATGGCCCCTCACAACCGGTCGGCGTGCTTGAAGTCGGTCTTGGGCTGGAAGGCTTGCTCATGCGCCTGAGCAACAAGCTCGATATCGGCATCGCGGTGCTGCTCAAATCCAAGGCAGTTTCTCATGCCATGTGGGAGACCTACCGCCCGGATGTGAGCAGTCCGGCACAGCGGGCATGCTGCTACCTCCTTTCCAGCTCCCGTCCCGAGGCAGCTGAGTGGATCAACGCTTCGATGCTTGATGCAGACACCACGGGGCTCGAGTCGGACCTGCTGGAGTGGCAGGGCACCCCGTTCCATACGGTTCAATTTCCGCTGCGCGACCACCTTGGACAACTGGACCCCTTGCGGCCCGCAGTAGGTACGATCCTCATCTGGCGGGCAGCGACAGCCCAGCTTGCGGCGCATAAGGAGGCGCGCTCGACCATCATCAGAACCGCGCTGATGGTCTATGCCGTCACCCAGTTCCTGATGCTGGCTCTGCTGCGCCGGTCACGCTCGGAATGGCAGCGCCAACTTGATCTGCAGACGGCCGCCATCGCGCACCTGTCGCACCAGAACGAACTCCTGCTACATACTGCCGGCGAGGGCATCTATGGGGTGGATCGTGACGGGCTGGCGAGCTTTGTAAACCCGTCTGCATTGCGCATGCTCGGTTACCGCAACGAGCAGATCATCGGCCACAATCAGCATCGCCTGTTTCACTATCGGCACGCGGACGGCACGCCCTACCCGGACGAGGAGTGCCCGGTTTTCATGACGCTCAGGGACGGCAAGGCGCGTGAATGCGAGGACTGGTTCATCCGTGCAAACGGCAGTGGCTTCCCGGTTGCAATGACGGTGACTCCGATCGACGAACAGGGCCATCGCAAAGGTGTGGTGGTGGTGTTTCGGGATATTTCCGAACTCAAGGCGCGGCAGGAGGAACTGATCCGCCTCGCCACCACCGACCCGCTGACCGGTGTCAGCAACCGCCGCCACTTCCTTGAACTGCTCGACGCCGAACTGGCGCGGGTAAAACGCCTCCGCAGTCAGGCGGCGCTCCTGATGACCGATCTCGACCACTTCAAGCAGGTCAACGACGCGTACGGCCATGCCGCCGGGGACCAGGTGCTGAAGCACTACGTGGGGATCATCCGCCAGACCTTGCGCAAGACCGATTCGATCGGAAGGCTG
>JAUSOD010000087.1 GCA_030656215.1 Azoarcus sp.
ATCCACATCACGTCGGCCATCGCATACCAGGCCACTACCTCCTCGAAGGGCAGGGCGCGGAAGAAGAACTGCACCGGGGTCCAGCCGACACGGGCGAAGCGTCCATTGACCTTGCCCACCGCCTGCTCGATGAGGGTTTGCAGTTCGTCATAAACCGTCATCTCCTTGGCCGCCGGCACACACACTGCGAGCAGCGATACCTTGCCGCACAGTTCCGGGTGCTCCTCGAGCAGGCGCTCGAAGGCGACCAGCTTCTCCAGCGTGCCCTTGGTGTAGTCGAGGCGCTCGACCGACAGGATCACGCGGGTGCCGGCGAGGTCGCGGCGCAGGCTGGCCATGCGGGTGGCGGTGTCCGGTGCGTCGAGCACAGCGCGAACGCGGCCGATGTCGATCCCGACCGGGTGGGCGCCAAGGCCGATGCGGCGGCCATGGACTTCGATCGCGGTGGTGACCTCGTCCAGCCCGAGGGCGCAGCCGTAGGTGAGGTAACGCGGCGCGCAGGCTTTCGTTTCGAGCACTTTGAGTGGCGCCACGCCGCGCGCAACGTCTACGAAGTTCTCCGCCTGGCGCGGGATGTGGAAGCCGATGTAGTCGCATTGCAGCAGGCTGCCGACGATCTCGCGCCGCCACGGCAGCACGTTGAACACGTCGGCAGAGGGGAAATAGGTGTGGTGGAAGAAGGCGATCTTGAGGTCCGGACGCAGTTCACGCAGTGTGGCCGGCACCATCCACAGGTTGTAGTCGTGGATCCACACCACCGCACCTTCGGCGGCTTCGGCCGCGGTGCGTTCGGCAAACAGGCGATTGACCTTGAGGAACACCACCCAGTCTTCCTCGCGAAAGATCGCGCGCTCCCAGAAGGTGTGCAGCGTGGGCCAGAAGGCCTCCTTGGAGAAGCGCTTGTAGAAGACGTCGACGTCGTCCTTGGTCAGCGCAACGCGTGCTGCGAGCAGCTTGGGGTATTGCTCTGCGTCGACCTCGGTGTGGATCTCGAACGGGATCGCTTTCTTCGGGTCATGGATAGTCCACGCCACCCATGAACCCTTGCGGCCATCAGCGAAGAAGGACAGCAGCGTCGGGATGATGCCGTTGGGCGAGGTCGGACGGCGGCGGGTGAGGCGACCGTTGTCGAACACTTCCTCGTACGGCAGGCGGTGGTAGACCATCACCAGGTCGGCCTTGCCAGGGGCTTCCATGGCACGGACTTCGGCCTCGATGCCGCCGCTGCCGAGGAAGCCGAAATGGGCCAGGGCCTCGATGATGCCGCCGCAGCCGGTGTGGCTGGCGTGCAGCACGCGGGCGCGGTCGCGGGTGGCATCGAGCAGCGCGGGTTCGGATTCGCCCACGCACACGCCGATGAAACCAGCCTCGTACATCGACAAGTCATTGAGGGTGTCGCCTGCAACCAGAACATCGTCGTGCTCGAGGCCGAGGTGGCGTACCAGCGAGGACAGGGTGCTGCCCTTGTTCACCCCGCGCGGCAGGATGTCCAGATAGCGGTCGGCCGAATAGAGCACTTCGCAGCCGAGATCGGCCGCGACCTGCTCGATGTCGGTGGAGACCGCACCGGCCTCGCAAAAGTACGAGCAGCGACGCTGTTGCGGTACTTCCTGGCGCTCGATTGCTTCGAAGCGGGCCATGGCTTCGGCCACTGCACGCTCTCCCGGCCAGCGCGCGTCGATGTCGGATTGAAGCGGCTGCAAAGCCTGGCGGGTGTGGCCGTCGACGACGGTGCCGCCGACATCGCAGATGATGTAGTCCGGCACCGGGATGGTCGGATCGGACAGGATCGGCAGCACCACCTCGAGACCGCGGCCGGTGACGAAGGCGAGCTTGATCTCGGGGTGGGCGCTGATCAGTTGATAAAGGCGCTGGCGGTTCTCGGGATGGCCTGCGAGAAAGGTGCCATCGAGATCGGTTGCGAGCAGCATGTGCGGTTCTCCTTGTGGGTGAACGCCGACACGGATGCCGACTAAGTCATTCAGGTGCGCGTGGTTTGCGCGGTTTCAGATTCGGTTTCAGGTTCGCTTGCGACGGGAGCGTCAGCGGTGCTTTCAATTGTAGTTTCCGCTGGTGGTGGCGCACTTTCGATGCTTGCCTCCGCCGGCGTCATCATTTCCAGTACGGTTGCCGAGGTGCGCAGCATGGGCATGAAATGCGCGGCATCTTCGACGATTTCGTCCTTGCCGCGGCGTGCATGCCACAGCGCAAATGCCGCCAGCGGCGCGAGCATCAGCGCAAAGTGCAATGGCAGCGCCACCGGCCCGAACCAGCCCATCAGCACGCCCGCCACCGCCGGGCCGACCGCGGCGCCGGCGCCGTGCAGCAGGAGCAGGCCGGCGTTGCCCGACAGGATATGTTCGCGCGGGAGGTGGTCGATGAGGTGGGCGACCACAATCGGGTAAAGCGCAAATGCGGCTGCGCCAAACAGAAAGCCGGCAATCAGCACGACTTCACCGAAATTCCCGAACACGGCCCACAGCAGGCTGGCGGCCGTGGCTGCGGCAGCTACCAGCCCCAGCGCGTAGCGGCGGTCCACCCGATCGGAAAAAAGGCCGATCGGCCATTGCAGTAGCGCACCGCCGAGTATCGACAGCGTGATCAGCAGCGCCACCCCGGATTCGTCAAGGCCGATGCGGTTGCCATACACCGCGCTCATGCCCCAGAACGCACCCATGGCCAGTCCGGAGAGCACCGCACCGGCACAGGCTACCGGCGCTGCCTGCCACAGCTGACCGAGCCCGAGCCGCGGGCTGTCGGTCAGCACCGGTGGCGGCAGGCGCGTGGCCGTGACCGGCATCAGCGCAAGGCAGACAAAGATCGCCGCCACCGCGAACAGGGTGAACTCGGCCGGGCTACCCAGCCGAAGCAGTTGCTGCGCGGCGGCAAGCGCGCCGAGGTTTACTGCCATGTAGATGGCGAATACCTGCCCGCGGCGCTCGGTGGGCACTTCACTGTTGAGCCAGCTCTCGATCACCGTGTACAGCCCGACCAGGGCAATGCCGGTGATCACCCGCAGCACCATCCACACGGGCGCCGACACCACCAGTGCGTGCAGCAGCACGCAGGCCGCCGTCGCCGCGGCGAAAAAGGCGAAGGCGCGCACGTGGCCCATGCGCCGGATGAGTGGCGGCGCAACGAAGGTGCCGAGGAAAAAGCCGACAAAATAGGCCGAGCCGATCAGGCCCAGCGTCGCGTCCGTGTACCCTTCAAGACTGCCGCGCAGCGCCAGCACCGTGTTGAGCAAACCGGTGCCGAGCAGCAGGAGCGCGATCCCGGCGAGCAAGGCGCCGATCGGAATGAGGTGAGGGATCATGGTCCAGGCGATCGCGACCCCGAGTCGGGTCCGGGTGCGGCAGGGTGGCGCGCAGGCAGGCCGACAGGAGATCAGGATCACTCATAATAAATTTGAGCAAATATTGTAACGCACAATGAAGAATTGCCCAAGTCCTTGTCCGGTATGGGAATTAGGGCTGAGTGCCCGGGAGGTTGGTCATGTGGCCCGCGACGGCAGTAAGGAACTGGGGCTCAGGGGCGAGGGTGTGGACGGCCCGCCCGACTGAGGGCGAGGCGCCTGATGTGGTGATTCGTCCCGTCCGGCCCGGCAAGGCGCTAAACTGCCCGCCTTTGACTTGCCGGATAGCACCATGGCCGCACAGCGCATACTCACCGGGATCACCACGTCCGGAACGCCCCACCTTGGCAACTATGCAGGTGCGATCCGCCCTGCGATCGAAGCCAGCCGGCGTGCCGATGCCGAGAGCTTCTACTTTCTCGCTGATTATCATGCGCTGATCAAGACTGCCGACCCGGCACGGGTGCAGCGCTCCACGCTCGAGATCGCGGCCTCGTGGCTTGCCGCCGGGCTCGATACCGAGCGGGTGTGGTTCTACCGTCAGTCGGACATTCCGGAAATCCCCGAGCTGACCTGGCTGCTGACCTGCAATGCAGGCAAGGGGCTGCTTAACCGTGCGCATGCCTACAAGGCCGCGGTGGACAAGAACACCGCCGATGGCGAGGACCCGGACGCCGGGGTCAATATGGGCCTGTTCATGTATCCGGTGCTGATGGCCGCCGACATCCTGATGTTCAAGGCTCATTCGGTACCGGTCGGGCGCGACCAGATCCAGCACATCGAAATGGCGCGAGACATCGCCGCCCGCTTCAACCACCTCTACGGCGAGCATTTCGTGCTGCCCGAGGCTGCGATCGACGAATCGGTGGCGACGCTTCCGGGGCTGGACGGGCGCAAGATGAGCAAGAGCTACGACAACACCATCCCGCTGTTCGCGCCGGCTGCCGAGCTGCGAAAGCTGATCTTTTCCATCGTCACCGACTCGCGCCTGCCGGGCGAGCCCAAAGAGGTCGAGGGCTCTGCCCTGTTCCAGCTCTACCAGGCCTTTGCCACGCCGGCCGAGACGCAAGCCATGCGCGCGGCGTTTGCCGGCGGCATCGCCTGGGGCGAGGCCAAGCAGGCGCTGTTCGAGCGTATCGAGCTGGCGGTGGCGCCGATGCGTGAGCGTTACGAGGCGCTGATCGCCCAGCCGGCGCTGATCGAGCAGAAGTTGCAGGAAGGGGCGGCGCGGGCGCGGGCGATCGCCACCCCCTTCCTGGGCGAGATCCGTCACGCGGTGGGGCTGCGCCGGCTCGACAGCAGCGCGACCCCGACCACGGTGGCGGCGACCAAGGTGCAGGCCTTGCCCCAGTTCAAGCAGTATCGCGAGGCCGATGGCCGCTTCTATTTCAAGCTGGTGGGCGGCGATGGTCGTTTGCTGCTGCAGAGCCGGGGTTTCGACTCGCCGAAAGAGGCGGGGCAGACGATCGCCCGCCTCAAGCAGGGTGGCGAAGCCGGAGATGCGGGAACGCTGGTCGAGGGCGTGTCCACGGAAGCGCTCGCAGAAGCGCTGGCGGCACTGGCCGGCGAGTGATACGTTTGCAGCATGCACGAGTGTGGAGCATGGAATGCAACGGGTACTCGACATTCTGAGTTCGGGGGTTCACGACGCGAAGAACCAGCTTTTTCGCGCCGAGTCCCTGCTTGTGCAAGCCGAAGCCGAGCACGGCATCACCCTCGGTGAGGCCCGCTATGCGATCGAGCTTGCGGCGCTGAGGTTGAGTGGCGTGCTTGCCACCTACAAGCTGCAGCGCCATGTAGAGACCCTGTCGATCGGCATGGCTTCGGCGGGCGAGCTGATCGAGGAAGTCGTGCTGGTTAACCGCGAGCACTGCGATCGTCTCGGGCTCGAGATCATTGGCGACAGCAGTGCCGATGAACCCTGGCCGCTGGATCGCGACCTGGTCCTCGACATCCTGTCCAATGCGCTGCAAAACGCGAGCCGCTTTGCGCGCAGGCAGATCCGGATGTCCGCTTGCCATGCTGACGGGTTTCTGTTGCTGCGGATCGAGGACGACGGTCCGGGCTTCGAGGAACCCGACATCGATCGCATGGCGAAGCTGGGCGTCGGCCTGTTCGTTGCGCGCGAGCTAGCCGCGCTGCACCGGCGCCATGATCGGCACGGGCGGGTCGAGCTGCGCAACGGCGGCGAGTTGGGCGGCGCGATCATGGAGGTGTGGCTGCCGTGACCGCGCTTGGTCCGGCGGTCTATCGCGAGCTGCGTTTTCTGGTGATCGATGACCAGCCGGTGGCACGGGACAGCCTGCGGATCTGTGCCCAGACGATGGGTGCCTTTGCGGTGGAGTTTTCCTCCGGTTACCAGGATGCGATCGTGCGAATCCGTCGTGCGATGCCCGATGTCATCCTGTGCGACTACCTGCTGGGCAACGACCGCTCGGGCCAGCAACTGCTTGAGGAGTTGCGTCGCTTCGACATGCTGGCAGACGATTGCGTCTTCATCATGGTGACGGCGGAACAATCCTACGAGCAGGTGGTGGCCGCGGTGGAGCTGGCGCCCGACGACTACATCATCAAACCGTTTTCACCCGATCGGCTCAAGCTCAGGCTCGATCGCGTGTTGCGCCGCAAACGCTTCTTCAAGCCACTGTTCGCCGCCAAGCGCGCGCAGGACTATGCCGGTGCGGCGCGCTTCATCGAGCAGGTGCGCGATACCGAGGAGGGGCAGGTGCAGCGCTTCGAGCTGATGCGTCAGCACGCCGAGGTGCTGCTGCTCAAGGGCGATGCGCTCGCTGCCCAGGCTGCGTTCGAGACTATTCTGGAAACCCACCCTTTTCCCTGGGCCCGCGCGGGAAAGGCACGTGCGCTCGTTGGCCAGAGCCGGCTGCAGGAGGCACGCGCGATCATGGATCAGGTGGTGGTCGACGCCCCCACCTTCTTTGGCGGCTTCGACCTGAAGGCGCAGATCTGTCTGGAGATGGGCGACTACGAGGAGGGCCAGCGCACCGTCGCGGCCGCCTCAAGCAAGACCGGACGCAACTATGTGCGCAAGCGCCTGCTCGCCGATGCGGCCCTGCTCAGTGGCGACACCGCGACCGCGTGTGCGGCAATGGGCGATGTGGTCCGCAACGACACCGCCCCTGGCGCAGTAAGCGTTGCCGACTGTCTGATGCTGGCCCGCAGCCATGTTGAGGCCGGTGAGTTGATGGAGGCCGAGCAGGCGCTGGGCGGGATCTCGGCTGCGCGCATGGAGACCGCTTCGCTGGACGACAAGGCCTCGTGGCACGCATTGCGCGCGCTGATGGCACCCGACGCAGAGCGACGACAGGTGGCTGCACTGCGCGCGGCCTGGATCGCCACCCCGCTGTGCGCCCAGACCCGGGTGGACATCATTCGGGCCGCCTTTGCGCTTGGTGACCAGGCGCTGGCGGTTGCGATCACCAGTGCGCTGTTTGTAAGTGACGAGATTCGGCGCGTGTTCAAGGTGGTGCGCGGGCTGTTTGAGGCACATGCCATGGTGCCCGCGTTCCGTGAGCTGCAGCGTAGCGCCGCGTTGCAGAAAATTGGCAGCGCCGACGCGAGTTGAGCTACGTTCCGTGCGCCTGCGTACAGCCAGCGGTTGCCCGGTCAGGAGAGTCGTGCCAGCATGTCAGTCGCGTTTTGCGTCCGGTGACGATGGCGGACGCCTGAGCACAACCCCGACTTTGCAGGAGTGTGACCGGTCATGCTGCAAGAGTCTCTTCGCCCGTTTCCGCTGCGCGTTCATATCTCCACGCTGTTTATCGTCCTCGTACTGGCGGTGGGCAGCCTGATTGGCTGGCTGGGCTACAGCTTCAGCCGCGATCAACTCGAAACCAGCGCCGCGGAGCTCATCAGCCGGATCAACCGCGAGACCCTGACCGAACTCAATCTGGCCATGGCGCCTGCCGAAACCGCGATCAGCCTGGTGCGTTACACCGTGCTTGTCAGCGCCACTTCGCACGACGAGCGCATGTCCGCACTTCCGCTGCTGGTCGAGGCGCTCGGGAGCTCGAACCTGTTGTCGTCGATCTACGTCGGCTACGGCAACGGGGATTTCTTTTTTGTCCGCAAGCTGCAGGATGCACGCGAGGCGGCCGCATTCGACGCGCCGCCGGGTGCCCGCTACATCGTTCAGAGTATCGAGCAAGGCACGACACTGGCGCGAGGGCGCTATGTTCATCTCGACGCCGCACTTGCGGTCCTGCGCACCGACGAGTTGCCCGATTACGCGGCCGCCTACGATCCGCGTGGGCGCGAGTGGTACAGGTCCGCGCTGGTCGCAAGCGGCCGGGTGGTGACCTCGCCCTATGTATTTTTCTCCAGCCGCCGGGTCGGCACCACGATGGCGGTGAGGGTGCCCGACCACGCTGCCGTGGTCGGCGCGGATATCCTGCTCGAGACGCTCAGCGTTTCGCTGGCAAAGCAGAAGGTGACGCCCGGCACCGAACTTGCGCTGGCCGATGCTGGTGGGGGCGTGGTCGCTTACGAGCAGATCGGACGCTTGTTGCCGGACGTCGACGATCCGGCGGTGGCGGTGCAGCTTGCGCGGCTCGGCGATCTCGGCGTGCCGGCGCTGCAGCAGGTTTCCTTGCCCCTGTCTGCCGAGCGCGGCGGACAGGCGGTGATGGTCGGTGATGCACCGTGGCGGATGAGCATCGCGCAACTGCACATCGAGGGCGCACCGGCACTGTTCCTGGTCACGGCGGTGCCCGAGAGCGAGCTGTTTGCCGATGCCCTGCGCCTGCGCCGCCAGTCGGCAATGCTCACTGCGCTGGTCATCCTGATCGCCATTCCGGTGACCTGGTCGATGGCGCGCGGCATCGCCGGTCCCCTGCAGGCACTGGTGGGGAACGCCGAGGCCGTGCAGCGCTTCGACTTCTCGCGCACGATGAAAGTGAATTCGCTGGTGAAGGAAGTCAATGAGCTGGCGGCCACGATGGAAGGCATGAAGCGCAATATCCGGCGTTTTCTCGACATCAGCCTTGCGGTGGCGGCCGAGAAACGTTTCGAGGATCTGCTGCCACGCCTTCTGGTCGAAACGGTGTTGGCGGCCGATGCCGCCGGGGGCGTGTTGTATCTGGTGGAGGACGATCGCCTGGTGCCGGCGGCAGCGCTCAAGGCCGACGGCACGCCGCTACCCGGCACCGCGGCCAGCCTGCCGCTCGACGGCGCGACTTCCCTGCTCGGGCGCGCACTGGAAACCGGGATTGCACTGGCGGCTGGCCTCGATGCCGAAGCCTTGCGCATTCTCGGCCTGCAGGCGGCCGCGGTGGAGACCGATGCCGCCCACGCGATTGCGGTGCCGCTGCTCAATCGCCAAGGCCAGCAAGTCGGGGCAATGCTGCTGCTGCGCCGCGAGGAGAGCGACCGCGCGCGACTGTCCTTTATCGAGGCGCTGTCCGGCTCCACGGCGCTGTCGCTCGAGAACAAGGCGCTGATCAATGCGCAGAAGGTGCTGTTCGAGTCTTTCATCCAGCTTATTGCGGGCGCGATCGACGCCAAGAGCCCGTATACCGGTGGCCATTGCGCCCGCGTCCCGGAGCTGACCAAGATGCTGGCGCGCGCTGCGTGCGACGCAGGAGACGGGGTGTTCCGCGATTTCCGCCTCGACGAGGACGAATGGGAGGCGGTGCACGTGGCCGCATGGCTGCATGACTGCGGTAAGGTCACTACCCCCGAGTACGTGGTGGACAAGGCGACCAAGCTCGAGACCCTGTACAACCGCATCCATGAGGTGCGCATGCGTTTCGAAGTGCTCAAGCGTGACGCCGAGATCGAGTGCCTCAAGGCCATGCAGGGGGGTACGCCTGAGCTCGAGGCGCGGGCACGACTGGTGCGCGAATGGGCGTTGCTCGACGAGGAGTTTGCCTTCGTTGCCAGCTGCAACGAGGGCGGAGAGTCCATGGCGCCGGCGCAGATCGAACGCCTTGAACAGATCGCCCGGCGCAGCTGGCTACGCACCCTCGACGACCGTCTCGGCACGTCCTACGAAGAGCGACTGCGCATGGCGCGGGTGCCTGTCGCGCCGCTGCCGGTGCGCGAGTGTCTGCTCGCCGACAAGCCCGAGCACATGTTCGAACGCAGCGAGCACGAGCGCATCGCGCCCGACAACCGCTGGGGCTTCCGCATGGAGGTGCCCGAGCTGCTCTACAACCGGGGTGAGCTCTACAACCTGTCAGTGGAGCGTGGCACGCTCTCGGCCGAGGAGCGCTACAAGATCAACGAGCATATTGTCCAGACCCAGATCATGCTCGCCCAACTGCCGTTCCCGCGTCATCTGCGCGAGGTGCCCGAAATCGCCGGCGGCCACCACGAGAAGATGGACGGCACCGGCTACCCGAAGCGCCTCACCCGCGAGCAGATGAGCCCGGTAGCACGAATGATGGCGATCGCCGACATCTTCGAGGCGCTCACCGCGGTCGATCGGCCCTACAAGCGCGGCAAGACCCTGTCCGAGTCGATCGCGATCATGGCGCGCATGCGCGACGAGCATCACATCGACCCCGACCTGTTCGAACTCTTTCTGCGCAGCGGGGTGTATCGCGACTATGCGGAGCATTTCATGCAGCAAGCGCAGATCGATGCGGTGCGGATCGAGGATTATCTTTATCCGGCGCAAGCTTAGCCCGCGCCTCCCGGTTTGCCAAAACCGCGGCGCTTTGCGATGATGGAGGCCTGTAAGTCGATGCGGGGACGGCCCCGATTTTTTCACATCGGCCTTTGTCACCGGGACGACCCGGGTTCAAAGTGAGCCCGCCATGAAGTCCAGCGCAGTTGCCTTCCGGTCGTATGGGGCCTATCTTCGTCGCCTCTCGTCGTCCAGGTCATCCGGTTTGCCCCTTCCCCGTCCCAAGCTTCGTTCTTTCCGCGACCGTCTGCGCCAGATTGCGCTGTTCGAGGTCGGCGGACTGCTGTTGATCACGCCGCCGTTCGCGTGGGTGAGCGGTGTGCCGCTGGTCGAATCGATCGGTTTGCTTGCCCTGCTGGCCCTCGTTGCGGCGATCTGGAACGGCAGCTTCAACACCGGTTTCGACTGGGTCGAGGGTCGCCTCACCGGACGTACCGCCGATCGCCGACCGCTGCGTTTGCGGCTGGTGCATGCGGTCTTGTTCGAGGGCGGACTGCTGCTACTGACCCTGCCGGTCATCATCATGTGGACCGGGCTGGGGTGGATCGAAGCGCTGGTGGCGGACATCGCGCTCGCGCTGACTTACACGCTGTATGCGTTTTTCTTCAACTTGAGCTACGACCGCATGTTTCCGATCGGTCAGTCTCAGGTCCGACCGCCTCCCAAGGCACTCGACGAGCCTTCATGAGCACAAGTCCTGCGCTGCCGCACCGGGTTGAGGATGCCGATCTTTCGGCATTCAATACGTTTCGTCTGCCGGGACGGGCGGCGCATCTGATCCGATTGACCTCGATCGACGCGGTGCGCAGCCTGCTCGCCGATCCGGCAGGTATCCGACCGCCGCGTCTGGTGCTTGGCGGTGGCAGCAATCTGATCTTGAACGGCGACTTTGCCGGCACCGTGCTCAAGATCGAGATAGGTGGTCGGCAGCTGCTGCGCGCGGACGACGAAGCCCGCATCGTCGAGGCCGGTGCCGGCGAGAACTGGCACGACTTCGTGCGGTGGACGCTGGCGCAGGGCTGGCCCGGGCTGGAGAACCTGTCGCTGATCCCGGGCACGGTCGGCGCCGCGCCGATCCAGAATATCGGTGCCTACGGACTGGAGATGGCCGAGCACTTCGCTTCGCTCGACGCGATCAATCTCGACGACGGCAGCGAGCGCGTGTTCGACGCGCCCGCCTGCCGTTTCGGCTACCGCGACAGCGTGTTCAAGCAGCAGCCCGACCGCTGGCTGGTCACCCGCGTACGCTTCCGTCTGCCGCGTGCCTGGCAGCCCCTGACGCGCTACGCGGACGTGGCGCGCGAACTGGCAGTGCAAGGTATCGAGTGCCCGAGCGCACTTGAGGTCTCGGATGCGGTGATCGCAATCCGTCGGCGCAAGCTGCCGGATCCGGCCGAGATCGGCAACGCCGGCAGCTTCTTCAAGAACCCGGTGGTGGATGCCGACGCCTGTGCGCGCCTGCTCCTTGCCCATCCCGCCCTGCCGCATTATCCGCAACCGGACCGCAGCGAAAAGCTCGCCGCCGGCTGGTTGATCGAACAGGCCGGCTGGAAAGGGCGCGACCTCGGTCCGGTCGGTTGCTACGAGCGCCAGGCGCTGGTGCTGGTCAACCGCGGTGGCGCCACCGGCGCGGACGTGCAGCGCATCGCGCGCCGGATCCAGGACGACGTGAGCGCGCGTTTCGGGGTGATGCTCGAGCCTGAGCCGGTTTTCGTCTGATTGGCGAATCCATGTGCGGCGCCACCGGTCTTGTCTCATTGGTGTCGCATCCATCGGTTAAACTCGCACGCTGGCTTTTTTGGTAACGATCGGGCAATGGCAATTTACGCTGTCGGAGACATCCAGGGCTGCTACTGCGCACTCCAGCGCATGCTGGAGCGGCTCGCGTTCGATCCGGCTGCCGATCGGCTGTGGGTGGTGGGCGACCTCGTCAATCGTGGCCCTGAGTCGTTGAACGTGCTGCGCCTGGTACGCGAACTTGGTGATGCCGCCACCGTCATCCTCGGCAATCACGATCTCTATCTGCTGATGGTCGCGGCCGGGTTCAAGCGCCGCGACAAGGACGACACCCTGTTCCAGGTGCTTGAGGCGCCCGACCGCGACGAGTTGCTGCACTGGCTGGCGCGGCGCCCGCTGATGCATGTCGAGGGCGACCATGCGGTGGTGCATGCCGGGTTGTTGCCGCAGTGGACCGTGACCAAGGCGCAAGCGCTGGCGGGCGAGGTCAGTGCGGCGCTTGCGGGACCGGACGCGAAGAAATTTCTGCTTCACCTCGCCGGTGACCGCCCTGATTGCTGGAGTGAAGAGCTCAAGGGCTGGGACCGGCTGCGGGTCATCGTCAATGCGCTCACCCGCATGCGCTTCTGCACCCCGAACGGACGGATGGCATTGCGTGCCAAAGGGCCGGTGCACAAGGGGCCGCCCGGGACGCTGCCATGGTTTGCAGTCCCCGACCGCTTCAATCGGACCCATACCATCGTCTGCGGACATTGGTCCGCACTTGGTTTCTATCGCACGGATGGGCTGATTGCGCTCGACTCCGGTTGCGTCTGGGGTGGCAAGCTCACCGCGGTCAGGCTCGACGACGGGGAAGTGTTCCAAGTCCAGTCCTGAGCGGTGTCTGCCTCGCCCAGTCGCTCCACGATCCGGTCCCGGGTGATCTGTGCCAGTTCGCGCCGATGGCTTGCGTGTGAGGTCGATAGCGGCGCGAAGGCCACGATGTGTGCGATCAACTCGCGGTGAGCGAGGATGTTTCGAAGGCTGTCTCCCAGGCTGAGCTCGCCGTCGTAGGCCGGGCCGCGGCTGGGGCTGCCGTCGGGACCGCGATAGGACAGGGCAAGCGCCTGCAGCGGGCGTTCGGCTTCGATCGCCGGTTGCAGCAGTGCGGCATGGAAATGCAGCACATGGCTGCCGTCGGTGGTGGTGCCCTCAGGGAAGACCGCCACGTTGCGCCCGGCATCGAGCAGCGCGGCGATTTCGCCATTGACGATCTTGGCGTGGCCGCGGCTGCCGCGGCGCAGGAACACGGTTTCGCTCTTTGCCGCCAGCCAGCCGATCACCGGCCAGGCGCGCACCTCGGCCTTGGAGATGAAGGCGGACGGCGCCAGTGCGTTGATCACGAAGATGTCGAGCCACGAGATGTGATTTGCCACCAGCATGCAGCCGGGGGCGATCGCGACCCCCTCCGTGTGCACGCGCACGCCGAGCACGGCGAGCAGCCGGCGCGACCAGCGTTGTCGCAGCCGAAGGCGGGTGGCCGGGCGAACGAGCGGGTACAGGAGGGCGATGGTCAGGATGCCCTGCACGACATGGAGGGCGAGGCGCAAACGCCGCCAGCCACGCAGCAGCGCGGGGCTGGCGGCGTGGCCGGTCGGGGTGCGCGGTGCGCTGGCGATATCGGAGTTCAGTCCTTGCGTCCCAGAAAGTGTTTGGCGTACTTGTCGGAAACCCGGTTCATCGGAATCAGCAGCGGCAGGTCGGCGGTGTTGAAGTCGGGGTCCCACGCGGGCTCACCGCAGATCCACGCCCCGGCGCGCAGGTAGCCCTTGATCAGCGGCGGGGCTTCCGCCGGCAGGTCAGTGCGCAGCATGTCGAGCGGCAAGGGACAGCGCGGGAACACGTGGTACTCGAGCGGCGCAGCGTGCGTTTCACGCAGGCGATTATACAGGCTGGCCGCCGAGTGCCCGCCGTCGGCCATGCTCACCGAGGCGCAGCCGATCAGGTAACCGTAGCCGTTTTCCTGCATGTAGCGGGCGAGCCCCGACCACAGCAGGGTGATGACGGCACCGTTGCGATAGTCCGCATCGATGCAGGAGCGGCCGATCTCGACGATCTGGCTGCGCAGGTGCTGCAGGCGGGTGAGGTCGAACTCGTTTTCCGAGTAGTAGCCACCGATGCGGCGTGCGGCCGACGGCGACAGGATGCGATAGGTGCCGACGATGCGGCCGGCGTCCTCGTCGCGCACGATCAGGTGCTCGCAGAACGGATCGTAGATGTCGCGATCCACGCCGGGGGTGCGGGTGGGCAGGCGGGCGCCCATTTCGTCGGAGAACACCCGGTAGCGCAGCTTCTGCGCTTCGAGAATCTCGCTTTCACAGGTGGCGAGGCCGACGTGGAGGTTGCGTCCGGGGCGGGTGACGACTTGCTGGCGGGTCTGGAGCATGGTGTGCATCCCTGTCCGTTATTGATGACACCATTCTCGAAAGCCTGCGTTGCGCCACAGTGACACGCTGGTTACGATGCGATGACCGACGCGATGACCGACGCGATGACCGACGCGAGCAGGCCGGGCTCGACTGCAAGGGCGCGCGCATCCGTTTGAATCCCTTGCGCATGCAGGGCTTTTCGCCGTTATGCCCAAGCTCGTCCCGAGAGGTTAGAATCTTCGGCTTTCCTGCACAGATTCCCGGAGCGACGTCATGCCCCAATACCGTTCCCGTACCTCCACCGCCGGCCGCAACATGGCGGGCGCCCGTGCGCTGTGGCGCGCCACCGGCATGAAGGACGGCGATTTCGAAAAGCCGATCATCGCCATCTCCAACAGCTTCACCCAGTTCGTGCCCGGCCACGTGCACCTGAAAGACCTCGGCCAACTGGTTGCACGCGAGATCGAGAAGGCGGGAGGCGTGGCCAAAGAGTTCAACTCCATCGCGGTGGATGACGGCATCGCCATGGGCCATGGCGGCATGCTCTACTCGCTGCCCTCGCGCGAGCTGATCGCCGACAGCGTCGAGTACATGGTCAATGCCCACACCGCCGATGCGCTGGTGTGCATCTCGAACTGCGACAAGATCACCCCGGGCATGCTGATGGCTGCGCTGCGGCTCAACATCCCGACCATCTTCGTGTCTGGCGGGCCGATGGAGGCGGGCAAGGTCAAGTGGGAAGCCAAGGTGATCTCGCTCGACCTGGTCGATGCAATGGTCAAGGCCGCCGACAAGAACTGCTCGGACGAGGAAGTCGACGCCATCGAGCGCTCCGCCTGCCCGACCTGCGGTTCCTGTTCCGGCATGTTTACCGCCAACTCGATGAACTGTCTGACCGAAGCACTCGGCCTGTCGCTGCCCGGCAACGGCACCACGCTGGCGACTCATGCCGATCGCGAGAAGCTGTTCAAGGAAGCCGGCAAGCGCATCGTCGACCTGGCCAAACGCTATTACGAGCACGACGACGAATCCGTGCTGCCGCGCTCAATCGCCAGCTTCAAGGCGTTCGAGAACGCAGTCAGCCTCGATGTGGCGATGGGTGGTTCAACCAATACCGTGCTTCACCTGCTGGCCGCGGCGAGCGAAGCCAAGGTCGATTTCACCATGAAGGACATCGATCGCATCTCGCGCCATGTGCCCTGCCTGTGCAAGGTGGCGCCGGCCATTGCCGACGTCCACGTCGAGGACGTGCACCGCGCGGGCGGCATCATGAGCATTCTTGGCGAACTCGATCGTGCCGGGCTGCTGCATCGTGACGTGCCCACCGTGCACAGCAAGACCCTCGGAGAGGCGCTCGGACGCTGGGACATCATGCAGGCGCACGATAAAGCAGTGTTCGACTTTTTCCTCGCCGCGCCCGGCGGGGTGCCGACCCAGGTCGCGTTCAGCCAGAATCGGCGCTGGAACGAGCTCGACATGGACCGCGTTCATGGTGTGATCCGCAACAAGGAAAACGCCTTCAGCAAGGACGGCGGCCTTGCCGTGCTTTACGGCAACATCGCCGAGAAGGGCTGCATCGTGAAGACCGCGGGCGTTGACGAGTCGATCTGGAAGTTTACCGGCAAGGCCCGTGTGTTCGAGAGTCAGGAGGATGCGGTGGAAGGCATCCTCAACGAGACCGTGCGGGCCGGCGACGTGGTCATCATCCGCTACGAAGGCCCGAAGGGCGGCCCCGGCATGCAGGAGATGCTGTATCCGACCTCCTACCTGAAGAGTCGCGGCCTCGGCAAGGAATGCGCACTGCTCACCGACGGGCGTTTTTCCGGCGGCACCTCCGGGTTGTCGATCGGTCATGCGTCGCCGGAAGCAGCCTGCGGCGGTGCCATCGCGCTGGTCGAGGATGGCGATACGATCGAGATCGACATCCCGAACCGCAGCATCAACCTCGCGATCGGCGCCGACGAGCTTGCCCGCAGACGTGCCGCGATGGAGGCAAAGGGTGCAGCAGCCTGGAAGCCGGTCAATCGCGAGCGGGTGGTGTCTGCCGCCCTGCAGGCCTACGCGGCGCTCACCACCTCGGCAGATACCGGGGCGGTGCGCGACGTGACTCAAGTTCAGCGCTGAACGCCCACCCCTGACGTGAGCCAGAGGGCCCACGTCAGGGGGGCGTGCAGATTTATTGACCGCGTCATTCTCCCCCCGCTACCATCGCCCACATGGACGCAGAACTCACTCGCCTCGAAGCCCAGCTCGAGCAACTCATCAGCCACTATGCCGGACTCAAGAGCGAGAACCGCGAGCTACGCTCGCGGGTCGCGCGGCTCGAGGCCGATAACCACCGCTTGGCGGCCAAGGTGCAATTGGCCACCGAAAAGCTCGAAGCCGTGCTCGGCAAGTTGCCGGAAGCCTGAGGAAGACCGTATGGAATCCCTGGACATCATGTTGCTGGGCAAGGAATACCGCGTGTCCTGCACCCCCGAAAACAAGGATGGGCTGCTCGCAGCGGTAGCTTATGTCGATGGCAAGCTGCATGAGCTTGCGGGCAAAACGAACTCATCGGGCGAAAAACTCGCCGTCATGACCGCGCTGAATATCGCGCATGAGTTTCTTCAGTTTCAGCGTGGAAACGGGTTTGACATGCCGGCCGCGAAGCGTAGAATCGGACTCATGCAAGCACGCCTCGACGGGGTACTGGCCCAGCAGGACAAGCTCTTCTGAGCTTCGAAAAGGCGTGCAGAATCAATCCCCTGCCGTGTTCGTTGACGTCGTAGATTCCTTGAACCAATAGTCGAGAGACTTGGTTGCTGACCATTGATGCCGCTGGTGTGAACGCCCCTAGCCGGGTGATCCTGAAGCGGAAGGGAAGTGACCTCCCTGAACCCAGTGTTCAGGATGCTCGGCGAAGACGGCACAGGCGGGGGGCCAAACAAAAAAGCGCAGCGTAAGCTGCGTTTTTTTGTTTACAGCGGGCACGGCGTCAGCAATGTTGCGCTGCAGAATCTTTACACCATCTTTACGCGTGCTCTCATAGCATCGGCAGCCCTTCTTCAGCTTCGCCGGTTTCGCTCACACGAACCGGCGCTATCGGATGCGCAGTTACTTTCCGGTGCTCGGCGCGCTTGGCCTCGTCCTGATGCTGTTCGGTCTGGTCATGAGCTTTCCGCTCGCTACGTCGTTCTTTCTCGATGATGGGGCGACACAGGCCTACGACCTGGCCATCGTGGTCACTGTCTCCTGCGGTTTGCTGACCTGGCTGCTTACCCGACACCATCGCCGCGATCTGCGCGTGCACGACGGCTTTCTGCTGGTCGCGGCGACCTGGATCGTGGTACCGGTGTTCGGGGCGCTGCCGCTGATGCTGTTCCTACCCGATCTGTCGTTTACCGACGCCTACTTCGAGGCCGCCTCCGGTCTTACCACCACCGGCGCCACGGTGCTCACCGGGCTGGATGCCCTGCCGATCTCGATCAACCTGTGGCGCACCTTCATGCACTGGATCGGGGGGATGGGGGTCATCGTGCTGATGGTCGCGGTGCTGCCACTGCTCGGCATCGGCGGGCGGCAGGTGTTCAAGGCCGAAACGCCAGGACCGATGAAGGAGTCCAGCCTCACGCCACGCATCGCCGAGACCGCAAAGGGCTTGTGGACGGTGTATGTGTTGCTGACCATCGCCTGTGGCTTCTCGTTGTGGTGGGCCGGACTCGAACCGTGGGAGGCGGTGATTCACGCCTTTTCGGTGATGGGCTTGGGCGGGTTCTCGACCAAGGACGCCAGTCTCGGGTATTTCAACAATGTGCGGGTCGAAGTGGTCACGATGGTGTTTGCGCTATTGGCCGGCTTCAACTACGCCACGCACTATCTGGCACTTGTTCGCCGCAGTGTTCGCGCCTATGCCGACGACCCCGAGATTCCGTGGTTTCTGGTCGTGCTGTTTACGAGCATCGGTTTTCTGACCCTGTACCTGATGCAGTTCAACGCGCACGAAGATGCCCTGACTACGCTGCGCTACGTTTCCTTCCATGCGATCTCGCTGGCGACCTCGCTCGGGCTCGCCACCTACGACTACACCCTGTGGCCGATGTTTGCGCAGGTCTGGATCCTGTTTCTGGGCAGCTTTGCGGCCTGCTCGGGCTCCACCGGGGGCGGGATCAAAATGATGCGGGCCATCATCCTGTACAAGCAGGCGTATCGCGAGGTCTTGCGTTCGCTGCATCCGACTGCGGTGCTGCCGATCAGGCTCGGTCGTCAGACGGTCTCGCAAAGTGTCATGCTGGCGGTGCTCGCGTTCAGCTTCATGTACATGGTGTGCCTGGTGGCGCTCACCTTGCTGCTCAGTGCCAGCGGGCTCGATCTGCTCACGGCGTTCTCGGCGGTGGTTGCCTGCGTCAACAATACCGGCCCGGGGCTTGGGGAGGTAGGGCCGGCGGGCAACTATCAGGGCCTGAGCGATTTTCAGACCTGGGTGCTGAGCTTCGGCATGATTCTCGGCCGGCTTGAGATCTTCACTTTGCTGGTGGTGCTGACCCCGGCGTTCTGGCGCCGCTGAACAAGGTCGCTACAGCACCAGCCGATACCCCACCCCCGATTCGGTCAGGAGGTGGGCCGGAAATCCGGGATTGGCCTCCAGCTTGCGCCGCAGCCCGCCCATGTACACCCGCAGGTAGTGGTTGTGTTCCACATGGTTCGGGCCCCATACGGTGGTGAGCAGCTGGCGGTGGGTGAGGACGCGGCCGGCGTGGGCGATCAGGTGAGCGAGAAGCTTGAATTCGATCGGGGTCAGATGCACCGGCTCGCCGTTGCGGGTGACGCTGCGTCGGGCGAGATCCACCTCTATGTCGCCGAAGCGGATGCGGGCGGGACCGTCTGCCGGACGTAACGCCCGCCGCAGCAGTGCGCGTACCCTGGCCTGCAATTCGGCAATGCCGAAGGGTTTGGTCAGGTAATCGTCGGCGCCGGCGTCGAGCGCGGCAACCTTGTCCTGCTCGTCGTTGCGTGCGGACAGTACCAGCACCGGGACGCCGGACCAGGTGCGCAGTGCGGCCAGCACCGCCAGGCCATCGTCGTCTGGCAGGCCGAGGTCGAGGATCAGCAGGTCGGGCTTGCGCGCTGCCAGTTCGATACCGCCCCGTTCGGCGGTGCCAGCCTCCACCACTGAGCAGCCAGCCGTCTCGAGCGCGGTACGCACGAAGCGCCGGATACCCGGTTCGTCATCGACGATCACCACCACCGGGGAGGGCGCGCCGGATTCCCTCACGATTCGTGCTCGGGGGCTTGAGGCGGCGGGGTGAGCGGCATGAGGAGGGTGAAGCGGGCACCGCCCTCAGCGGCGTTGCCCGCTTCGAGGCGGCCGCCATGGGCGCCAATGATGGCGCGCACGATCGCCAGTCCCAGGCCGGTGCCCGAAGGGGCCCCCCCGTGACCCAGCCCGGTGCCGTTGTCGCTCACACTGATGTTCATCGTTTCGGTATCCGCGCTCGCCGTGATCCGGATCCTGCCGCCGACCGGGGTGTGGCGCGCGGCGTTCTCGAGCAGGTTGCACAGTACCCGCTCCATCAGTACCGGGTCGAGTTCGATCAGGGGCAAGGTGTCGGGCAGCTCGATGTCGACGTGATGCTGCGTCAGCAGGCTGGCCCGCGCCTGCAGTGCCGCGCCCACCACCTCCTCCAGCGGCAGCCAGGCCCGACGCAGCGTGATCGCGCCGGACTGCAGGCGGGCCAGGTCGAGCAGGTCGCGCGCGAGGGCATGGGTGCGCAGCGCCTCGGCACGGATCGCCTCGGCCAGCTCCGCCTGTGCGGCTGGCAGTGGCGGACCTGCAAGCGGAAGTGATTCAGCCAGCCCGGCCAGCGCGGTGAGTGGGGTGCGCAGGTCGTGCGACAGGGTGGCGAGCAGGGCGCTGCGCATGCGCTCGGCCTCGATCTCGACACGGCTGCGCTCGGCTTGGGCAAGGTAGTGCACGCGTTCGAGCGCGGTGGCAAACAGGGTGGCGTAGGTTTCACGTAGGGAGTTCGGTGACGTGTCGGCGCCGGGGGTGGGCAGGCTGGTCAATGCACGGGTGCGGATGGCCTCGATCTCGTCGGCGCTGAGTGCAGCGGACAAGGCCTGGGCAGTGTGGTAGAGCTGTCGCGCCTCGCGTTCCCGCGCTTCGGCCACATCGCGCTCGCGTCGCAGGCGCGCGGCGAGTTCGGCCGTCGTGAGCGCGACCGCGAGCAGCACGGCGAAGGTCAGCAGGTATTGAAGGTCGCTGACTGCAAAGGTGAAATGTGGATGGACGAAGAAGAAGTCGAACAGTGCCACGGACAGGAATGCAGCCAGCACCGCCGGGCCGCGCCCCAGGCGCACGGCGACAAGCATCACCACCAGCGGAAACAGCATGGCGATGTTGGCCAGGTCGAACTGACCCAGCAGCGGGGCGCCGATGCCGGCTACCGCGCCAACTGCGGCCGCGGCCAGCACGTAGTTGCGCCATTGCGACTGTGGGGGGCGGGGGGTGAGCGGTAATGCCGACTGGCGCGAGTTCATGGGTGGACTTTACCGCGCGCGGCTTTGCTCGGGGCCGGGCTGTTCGGCGGTCCGAGGGCGGTGGGTACTGCGCGTGCGAACACCGCGCGGATCGCCTGGCGCGAGATCTTGTGGTCGACGGCCTTGCGCCGCCGCGTCGAACTGGCCACCATCCCGGCTTTGCGTTGACGACGGTCGTCGCGCACGGCAGGGGTGCACGAAGTAATGGAATTCGATCTTTGGTGGCTGGCCTATCTGGCGCTTGGCGGCGCGGTAGGCTTCTTTGCCGGGCTGCTCGGCGTGGGCGGAGGCGGCATCATGGTGCCGATGCTGACCACCTTCTTCATTGCCCAGGGCTTCGGTCATGATCAGGTAGTGCATCTGGCGCTCGGTACCTCGATGGCGACCATCGTGCTGACCTCGGTCACCAGCCTGCGTGCGCACCACGCCCGCGGTGCGGTGCGCTGGGACATCGTGCGTGCGATCACGCCGGGCATCGTGCTGGGCACCTTCGGTGGATCCTTCATCGCGTCGCGGGTCGATACCGTGCCGCTGGCGATCTTCTTCGCCTGCTTCATGGCCTATGTGTCGTTCCAGATGTTGCTCAACGTCAAGCCCAAACCCGCGCGCGAGTTGCCCGGCATGAGCGGCATGACCGCGACCGGGCTGGGAATCGGCGGGGTGTCGGCACTGGTGGCGATCGGCGGGGGCTCGCTGTCGGTGCCCTTCATGACCTGGTGTAACGTCAAGGTGCAACACGCGATCGGCACTTCGGCGGCGATCGGCCTGCCGATTGCGCTGGCGGGAACGCTGGGCTACCTGATCAATGGCTGGTCGGCGACCGGCACGCCGCCGCTGACTCTGGGCTACATCTACCTGCCGGCCCTGGTGCTGGTCGGCGTGGTCAGCATCTTCTTCGTACCCTATGGTGCGACTCTGGCGCATCGGCTGCCGGTGGCGACCCTGAAGAAGGTGTTTGCCGGCGTCCTGATCCTGCTCAGCCTCAAGATGCTCTACGGGGTGTTTGCTTGAACGACGTCTTCGCTTGGGTCAGAGCGTGTCAGGAAAATGATCGGTGAGCGTGATCGGCTACAGTGGTCAGCCACAGCGATTGACCCCGGTCATCGGCGCCAGGCTCTAGTTCTTTCCCCACGCCGATAAGTGGATCCGGGGCGCGAGCGCGTTATCATCGAGGTCCGCTTTTCCCATACTTGCCATCATGATCGACGTCCGTATTGTTCCCGTCACCCCTTTCGAACAGAACTGCAGCCTGATCTGGTGCGACAAGACGCTCAAGGCCGCGGTGGTCGACCCCGGTGGCGATCTCGACCGCATCCTGGCCACGGCCGAAAAGCTCGGGCTCACGATCGAGAAGATCCTCCTGACCCACGGCCATATCGACCATGCTGGCGGGACCGCAAAGCTCGCACGCGAGCTTCATGTGCCGATCGAAGGACCGCAGGAGGAAGACCGATTCTGGATCGACGGCATGCCGCAACAGAGCAAGATGTTCGGTTTTCCCGAGGTCGAGTCCTTCACCCCGGATCGCTGGCTGCATGATGGCGACACGGTGACCGTGGGCGAGGAAACCCTGCAGGTGATCCACACGCCCGGCCACACCCCGGGCCATGTGGTGTTCTTCCATCCGGGTGCGCGCCTGGCCATTGTCGGCGACGTGCTGTTTGCCGGCTCCATCGGGCGTACCGACTTTCCGCGCGGCGATCACAAGACCCTGATCAGTTCGATCCGCAACAAGCTCTTCCCGCTGGGCGACGACATCACCTTCCTGCCCGGGCACGGACCGACCTCGACCTTTGGCGAGGAGCGCGAAAGCAATCCGTTCGTCGGCGGCCCTTACGGCTGAAAAACGCAAACCCGCGGCTCGCACCTCGTTCAGGTGCAAGCCGCGGGTTTGCGGGTGACGCCGATCAGCTGCGCTGCTTGAGCGTGTCGCGAATCTCGCGCAGCAACTTCACTTCGTCGGGCTCAGGCGCCGGCTCGGCCGGGGGGGGCGGCTCCGAGCGTTTGAGTTTGTTGATCGCCTTGATCGCCACGAAAATCGCCAGGGCGATGATCATGAAGTCGATCGCGGTATTGATGAAAGCGCCATACTTCACCAGCGGTGCGCCGGCCTTCTCGGCGGCCTCCATGGTGTCGAAGGTGCCGCTGCCCAGATTCAGGTAGAGATGGCGGAAGTCCACGCCGCCGACGATGCGCCCGACGATCGGCATCACGATGTCCTTGACCAGCGAATCGACGATCTTGCCGAAGGCGCCGCCTATGATCACGCCGACGGCGAGATCGATGACGTTGCCGCGCATCGCGAATTCCTTGAATTCCTTGACGAAGCTCATGAGAGTCCTCCCAGACGGTTGAGCGTGGTGCGAATTTTTATGGTGCCGACTTTATGTTGATGACTTCAGGGTACCGACTTCAGGGTGACAATGACGCGCCGGTTGCTGCGTGACATGAGGATATTAGCCGGATCGATCCCGCATTCCCAGTGGGTTTTGTCGTGTCTGAGCACTTAGATTCTTGCGACGAAGACCGGCAATCGCCATTTGAAGCGGATCGCGCCGAGCCGGATCACCAGCACCAGCGCACCGGCAGCCAGGGCGGCCCAGCCGGCACCAACGCCGGCCTCGATCAGTCCGATCAGCAGCAGGGCGCCCGCCCACGAGGCGGTGGCGTAGAGCTCGCCGGTAAATACCAGCGGGATTTCATTGCACAACACATCGCGCACGATGCCGCCAAACACGCCGGTGATCACCCCCATCAGGCTTGCGACCAGCCACGGTGCCCCCATCGCCAGCGCTGCCTGGGTGCCGGACACGGTGAATAGCGCCAGTCCGATCGCGTCGGGCAGCAGAAACAGGCGTGAGGGCAGGCGCACAAAGCGCACCAGCGCAAAGGTCGCCAGCCCGGCGGCGATCGAGGCGATCAGGTAGCTCTGGTCGGCAATCCAGAACACGGTACGATCGAGCAGTACGTCGCGCAGCGAGCCGCCGCCCAGCGAGGCCGCCAGCGCCACCACCACCATGCCGAACAGGTCGAAGGGCTTGCGCCCGGCGTCGAGTACGCCGGCTGCCGCGTTGAACGCCACGCCCGCAATACCGATGCCGTAGAGGAGGGATTCGATGCCATTCATGGGGCAGGAGCATAGCACCGGGATGCGTTTGGGCGGCAGTAGGGATGGCAGCATTCAAACGGCCGTTTGAATGCCCTGCAGGCCGTGCTACAGTTTCCCCATATGTCGGAACGGTCCCCCGACCGGCCATCAGAATAGACAGGAGACAGCATGCCCATTCCCGCATCCTTTCGCGGCACCATGCGGGTGCCCGCAATTGCCGCGCCGATGTTCCTCGTGTCAGGCCCCGAACTCGTCATAGCCAGTTGCAAGGCCGGGGTTGCCGGCACCTTTCCGGCCCTGAACGCCCGCCCTGCGGCGCAGCTCGAAGCGTGGCTGACGCAGATCGACCGGGCGCTGGTCGCCCAACGCGCGGCGGCCCCGGAGGCCGCGTGTGCGCCCTATGGTGTGAATCTCATCCTGCACCCGTCAAATAAACGCCTCGAGGAAGACCTCGCCACCATCGTCCGCCACCGCGTGCCCTTCGTCATCACCAGCCTCGGTCATCCGGGCGAGGTGGTGAAGGCGGTGCATGCCTATGGCGGGCTGGTGTTCTCCGACATCGTGCATGCCTACCATGCGAAAAAAGCGGCTGCGGCCGGCGTGGACGGGATCATCGCGGTGGCGAGCGGGGCGGGCGGGCATGCGGGTACCCAGAGCGTGGTCAGTCTGATCCGCGAGATCCGCGAGTTCTGGGACGGCGTGCTGATCGCCTCGGGCAGCATCTCGGATGGTGCCGCAATCCGGGCGGTGGAGGTGCTGGGCGCGGATTTCGCCTATATGGGCACGCGTTTCATCGCCACCCGCGAGGCGATGGCGCAGGAGGCGTACAAGCAGATGATCGTCGATTGCGGGGCGTCCGAGATCGTCTATACAGATGTGATCTCCGGCACCAATGCCAATTTTCTGTGGCCCAGCCTGGAGCAGGCCGGTTTCGAGCGCAGTCAGCTGCTGGCCGGTCACGCCAAGGGCAAGCTGCACGACCTCGCCGACGAGGCTCGGGCGTGGCGCGATGTGTGGAGTGCGGGGCAGGGGGTGGCGACGATCCATGATGTGCCGACAGTGGCGGAGCTGGTCGATCGCCTGGAGGCGGAATATCTGACGGCCTGCAGCCAGCCTGCAAGCCCGGCGCTGATCGGGCGCTGAACTGCAGGGCGGAGGTGCGCTATCGCGTGATCGCGGTTGGTCTTGTGCCGTTCTATCACATTCAGTTGCAGTTCCGCCTCTATCTCTGTGTCCCGCGGCCCGGCGGTCGCACGCCTTCCCGCCGCCGATGGTCTATCCTTCGCGCCCATGCTTGCCCTGATCCAGGTTCTTACCAGCGGTATCGCCATCGGCTGTGTTTACGGGCTGGTGGCGCTGTCCTTCGTGCTCATCTACAAGGCCACCGAGACGGTCAGTTTCATGCAGGGCGATCTATTGATGGTTGGCGCCTTTGCCGCCGTTGCACTGCAAGTGGGTGCGGGCTGGCCGCTGTGGCTGGCGGCGTCGGCGGCGGTGGCGGGGATGGCCGGACTGGGTGCGCTGCTCGAGCGCACGGTGCTGCGCCGGGCGATTGGTCAGCCGCATCTGGTGGCAGTGCTGCTCACCTTCGGTCTGGGGCTGATGCTACGCGGCACGGTCACCGCGGTGCCGGCGGCGAGTCATGACATGTACCGCCTGCCATTTGCCGATGCGGTGCTGTGGCTCGGGCCGCTGGTGCTGTCGCTCAGCCACCTGCTGGTCATCGGCGCGACCGTGGTCCTTGCCGCACTGCTCACGATGTTCTTTCGCCATACGCGTGCCGGGCTGGCACTGCGGGCCTGCTCCGAGGATGCACGCGTCGCCGCCCTGATGGGGGTGCCGGTGGCGGCTATGCATACCCTGGCGTGGGCGCTCGGCGCTGCGCTCGCGGCGGTCGCCGGCCTGCTGCTGGCGCCCATCACCTTTGTCCACCTCGATATGGGTCTGATCGCATTGAAAGCCTTTCCCGCTGCGGTGCTGGGCGGGCTGTTCAGCCTGCCAGGTGCGCTCGTGGGCGGCGTGTTCTTGGGCGTGGCCGAGGCACTGGCCGGGCTGATGCTGCCCGAAGGGGTCAAGGATGTGGTGCCGTATGCGCTGCTGATGCTGGCGCTGCTGCTATTCCCCGACGGGCTCGCCAACGGTTGGCGGAGGCGGCGGTGAGCGGCGTTCGCGAGAGGGTGGCAACAGGGCTGGAGGCAGGTTTGGGGGCAGGCTTGGCGGTGGTGCCCTTCCTTGCTCTGGCGGTCGCAGTGCTCGGTGCCGACTATGCGTTTGGCCAGGCCACGCTGGTGCTCACCTATGCCATCGCAGGGCTCGGCCTGGTAATCATTGTGGGTCAGGCCGGGCAGATCACGCTCGGTCATGGCGCGCTGTTTGCACTCGGAGCCTATGTCGAAGCCCTGCTCGCAGTGCGCGGGGTGCCGCCGGTGCTGTCGATACCTGCCGCGGTGGTGGTCGCTGCGCTGGGCGGGATGCTCGCCAGCTTGCCGGCGCGTCGTCTGGGCGGGCTCTACTTCGGCATGAGTACGCTTGCCTTTGCGCTGATCGTGGAAGAGGGGCTGGTGCGCTGGGAGTCGCTTACCCGCGGCGGTGCCGGCCTGGCCGTGCCGGCCCTGGCCTGGGGCGACTTCTCTGCGCGGACGCCCGGCGCGCAACTGGCGGTCAGCGCGATTGCATTGGTACTCGCGCTGCTGGCGTGCCGGCGCTGGGTCAGCGGGCGTGCCGGTCGGGCGTGGCGCGCGGTACGCGAGGACGAGGTCGCCGCGGCCGAGGCCTGTGGCATCGACCCTGCTGCCGCGAAGCTGTCCGCCTTCGTCATCGGCGGTGGCCTGGCGGGCCTTGCGGGGGCGCTTTACGCGCACTGGATCGGCTTCATCAGCCCGGACCAGTTTGGCCTGATGTTCTCCTTCGAGTTGCTGATGCTGGTCTTCATCGGCGGCGCGCGGCGTCTGTCCGGCGCGCTATGGGGGGCGCTGGTGATCGTCAGCCTGCCGCAGGTGATTGCGCTGCTGCGCGATGCATTGCCCGGTGAATGGACGCGCAGCGCCGGGGTCGAGGCGATGTTGTTCGGTGCGGTGATCGTGGCAGTGGTGTTGTTGCGACCGCAGGGGTTGGCCCGGCGTTGATGCGCATCCTCTACTGTGTCTTCTTCCTGCACGGGTGCAGCAGGCTGTTGCGGCCACCTCGGCCGGTGCGACGGATCCGGTGCCGATTGGTGCCGGTTCGGGCGAGGATTGCCGGATAATTCGGTTTCCGTCGCCTGGAATCCGCGCCATGTCCGTCCGCCTCCTCGCATTGGGCCTTGCCCTGTTCGCCCACGCCTTGCTGGTGGGTGCCACCACGCCCGGCGTCGTCACTCCCGGAGTCAGTACGCCCGGAGTCAGCGAGCGCGAGATCGTGCTCGGCAGCATCCAGGATCTGTCCGGCCCCGGCGCGCTGCTCGGTACCCCGGTGCGCGACGGCATGCTGCTGCGCTTCGAGGAGGCGAATGCTGCGGGTGGCGTGCATGGGCGCACGCTGCGCCTGGTGGTGGAGGACACCGGCTACGATCCCAAGCGCGGGGTGCTGGCCACGCGTAAGCTGATCCAGCGCGACCAGGCCTTTGCCTTTCTTGCCAATTTCGGTACCCCGGTGGTGATGGCGACGATGCCGCTGATCCTCGATGCGGGACGCCTGCACCTGTTCCCGTTCTCGCCCCACGAATCCACCTACGTGCCCCTGCACCCGCTCAAGTTCCAGTTGTTCGCGCCCTATCAGGACTACATGGAGAGGGCCACCCGGCACATGGTGCAAAGCCGCGGCTACAAGCGCACCTGTTTGCTGTATCAGGACGACGACTACGGCCTGGAGGTGATGAAGGGCGTCGAGGCCGGGCTGGTGCGGATCGGCCAGCGCTTGGTCGAGAGGACCAGCTACAAACGCGGTGCAACCGAGCTGTCAAGCCAGATTGCCCGTCTTCGGGCGGCCAACTGCGATTTCGTGGTGCTCGCCACCGTGGTGCGCGAGACCATTGTTGCGATGAGCGAGGCGCGCAAGACGGGGTGGGTGGTCGACATGCTGGTGACCGCCTCCGGCTATTCCGCCCAGACCCACGAGCTTGGCGGCGTTGCGGTCGAGGGCCTGTTCGGCGTGAGCGTGTTGCCGCATCCCTATGCCGAGGGGGCCAATCCTGCGCTGGCCGAGTGGATCGTGCGCTACCGTGCGCGCTACGGTGTCGATCCCAACGTGTGGAGCGCAATGGGCTACAGCATTGCCGACCTCTTCGTACAGGCGGCGAATGCGGCCGGTCGGGAACTCACGGCAGCGGGCTTCGTCTCTGCTCTGGAGCAGCTCGACCCCCCGCGCGACTTTTTCGGCAGTCCGGCGTACCGCTTCAGCGCTACCGACCACCTCGGCAACCGCCACGGGCGGCTGGCGCAGATTCGCGACGGGCGCTGGGAAATTCTCACCGACTACCTCAAGTGATCGGATATGCAAACCACCGACACACAGGACATCTGCTGACATGAATCCTCCGCGCACCATCACCGTCGCCTTCACCGGCGCTTCCGGCATGCCCTACGGCTTGCGCCTGGTCGAATGCCTGCTGCAGGCTGGTTGCCGGGTGTGGCTGCTGTACTCTCAGGTGGCGCAGATCGTTGCGCGCCAGGAGATGGACTGGAACCTGCCCGGGCGTCCGGCCGAGGTCGAGGCCGAGCTCGCCGCCCGCTTCAATACTGCGCCCGGTCAGCTGCGGGTGTTCGGGCGCGAGGAGTGGTTCGCACCACCCGCCTCGGGTTCCAATCCGCCCGACGCCATGGTGGTCTGTCCGTGCACCATGGCCACCCTGGCGGCGATTGCCGCCGGCCTGTCGCAAAGCCTGATCGAACGTGCTGCCGACGTCGTTCTCAAGGAACAGCGCAAGCTGGTGCTGGTGCCGCGCGAGACACCGTACTCCGCGATCCATCTCGAGAACATGCTCAAGCTCGCCCGTCTCGGCGTGTGCATCCTGCCGCCCAACCCCGGCTTTTACCACCATCCGCAAACCGTGCAGGATCTGGTCGATTTCGTCGTCGCCCGGGTACTCGACCAGCTCGGCGTGGCACACACGCTGATGGCGCGCTGGGGGGGCAACGAGAAAGGAAACCCCGCACCATGAGCACCTCCGTCAGCCTGCCGCTGTTTCCGCTCAACACCGTGCTGTTCCCCGAGGGCCTGCTGCCCTTGAGGGTGTTCGAAGCGCGCTACATGGACATGGTCACGCGCTGCATGCGCGAGGGCAGCAGTTTCGGCATCTGCCTGATCGCTGCCGGGCCCGAGGTCGGCGAGGCTGCCCTGCCGCATCCGGTGGGCACCGAGGCCCGTATCGAACGTTGGGAGATGGACGAGCCGGGCGTGCTGTCCATCATCGTGCGTGGGGCGCGGCGTTTTCGCATCGTCGACCATGAGGTCGAACGCGATGGCCTGCTCAATGGCGAGGTCGTCTGGCTGCCGGAGCCCGCGGTCCAGCCGGTGCCGGCGGCGCAGGCCGACATCCTGCCGCTACTGCAGGTGCTGGCCGCCGAGGCCGGCGACCGAATGCCGCAGCCGCATCGCTTCGACGATGCCGCTTGGGTGGGCGCGCGCTACGCCGAAATGCTGCCGATCCCGGCCGTAGCCCGCCAGCGCCTGCTCGAACTCGACGACGTGGTGAGCCGGCTCGAAATCATGCAGCAATACCTGCGTCAGCACGGACTGATCGATATTGCCTGATAGTCGGCGACTGAGCGTCAGTGCCTGATCGTCAGCCCCCACTGGGGCCGGGTGATCGGTTTCAGCCCCACCGTTACGCAAGGGGGGCGTCAGCGCGCATGACTTCGCGCCCAACGCACGATATCCGCTGCACTCATCGCCCCAGCCTGGCGCGCGACCTCACGGCCGTTGCGGAACAGCGCCAGCGTGGGAATGCTGCGGATGCCGTACTGCGCACCGAGCGCCTGCTCGGCCTCGGTGTCGACCTTCGCAAGGCGAAAGTGCGGCTCGAGTAGTCCCGCAGCCTGCACAAAGGCCGGCGCCATGGTCCGGCACGGCCCGCACCAGGGTGCCCAGAAGTCGACCAGCACCGGGATGTCGTTGCGTTCGACATGGCGCGCGAAGTTCGCGCTGCTCAGGTCTACGGGGTGCGCAGCGAACAGCGGGCGATGGCACTGTCCGCAATTGGGTTGTTCGGTGAGGCGCGTACCGGGTACGCGATTGATCGCGTTGCAGTGGGGGCAGACAAGGTGCAGAGCATCGGTCATGGTCGGGCCGCAAGGTGGTAAGCATTGATGCGAAGGTGGCGGCGAACAGGCACAAGTTCAAGAGCCGTGCCTGCGGGATCGGCGGTACCTGTCTCGTTACGACGATTGCCCTCGATGTGCTGCTGATTTCAGCTGCTCGAGAATACGGCGCACGGGGGTAGGCAGGGCTGCATCGTCCGTCTGCTCGAGTTCCAGCCAGACCCGTCCGCCATCTTTCACTCCGGTCGGCCGCGCCGCGAGTTTAATCAGCCATGGCCGCATGTCGAGCACGAAGTGGGTGAAGGTGTGGGTCAGTGGCGCAAGCGGGCTTGCGGGTGCGCCGGCCAAGCCCAGCGTGACGGCGGCCCAGGCGGCAATGTCGGGGGCGTTTTCGGGCATTTCCGGCAGGGCCAGCAGCCCGCCCCAGATACCACTTGGCGGGCGGCGTTCGAGCAGGACGGCGTTACCACTGACGATCACCGCGACCCGCACGGCGCGGCGGGGCACGGCTTTGCGTGGACGTGCGGCGGGCAGTTCGGCGACCCGGTCGCCAAGGCGGGCGACACATTCCTCGGCCAGCGGGCAGCGCGTACAGGCGGGCTTGCCGCGGGTGCATACGGTGGCGCCCAGGTCCATCTGGGCCTGGATGTAAGTGCCGACGCCGGTGTCGGGGAGCAGCGATTCCGCCAGCGCCCACAGCCGGTTCTCGATCGCCTTCTCGCCCGGGAACCCGTCCACGCCGAACACCCGACACAGCACCCGCTTGACGTTGCCGTCGAGGATGGCGGCGCGCTCGTCGCTGCAGAAGGCGGCGATCGCCGCCGCCGTGGACCGGCCGATGCCGGGCAAGGTGACGATCTCGCTTGAGTGCCGCGGAAAACGTCCGTCATGCTCGGTCATCACCTGCTGTGCCGCGCGGTGCAGGTTGCGCGCGCGGGCGTAGTAGCCCAGGCCGCTCCACAGCGCCATCACCTCATCCACCGGGGCGGCGGCGAGCGCGGCTACGTCGGGGAAGCGGCCGACGAAGCGCTCGTAGTAGGGGATCACGGTGCTGACCTGGGTCTGCTGCAGCATGATCTCCGATAGCCATACCCGGTACGGGTCCCGACCGCCTTGCCACGGCAGGTCATGGCGGCCGTGGTGGCGCTGCCACTCGATCAGGCGCTGGGCAAAATCACTCATCTTTGTGTCTGTTTCCAGTTATTGTGCTGCAAATTGTGGGATCGTGGCCTCGCGGCACTCGACGTACCCCACCTGCGCAGCCATAATTCGCCCGCCAGATCAAATTCTCCCGGGCGTAGCCTGCGCCGCACCAGAGTCCTCTCCATGTCCCAGCTGCCCCCTGTCGCCACCGAAGATTTCGCGCGCAATTTTCGCAACGCCCTCGGCATGTTTGCCACTGGCATCACCGTGGTGACGATGCGCACGCCTGCGGGCGAGCCGATCGGGCTGACGGTGAACTCGTTCAACTCGGTCTCGCTCGACCCGCCCTTGATCGTGTGGAGCCTGTCTAACGACCTGCCCAGCCGGGCGCTGTTCGAAGCGTGCGAATATTACGCGATCAACGTGCTCGCAGCAGACCAGGAGGCCGTGTCGCAGCGTTTCGCCAGTCGCCTCGGTGACCGCTTTGCCGGGCTGGGGTTCGATCATGGCATGGGCGGTGCACCGCTGTTGCATGGTTGCTGCGCCCGTTTCGAGTGCCGCAACACCACCCGTCACGCGGGCGGCGACCATACCGTTTTCATCAGCGAGGTGGTGCGTTTTGACCGCACACCCGCCGACCCCCTGGTTTATTTTGGTGGTTCCTACCGCTATCTGGTCGCCTGAGACTGTTTCACTTCAGCAGATCCTCGGCAGCGGTTCGCCACTGAGCCAGTCCAGCATGCGCATGCCGCCCAGCGCGGTGCGTAGCTGCACGAAGCCGTGCTGGTCCTCGATCACCTGGCCGATACGTGCGGCGTTGGCGCCGAGCGGGTGGGCGCGCAGCGCGGCGAGTGCCTGGTCGGCGCGGGCGGGCGCGCAAATCACCACCAGCTTGCCTTCATTGGCCAGATAGAACGGGTCCAGGCCGAGCAGTTCGCACGCGGCTGCTACCTGTGGATGGACCGGAATCGCGGCCTCCTCGATCATCATTCCAGTCCCCGACTGGCGCGTGATCTCGTTGAGCGTGGTCGCAAGCCCGCCGCGGGTGGGGTCGCGCAGCACATGCACATCGCTGCCCGGCACGGCACCGAACAGCGCCTCCACCAGGCCGTTGAGGGCCGCGCTGTCGGAGCGGATCTCGGACTCGAAGGCGATCGCCTCGCGCACTGCCATGATGGCCATGCCGTGGTCGCCCATGCTGCCCGACACCAGCACCACGTCGCCTGGCCGCGCACAGGCCCCGCCAGGGGTGCGCCCGGGCGGCAGGGCGCCGATGCCGGTGGTGGCGATGAACACGCCGTCGCCCTTGCCCTGTTCCACCACCTTGGTGTCCCCGCATACCACCGCCACGCCGGCGGCACGGCTGGCCGCGGCCATCGAATCGACGATGCGTTTGAGCTCGGCAAGGGGAAAGCCCTCTTCGAGGATGAAGCTGGCGGACAGATATAGCGGGCGGGCGCCCATTACCGCGAGGTCGTTCACCGTGCCATGTACTGCAAGGCTGCCGATGTCGCCACCGGGAAAGAACAGCGGCGACACCACATGGCCGTCGGTGCTCATCACCAGGCGCTCGCCCGCTGCGGGGGCGGGCAGCACCGCGCCGTCGTTGCCTTGCGCCAGCCAGGGGTTGTCGAAGGCACGGCCGAACAGTTCGGCCACCAGTTGCGCGGTGGCGCGACCGCCGGCGCCGTGGTTAAGGTCGATACGCCCACTGCGCAGGTCGAGCGGGCGGGTGTAGTTGGGTTTCATCCTGCGGTCGTGACGTCGCGAAAACGCCCGTAATTGTAATGTGCGGCGCAGGCGCCTTCGGACGACACCATGCACGAACCCAGTGGGGTTTCGGGGGTACAGACGGTGCCAAACAGCTTGCACTCGGCCGGGCGCTTCTCGCCGCGCAGGATGGTGCCGCAGTCGCACGACTTGTGATCGGCGACCGCTGTGTAGTCAAGGCCGAACTTTGCTTCGGCGTCCCAGCGCGCAAACTCGCTACGTATCTTCAGGGCCGATTTGGGCAGGCTGCCCAGCCCGCGCCATTCGTAGTGATCGCGCAGTTCGAACACCTCGGTGACCACTGCCTGTGCCTTCAGGTTGCCGTCGCGGGTCACCGCGCGGGTGAATTCGTTCTCGATCTCGCTGCGGCCCTCATTGACCTGTCGTACCAGCATCAGGATGGACTGCATTACGTCGAGCGGCTCGAAGCCTGCGATCACCACCGGCTTGCGATACTGCGCGGCAACGAAATCGTAGGGCCGGCTGCCGATCACGGTGGACACATGCGCCGGACCGACAAAACCGTCCAGCTTCACCCCCGTGCCCTCGGGGTGCTCGAGGATGGCGACGATCGCGGCCGGGGTCAGCACATGGTTGCACAGCACGCTGAAGTTGTTCAGCCCGAGCGCCTGCGCCTGTTTCAGCACCAGCGCGGTGGGTGGGGTGGTGGTTTCGAAGCCGATCGCAAGGAACACCACTTCGCGCTGCGGCTCCCGCTGCGCCAGCGCCAGGGCGTCGGCGGCGGAGTAGATCATGCGGATGTCGGCGCGCGACTTGTCCAGTCGCGCGCGTGCCTTGAGCAGCGACAGGCCGTCGGAGGCGGGCACGCGCAGGCAGTCGCCGTAGCTGCAGATCGTCACCGCGCGCGTCATTGCCAGCCGGATCGCCATGTCGATGCGTCCCACCGGCAGCACGCACACCGGACAGCCGGGACCGTGGATCATGCGCACGTTGTGTGGCAGCAGGTCGATCACGCCATAGCGCGAGATGGCGTGGGTGTGACCGCCGCAGAACTCCATGAACGCATAGTCGCGGGCCGGGTCGGCTTCGCGTCGGATCGCGGCGGAAAGCCCGCGCGCGAGTTCGCCGTCGCGGAATTCGTCCACATATTTCATGTGCTGGGCGACAGGGCTGGCGTCATGCCGGCTTCGGCGAACAGCGCCAGGGTGGCCGCGGCCTCGTCGTGGTCGAGCCTGGACAGCGCGTAGCCCACATGCACGATGACGTAGTCGCCCACCGCGACGTTGTCGACCAGGGCGAGCGAGATCGCCTTGATCACACCGCCGAGCTCGACTCGGGCGCTGTCGCCTTCCAGCAGTTCGACCACGCGGGCGGGGATGGCCAGGCACATTTCAGTGCTTCCTCATTCAGGTTTCCCCGCGGCTCAGGATGTGGCGCGCAATATGTGCCTGGCCCAGCGCCAGACCCCCGTCGTTGGGCGGCACCTGGCGCGCTTCGAGTACGTCCAGCCCGCGTGCCGACAGCCTTCGGGCAAGGTCGCGCGACAACAGACGGTTTAGAAAACAGCCACCGGACAGCGCCACTGTGCGGATGCCCTGCAGCTCGACCGCACGCAGCACCCAGGCCTCGAGCGCGGTCGCGAGCGTTGCATGAAACTGTGCCGCGCCATGCTTGCGGTCGCGCGCATCGGCGAGGTGGGCGAGCAGCGGCAGCAGGTCGAGCGCGCCGTTGTCGTCGATGTGCCAGCCCCCGGTCAGGGGCAGCACCGGGCCGTAGCGGGTGGCGATACTCTCGAGCTGCATGGCCGCTTCGCCCTCGTAGCCCATGCGGTTACACACGCCGAGCAGGCCGGCCGCGGCGTCGAACCAGCGTCCCAGACTGGTAGTGGTGGGGCAGCGGGTGCCGTTGGCAAGCAGCTCGGCCATGCGCCATGCGGCGGGCTCGGCGTGAAAGCGGGTGGTGATTTCGGCACCGCGGCCCAGCCGGTGCAGCACCGCCGCGGCCATCCGCCACGGTTCACGCGCGGCCTGATCGCCGCCGGGCTGCGGCAGCGGGGCAAGGTGGCCGAGGCGGCTGAAGTGCGCGCCATCCACCTGCAGCAACTCGCCGCCCCAGGCCTTGCCGTCGGTGCCCAGGCCGGTGCCGTCGAGTGCCAGCCCGATGATCGGCCCGCAATGTCGGTGCTCCGCTTGTACCGCGGCGACATGGGCGTGATGGTGCTGGATCGCGAACGCGGGAATGCTGAGCCGGTCGGCCAGCGCTTCAGCCGCGTGAGTTGAGGGGAAGTCGGGGTGCAGGTCGTGGGCGACGGCAGCTGGCTCCAGCGCCAGGATACGCTTCAGGTGCTCGGCCACTTCGTCGAGCGCCTGACAGGCGCTGGCCGAGTACAGATCCCCCACATGCTGCGACAGGAAAGCCTCGTCGCCGCGGGTGAGGCACAGCGTGTTCTTGAGCAGGCCGCCGAAGGCGAGCACCGGCGCCCCTTTGCCCGCCAGCTTGAGCGCACGCGGCGTGTAGCCACGCGAACGGCGGATGAACTGGGCGCCGCTGTCGCCCGCCCGCACCGCCGGCAGGCTGCGCACCACCGAGTCGTCGCAGCGCACCACGATCTCGCGGTCGTGCATCAGGTAGGCATCGGCAATACCCATCAGGCGCCGGGTGGCCTCGCGGTTGCCAATGACCAGGGGCTCGCCGCCAGGGTTGGCCGAGGTGCACACCAGCGCCAGGTCATGCGCGCGGTCGAGCCAGCCAGTACCCGCCGGACGTCCGGCAAAGTCGTGGAACAGCAGATAGTGCAGCGGGGTGTAAGGCAGCATCAGCCCCACCCAGGCCAGTTCGGGCGCAACCCCGCACAGTTCGGCATCGACACTGTCGCGCTTGTCGCACAGCACCACCGGGCGCTCAGCACAGCTCAGCAGGTCTTCGTCGGCGCCGCTGAGCCTTGCCCAGTGATGCGCCGAGGCGGCGTTGGCGACCATGATCGCAAAAGGCTTGTCGTCGCGCGACTTGCGCTCTCGCAAACGCGCCACCGCCTCCGGGTTGCGCGCATCGCACATCAGGTGAAAACCGCCCAGCCCCTTCACCGCCACAATCTCGCCACACAGCAGGCGCAACAGGGCGTCGGCCACCGGGTCGCGGGTGGCGACGGTCACGCCGTAGGCCTCGAGCAGGCTCAGCTTCGGTCCGCACACCGGACAGGCGTTGGGCTCGGCGTGAAAGCGGCGGTCGCGCGCATCGCCATATTCTTCGCTGCACGCCGGGCACAGCGCAAACATCGACATGCTGGTGCTGACGCGGTCGTACGGCATGCCATGGGTGATGGTGTAGCGCGGGCCGCAGTGGGTACAGTTTATCAGCGGATAACGCCAGCGCCGGTTGGCCGGGTCGAAAAGTTCGGTAAGACAGTCCTGGCACACCGCGCTGTCGTGGCCGATGGCAGTGGTTACCTCGCCGCCCTGCGACGCGGTAATGGTAAAGCCGCGGTCGCCGGGGTCGGGCAGGCAGAGCTCGGCCTCCATGCGGTCGATCCGTGCCATGGGCGGGGCTTCGCCATGCAGGCGCGCGATCAGGGCCGACAGGTTGCCCGGCGTGCCCTGCGCTTCAAGTTCAACGCCCCCGCCATCGTTGCGCACCCAGCCGCACAGGTCGAGCTCCTGTGCCAGTCGATACACGAAGGGCCGAAAGCCCACACCCTGAACCACGCCGTGCACCCGTAGCCGGCGGCGTTCGATGCGCCGCTCGATGCGGGGCTGGACCGTGGGCCGGGGCAGAGGGCGGGATAAGGTGCCTGGCTCTTCGTTCATGACATGCACTCCGTCGAAGGTTTGCAGCTTGCGCCTGAGCGTGCGAGACCGCTACGGATCCATGCCAGCCAGTCGTCGAAGCCCTCCCCGGAGGTGGCCGACAGCGGCAGCATCACGAGCCGCGGATTCACCCGGTGAGCGTAGTCGAACACGCGGGCCAGGTCGAATTTGAGATACGGTAACAGATCGATCTTGGATAGCACCATCAGATCGGCAGCGGCGAACATATCGGGGTACTTGAGCGGCTTGTCCTCGCCCTCGGTCACCGAAAGGATCACCACCTTGTGCGCTTCGCCCAGGTCGAAGGCGGCCGGACAGACCAGGTTGCCGACGTTCTCGATCAGCAACAGGCTGCGCTCGGCGATCGGCAGCCGGGTGAGCGCGGTGCCCACCATGTGGGCGTCGAGGTGACAGCCCTTGCCGGTGTTGATCTGCAGCGCGGGGGCGCCGGTGGCGCGGATGCGTTCGGCGTCAAATTCGGTTTGCTGGTCGCCCTCGATCACCGTCACCGGCACGCTGCCAGCCAGGCGGGTGATGGTTTCCACCAGCAGCGTGGTCTTGCCCGAGCCCGGGCTGGAGACGAGGTTCAGCGTAAAGACACCGCGTTCGGTAAGCCAGCGCCGGTTTGCGTCAGCGAGCGCGTCGTTCTTGCCGAGGATGTTCTGCTCGATGCTCACCATCTGCGCCTGCGACAGACCAGGGGCGTGCGCGTGCGCCGGGCCACTGCCGTAATCGAGGCGGTCGGGTGTCGTCGTGCGGCCAGCCGCCGGCTGGGCCTGCAGCGGTCGAAACGCGTAGCTTCGCGTCGGGCCTGTGGCCTTGTTTGCGCCGGACTGCGCGGCCGGCTTGCCGTTGTAGCGCAGCTCACCGCTGCCGCATCCACAAACGCTGCACATGGTGGGGCTCTCCTGTTCAGCTTGCAGACTGGCCCCAGGTCGCAGCCAGCGCCAGTTCCTTCACCCGCATCTCGGTGCCGCCGGTGGCCTGCACCCGATAGCTGCCGCACTGCGGGCAGGCATCGTAAAGCTGTGCCAGCGCGACGGTGCTCGCGCACTGCGCGCACCAGCCGCGGCCGGGCGTGATCTCGATATCAATCAGCGCACCGTCGGCCACGCCGTCTTTCAGTATCAGTTCAAGGCAGAAACGCAGCGCTTCGACCTCGACCGCAGCGAGCTCGCCGATCTGCAACACCACCCGCTCCACCCGTTTGCCGCCATGGGCGCACGCCGATTCCTCGACGATGTTGCGCACCCCTTCGGCAAGCGACATCTCATGCATCGTCGTTCTCCGCAGCCGCACCGGGCGACATGTCGGCCCTTCGTTCGTGATGAGCCAACAGATGTGCAAGCATAGCGCGTGTTTGCGCTCGACACAGCCCCGTGGCCGCCGCTGGGCGAGGCGGGGGGCGCGGCGCCCTCTGTTGCACTCGCGCAACAGCTTTTGCCCGAAAGCGTTGGTTTTTGGTGTTGACGCTTGCGTGAGTCATGGCTCGATGTTCAGAATCGCTACAACTTCTCGCATGAGAGGTAAGTCGGACCCGGCGAAAGCTGCGGTTTCCACTTCAACTAGAGGAGAAATACATGCAAAAGAAACTGATCGCGCTGGCTGTTGCCGGCTTGGTGTCGGCCCCGGTTTTCGCTCAGTCGAATGTCACCATCTACGGTATCGTGGATGCCGGTTATAGCTGGCGTGGCGACAACGTTGCTTCTGGTGTTGGTAACCGCTCCGCCGTTGATTCCGGTCAGTCCGCTGGTAGCCGTCTGGGCTTCAAGGGCGTGGAAGATCTGGGTAACGGCCTGAAGGCCGGCTTCGTGCTCGAGCAAGGTATCGCTGTCGATACCGGTACCTCCACCCAAGGTGGTCGTACCTTTGGTCGCCAGTCGTTTGTGTACCTGAACGGCGGTTTCGGTACCGTTGCGCTGGGCCGTCAGTACGCTCCGCACCACATTCTGGGCGCTGCTACCGACCCGTTCGGCAAGGGCACCGTGGGCGAGTTCAACAACGTCTATGTCAGCGAAGTTCGTCTGGACAACTTGGCTGCTTACGTTTCGCCGAATTGGGGTGGTTTCTCGTTCGTGGCTGGTTTCACGATGAATGCTGTAGCCGATGAGTCGCGCGACAACGAAAATGGTGCTGTTAGCGTCACCAATCCGCTCACTGGCGGTGCCGTTGCACTCGGCAATATCGGCGATGTTCGTGCTTGGGCATTTCAGCCGAAGTACAGCAATGGCCCGCTGATGGTTGCCTTTAACGCCCATGAGATCAAGCTCAATGGTGTTGGCATTCCGGGTGTCGTTGCTGACGGTGACAAGGTCCGTATCTATGACTTGATGGGTACCTATGACTTCGGCGTTGTGAAGCTTGCCGGTGCCTACGGTGTTCGTCGGGCTGACAGCATCGACTTCAGCCCGGATGGTGCTTTTGGCGGCGAAGACTCCAAGCAGTGGATGGTTGGTCTGACCGTTCCGGTCGGCGCTGCCGGCAAGGTGCTGGGTTCCTACACCCGTCGTACCACCGAATTGGCAGTCGGGTCGGATGCCAAGTCGAGTCAGTGGGCTCTTGGCTATGAGCATGCCCTGTCGAAGCGCACCAGCTTGTATGCCGCCTACTCCGACATCAGCAACAACAGCTCGGCTGAAAATGCTGGCGTGATCGCTTCGGTTGGTGACGCTGCCAACACCGGCAAGGGCTACCAGCGTGGTCTGAGCACTGGCGTTCGTCACTCCTTCTAATCTCGATTCTTCGAGCTTGGTCAAAACGGGCGCTTCGGCGCCCGTTTTTTTATGCTTTGCTCTCTGCGTGGACGGAATCAACGGGATCAGACATAAAGTCTGCCTCATTGATCCACCCATCGTGTCGGTACGCAGGACAAAATACGCAGTCCCGCCCGGGGCCGCGCAGGACTGCCGCAGCCCCATCTGGGGGATCAGAAGCTGTGGTTGATGCCGACTGCGAATTCGGTCGCGTCGCCGAGCTTGTTCTTGGCAGCATCGCGGACGACGTCCTGGTACTGGCTGCCATAGGCATACAGCTTGGTCCGCTTGGACAGCTTGTGGGCGTAGACGACGGCAAAGCCCTTAACGTCCTCGTCGAACGCCGCGCCGTACTTGTTGATGTTGCGGTCCTCGTTGGCGGTCTGGTATGTCGCCATCAGCTCACCGGCAGACCCGACCGGAAGTGAGGCGCCGATAAGCCAGGACTTTTCCTTTTCCTTGCTGCCGTTGAAGCCGATGTTTTCCAGTTGGCCGTAGCCCGCGTGCAGCTTGAACCCGCCGAAGTCGTAGCTACCGCCGATCGCGATGTTGTGGACGTCGTCGAAGTTGTTGCCCGCGACATCGTCCTGGGCGTCGGAGACGTTTTTCTGGTCGTAGGTGAGGGCAAGTTTCAGCGGGCCATTCTTGTACATCAGACCGGCGGATATGGCGGTATTGTCGGTATAGTTTTCGATGCCTTCCTGCCCATCGACCTGGGTCGAGTAGCCGATCGCGGCCTGGAAGCCGGCGAAGGTCGGCGAATAGTAGAACACTGCATTGTCGAGCCGTTCGGCGATGTCGTCGTAGCCGAAAACGGTCTTGGGGTTGGCCTGCATGAAGTTGGTGCCCCACGGCGACACGGTGCCGCCGAACCACTCGTAGCCGAGCGCGTTCTGCCGTCCGATGCGCAGTTCGCCGAATCCGCCGGCCAGGCTGAGCCAGGCGGCGCGACCGAAGGCGCGCTCGCCTTGCGCGGCGCGGCCGATGTCGGCATCGACGCCGGTTTCGAGGCGGAAGTTGACCTTCAGGCCGTTGCCGAGGTCTTCGGTGCCGCGGAAGCCGATCCGGGAGCCGCCGGCGATGCCGCTGTCGAGTTTGTTGGTCGTGCCTTCACCGTCGGCGTCGCGGTAGGTGTAGCCGAGATCCATGATCCCGTAGATGGTCACGTTGGACTGGGCGTAGGTGACGCCGGACAGGCCAGCAGTCAGGGCGCAAGCGAGGAGAGTCTTTTTCACTGTTAGGTCCTGTGAAGTAGAAAGAAATGGATATCAGCCGGACCACGGCATGTGGTCGTTTTGGCGGGATAAACTGTGCTCGGTGCGCGTGACCCCCTTATTACGGTGTTGTTTTCATGCAACGAGGGCGCTTGGAGGCACAAGGATGAGTCGCTCCAGTGCGCGCGTGACAAGCGCGAATTGAACGCACTGCGGCCGACTCCAGTTTGCTGGAGCCGGTTCGCCTTGTACGGACAGAGCGCGTTAAGCCGGTCGGCGTGTGCAAGATCAAAGCCGTCGTTCTTGAACGCGAGCAGCTTTCCGGGAGGGGCGGGATGAGTTCTTCGGCCGTTGAACTCGATCTGCGGGCTATTCGCACATGGTGTGACAGGAGGATCGATCTCCATTGAACCCTTGGAGGCGCGATGGAGCGTCCGGACTGCCGTGCTACCATCGGCCACCCCGTTACTGCCGATCCCGAATGTCGCACTCCGACGTGTCTGCAAGCTCCAGCCTGAAAATCTACTTTCGCCTGCTGACCTATGTGCGGCCCTACATCGGCCTGTTTGCGGTCAGTATTGTCGGTTTCGTCATCTTCGCGTCCTCGCAGCCCATGCTGGCCGGGATATTGAAGTATTTTGTGGACGGGCTGACCGATCCGTCGCTGGCGGTGTTTTCGGGGGTTCCGCTGATCGGCGACATGGCGCTGATGCATGCAGTGCCGCTGCTGATCATCCTGATCGCCGCGTGGCAGGGCCTGGGGTCTTACCTCGGCAACTATTTTCTGGCCAAGGTCTCGCTCGGGTTGGTGCATGACTTGCGTCTGGCCTTGTTCGACAGCCTGCTGCGCCTGCCCAACCGCTATTTCGACACCCACAACACGGGTCATCTGATCTCGCGCATCACCTTCAACGTGACCATGGTCACCGGTGCGGCGACCGATGCGATCAAGGTCGTGATACGCGAGGGGCTGACGGTCGTGTTCCTGTTCGCCTATCTGCTGTGGATGAACTGGAAGCTGACCCTGGTGATGGTGGCCATCCTGCCGCTGATCGGGGTGCTGGTCAGCAGCACAAGCAAGAAATTCCGCAAGCAGGCGAAGAAGATCCAGGTGGCGATGGGCGACGTCACCCACGTGGCTTCGGAGACCATCCAGGGCTACCGGGTGGTGCGCAGTTTCGGCGGCGAGGACTACGAGTCTGCCCGCTTTCGCGCAGCGAGCGAGGACAACAGCAAGAAGCAGTTGCGCATGGTCAAGACCGGTGCCACCTATACGCCTACGCTGCAACTGGTCACCTACTCGGCGATGGCGGTGGTGCTGTTTCTGGTGCTGTGGCTGCGCGGTGATGCCACGGCGGGCGACATGGTGGCCTATATCACCGCCGCTGGCCTGTTGCCGAAGCCGATCCGCCAGCTCTCCGAGGTGAGCTCCACGATCCAGAAAGGGGTGGCGGGCGCCGAGAGTATCTTCGAGCAGCTCGATGAAGCGCCCGAGCGCGACAGCGGCACCGTAGAGCGTGAGCGCGTTGACGGGCGGCTGGTGGTGCGTGACCTCAGCTTCAGCTACCCGGGCACCGAGCGCAAGGTGCTTGACCAGATCAGTTTCGAGATCGAGCCGGGCTGCATGGTGGCGCTGGTGGGGCGCTCCGGCAGCGGAAAATCCACGCTCGCCAACCTGATTCCGCGCTTCTACCACCATGAGGAAGGACAGATCCTGATCGACGGGGTGGACGTCGAAGACTACACGTTGCGCAACCTTCGGCAGCACATCGCACTGGTCACCCAGCAGGTGACCCTATTCAACGATACCGTGGCCAATAACATCGCCTATGGTGATCTTGCCGGCGCTCCGCGCGAGGCCATCGAGCGGGCGGCCGAAGCCGCCTATGCGAAGGAGTTCATCGACCGCCTGCCACAGGGTCTCGACACCGGCATTGGCGAGAACGGTGTGACCCTGTCTGGTGGCCAGCGCCAGCGCCTGGCCATCGCCCGCGCCCTGCTCAAGGACGCGCCCATTCTGATCCTCGACGAGGCGACCTCGGCGCTCGATACCGAGTCCGAACGCCACATCCAGGCCGCGCTCGACCATGCCACCCGGGGGCGTACCACGCTGGTGATCGCACATCGGCTATCGACGATCGAGCGCGCCGACATGATCCTCGTGATGGATCAGGGGCGGATCGTGGAGCGCGGTACGCATGCCGCGTTGCTGGTCGCCGGCGGTCACTATGCCCGGCTGCATGCGATGCAGTTCAGGGATGAGGCGGATCCCCCGCGCTGACATTTCCGTCCGGACCCCATGGCATGAACCATCCCGCTCCGCATCTGGCCTATCGGCCGGACATCGACGGCCTGCGCGCTCTCGCCGTGCTGTCGGTGGTCGTCTTTCACGCCTTTCCGGATCTGCTGCCGGGCGGCTTTATCGGCGTGGATGTGTTTTTCGTCATTTCGGGCTATCTGATCTCGCTGATCATCTTCAAGTTGCATGCGGCGGGTGGGTTCGGCTTTGCCGACTTCTATGCGCGGCGGATACGGCGGATTTTTCCTGTACTGCTGGTGGTGGTCTTCGCCTCGCTCGTGCTGGGTTGGTCGGTCCTGCTGCCGGACGAGTATGCACAGTTGGGCAAGCATGGGCTTGCAGGGATGGGCTTTGTCGCCAATGTCGTGTTCTGGCAGGAGGCGGGCTACTTTGATACGGCTGCCGAGCTGAAGCCATTCCTGCACCTGTGGTCGCTCGGTATTGAAGAGCAGTTCTACATCGTCTGGCCGGCCATCGTCGCCTGGGCCTGGCATCGCGGGATCAGTCCGGGACGGGTGATTGCAGTGCTGGGAGCAGCGTCGCTGGTGGCCTGCGTGCTGCTGACTCCGACACATCCGCAGGCCGGCTTCTTTCTGCCGCCCACCCGGGCGTGGGAGTTGCTGGGCGGTGCGTTGCTGGCATGGCGCCTGCACCACCGGGGCGCGCTGTTCGACGGCACGGCGAGCCGGCTTGCAAGTGGGGTATCGCTTGTGGGCCTGGGCCTGCTGCTGCTGGGATTGGGCCTGATCGACGGCACGCGCGATTTTCCTGGCGTCTGGGCCGTGCTGCCGGTATCGGGCGCGGTATTGATGATTGCTGCGGGCAATGCGGGAGTCATCAATCGCCGGGTGCTCGCCCATCCGCTGATGGTGTGGTTCGGCTTGATCAGTTTTCCGCTCTACCTGTGGCACTGGCCGCTGTTGTCCTTCGTGCGCATCGTGTTTGCCGAGCGGGTGACTGCCACGCTGTTGCTGGCGACCGTTGCGCTGGCGGTGCTCCTGGCATGGCTCAGCTACCGTCTGCTGGAGACGCCTGTGCGCCACCATGGCGGACGGCGTGCCGTGATCGGGCTGGTGATTGCCAGCGTGGTGGCGGCTGCACTGGCGGGCAACATCATGTCGCGAGACGGCCTTGCGTTCCGCCTGCAGGATGCACAGGCCAAACGTGAGGCTCAAGCGCTCGAGTGGCCGGATGTGTTGCGCAGCGACGTGGAGTGCTCGGAGAAGGTCGTGCATGGGCGGCTGGGCGGATGGTGTCTGGTGGCGGATCCCACGCGTGCGCCCACCGCGATGATTATCGGTGACAGTCATGCCAACCACTACTTCTGGGCGCTCCGTGACGGCGTCTTGGAGCAGGGCGGCAATCTGCTGCAAATTGCGAACGGGGCCTGCATGCCGGTGGCTGGAATCGATCTGTTGAAGGAGGGGCGTTACTTCGGCTGTCCCAAGGTGATCGATGCCGCGATCGAGTATGCCATCGCCGCGCCCGAGGTCGAAACGGTCTTTCTGGCAGCGCGCTGGGGTGGGTACATCGCGAAGCGGGAGTTGAGGGACTGGGAGACCGGCGAGCGCGATGA
>JAUSOD010000091.1 GCA_030656215.1 Azoarcus sp.
AGATGGGAGAAGCTGATGCACTGAAACTGCTCCATGAACTGCAGGTGCATCAAGTCGAACTCAGGCTGCAGAACGAGGAACTGCGCCAGACTCAGGCACAACTGGAAGCATCGCGGGCGCTCTATTTTGAGCTCTACGAACTCGCGCCGGTCGCTTACTGCACGCTCGGCGACGAGGGCATGATCATTCATGCCAACCTCGTCGCGACCACCTTGCTCGGCACGCCACCGGGAGGGCTGCTTGATCAGCCGATCCGTCGCTTTATCCGCGGCAACGAGCATCACACGTTCGCGCACCACATCGAGCAGCTTGGTGAACCCGGAGATCCGCAGAGCTGCGAACTGCAGATGACAAAACAGGACGGCGCAATATTCTGGGCGCGCTTACGCTCAGTCAGCACGAGGAGTGCCGACGGAATCCGCTCCTACCTGATTGCATTTGCCGACATCACCGAGAGTAAGCGCGCAGACGACGCCTTACGTGAGCAGAAGGAGTTTTTTCATCTGATCGCGGACAACCTGTCCGACTTCATCGCGGTACTCGACCTGGAAGGGCGCCGAATCTACAACAGTCCTTCATATCAGCAGTTTTTCGGCGCTGCTGAAGACTTGCGCAATACGGATTCCTTCGCCGATGTTCACCCCGACGACCGCGAGCGGGTCCGACAGGTTTTCCAGGATACTGTTCGAACGAGCCAGGGATACCAGATCGAATATCGCTTCATCATGGCCGACGGCAACATCCGCAACATGGAATCACGGGCAAGCGTCATCAAGGACAAGGACGGTCAGGTGGCGCGTGTTGTCGTTGTCTCGGTCGACATTACCGAACGCAAGCACCTTCAGGAACAGGTGCGGCAGATGGCGTTCCATGATGTCCTTACCGGACTCCCCAACCGCCGTTTATTCAGTGACCGCTTGAACCAGGCCCTGGCGGCAGGAACGCGCCTTGCCTGTCATGGCGCACTGATGTTCCTCGATCTGGACAACTTCAAACCACTCAACGACACCCATGGTCACGACGTCGGCGATTTGCTGCTGGTCGAGGCAGCCAACCGTCTGAAGCGTTGTGTTCGCGAAATGGACACTGTGGCGCGCTTTGGCGGAGATGAGTTTGTGGTGATGCTCAGCCAACTCGAGATGAATGAGGCTGACTCCACTGCCCAAGCCCGGACCGTCGCCGAAAAATTGTGTGCGACCTTGTCTGAACCCTACCTGCTCAAGGTCAACCTTGCCTGGAACGCCGAATCCACCGTCGAGCATCGGTGCACGGTGAGCATCGGTGTCGCGCTGTTCAACGACCATCAAGAGAGCCCGAGCGGCATCTTGAGGTGTGCTGACCTGGCGATGTATCGAGCCAAGCAGGCAGGCGGCAATCAGGTGCGATTTTGCGATAACTCGGACCGCGTAACGATAGAGAACATCTTCTCCGAAGTCAGGCACCTTCCCCGGTAAAGCAAGGCCGAGCCCGTCACAAGGAATGACCGGCCTCTGCATGGCTTGACCCGACGGCATCGATGCCCTTCCATCGACAGCCAGGTTCACATCCTTTGTGTATCCGCGGACGATGCGGACGTGACTTCATCGCAGCACCGAACGCATGCTGCCAGCCGCCTCCTCCAGCAACCAGGACCGAAATGCCGCCACCGCCGGACGGTCGGCGATCGCTTCGGGCATGACGATATAGTAGGCAAAGCTGCGCACGATGGCGATGTCGAAGGGGGCCACCAGACGCCCCGCCGCGATCTCGCCCGCCACCAGCGGGCGCGATAGCAGGGCCACGCCGAGACCGTCCAGCGCGGCGGCGATGGCGAGGCCCGAGTCGGTGAAATGAGGGCCAGCGCTCGCATCCACACCGCTCACCCCGGCCACGCTCAGCCACTCGTCCCAACTCGGGCGCTCCTTCTGGTCCTGGATCGTGTCGTCGTGGATCAAGGTGTGATATGCAAGGTCGGCGGGCGTGCGCAGCGGTAGTTTGGCGCGCAATAGCCGGGGGCTGCACACTGCGGTGTAGTCGGGCACGAACATCTGTTCGACGCGAAAGCCGGGATAGCGCCCGGTTCCATAGCGAATCCAGATCTCCGGCTGATCCCGGCGCGTGGCGCGTGCGTCCGCCATCGGGCCCGCGGGCAGGTCGCTGCCGTCGATCATCTTCACCGAACCGGCAAGATGCAGTTCCACCTCGGGATGACTGCGGGTAAATGCCTGCAGCCGCGGCACCAGCCAGCGCGATGCAAACGAGGGCGGCGCCAGCACCACCAGCCGCGCCCCGGGCACCAGCCCGCGGACGCAGGCCACCGCCTCGGCGAAGCAATCCATGCCCTCGCGCAGTTTGGGCAGCATCGCCGCGCCTTCGGCGGTGAGCTCCAGCGCTCGCGTCAGGCGCAGAAACAGCGCAACGCCAAGGTGCTCCTCGAGGCCGCGGATCTGATGGCTGATCGCAGTCGGGGTAACCGACAGCTCCTCCGCCGCACGCTTGAAGCTCAGGTGGCGTGCGGCGGCCTCGAACGCACGAAGCGCATTGAGCGGAGGCAATCTGTCAGCCATATGCGTGAGTTTTTCTAATCCATCGAGTGATTAATCATCGTTTGTTGCGTCGCAACATTGAAATTACATTAACACCGAACCCACACGATGGGAACAACACCAAGGAGCATCAAGATGGAACAGAACCGTGATCAGATCGAGGCCCTTATCGAGGAAGCCCGTCACCGTCGCAGTGTAGACGCCGGAAAGCACCTTGTGGCTGGCCTGCAGCTTGGCCTTAAAAACACGCTGCGCTGGATCAATATCCTGTCGCAAAGCGCGCGTGAAGCAATCCACGCGAGCCACAAGCAGAGCATACACAACTGATTGACCCCGCCACGCCCACACAATGGGCACGGCGCACGGGAGTACCGAAATGATTGACGCCTACAAGATCGACGCACTGGTTCGCGAAGCGCACCAACTGCGTTCCCGCGCCTTCGCCGACGCGCTCTCCACCGCCTGGAACGGCGCAAAGCGCATTGCCGCCCGCCTTGCACGCCGCACCCAGCCGCAGCAGCGCCTGACGGGCCAGCGCTGATCACACCGGCAGCATCACGGCGCGCTGCGCCTTAAAGCACCTGATCGAGCGCCTTCTCCAGACTGGCCACGGTGCGCTCGACGTTGTGCAGCTTGTCGAGCCCGAACAGGCCCACGCGGAAGGTCTTGAAGTCGGCCGGTTCGTCGCACTGCAGGGGAACGCCGGCGGCGGTCTGCAGGCCGGCGGCGATGAACTTGCTCCCGCTGCGGATGCCGTCGTCGTCGGTGTAGCTCACCACCACGCCGGGCGCCTTGAAACCTTCTGCGGCCACACTGCGGATGCCGCGACGCTCGAACAGCTCACGCACCCGGGTTCCAAGCTCCTGCTGCTCGGCGCGGACCTTGTCGAAGCCATAGGCCTCGGTCTCGATCATCACTTCGCGCAGACGCGTGAGCCCGTCGGTGGGCATGGTGGCGTGATAGGCATGAGCGCCGCCCTCATAGGTCTCCATGATCTGCAGCCACTTCTTCAGGTCGCAGGCAAAGCTCGTGCTGGCGGTGGTGTCGATGCGATCGCGCGCGAGCGGGCTGAACATCACCATCGCGCAGCAGGGCGAGGCCGTCCAGCCTTTTTGCGGCGCGCTGATCAGGATGTCGACGCCGGTGGCGGCCATATCCACCCACATCGCGCCCGACGCGATGCAGTCGAGCACGAACAGCCCGCCCACCGCATGCACTGCTTCGGTCACGGCGCGGATATAGTCGTCGGGCAGGATCATGCCGGACGAGGTTTCGACGTGGGGCGCGAACACCACGTCCGGCCGGTGATGGTGGATCGCGGCGACCACGTCCTCGATCGGTGCCGGCGCAAAGGGCGCCTGCGGCCCGGCGGCCACCGGGCGTGCCTTCAGCACCACTGATTCGGCCGGAATCAGACCCATCTCGAAAATCTGCGTCCAGCGGTAACTGAACCATCCATTGCGGATCACCAGGGTGCGTTTGCCGGTCGCGAACTGGCGCGCCACCGCTTCCATGCCGAAAGTTCCGCTACCGGGCACGATGGCCACCGAGTGCGCGTGGTACACCCGCTTCAGCACCGCCGAGATGTCGCGCATCACACCCTGGAAGGCTTGTGACATATGATTCAGCGCGCGATCGGTGTAGACCACCGAATATTCAAGCAAGCCATCGGGATCGACGTTGGGCAACAGTGCGGGCATGATCCTCTCCTCCTGATTTGTGCGAGTGCCCCGGCACACCCTGCGCAGAACAGGTCGGGGCCGACGAACTCACGTGTATTAGGCCTGCGATTGTAGCGGCTCCAGACGGCCCGGGGTGCCATGTGGCATGAATCTGTACACCGTTTCGCATCCGCCGGAACTCGCCATCTCGGCAAATGATCTACTGACTTCAACTACCTGGCGTCTTCATCATGAATGCAAAATTGGTCCGGATGGTGCTGGCGACATGCGCCGCGATTGGCACTGCCCCGGCGGCGCTTGCCCTTGAACCGGCGGACACCGCCGCCAACTCGCCCGCCAGTCCGCCCGCCTGTATCGCACCTGCCGCATGGGCGGTACCGGATGCGACGCCACCGCGCAGCGCACGCGGGCCAGCCATCCTGTCCGCCATGGCCAGTCGCGACGTGGTCCTGCTGGGCGAACAGCACGACGATGCCGATCATCACCGCTGGCAGCTCCAGACCCTGGCGGCGCTGCATGCGCAACGGCCGGACATGGTGATCGGTTTCGAGATGTTCCCGCGCCGCCTGCAGGCGGTGCTCGACCGCTGGGTGGCAGGCGAACTGAGCGAAGCCCGATTTCTTGAGCAGGCCGAATGGGACAAAGTGTGGACCATGCCTGCCGAGCTGTATCTGCCGCTGTTCCAGTTTGCCCGCCTGAACCGGATTCCGATGGTGGCGCTCAATATAGAGCAGACGCTGATCCGGACCATATCCAGTAACGGATGGGCCGCGGTTCCGACCCTCCAGCGCGAAGGGGTGGGCGACGCAGCCAAGCCATCGGCCGCCTACCTCGACTTTCTGTATGGCATTCATCGCGAGCACGCCGACATGCGCGGTCACAAGCCCGCGCAAGTGCGCCGGACGGACGCGGCCTTCCGCAACTTCGTCGACGCCCAGCTGGCATGGGACCGGGCGATGGCGGAAGCGCTTGCGCGCCCGCTCGCCACGCCACTTCGCGAAGGGGCGGCCAAGCCACTCGTGGTCGGCATCATGGGAAGCGGGCATCTCCGTTTCGGCCACGGCGTACCGCACCAGCTGCGCGATCTCGGGGTCCACAATCTGGGCACGCTGTTGCCGGTATCGGCCGCTGCGCCGTGCGCCGACATCCCCGAGGGACTGGCCGATGCCGTGTTCGCCGTCCCCGCCCTGCCCGCAACACCTCCGCCACCGCCGCGCCTGGGCATCGGACTCGACGCCCACCGTGACGGCGTTCGCGTGGCCGAGGTGACGAGCGGCAGCCTGGCCGATACCAGCGGCTTGCGCACCGAGGACATCATCATCGAAGTGGCCGGAGCGCCGGCGCAGAAAGTGGCGGCGCTGATGGCCTCAATCCGCGCCCAGCCGGCCGGCACCTGGTTGCCGCTCAAGGTGAGGCGCGGCAGCGAGACGCTGGATCTGGTGGTCAAGTTTCCGGTGAAGTCATGATCGCCCGGAGCCTGTCCGGCTGCAGCAGTCGTCATCCAAAAGGTAGTCCTCCTTCTATCGGCAGCAGGCTCGCCGCACTGGCACGGGTACTGCTGATGTCCTGCGCCGTGGTCGCGGTGTCGGCGCAGGCAAGGCCACTGCCGTCGATCGAGATCGAGGTAGAGCTTGACCCCGCCACGCACAAGTTCAGTGCAGTGGCGGAGGTTCGGCCGGAGACGACGGATTTCCGTTTCGTGCTGCACGAGTCGCTCACCATCACCGCAGCAAGCTCCAACCGCCGCCCGCTGCGGGTGATGCCTGCAGGGCGTGACGGTGCCTTGCGCAACTGGCGGGTGAGCCTGCCTGCAGCCGGATCGCTGCGCCTGAGCTACAGTGGCACCCTGCCCGCACTGGACCGCGCGCTCGACCATCGCGACGTACTGCGCAGGCTGATGCCGATGACCGCAAGCGAAGGCAGCTTTCTGCCCTCGGGCGGCGGCTGGTATCCGCAGCCGGGCGCCCTGTTCACCTATCAGCTGTCGCTGTCGGTGCCCGCTTCGCAGCGCGCCCTGGTGGCCGGACGGCTGGCATCGGAGTCGCTGCCCGACACCCCCACCGGGCGCTATCAGGCGAGCTTCGAGTTCGCTGACCCGGCCGATGGCATCGACCTGATGGCCGGTCCGTGGGAGGTGCGCGAAAAACTCGCACCACGCGCGGAAGGCCCGCCGCTGCGGCTACGCACTTATTTCCCGGCCGAGCTCGACGCCATCGACGGCCTCGCCGCGGCCTATCTCGACGACAGCCGGCGCCATATCGAGCGCTACGCTAAGGCGATCGGTCCCTACCCCTTCGACGGGTTTTCGGTCGTAGCCAGCCCGCTGCCCACCGGCTTCGGCATGCCCACGCTGACCTACATCGGTGCCGAGGTGCTGAAGCTGCCCTTCATCCGCGCCACCTCACTCGGGCATGAGGTCTTGCACAACTGGTGGGGCAACGGCGTGTTCGTCGACTACGCCAGCGGCAACTGGGCCGAGGGCCTGACCACCTTCATGGCCGACTACGCCTACAAGGAGGACGAATCGGCTGCCGCGGCGGGCGCGATGCGCCTGGGCTGGCTGCGCGACTTCGCCGCGGTGCCGGCGGCGGACCAGCAGCCCCTGGCGGCCTTTCGCTCGCGCACCCACGGCGCGGCGGCGGCAGTGGGTTATGGCAAGTCGGCGATGCTGTTCGTGATGCTGCGCGAGCAGATCGGTGCCGACACCTTCGACCGCGGCATCCGCGCCTTCTGGGCCCGTCACCGCTTCGGCGTAGCGGGCTGGTCCGATCTGCGCAGCGCGTTCGAGGCTGAGTCGGGTCAGGACCTGGCGGCCTTCTTCGATCAGTGGCTGACCCGCCGCGGCGGCCCCGCACCACGCATCGAACGGGCCCGGACGCAAGCACGCGCGGGCGGCACACAACTCATCGTGGACCTGGCCCAGGGCTCACCACCCTATGCGCTGAAGATTCCGCTGGAACTGGTCTACGCCGGGCGGCGCGAACGCATCGACGTCGAATTTCGCGACGGCCGCCGGCAGCTCACGCTTGACGTCGACACCGCGCCCGCCAGCGTACGCCTCGACCCCGAACTGCGGCTGTGGCGCGTGCTCGCACCGGATCAGCTGCCACCCATCCTGCGTCAGTGGATCACGGCAGCCACCCCCCGTCTGGCGATCGCACAAGCACCCGGCCCAAGCGCAGCGGCAGACGAGATCGCCGCCGCGGCACCGGCCCTGGTGCAACGCTTATTCGAACGCGCCGCAAAAGCGGGCAGCCTCGAAGAACTGGATCGGGGGTCCGGCCCGATGCTGCTCATCGGCAGCCATGCGGCGGTAGACGCAGCGCTCGCCGGTGCCGGCCTGCCACCGCGCCCGGCAAGCCTCGGAGTACGTGGCAGTGCCCAGGTGTGGACGGTGATCCGCGCTCACGGCGCACCGCTTGCCGTGGTGTCCGCACGCGACGCCGGCGCACTGCAGGCCTTGTCGCGTCCGCTGCCGCATTACGGCGCGCAGAGCTGGCTGGTGTTCGAAGACAGCCGGGCGCTCGAGCGCGGTGTGTGGGAGGTAAGGGACGACGGCGTTACGGTGCGCCAGGATTGATCGACCGCTGAATTGCAGTTCGCCGCCCCGCTGGAATTGACGCGCGGGCGGCAGTATCCGGGGCCAGTGACATCTATTTCAAGGGCTTTTCTTCGGTGGGTACCGGAGCAGCCTCATCCGGGATCTTAGGGATGTCCGACACATGATTTTCCATAGGCGTCTTCTTTCCCGGCTGCGGTGTCTTCTCGGCGCCTGGCGCAACCTCATCGCCGTGGTGCTTCTTTTCTTGCGCAACCTTCTTGTCGTGGGCAATGTTGCGTGGGTCAGTCATGGAGTTTTCCTCAGAAATATGTATATAGGATCACCGCCCGAAGGCCGCTCCCTAGCTTGGCAAATCGTTCACTCGGCGCGGACGCCAAACGCGGATGAGGGCAAATTGCGAACTGCACCAGCCCCTGAATCTACGCTACGGATTCAGACGTGCGCCGTCTGTGGGCTGCCGTACACATACGGATAAGATGCTGAACGGCTCGCAGACTCTTTGTGCGCTTGTTGATCAATGGTTCTTCGGATGCGCCTTGTCGTAGATCGGATCGGGCTTGGCTTTGTGGTGTATCTGATCTTTGACGCCTTCGTCGCGGCTGTGCATGCTGTTGTCGCCGCCAACACCCGGATCCTCGTACTGCTGGAGAAGCACGGCTTTTCACCGGAAAAGCGGCGATAATAGTGGCCAATTCGTTTTGAACGCTATTTCAGGATTCCCGCATGGAAATTAAGGTCAACTTTCTCGACAAGCTTCGTCTTGAAGCCAAGTTCGATGACTTCACTGTGGTGGCCGATCAGCCTATCCGCTATAAGGGCGATGGCTCGGCGCCTGGTCCGTTCGATTACTTTCTGGCCTCATCCGCTTTGTGTGCAGCTTACTTTGTGAAGTTGTACTGCGAAACTCGCAATATTCCTACCGATAACATTCGCCTGGCGCAGAACAATATTGTTGATCCGGAAAACCGCTACAAGCAGCTTATAAAGATTCAGATAGAGTTGCCGGCGGACATCTCCGCCAAAGACAGGCAGGGAATCTTGCGCTCCATCGACCGTTGTACGGTAAAAAAGGTGGTGCAAACCGGGCCTGAATTTGTGATTGAGGAGGTGGCAAATCTGGATGCCGATGCTCAGGCCTTGCTGACGCTGAATCCGGATTCAGAAGCAAGCACCTATATTGTGGGGAAGGATCTGCCGCTGGAGCAAACCATCGCCACAATGTCGGATGTTTTGGCGGGCTTGGGCATCAAGATTGAAATCGCTTCGTGGCGCAATCTTGTTCCCAATGTGTGGTCGCTGCATATCCGCGATACGCACTCGCCAATGTGTTTTACCAATGGTAAAGGGGCAAGCAAAGAAAGCGCGCTGGCGTCGGCGCTGGGCGAATTTATCGAGCGACTGAATTGCAATCATTTCTACAACGACCAGTTCTGGGGAGTAGACATTGCCAACGCGGCGTTCGTGCATTACCCGAATGAGCGCTGGTTCAAACCTGGCCCGAAAGATGCGCTGCCGGCTGAAATTCTCGACGAGTACTGCCTGCAGATTTACAACCCCGATGGCGAGCTACGGGGCTCGCATTTGTACGACACCAACTCGGGCAATGTGCAGCGCGGCATCTGTTCGCTGCCGTATGTGCGCCAGTCGGACGGCGCGGTGGTGTATTTCCCGTCCAACCTGATCGACAACCTGTTTCTCAGCAATGGCATGAGTGCCGGTAATACGCTGGCCGAAGCACAGGTGCAATGTCTGTCGGAAATCTTCGAGCGGGCGGTAAAACGGGAAATCCTCGAGGGTGAACTCGCACTGCCCGATGTGCCGCAAGGGGTGCTGGCGAAGTATCCCGGCATTCTGGCCGGCATTGAGGCGCTGGAAAAACAAGGCTTTCCGGTGCTGGTGAAGGATGCGTCGCTGGGCGGGGAGTTTCCAGTGATGTGCGTCACCTTGATGAATCCACATACTGGCGGCGTGTTTGCCTCGTTTGGGGCGCACCCGAGCCTGGAGGTGGCGCTGGAACGCAGTCTTACCGAGTTGTTGCAGGGGCGCAGTTTTGAAGGCCTGAACGATTTACCTCAGCCCACCTTTGAGAGTAACGCCGTAACTGAGCCGAATAACTTCGTTGAGCACTTTATCGATTCCAGCGGCGTGGTGTCGTGGCGCTTTTTCAGTGCCAAAGCCGATTTCGACTTTGTCGAATGGGACTTTTCTGGCCAGGGCGAGAGTACCAAAATGAGCTCCAACGCCGAGGAAGCCGCAACCTTGTTCGGTATTCTCGAGGACATGGGCAAAGAAGTGTACATGGCGGTGTACGACCAGCTCGGCGCAACGGCCTGCCGCATCCTGGTGCCGGGTTATTCGGAAGTTTATCCGTTGGACGACTTGATCTGGGATAACACCAACAAAGCACTGTTGTTCCGCGCCGATATCTTGAACTTGCATCGCCTCGACGATGCCAGCCTGGAAGCACTGCTTGAACGTCTGGAAGACAGTGAACTCGATGATTACACCGAAATCATTAGATTGATCGGCATCGAGTTTGACGAAAATACGGCATGGGGTCAGCTGACGATTCTGGAGTTGAAGCTGCTTATTCATCTGGCCTTGCAGCAATTTGAAGCAGCGAAGGAACGGGTGGAAGCCTTCCTGCAATATAACGAAAACACGGTCGAGCGCGTATTGTTCTATCAGGCCTTGAATGTGGTGCTAGAGGTGCTGCTGGACGACGACCTGGAACTGGATGATTACGAGGTCAATTTCCGCCGGATGTTTGGCAACCCGCGGATGGACGCGGTGATGGGATCAGTGAACGGCAGCGTGCGCTTCTTCGGCTTAACACCAACGAACATGGAACTGGAAGGGCTCGACAGGCACCAGCGCCTAATCGATAGCTACAAAAAACTACACATTGCGCGGTCCAAAGTGACTGCTTTATCCAGTTAGGGTTAGGAGTCTTTGCTGGATCAACCACAAGGGCGACCGGATGGCTCGCTTGCCGTCCTTGCCCCGATTCACACGAGCGCCTGCCGACGCCGTGCGCGCGCGGTGCGTGTCACCTCGCCTTGCACATCGGCAAGCACTTTCGCCACATAGTCGAGGTGATCGCTGGCGCAGTGCCGCGCATCTTCGGCCCGCCCTTCCATGATGGCGTGATACAGGCCCGCATGCTGCTCCATCAGCATGCCGCGCACCGCATCGTTCTGCGGGTACATGCCGCCGATGTTGGTCACCACGTTGCGCTTGAGCAGCTCGAACAGGCTGCGGATGGTATGCAACAGCACCGCGTTGTGGCTGGCTTCGGCGATTGCGAGGTGGAAGTGGGCGTCGGCCGTACCCTCTTCCGCCCGGCTGACCTTGCCGTCGCGCGCATAGCACTCGGTGAGCCGGTCGAACGCGGCAGTCAGGCGCTCGCGGTCGGGGTCGGTAGCGCGCAATGCCGCGTAGTAGGCGCACGAGCCCTCCAGCGTGTGGCGAAACTCGATCAGGTCGCGCTGTGCCTCGGGGTGCTTCTCGAGCAGTTCGAGCAGCGGGTCGCGAAACGAGGACCCGAGCGCCTCGGCAACAAAGGTGCCGCCACCGTGACGGCTGATCAGCAGGCCGCGCGCCGCCATCTTCTGGATCGCCTCGCGCACTGACGGCCTCGATACACCGAACTCCTCGGCCAGCGCTCGCTCGGCGGGCAGACGCTCGCCGAGCTGCAGGGTACCTTCAAGGATCATGCCCTCCAGTCGCTCGACGATATCGTCAGACAACCGACGCTGCTGCAGCTGACCTGGTTTCACCGTCACATTCCTCATTGAAGCAATCCTCACAGACAGTCCGACATTGGCGCCCTCGTCGACAAGCCACATAACGCCCGCCTGATGCGCCTTTGCGCCTGCGTCGAGGCCTGTCGTCCGGCAATCTACTCATCGTACGGCGGCATCGCAAGGTGGACCTTCATTTATGTCCACATTGAATTAACTGATCAAAACAATTGACAGCACGCCGGAGCCTCTTCTAGTCTAGCTCATCATTTTGTCAATTGGTCTTACCACTTTAGGCCAACCCAAAACACCCGATCAAGTCGAGGAGATCGAACATGTTTATTTTGCCGCAGCCGATGCCCAACCTTTCCGCGCCCCTGGCGCGGTCCTGACCGGAGCGCCCGCGATGCAGGCTGGCACCCTCGCCCTTCTGGCGTTCTCCCCGATTCTTCTTGCGGCAATCCTGCTCGTCGGCCTGCGCTGGCCGGCCAAACATGCGATGCCGGTCGTCTATCTGGTGACCGCAGCCATCGGGCTGATCGCCTGGGACATGAGCTTCAACCGCATCCTGGCCTCCACACTGCAAGGCCTGGTAATCACCATCGGTGTGCTGTGGATCATTTTCGGCGCGATCCTGTTGCTGAACACGCTCAAGTATTCGGGCGGGATCAGCACCATCCGCACCGGCTTTGCCACCATCAGCCCGGACCGCCGGATCCAGGCCATCATCATCGCCTGGCTGTTCGGCTGCTTCATCGAAGGCGCGTCGGGCTTCGGCACGCCGGCCGCGATCGCCGCGCCTTTGCTGGTCGCGATCGGCTTCCCGGCGATGGCCGCGGTGATGCTCGGCATGCTGGTTCAAAGCACGCCGGTGTCGTTCGGCGCGGTCGGTACGCCTATCATCATCGGCGTCAATAGCGGACTTGATACTGCCACCATCGGCGCACAACTGGTCGAACAGGGTTCGAGCTGGGCGCAATACCTGCAGCTGATCACCAGCAATGTGGCGATCATCCACGCGATTGTCGGGACCGTGATGCCCTTGATCATGGTGTTGATGCTGACGCGCTTCTTCGGCAAGGAGAAGAGCTGGAAAGCCGGCCTTGAAGTGCTGCCCTTCGCGATCTTCGGCGGACTTGCGTTCACCCTGCCCTACGCGGCGACGGGCGTCTTTCTCGGCCCCGAGTTCCCGTCCCTGCTGGGTGGGCTGGTCGGCCTGGCGATCGTGACCACCGCGGCGCGTGTCGGCTTCCTGGTGCCGAAGACGAAATGGGATTTTGCCGATCCGAAGGAGTGGCCCGCCGAATGGCTTGGCACGATCGAGATGAAGCTCGACCAGTTGCCCCACCACCACAAGATCAGCGCAATCCGCGCCTGGTTGCCGTACGTGCTGGTCGGTGCGCTGCTGGTTATCAGCCGGGTGGTGCCCGAGGTCGGCAGTGCGCTCAAAGCGGTGGTGATGGTATTCCCGGACATGCTCGGCGAAAAGGGCGTCAGCGCCAACTTCATGCCGCTCTACCTGCCAGGTGGCATCCTGGTAGCGGTGGTGCTTGCCACCGTGCTCCTACACAAAATGCATGTGCGCTCGCTGGTCAAGGCGGTCAATGAGTCCTCGCGGGTGCTGTTGGGTGCGGGCTTCGTGCTGCTGTTTACCGTGCCGATGGTACGCATCCTGATCAACTCGGGCGTGAATGCCGGCTCGCTGCCAAGCATGCCGATCGCCATGGCGCAATGGGTGGCCGACAGCGTGGGCGGCATCTACCCCTTGCTGGCACCGAGTGTCGGCGCGCTGGGCGCCTTCATCGCCGGTTCGAACACGGTGAGCAACATGATGCTGAGCCAGTTTCAGTTCGGCGTCGCCACCAGCCTGGGGGTTTCGGGCGCATTGATTGTTGCGGTTCAGGCCATTGGCGCGGCCGCGGGCAACATGGTGGCGATCCACAACGTGGTGGCCGCATCGGCCACCGTCGGCCTGCTCGGACGCGAGGGCGCCATACTGCGCAAGACTTTCTGGCCAACGCTGTACTACGTGATCGCCACCGGCATCATTGCTTTGGTCGCAATCAACGTGTTCGGCGTGAGCGACCCACTGGTCGGCAAGTAGGTATCTGGCGCATCATTGCCGGAGCACCACGCGCCAGCCCTGACGACTCGGGGCTGGCGCCAGTTCGACCGCCGCAGAGACCCGCTGCAGTGGCGATACTGCCGGACAAGACAAAAAACGGACGGAGACGAAAGCCCATGAGCGAAAAGCCTGCAACCCAAGCCCCGAGCGCACCCCCGAATGCCACCCGTGTGGCGCCGCCGGAGCCGGCACCACGCAGCTACCCTGAGCGCAAACCCACCGACGTCTACCTGTTTGGCACCTGTGTGCTGGACCTGTTCTTTCCGGATGCAGGCATGGATGCGATCCATCTGCTCGAGCGCGAAGGCATCCGGGTGCATTTCCCGCAAGGGCAAAGCTGTTGTGGGCAGCCGGCCTACACCTCGGGCTATACCGAGGATGCGCGCGTCGTGGCACGGGCGCAGCTGGCCCTGTTCGGCGGAGACTGGCCGGTGGTGGTTCCGTCCGGCTCGTGCGCGGGCATGTTCCGCCATCATTACGCCGAACTCTTCCACGACGAACCGGAAACCCTGAAGCAGGTGGCGTCGCTTGCCGAACGCACCTTCGAGCTGGCCGAGTTCCTGCTCAAGGTGTGTCGTATCGAACTCAAGGACAGCGGTGCGCCGGTCAAGGTGGCGCTGCATACCTCCTGTTCGGCACGGCGCGAGATGAACACCCACGTGCACGGCCGCGCGCTGCTGGCGCAACTGGGTCAGGTCGAGCGCGTCGATCACGATCACGAGAGCGAATGCTGCGGGTTCGGCGGTGCCTTCAGCGTGCGCATGCCGGACATCTCCGGCGCCATGGTGCGCGACAAGACTGCGTCACTGGTCGGCTCGGGTGCAGCGGAAGTCGTCAGCGCCGACTGCGGCTGCCTGCTCAACATCAACGGCGCGTTCGAGAAACAGCAGGACAGGCTGCGCGGCGAACACCTCGCCAGCTTCCTGCTGCGGCGTTCGGGCGGCAAAACCACGGGAGAGCAGAAATGAGCGCACTGGCCGACACCCCCGCGATTCCGATGAGTTTCAAACGCCGTGCGCACGATGCGGTGCATGACCAGCAGCTGCGCAAGAACTTCCGCGGCGCGATGGACTTTTTGATGGCCAAGCGTGCGGCGCAGTTTCCGGACGGCGACGAGCTGCAGCAACTGCGCACCTTCGGCAACGCGGTGCGCGCCCGCGCGCTGTCCAAGCTGCCCGAACTGCTCGAACGACTCGACGCCAATCTGACCCGCAACGGGGTCAAGGTGCACTGGGCCGAGACGGTCGAAGAGGCCAACGCCATCGTGCACGGCATCGTCCGCGCGCACGAGGCGAAACAGGTGATCAAGGGCAAGTCCATGGTCAGCGAGGAAATGGAGATGAACCATTACCTTGAGGGCTACGGCGTCGATTGCCTTGAATCCGACATGGGTGAGTTCATCGTCCAGCTCGGCAACGAGAAGCCCTCGCACATCATCATGCCGGCGATCCACCTTAACGCCGGCCAGGTCGCCGCGCTGTTCCACGACAAGCTCGAAGTCGATTACACCGAGGATGTCGACCGCCTGATCCAGATCGGGCGCGAAACCCTGCGACGCAAGTTCTTCGAGGCTGACATCGGCGTATCCGGGGTCAACTTCGCGATCGCCGAAACCGGCTCGCTGCTGCTGGTCGAGAATGAGGGCAACGGCCGCATGTCGACTACCGTGCCGCCGGTGCACATCGCGGTGACCGGCATCGAGAAGGTGGTGGAGAACCTGCGCGACGTGGTGCCACTGCTGTCGCTGCTGACCCGCTCGGCCACCGGCCAGCCGATCACCACTTATGTGAATGTGATCTCCGGCCCGCGCAAGGCGGAAGAACTCGACGGCCCGCAGGAAGTGCATCTGGTGCTGCTCGACAATGGCCGCAGCCAGGCCTTTGCCGACAGCGAACTGCGCCAGACCCTGAACTGCATCCGCTGCGGCGCGTGCATGAACCACTGCCCGGTCTACACCCGGATCGGCGGTCACGCCTACGGCACGGTATACCCGGGGCCGATCGGCAAAATCATCACCCCACACATGCTCGGCCTGGAAGAAACCCAGGATCTGCCCAGCGCCTCGTCGCTGTGCGGCGCCTGCGGCGAAGTGTGCCCGGTGAAGATCCCGATCCCAGCCATCCTGCGTCGCCTGCGCGAAGAGAACGTGCGCCCGCCAGACGAGACGCCGCAGCACATGCGCGGCCAGGGCAGCAAGTATTCGCGCACCGAGCGCGCGGTGTGGAAGGTGTGGCGTACGCTCAACACCTCGCCCCGGATCAACAAAGTTTTCGGCTTCGCCGCAACCCGGCTGAGCGGCCTGATGCCGGCCAAGATCGGTCCCTGGACCGAACACCACAGCGCCCCCAAACCAGCCAAACGCACGCTGCATGAGATGGCCCGCGACCACCTGGGAGACGAATGATGAGCGCCAAGGAGAACATCCTCGCCAAGCTCCGGACCAGCCTCGCCGGCACCACCCCGCTCGCCGACGATTACGATCAGGCGCTCGTCACCACGCCGTGGTCCTATCCGGCGGAACAGCGCGTCCCGCGCCTGCGTACCTTGCTCGAAGCGGTGCACGGTGAAACCTGCCTGACCACAACGGCGGCCTGGCCGGCACGGGTCGTCGAAGCGCTGGCCGCACGCGGCATCGCCGAGCTGCTGATCTCGCCCGCCACCGCCCATGGCCAGCAATTTGCCGGCTACCTTGCGCTGCACGGCGGCACGATCCGGCTCAAGGCCTACGACAAGCCGGTGGAGGCGTGGAAAGAGGAACTCTTCTTCGACACACCGGCAAGCCTGACCGGCACGCTCGGCGGCATCGCCGCCACCGGCAGCCTGATCATGTGGCCGACCCCGGCCGAGCCGCGCCTGATGAGCCTGGTGCCACCGCTGCACATTGCGCTGCTCAAGGCGAGCGAGGTCTACGACAATTTGCATCAGGTGATGCAGTTGCAGCGCTGGGCGGAGCGCTTGCCGACCAATGCGCTACTGGTGTCGGGGCCGTCGAAAACAGCCGACATCCAGCAGACCCTCGCCTACGGCGCGCACGGTCCGAAGGAGCTTGTCGTGCTGATCCTCGAAGACGCCTGAGCCGCCCTGCGAGGACTCGACACTCGCCCCGTTCGCATACTCGAACGCAAACACAGCCGCCGTAGGGCGGACTTCAGTCCGCCGCAGGAGGTGATTCAGGCACCAGCGCCAGGCCCCTGCACCTGTGGCCGACTGAAGTCGGCCCTACGAAACCCCCGCGCCCATACCACCTCTGCCTCCACAGCCGCCGTAGCGCGGGCTTATGCTTATGGCCACGCCCCTGCGCAGATCGCGCCCGACAGGCGTATTCTTTCGCCATGGCCGCAACAGCGGCATGGCTGAAAAGCACGCACCTGGGGAGGTGAAAAAAATGGAATCGACGAGTCCGAAACTGCGCGGGGTCAACCTCGGCAGCTGGCTGTTGCTGGAAAAATGGATGGTGCCCAGCCTGTTCGAGGGGATGGAGGCCACCGACGAGACCACCTGGTGCGCCGAACTCGGCCCGGCTGCCACCGACAAGCTGCGCCGCCACTGGAACAGCTTCGTCACCTACGAAGACTTCGCCTGGATCGCCGAGCGCGGATTGAACGCGGTACGCATCCCGGTGGGGCACTGGATCTTCGGGCCGGACTATCCCTATCACCCCAAGTACGGCAGCAACCCTCACCCCTTCGTCACCGGCGGCATCGAGGTGCTCGACCGCGCGATGGACTGGGCGGCAAAGCTCGGTCTCAAGGTCATGCTCGACCTGCACGCCGCACCCGGGTGCCAGAATGGTTTCGACAACGGCGGCATCATGGGCGTGGTCGAGTGGCACACCAAACCCGAATACCTCGAGCACTCGCTGCTCGTGCTCGAACGCCTGGCCGAGCGCTACCGCGCGCACCCGGCGCTGCATGCGATCGAGGTGCTCAACGAACCGCGCTGGGACGTGCCCACCGACTATCTCAAGGCCTATTACCTCGCCGCCTATGAGCGCATCCGCAAGCACTGCCCGCCCGACCGGGTGGCGGTGGTATTTCATGACGGCTTCCGCTCCTACCGCGAGTTTCTCGGCTTCATGCAGCCGCCGCAATGGCAGAACGTGATCTTCGACTATCACCGCTATCAGTGCTTCGACCGCCGCGACATCGACACCGACATCTACGGCCACATGCACAAGGCGAGCGGCGAATGGCGCGACGAGGCCGACTCGATCAACGCTGCGCTCGGCCTGCCGGCAATCTGTGGTGAATGGAGCCTGGGGCTGGACCTGCGCGTGGTCTCGCTGTGGGCAGAGGGGCCATACAACCATGCGCTGGAGCACATGGACGCGTTCCAGCAGGACGTCGCCAGCCGGGGCTACGCTGCGGCGCAGGTCCTCGCGTTCGAGAAACTGTTCGGCTGGTTCTTCTGGAGCTACAAGACCGAAACCACGCCGGCCTGGTGTTTCCGCGACTGTGTCGAGCGCGGCTGGATGCCGTCAAACTTCCGGTAGCGCCACCGGCTCGATGCTCGCGGGGGCCGTTTTTTGCCCCCGCAGCCGATTGAGCACCAGCTTGCGGTCGTAGAAGTGATCCATGCCGTTATGCCGGCTGATGTTCAACAGGGTCGAGTTGGGCAGCTCGTGGTGCAGCAGCTCCATGGTGTCGATCTCGTCCTTTGAGTCGAACGCGTCGGTCGCCTCCTCGATGAACACCCAGCCCGGCTGCTGCAGAAACAGCCGGGCGATGCCGAGGCGCTGTTGCGCACGCAGCGGCAGCGCCCTGCTCCAGTCGTCGTGCTCTTCGAGCCGCGGTGCAAGCCACGCGATACCGGCACACTCCAGCGCCCGATGCAGGCACGCCGTGCTGTAGCCCGCCGCGTCCTGCGGGTAACTCAACACCGCGCGCAGACTGCCCTCGGGCAGGAAGGGCCGCTGCGGGATGAACATGATGTCGCGCCCCGCCGGCAGGATGATCTCGCCGCCACCCCACGGCCACAGCCCGGCCACCGCCTTGAACAGGCTGATGGTCACCGCCGGATCGCCGGTGATCAGGATGCGCTCGCCGTGGCGCACATGCAGATTGAAATCCTTGAGCAGAGTGTTCCCGTTGGGCGAAGCCAGACGCAGGCCGCGGATGTCGAGCTCCTGGTGGCTCGAATGCTGCACGTCGATGCGCTGCTCGCCATGACCATGCTCGCGATCCTCCTGCTCGAGCACCTGCATGTCCTGGTGCAGGGTCACGATGCGCTCGATCGAGGCACGGCAGCGGGCAATCTCGCCAAGATTGTCGATCGGCCACGACAGTGCCGAAGTCAGCCGCTGAAAGGCCTGCGCCGCCTGCATCAACAGGCCCAGCGACATTGCCCCGGCGATGTATTGCGGTGCCGCGATCAGGATTGGAAACACCGGCAACAAGGTGCCGTATCCCGTGGAGAACGAGACGATACCGAGATAGGCCAGGGTCTGCCGGTTCCAGCCGTGGCCGACATCGGTGAACAGGCCGTCGGCGTTGCGTCGCTCCGAGGGCTCGCCATGCAGCAGCGCAATCGATTCGGAATGCTCGCGCGCGCGCGCCAGCCCATAGCGCAGATTGGCTTCGACCGACTGCAGCTTGTTGGTGCTGCGGATCAGCGGACGCCCCAGCATGAGCCCGAACACCGTGCCGACCCCCGCATACAGAAAAGCCATCAGCACCAGGTAACCCGGCACCGCGATCGAAGTGCCGGGCAGGTTTGCGCTGCCCGAGACACTCAGCAGGATATCGACGAAGCTGCCCAGCACCAGCACCGAGAACAGCAGCGAATGCGCCAGCCCGACCGCCGCCTCGGTAGCGATGCGGATATCCTCGGCGATACGTCCATCGGGGTTGTCATGCTCGCCGGCGGCGTATTGCAGACGATAGTGATGGGCATGGTCCATCCACTGATCGAGCAGCAGGCTGGTCATCCATCGTCGCCAGTCGAGCTGCACCCAGCGCTTGACATGCATGTGCAGCGCAGTCACCGCCATGGTCAGCACAAAAATCAGCACGAAGATCATCACCAGACGCAGCAGGTCTCCCAGCGAGCGCGCCTCGAGCGCATCGAACAGCTCGCGGTGCCAGTAGCTCACCCAGATCGCCAGCCCCACCTGCGCGACTGTGAGCAAGATCAGCAGCAGCACGGCACCGCGCACCGTCCATCTGCGCTCACTATTCCAGTAGTCGCGCGCCATGCGCGCGAACTGCCGGCCGGACCGACGGGGGCGGGGTTCGGGATGGGGCTCGGGATGGCTCAAGGTGGGCTGCATGACGGTCTCGGTTCAGCATGCGGGCAAGCGGTGCCGCAAGGTCGGGAGCACGCTACCTGGGCGCGGCAGCGCGTCGAGCGCGGCGAAATCAGCACGGGACAGGGACACCATTTACGACTACAGAATGTATCAGCGCACAGGGTAGCGCAACGCGGCAATATTTCCGCAAGCACCGCATATGTGCAGCCTCCGGCGGATGAGGATGCCGGTGGACCACGGACCAACTGCAGCGCGCGCGACTCTGGATAGTCAGCGCGCCACCCGATCGGTATTCCGCTCCAGGCTCGCCGCTTGGTAACATGGCGGGCAAACCCCGCACCGGATCCGTCCGCAAGGACCACGTCTCACCCGCCTCAGGACTTCGCCATGGTTTACGGCATTACCGACATCACCACCTTCATCCTCGGCACCATCTTCATCGTGCTGCTGCCTGGGCCGAACTCGCTTTACGTGATGGCCGTCGCATCGCGCTGGGGCGTGGGTGCAGGTTATCGCGGGGCGTGCGGGATCTTTCTCGGCGACCTGATCCTGATGGTGCTCTCGGCCACCGGTGCCGCATCCCTGCTGAAGACGACACCCGAGCTGTTCATGGCGATCAAGTACGCTGGCGCAGCCTACCTGGCGTGGATGGGCGTCGGCCTGCTGCGCTCGGCGGTCACGACGTGGCGCAGAAAGACCAGCGACGACAGCGCAGCTCAGCCGGTCGGCGATGCATCCCGCCCGTTCCGGACCGCGCTGCTGATCAGCCTGATGAACCCGAAGGCGATCCTGTTCTTCGTCTCCTTCTTCATCCAGTTCGTCGACCCGGCGTACGCCCATCCGGTGCTGTCCTTCGCCATCCTCGGGGTGATCGTGCAGCTGTGCAGCGCGCTCTACCTGTCGGCGCTGATCTTCGGTGGCGCCCATCTGGCACGCCAGTTCCGTCGCCGTCGCCGGCTGTCGGCCACCGCCACCGGCGGAGTCGGCGGCCTGTTCATCGGCTTCGGGCTCAAACTCGCGAATGCAAGCCTGAGCTGAGCCGCCTCCCTCCGCATCCGATCGTTGCACCGCGCACGAAGAGAATCCGTGCCCGGCAGCCAGCCCCAGCGCTGCGCCCGCACCGGATTCCGCGATAATGCGCGACCGGCCGCAAGCGCGTGCCGGGCATCCAGAAAAACACTGACAAGCGCGCCATGTCCGACACTGCACAAGATCGCACCATCCAGCGCAAGGTTGCCGTTGCTGCCTGCTTCGGCACCTTCCTCGAGTGGTACGACTTCCTCACCTTCGCCACCCTGGCGACCTATTTCAGCATCCTGTTCTTCCCGCCGGACGACCCGGTCACTGCGCTGCTGGCCAGCCTGGGCACCTTCGGCGTGGGCATGATCGTGCGCCCGCTGGGTGCAGCGCTGTTCGGTTCGCTCGGCGACCGCTACGGGCGGCGGACGATCTTCCTCGTCACCATCATCATCATGGGGGTGTCCACCTTCCTCGTCGGCCTGCTGCCGACCTACGCCCAGATCGGCATCGCCGCGCCCATCCTGCTGCTGGTGCTGCGCATGCTGCAGGGCCTGTCGGTGGGCGGCGAGATCGGCGGTGCGGCGGTCTACCTGACCGAACATGCACCCGCCGAACGGCGCGGTATCTACACCAGCGTGCTGCAGCTGATGGGACCGCTGGGCATGCTCGCCTCGATGATGCAGATCGTCGCGCTGCAATACCTGCTGTCGGACGCCGAGTTTCGCGAATGGGGCTGGCGGGTGCCCTTCCTGATTTCCATCGTGCTGCTGGCGATCTCGATCAAAAGCCGGCTCAACCTGCACGAATCGCCGGTGTTCACCCAGCTGCGGGCGCGCAATGGGCTGTCGAAGACGCCGCTGCGCGAATGCTTCACCGACCGCCACACGCTGGGCCGCATGGCGCTGCTGTTCTTTTGCGTCTCGGCCGGCGGCTCGCTGCTGTTCTTTTCGTCCCAGGTGTACACCACGGTGTTCCTGAAAAACGTGGTCAAGATCGATGCCCGCACCGCGAGCACGCTGGTGATGATCGCGACGATCGTGCTGTTCCCGCTGACCATCTGGTGCGGCTGGCTATCCGACCGCATCGGCCGCCGGCCGGTGCTGCTCGCCGGGTTGATCCTCGGCTGCGTGGCGGTGCTGCCGGTGTTCCACGGCCTGCTCGCCTTCGGCAATCCGGCCCTGGAGCGCTTTAACCGCGAGGTGCCGGTGATGCTCAGTGGCGAAGCCTGCAGATACGATCCCTTCACCGGCGTGCGCAACGACTGCGAGCGCTACCAGGACCTGTTCGCGCGCCTGGGGGTGCTGCACGAGCACCGTGAAGGCGCACTCGCGGTCAGCATCGGTGCGAAGACCGTGGAAGGCTTTCATCCCGACCAGGTGAGCGCCGCGCTGATCGCCGCCGGCCGGCCCGAGCATGCCGACCCGGCCACCATCAACCACGCCGCAATTGTCGGCCTGCTGCTGGTGCTGGTGGTGGCGCTGGCCTGCATCACCGGGCCGCAGACCGCCACCCTGGCCGAACTCTTCCCCGCCCGCACCCGCTACTCCGCGGTCGCCCTGCCCCACAACCTGTCGGCGGGCTGGATCGGCGGCATGTCACCGTTCATGGTGACCTGGCTCAGCGTGCGCTCGGGCGATGCGCTGGGCGGGCTGTGGTATCCAGCAGGTTTGCTGATCATGGCCGCGATCATCGGCCTGCTGTTCCTGCCGGAGGTGCGCAACCGGGCGCTGGAGACGTAGTTCAGCGGCCGTTGCTGAACAGCGCCTTGAGCTGCGCGCCATATTGCGGGCTGGCCTGCTCGACGCCCTTCCAGCCCGCCTCGTAGGCCTGCGCGCGGAACAGATTGACCTGCTCGGCGGGAAGGGTGACGGTCTCGATTCCGGCCGTGCCCTGACGCGCCTTCTCGTTGCTGGCGGTCTTGAGGTCCTGCTCGGTCTGCGCTTCGGCCCAGGCAATCTGCTTGTCGAGGAAGGCGCGCTGGGTGGCATCGAGCTTCTTCCAGGTGTTCTGGTTCATGAAGAAACTCACCTCGACATTGTAGAAACCGGGCTCCACGCGGTACTTGGTCTTCTCTTGCCAACCGAGGTCGAACACGCCGATCGACGGCCAGCCGTAGCCATCGACCACGCCGCGCTCGAGCGCGGTGTACACCTCGCCCGGCGGCACCTGCAGCGGCGCAGCGCCCACCGCCTGGAAGAAGGCACGGTACACCGGCACGCTGCGCAGCTTGAAGCCGGAGAAGTCGCTGCCGTTCGGTTTCTTGTTGGTGTAGATGTGGTACTCGAGGCCATCGGACACCCGGCCCAGCCACACCATGTTGGCCTTTTCGCGGTGGATACGGTCGAGCAGCGCGTAGCCGCCATTGGCACGGATTTCGGCCATCGGCTTTTCCGCCAGGGTCATCGCCAGCGCCTCGGGCACCAGGTTGGCATGGAACACACCGGTGCTGTTGGACAGGTCCACCACCCCGGCGCGCACCGCATTGCCGACTTCGAACGGCGGCATGGACTCGGGGCCGCCGACCACCTGGATCTTCATGATGCCCTTGCCCTCGGCATTGACCTTGGCGACAAAGGCGTTGAAGCGCTGCGAGAAGAAGGTGTCCTTGCCGAAGGCGGTGACGGCCTTGAGCGTGATTTCGGCGCCTTGTGCGCCAGTCATGGCAAGGGCGAGAAGTACGCCCGCGGCGAGCTTTCCGGTTGATTTCTGCATCTTGTTTCTCCGTGGGGGTGGGAAGGAGGGAAAGGGGTCAGCCCATCAGGCGCGGCAGACCGACGGCAAGCCAGGGAACCGACACGATCAGGCCCAGCACGACGAGCTCGATCGCGAGGAAGGGCACCGCCGAGGCATAGATCTGCTGCAGCCGGATATGGGGCGGCGCCACACTCTGCATCACCATCAGCAGCAGGCCGAAGGGCGGCGTGAGCAGGCCCATCTCCATCGCGATCAGCATCATCACGCCGAGCCATACCGGATCGATGCCGGCAGCATTGGCCAGCGGCATGAAGAAGGGTAGCGTGATCATCATCATGCTCACCTGGTCGATCACGCAGCCCAGCACCAGCAACAGTATCAACATACCGAACACCAGCATCAGCGGCGACAGTTCGAGTTCGGTGATCAGGCCGAGCAGGCCGGTGGTGGCACCCGAGAAACTCAGCAGCTGCGAGAAGGTGGTCGAGGCCACCAGCACGAACAGGATGATCACCGAGATGCGCGCGGTCTCCATCAAGGCCTTGTACAGGCCGCGCACACTCAGCACCCGATAGGCGGCGGTTGCAATCACCGAGGCGAGCGCACCGATCGCGGCCGACTCGGTCGGCGACGCCCAGCCGGCAAGCATGCTGCCGACCACGGCGACGAAGATGCCCAGCAGCGGCACCACGTCGCGCAGGAAGGGCCACCATTTGGCCCAGCCGGTGAACGCCTGCAGGTTCTCGTCGGCCGGCGCGAGATCCGGATTCGCACGGCAGCGCAGGATCACGTAGCCGAGAAAGCCGATCGCCATGATCAGGCCGGGCAGGATGCCGCCGATCAGCAGCTGCGCGATCGAAATCCCGGCCAGACTGCCAAGCATGACCGCCAGCGCCGAGGGCGGAATCAGCATCGCGATACCACCGACCGCCATGATCGGCCCCATCGCCAGGGTCGGGTGATAGCCGCGGCGCAGCATCTCCGGCAACAGGGTGCCGCCCATCATTGCGGTGTTGGCGATGGTCGAGCCCGACAGCGCGGCAAAGGTCGTTCCGCCCAGCACCGACACCAGCGACAGACGTCCCGGCACGCGCGCGATCAGGCGTTCGATCGCCTCGATTGCACGATAGGCCAGACCGGTATGGAACAGCACCTCGCCCATCAGCACGAAGAGCGGAATCGGGGTCAGCGAGAAGCTGCTGATCGAGCCCACCGAGTTGCGCACCAACTGCCCGAGCCCCGCCTCTCCGCCCAGAAAAATCCAGGCACCGAGCAGGTTTACCCCGAGAAACGCAAACGCGACCGGCACCCCGACCAGCATCAGCACGAACAGACTGCCCAGCATCAGGGCAAGTGCGGCCTGCCATTCCATGTCAGCGCCCCTCCGTGCGGAACACCGCCACCTTCAGGCGGCGAGCAAACTCGATTGCAAGCAGGATGCAGGCAAAGGCCATCGGCATATTCAGCCACCATTCGGGAAAGATCAGCACCTTGAACACCATGCCGCCCTGGGACGCCGCATCGGCGGCCACCACCACGCTCTGCCACGCCAGCACGAGACAGATGCCGAGCCCGACCAGATCGGTCATCACCTCCAGCCACCAGCGCCCGATCGGTGACGCGGCCCGCAACAGGATGTCGATGCGGATGTGATCGCCCACATAGAGCAGCCACGGCGCGGCCACGAAGGTCGCCACCATCAACATGTACTCGGTGACCTCGACACTCCAGGCGATCGTGCCCCAGCCGAGGTTGCGCATGAATACGTCGGCGCAGACCAGCAAGCCCATCGCGCCGAAAAGTAGCGCCGCAGCCAGGCCGCAGCCCGACATCAGCAGGTGGTAGGCACGATGGCCGGGAGACCGGAAGGAGGTTGATGCCTGCGGCGTCGACATTCGGTCACTCCTGCTATTTATTTAAAGTTAAACATATCAGCACTGAACTTTCATGTCCACGCATTTGGTATGGATCGGATATTCATTTAAAACCATAAGTTAATCATGGGATTAAGCCTGCCATGACAAGGCGATGAGAGCTCATCACCGGCACGCACCAGCCCGGTGCAGCATTCTGCGTCATGCACCAATACGAGTATCAAATGCAGTAACACGAGGCCACCGGAGCTCATGAGAAAGACATCTTGTTTGTTATAAATCAGATGCTTGAGAATGAGTCTCCTGCACGGCCGTGTGCTGGCACGATTGACGCTTTTAAAACAAGGCTCCGGTTCGTTCAGCAGTTTGACTGCGCGTGATTCCGGTATGTCGTTCAGGATTCAATCCAGGCGGCGTGCAGCGTACTGACGTGCAAACCGGTTGATCTTCGCGTGTTTATCACAACAACCATCAGGAGACAGATCATGCCGAGCCGTCCGATTCATCAGGTCATTTCAGATCGCGATTTTGTGTGCGTACCCTTCGACATGCCGGTACGCGAAGTCACCCGCCTCATGCTCCAGGCGCACCAGAGTGCAGCGCTGGTCACCGAACACGGCGTGCTCACCGGCATCTTCACCGAGCGTGACGCCACCTTCAGGATACTTGCCGCCGGACTCGATGCCGACCTTACCCCGGTGGGCGCCGTCCTGACCCACAACCCGCAGGTGATCGGTGAAGACAGGCCCTTCGGCCATGCCCTGCACCTGATGTACGAGGGCGGGTTCCGTCACGTGCCCGTGGTCACCGCCGATGGCAAGCCGCTCGGTGTCATCACCGCCCATGACGCACTCGGGCTCGATGCCGTCGCCTTCAGCGAAGAACTGGTACGACGGGAAGAGATCACCGTCATTCTCTGAGCAAGAGCAAAAGCCCCCCGAGGGGCTGAGCCACGCCGCCACACGGCGCGAACCGATCCTGCCGAACCGGAGTCGGCAGGAAACGGTCTTTCAACTTCAGGTCTCGAACGCCGAGTTGCGTCCTTGGGGTTGCGCCCATGTGATCCGCAACGCGTCGAGTGCAAACCGACTACTTGCCGTGGGCAAGGATCCAGTCGACGAGGCGGCGTGCATTGCCTTCGGTGATCGCCACCGCATTGGGCGGCATCGACAGCCCGCTGACCTTACCCTTCCAGTGGCTGCTGTAGGGGCTCGACCCTTCCAGTACGATACGCGTCAGAAACTCGCTTGCGCCTGGCTTGCCCGCGTACTGCGCAGCCACGTCGTCCCAGGCGGGCCCGATCGGCGCCATGCCGTTGGGACCCTTCTTGCCGGGCTCGACACTGTGGCAGGTCAGACAGCCACTCGCTGCGGCAAGCTTGAGCATCTCGGCATCGGTTTTGGGGTCGGCATACGCGCTGGTGGCGAAGGCCAGTACGGCAAGACTGGCAATGGATCGGACAGGCATCATGGTGAAGCTCCTTGAGAATGAAGGTTTAGAAGTGAACCAGCGAGAGGCTTGGGTTGTTCCGGGTCAAGCGCGGCCGGCCAGTCAGCAATAGGCTTCGGCAGTGAAATCCACCAGGCCATGGCGGGCTGCCAGCCGGACTAGCTTGAAGTCGTTTTCTGCGTCCAGCTTCTGCCGGATCATCGACAGGTGGTTTAGGATGGTCTTGTGACTCAGGTGCATCTGGCTCGCGATCAAAGTCGACGACTCTCCCGTAGCGGCCATGCGCAGCACCTCGAACTCGCGCGGGGTGAGCCGGTTCAGGATCTGGTCGCCATCCAATGTGGCAGATGCCAGCACCTGCGCAACGTCCGCCGACAGGATACGACGACCGGCAGCGACCGCCCGGATCCCATCGAGCATCTCGACCGGCTCGCTGTTTTTGGTCAGGTAGCCCAAGGCACCGGCCCGCATCGCCTGGGTGACGAAGCCCGCGTTGTCGTGCATCGACAATACAAGCACCTCGAGGCCGGGATCGCGCGCAAGCATGCGCCGTATGGCCTCCACACCACTGCCGTTGCGCAGGCTCAGATCGACCACGGCAACATCGATGCCCCCTTGCTGCAGACAGTGGTAAGCCTCGTCCGCGGTTGCGGCCTCGGCCACGACCTGCAGGTCGCATTCGGCATCGATCAGACGCCGGTAGCCAGTCCGAACCACCGTGTGATCATCAAGCAACAGGATCCTGATCATTTTTCTTGTCTCCATTTTCATTGATCGGCAACTCGAGCCTGATACCAAGCCCACCCAGCAACGAGGCGCCGAGCTGCAGCGCACCACCGGCCATTTCGGCCCGCTCCCGCATGCCCAGCAATCCGCCACGCGCATTGCGCAGCACGTCGACAGCACGACCGCAGCCGTCATCGGCCACGGTCAGCACCAGCATCCCGGCAACGGTCTCGATGCAGATACGGACCCTGCTCGCTCCCGAGTGCCGCAGCACGTTGGTCAGCGCTTCCTGCACCGTGCGATAGAGGGCCAGACCCGCATCCGCAGTCAGCGGAGGCAACACCTCGGGCATATCAAGCTCGACCCCGATGCCGGTCGAACGCTGTCGCCATGTATCGACCAGCTCGCGCAGCCCGTCCCCCATGCCCAGCCCTTCCAGCCCATGCGGTCGAAGCTGTCGCAGCAGGCCGCGCACATGCACCGACATCTGCACGGACTCGGCCCGAATATCACGTGCGCACTCGGAAAGCACTTTCGGGTCGGCAGTTGGCGCATGCATCTCGACAAACGCCGCGGCTGCACCGATTGCAGTCAGCGACTGACCAAACTCATCGTGCAACTCACGTGCCAGTTCGCGACGCTCGGCCTCCTGCAGCGCCATAATGCAGTGGCCGAGCCGGCGTTCGTTCGCGCGCGCATGGACAAGTGCCTCGGCCAACTCCTCGATCGACGCCGCAACACGGCGGAACTCTTTGAGTTCGAAGCGCGGCAGCACCGGATGCGGCTCGCCGCGCGCCAGCCGCGCCAGCCCCTCCTCCAGCGCGCGCACCGGGCGCAGTGCGCGGTCGGCGGCATACCATGCGGCAAGGATCGAGCCCATTGCGAACAGCAGCAGCACCGACAGCATCCGCACACCGTCGCCCATGATCTCGTCGATCTCGCTGCGCGGATCGGCGCGGATGAAGATCGCCTCGTCTCCACCCAGCTCGATGCGATGTACTTCCAGGGCGCCACCATCGGTTCCCGTGAGCCTGTAGGCCCATCCGGCAAGCTCCGAAGGTGTCACTAAAGGGAACGCCTGCTCCAAATCTGAACGACCAAGCGCCACCTGCACGTGGCGAAGCTGTTCTTCGGCGATCAGCTCGCCGATCGGTCCGCTGCCCTGCTCGGGTGCAGCGCTGACCCGGCGCATCAGCTCCACCAAGTGGGCCGAGGCCGTCAGTTCCTCCGCCACGTCTTCGCGCAGGCTAGCCGCAATCACGAGGCACGCAGCGAGCAACAGGGCCACGGACGCCACGGACAGGAAGGCCAGCAGACGCACTCGCAGATCCAAGGAACGCTCCAGACGCAGCAAATGAGGGGATCAAGGCAAGGTACATGCCATTCCCCATTCCCGGCAATCCTGGAATGGTAAGTACGGTGCGATCCCTGTCGACAAAAAAGCGGCATCTGCGCTGTCACGCAGATGCCGCCGGGGCTCCCAGCCTGCCCGGCCATGGCAGCCGGGCAGGCCTTGCATCAGGACGATTTGTGCAGTTTGAACACCCACACCGAACCACCCTGCTCGAGGAAGTTCACCCGCTTGGCCACGTCGCCGCCCCACAGCGGAACCGCGCCGCCCCAACCGGACACCACGGCGATGAACTGTTCGCCGTTCTCTTCCCAGCTGACCGGGGGCGCGATCACGCCGGAACCGGTCTGGAACTGCCACACCTCTTCACCCGTGGTCGCGTTGACCGCCTTCAGGTAGCCTTCCGGGGTACCGTAGAACACCAGATTGCCGCCGGTCGTCATCACCCCGCCCCACAGCGGCGCGTTGTTCTTGACCTCCCACTTGATCTGGCCAGTGACGGGGTCAAGCGCACGCAGCGAACCGATGTACTCGTCATGCAGCGGCTTGATGGTGAAGCCCGCGCCGAGGTAGGCCGCGCCACGCTTGTACGACACCGGCTCGTTCCAGATGTCCATGCCCCATTCGTTGGCTGGCACGTAGAAAAGGCCGGTCTTCGGGCTGAACGCCATCGGCATCTGGTTCTTGCCACCAAGGAAGGACGGTGCGACGAACACGTCCTTGCCCTTCTTGCCATCACCACCGGCCTCGACGAACGGGTTGCCCGGACGCTTGTCGTCGTTGGTGATCGGCTTTCCGGTCTTGAGGTCAAAACCCTTCGCCCAGTCGATCTTGTTCACGAAGGGATAGGCGCCGAGCAGCTTGCCGTTGGTGCGGTCGTTGACGAAGAAGAAGCCGTTACGGTCTGCCTTGCCCCCGGCCTTGACCATCTGGCCGCTCTTCGGATCGGTGTACTCGAAGGAGATGAATTCGTTCACCCCGTCGAAGTCCCAGCCGTCGTGCGGCGTGTTCTGGAAGTGCCACACGATCTTGCCGGTGTCCGGACTGATCGCCAGCGTGGACGACGAGTACAGATTGTCACCCGGACGCAACCAACTGTTCCACGGCGACGGGTTGCCGGTACCGATGTAGATCAGGTCGACTTCGGGGTCGTAGTAGGCGGCCTGCCACGGCGCCGCGCCGCCCGTCTTCCACAGGTCGCCCGGCCAACTGGCGTTGGTCGTCCCGGAAATGCCGTTGTCGCTGGGCTTGCCGTCCTTGTCGAATTTTTGTCCCATGTGGCCTTCAACCGTGGGACGTGTCCAGATCAGCTTGCCCGTCTTGGCGTCACGTGCATCCACCCGACCGACGATACCGAATTCGCCGCCCGAGTTGCCGGTGATAACCATGCCCTTGACGATCTGCGGTGCCGCCGTGAAGGAGTAGCCGGCCTTGTAGTCCTCGATCGTCTCACGCCAGACCACCTTGCCGGTGTCCTTGTTGAGCGCAATCAGCTTGGCGTCGAGCGTGCCGAAGATCACCAGATCGCCATACAGTGCGGCGCCGCGGTTGATCACGTCACAGCACGGCATGATGCCGTCGGGCAGACGATGTTCGTACTTCCACAGCTTGGCGCCGGTCTTGGCGTCGAGCGCGTAGATGCGGCTGTAGGACGCGGTGACGAACATCTTGCCGTCGTGGATCAGCGGCTGCGACTGTTGCCCGCGCTGCTTCTCGCCGCCAAAGGAGAAGGACCACGCGGGCACGAGGTCCTTCACCGTTTCGGTATTGATCTGGGTCAGCGGGCTGAAACGCTGCCCCTTGGTACCCAGACCGTGGGTGACCACCTGAGTGGTGATGGTAGCGTCGTTCACGATGTCGGCGTCGGTTACCTCTTTCGCCACCACCTGTGTCGCCCCCAACAACATCAGCGCCGCAGCCACAGCGGTCAGGCCGCGCGGCGTGGTCGTCGTTCTTTTGATTTTGTTCATCCGTTTTCCTCCTGGGTCTCTCGGTATGTGTAACAAGCGATCTCCGCTCGGTCCAACCGACTCGACGGAAATCCACCGATCCTTTCTGCAAGCGGCATGCCACGCCGGATAACCCGAATTCGAACCCACCGCGGATCGAAGCGCTGTATCAATCCGGTTCACCTGCTCCATTAATGAACACCCGTCTGCGACAAGCGCGACCGTCATGTGACACACCGACTGCAAGTGCCCACCGCAAATACGATCAAGCCTGAAATCCTGCTTGGCACAGGGTTTGCTATATTGGTTTTACAAGCGGCGCGGCACGCACTGCGCCTCCGAGGAGACGAGATGAGATTTGCCTGGCTAACGGCGTGTGCCGTGCTGATATTTGGCGTGCTCCCGCCGGCCGCGGCCGAGCGCGCCGCGCCCGCAAGCGATCCGCTCGGCTCGCCGCGCTGGGGCGACATGCAGCGTGAGTTTTTTCGCGACGCACGGGTGGTGTTCGACGACCGGGTGAAGGTGTCGGCGCCAGTCACCGCCGAGGATGCACTGAACGTGCCGGTCGCGGTCGATGCCACCGCTTTGAGCGGGGTTGAGGAAGTGCTGGTGTTTGCCGACTTCAACCCGATCGTGAAGGCGCTCAGTTTCGTCCCCGGCCGCGCACGTGCCAGCCTTGGGTTCCGCCTCAAGCTGCAGCAATCGACCCCGGTGCGCGCCGCCGCCCGCACCGCCGATGGCCTGTGGCATGTCGGTGGCACCTGGGTGAACACCACCGGCGGTGGCTGCACCCTGCCCTCCACCGGCGCCAGCTCGCCCGAGTGGGATCTTCGCTTGAACGAAGTCACTGCGCGCAGGTGGCCACGGGTCGATGGCGGCACGCGGCTGCGGCTGCAGGTCACCCATCCGATGGACACCGGGCTCGCAGCCGGCATTCCGGTATTCCATATCGACGAACTAAGGATCACCGCTGACGACGGCAGCATGTTGATGACGATACACCCCGCCGAACCGGTGGCGGAGAACCCGCTGTTTACCATCGACATCCCGCCCGGCGTCATTGGCGAGGCTGCGCTCAAGGTTGCCGGGCGCGACAACAACGGCAACCCGATCCGCGCCGAGGTCGCGCCATGAACCCGCCGTCATTGTGCCCCATTGGTGTCGGCTGGCCGGCACGCGCACTGCTCGCCCTGCTCATCTCACTGCTGTCCATCCCATTCTCACCCGCCGCCAGCGCGGCCGAGTTCGACTACCGTCTGGCGCCACGCCGCATCGCCGATGGCGTGTATGTGCTAATCGGTCGCACCGAGGATTTCTCGCTCGCCAACGGTGGCAATATCGTCAATACCGGTTTCGTGGTTGGCACCCAGGGCGTAGTCGCGATCGACACCGGCTCATCCAGGCGCTACGGCGAGCAGATGCGTGCGGCCATCGCCCGCATCACGCCCCTGCCGGTAGTGCTGGTGATCAACACCCATCACCACCCGGACCACTTCCTCGGCAATCAGGCCTTCGCCGCCGACACCCTGGCCGCGCTGCCCGAGACAATCCGTGCGATCGAGGCCGAAGGCCCCGGTTTTCTCGACAACATGTACCGCCTAAATGGCGACTGGATGCGCGCCACCGAGGTGGTGGTGCCGCGACGGGCGCTGGCTGCGGGCAGGATCAATGCCGGCGGTCGCGAACTGGAATTGATCGCGCTCGGCGGCCATACCGTGGCCGATCTGGTCGTGCTCGACCATGCCAGCGGCACCTTGTTTACCGCCGACCTGGTATTCAACGGCCGCGCGCCGACGACGCCGCATGCCGACATCACGCAGTGGCTGCAGGCACTCGACCGACTGGAGCAGATATCCTTCCGCCAGCTGGTGCCGGGTCACGGCGAGGTCGCGGCCGACACCGCACCCATCGCCGACACCCGCCGCTACCTGCGCTGGCTGGCGCAAACCATCCGCGACGGCGCCGAACAAGGGCTGGACATGACCGAGATGCTGGCACTGCCGGTCCCGGCGACCCACGCCGAGCTGGCCGAAGTCGCATCGGAGTACCGGCGCTCGATAACCCATCTGTACCCGGCCGCCGAGCGGGCCGCGCTCGGCGTGCCACGGTAGCCCATCATGCAGCGCAGACCCTTGAGCCTCCGCTTCGCCAGCCTCCGCTTCGCCAGCCTCCTCTTCGCGAACCACCGAACGGGCAGACTCCAGTCCGGCAGCCTCCACGCCCGCCTCAGCCTGGTGCTCGCCATCATGCTCGCAGCCTCCCTGCTTGCCGGTACCGCACTGTGGCTGCGCGAGACCCGCAACGCGATTCAAGAAGAAATCGAAGCCGCCGGCCGCGTGACCGAACAATGGCTCAATGTGCTGGTGCGCGAAACCCGTCACGACCCGGCCACCGGCAACGCGCGCCTGATGAGTGCGCTCAGGGAGGTCGGCCGCATTCGCGCGCATGCGCTGGAAGTGAGTGCGGCTGGCGGCGAGCTACTCTATGTCTCACCTCCACCCACCTACAAGGCCGGGCGCAACGCACCCGACTGGTTCACCGCGCAACTTGCACCGCAGCTGCCGGTACGCCATTTCGACGCCGGCAGCCTGCAGTTGAGCCTGCGCCCGGACCCATCGCGCTCGGTGCTCGATGCCTGGGACGACCTCGCCGGGCTGTCGGGCTGGGGGCTGGCGATCCTGCTGCTGGCATGGCTCGGCAGCCACGCCGCGCTCAACCGCGCGCTGCGTCCGCTGCGCGAAATCGACATTGCCTTTGCACGCGGCGCCGACGGCCACTTCGACCGCCGGCTGCCCGCGCTCGGGACATTTGAGCTCGATCGCCTGGCGCACAGCTACAACCGCCTCGCCCAACGTCTCGATCACACCCTGGCCGACAAGCATCAACTCGAGGAACAGCAGCGCTTCGCCCACGCCGTGCAGGAACGACTGGAGGACGAACGCCGTGCCATCGCGCGCGAACTGCACGACGAACTGGCCCAGGGCATTACCGCGGTGCGCGCCATCGCCGGCGCAATCCAGCAGCGCAGCGGCGACCAGCCCGGCATCCATGGGAGCGCCCAGGCCATTGTCGCGATGACCGGACAGATGCAGGACGGCGTGCGCGCCATTCTGCACCGGCTGCGCCCGCCCGCACTGGCCACAGGGCAGCTCGACCAATCGGTGCGCGACTGGTGCGCGCAGTGGTCGGCGCTGTATCCCGATATCGCGCTCGACTGCCACATCGACACCCGCCAGGTCGAAGTTGGCGACGCCATCCAGCTCACCGTGCAGCGCCTGCTGCAGGAAGGGCTGACCAACGTCGTGCGCCACGCTGGCGCGAGCCGGGTCGAGGTAGACCTGCGCTGCGCCGCCCACGGCGTGGAGTTGCAGATCACCGATAACGGCCGCGGTCTCGGGCCGGATGTCGCCGATGGCCGCCCGCGTTATGGCCTCACCGGCATGCACGAGCGCACCCTGGCCCTGGGCGGCGAACTGCGCTTCGAAACCGCCCCGCAAGGGGGGCTTAGCGTGTATGCCCGCCTCCCGCTCAAATCCACGCCGGAGCTCGCACAATCATGACTGCACTGAACGGACTACGCATTCTGCTCGCCGACGACCATACGGTCGTGCGCATGGGCTTTCGCCTGCTGATCGAGGGCGCCGGCGGCAGTGTGGTGGCCGAAGCAAGCAGCGGCGAGGCCGCGCTGACGCTGCATGCCGAACACCTGCCCGACGTGCTGGTGATGGACGTCTCCATGCCCGGACTGGGAGGGCTCGGCGCACTCGAACGCCTGCTCGCCCACCGCCGCGAAGCACGGGTTCTGATGCTGTCCGCTCATGAAGACACCCAGATTCCATCACGCGCGCTGCAGGCCGGTGCCACAGGTTATCTGTCCAAACGCGCGCACCCGGATGAACTCCTGCGCGCCATCACACAGGTTGCCCGCGGCCAGCGCTATATCGACCCCGAACTCGCCCCCCGCCTCGCCCTGGCGCGCCTTGGCAACAGCGGCGATCCGGCCGAAACCCTGACCGGACGAGAGTTCAACATCTTCCTCCAGCTCGCCCGTGGTCAGTCCGTGGCCCAGGTGGCGGATACGCTCAAGCTCAGCGCCAGTACGGTGGGCACCCACCTGTATCACATCAAGCAGAAGCTGGACGCCGGCAATGCCGCCGAGCTGGCGCTGATCGCAGTGCGCTCCGGGCTGGTCGAAGTCTGAACCCAGGCACCTGCATCCGTCCGCGGGCATCCTTCCGCCTCAATCCTTCGGCCCCATACACCTGTCTCAATCGGCCCGCCGTCGGATTCCATCAACGTAACGCCGGCATTCATCAACGCTGACGCTCGCCTGGCCGATACGCACAACACGTGCGACCGACGGATCGACCACATGCGGATCGATACCGCGCTCTCCCGCCTTTCCTACACCGACCGAGCAAACATCCGACAAGCGTCGTCATGTTTTCCGATTCGCCGGAAACGTGATCGGTGAGAGCATGAAGCAAGGCATCCGGTCTCGACAACCACGGACAAGGCGAAGCATGTTGCCACGTGCCAATCGGGTAGCCACCGTCCCTTTGAGTACTCACTTTCAGCCCTCTGCCCATTAAGGCGTAACCGACAATCCGGGCTGGGTGCAGCACCGCTGTGGCAACGCTCCAGCTCCAGCTCCAGCGGGAAAAGCTTGGAGACAATCTAGTTCGACCGAATCTGAACGAGATCCGGGAGAATGCGGCCCGGCGCTTCGACGAGAGTCGTCCCGATGGCAACTGCAAAGCATGCCCATGGCGCATAATGCGGCTTCCCATTGATTTATGTCATCGAGGTGACGCTCATGCAAATCGGGAGGACGTCGCAACGCACTGGTGAATTTGTGACCCGTTGACCGAGGGGCCCAATGAGAGACAACTGCACGACCCGGTTCCCTGATGACTTGCAGCGCCAAGCCGAGGCAGTCATTGCTGATCGACCATTGCCAGGGGGAACTAGCATCGAGACCGACCACCTGAAGCTGCTCCATGAGTTACAGGTTCACAAAACCGAACTCAAGTTGCAGAACGACGAGCTGCGCCGGGCGCAGGTGGAGCTTGAAGCCTCGTGGAGCCACCTTTTCGAGCTCTACGATCTGGCACCAGTCGGTTACTGCACGCTGAGCACGGCAGGGCTCATCCTGCAGGCCAATCTCACGGCGTCCACCTTGTTCGGCGTAGCTCTGCAAGATGTGGTCAACCAGCCCTTTTATCACTTCATCCTTATGGAAGACCGCGACATCTTCCATCTTCATATCCAGGCGCTCATCTTGACCGGGGAACGGCAAACCTGCGACCTGCGCATGGTAAGGAATGACGGGACTGTGATTTGGCTCAAGCTGTGCTCGGTCAGTGCGCATGATGCCGACCACCGGCGATTGTGCAACACGACGATCAGTGACATCACCGAGAGCAAGCAGCTGGAAAAGGCCTTGCGCGAGCAGAAGGAGTTCTTTCTTCAGATCGCGGAAAACCTTTCCGACTTTGTCGCGGTGCTCGACCTCGAGGGGCGCCGCATCTACAACAGCCCCTCATACCAGCACTTTTTCGGTGCCACCGAAGACCTGCGCAATACCGACTCCTTCGCCGACATCCATCCGGATGACCGGGAGCGGGTTAAACAGATTTTCCGCGAAACCGTGCAAACCGGCCAGGGACACCATATCGAATATCGCTTCCTGATGAACGACGGCAGTGTCCGTGACATGGAGTCGCGCGGCAGCGTAATCAAGGACAGCGACGGACGGGTGGAACGGGTAGTGGTCGTTTCCCGCGATATCACCGAGCACAAGCAGCTTCAGGCCCAGGTGCGCCACATGGCATTCCACGACGCCCTGACCGGCCTGCCAAACCGGCGCCTGTTCAGCGACCGTCTGGGCCAGGCCATGGCGGCGAGCACCCGCAGCGCCTGTTATGGCGCGCTGATGTTTCTCGACCTGGACAACTTCAAATCACTCAACGACGCCCATGGTCACGAAATCGGTGACCTGTTGCTGATGGAGGCGGCAGATCGGCTCAAGCGTTGTGTGCGCGAGATGGATACCGTGGCACGCCTGGGTGGGGACGAGTTTGTGGTGATGCTCAGCCAGCTCGATACGGACAAGGCCGAATCGATCGCACAGGCCGGAACCGTCGCCGAAAAGCTGCGTGTTGCCTTGGCGGAACCCTACCTGTTGCCCACAACGAATGCCTCAAACGCCGAGACCACGGTCGAGCATCAATGCTCGGCGAGCATCGGCGTGACCCTGTTCCATGATCATGAAACGAGCCAGAGCGACATCCTGAAGCGTGCCGATTCGGCGATGTATCAGGCCAAGCAGGGAGGGCGTGATCAGATTCGGCTTTGTGACCTGGAATAGCACCCAGGAGGCCGGTAAGACAGCGCTGCTGCGGTCGAATGCTCCCGGGCTCGCCTCCTGAATCGTGCCACCCGTAGCTTGGGCGCGCTTGGGCGTACAATCGGCGCCACATTCGGCGTCGAACACGGCGCCCCGGCGCGGCACGGTCACCACCGACAGAACTACTAGCACGACTGGAATTGCGGTTCATATCGACGCCACCGTCACCTGTCCCGTTCCGGCACCCTTGAGGCATCGATGTCGGCCGAAAATTCATCCCATCCCCCATCAGAGCTTGCGGCCCGATCCGACCTGTCCATGGTGACTGCGGACTCCGCGACGGAGACGAAGCGCGAATCCCGCTACGCCCCGCTCACCTTGTCGGTGGGCATACTCGCTGGCATCGCGGTTGTCGCAGCGCTGTATCTGTCCCGTGACTTCATCATTCCACTGCTGATCGGCATCCTCGCGAGCTATGCCTTGCGGCCACTGGTGAATGGGCTGACCGCGTGTCACATTCCACGTGCTATCGCCGCAGCACTGGTGATGCTCATGCTGGTCGGCGGCTCGTCGTGGATCGTGTTCGCGGTCAAGGACGATGTCACCAGCATGGTCGAGAAGCTTCCGGAGGCAGCACGGAAACTGCGGCAGCGCTTGAGCGCCGACCGCCGAGCCGGACCAACCGCATTGCAGCACATGCAGGAAGCCGCCAACGAAATTCAGGCGGCGGCTGCCGACGCGGGTGCGAGACCAGGCACGCGGGTGATCACCGCACGCGCGAACGAACCCGCTGCCTGGTTGCGCGACTATGCAGTCGCACAGTCTGCGCTGCTGTTTTCAGTTGCCGGGCAGACGCCGATCGTGTTGCTGCTTGCCTATTTCCTGCTCGCATCGGGCTCCCACTTCCGACGCAAGCTGGTGCAGTTCGTCGGGCCATCGTTCGCGCGCAAGAAGGACACCGTGCGAATACTCGGCGAGATCGACGTGCAGATTCAGCGCTACCTGCTCTCCATCGTGGTGTCGAACGTCCTTGTCGGTGTCGCAACCTGGCTGGCGTTCGAGGCGATCGGGCTGGAACACGCGGGCGCGTGGGGCATCTTCGCCGGCATCCTGCATTTCATTCCCTACCTGGGCCCGCTGGTGGTGGCGCTGGCCGCTGCGGTGGCCGGCTTCCTGCAGTTCGGCACGGTGGTGCATGCGCTGGCCATCGGGGGGATCGCCACGCTGCTTGCAGGGGCGATCGGCATGGGATTCCTGACTTGGCTGCAGGGCCGGTTCGCGGGCGTGAACGCTGCCGTGCTGTTCATCTCGCTGCTGTTCTTCGGCTGGCTGTGGGGCATCGCGGGCCTGTTGCTCGGCGCGCCGCTAGTCGCGATCACCAAACTGATCTGCGATCGCGTAGAGTCGCTCAAACCGTTCGGCGACCTGCTCGGAAGGTAAGGAGCAGGGCCAGACCCCAGCCTTGTACGTCAGCCTTGTAGCTCAGCCTTGTAGCTCAGCCTTGTACCCGCCCCGTCAGGCCCGGCATCAAGGGGGCGACCTGGGCCAGCGTGCGGCGCTTGCCTGCGGGCGAGAGGCCGGCATACTGGGCGAGCACATCGGCAGGCAGGGTGCCGACGATGTGCTCGAGTTCGCTGAAGCGCAGTCCCTGCCGGACCAGATAGGCAATACAGGTATGGCGCAAGGTCTGCGGGGTAATCTCCGCCGGATCGTCGAGTCCTGCGTCATGGGCGGCGCAAAGCAGCCTGCGTTTGCACTCTTCATCCGCATCGGGCATGGCGATACCCGCCGCGCCCGGCCCCTCCGGTTTCGCACTTTCCGCCGCAAGTCGGGCAAACATGGAGACAGGCACGGTAAGGGTACGGGCGCTCGGACCGTGCAGCCGGATGGCACCGGACGCGGTGTCGAGATCCGGCGCGGCAATACGCCGGATTTCATCCGGCGTGGCGCCACACAGGAGCAGCCCGGCCCAGTTGCGGTCGTCCTCATGCATGGCCTGGAGTAATTCGGCCACCTCGGCTTGCTCGAGTTCGCGCGCCGCGCTCAATGCCGCCGGCAGTTGCGCCGGGGCGGCGGCGAACCGGGGAAGACGCCCCTGCGCCTCTCGCCCTTCCAGCACCAGAGGCAGGTCGTGCCCCATGGCGATCGGCAGGATCACCGGTGCAGTGGACTGCACGGGCGGACGATTGAACACTTCGACCACGCCGATCCCCATCAGCCCGAGCGCGAACGCCATGCCAAGGCTGATCCCGGCGTCGAGCGTGTAATGCGGCCGCCACACCTCGCTCGGGGCGGTCGCGGGCTCGATGACCTGCACCGACGGCATGCGCGATTTCTCGCTGGTTTCGGTACGCAGCAGACGTTCGGATAGTCCACGCCGCCCCGACTCCATCTGCGCCAGCTCCTCCTGCATGGATTTGAATGCGCTGAAGCGTCTGGAAAACGCATGCACCGCCCCCCGATCCTCGGCGAGCTGCTTCTGCAACCGGTCCTGCACCTGCCGGGCCGACGCCAGTTCGTCCTCGGCCTCCGCCAGCGCGGTCTGCCCCATGGTGCCGCGCTGTTCGACGATCTGTTTTTCGAGCTCCGCCAGACGGGAGCGGGCGCCGCGCGTGGCCGGATCCATGTCCATGAACTGCACCGTGTAGGTGCGCTCCTGCTCGCGCAATGACTCACGCAATTGCGAAGCACGCGATTCGAGCGCTGCCAGCGTGGGATTGTCACGCGCGCGCACCACCGCCTTTCCCGCGGCAAGTGATGCCCGCAGGGAACGGACCCGGCCCTCGGCCTCGGCGACCTTCTCGTTGGCCTGGTTCAGCGATACGGACAATCCCTTTACGCGGGCGAGAATCTGGTTCTCGTCACGTTCGATCGAGACAATGTCGGCAGACTGACGGTAGTCCTCCAGCGCCTCGCGCTTTTCGGCGAGGCGCTGGTCGAGGCTGACCAGCTCCTGGCGCAGGGAGTCGATCGCGGTGGTCGCCGTCCTGTTGTAGCCGTCGATGAGCTGTCGCGAATAAACATCGATCAGCACATTGACGATCACGGCAAGATGCTCCGGGCTCAGCCCGGTTGCCGTCAGGGCGATGTAACTGGTTTCGGCCACGGGCTCGGCCACCAGCGCAGCCTGGATGCCCTGTACCGGATCCGGACCAAACTCCGACAGGTCGACGCCCTGTTGGCGCAGCGCAGGCAGCGCAGCCTCGATCAGCGGGCGACTCGACAACACCCCGGCTTCGGCCTGCAGGCTGGCGCCGTTGCCTGGCCCGGGCGTGGTCGTGACCGTCGCCGACCCGGGTTCGGCCACCACCGGCAGGGAGCGGACAACCGCGCCGGTCTTGACCGCGATCGTGGCCTGCGCACGGTATTCGGCGGGACGAGAGTAGGTGTAGGCCAGACCGATCGCCAGACTGGCAAGAAACACAAGCAGAAACACCTGCAGACGTCGGCGATTGCCCCGCGCCGCACGCTCGTCCGCGGCATCCGATTCAAGTTGTCGATTAGCGTTAATCAAGGTTTCGAAGCCAAGCATGGCAAAAATCCTCGACACTTCGCCATGCCGATCACTTGAAAGCTCGAGGCTGGCGAAAAAAGGTGAGACTCAAAGTCACATCAGAAAGTATCCGGGGCGCATGGAGCCGCGGTCAATCCCGGGTTTGGGGCATAAGGTCGTGAATTTCCAGTGTAGTCCGGCCCAGGCAGCCGGCCAGCGCCGATCTCATGGAGGGTGTGCTCCGCTTCACAGCGAGCCTTCATCGATCGAGCTTTGCGCCAGGATCATCGATGGGCCACATCAGCGGCCGAATGCACTCAGCGATAGGCGATGTCGCGCAGCCACAGACTGATCTGGGGCACATAGGTGATCAACAGCAGGCATCCGATCACGGTGGCGACGAAGGGCAGCAGCGGACGGATCATGCGTTCGAGCGGCACCTTGGCGATCGAGCTCGCGGCAAACAGATTTACGCCAAACGGCGGCGTGATCATGCCGAGCGCGAGGTTAATGACCATGATGATGCCGAAATGCACCGGATCGACCCCGAAGCTGATCGCCACCGGCAGCAGCAGCGGTGCGAGCACGACGATGGACGCGGAAGTCTCGATGAACATGCCGATCACGAACAAGGCGCCATTGACGCCGAGCAGGAAGCTCGTCCTGTCGCTGAAGATGCTCGCCAGCCACTGACCCAGCGCGTCGGGTACGCCGGCACGGTTGAGCAGAAAGCCGAACACGCCGGCGTTGGCGATGATGAACATGATGGTCGCGGTCGACACCACCGAGCGATGCAGCGTTGCCGACAGCTGGGAAAAACTGATGCGGCGGTAGACGAACATCCCCACCACCACGGCATAGACCACCGCCACCACGGAGGCCTCGGTGGGGGTGAAGATGCCGCCGTAGATACCACCCAGGATGATCACCGGCATCAACAGCGCAAGCCAGGCGCTGCGCAGCGCGGACCACATGGACAGACGGCCTTCGCCGTCCTGCAGGCCGAGGCCGTTGCGACGTGCATACAGCCACACATAGGCCATCAGCGCACCGGCGATCAGGATGCCCGGCACCACCCCGGCAATGAAAAGCTCGCCGGTGGACGTGTCGGTGGAGACCGCGAACAGGATCATCGGAATGGAGGGCGGGATGATCACCCCCAGCTCCGCCGCCGTGGCCTGCAGCGAGGCGGCAAACGGCGCCGGGTAACCGTGACGCACCATGGCCGGAATCAGGATCGCGCCCACGGCAAAAGTGGTGGCCACGCTCGAGCCCGCCACCGCGGCGAAAATCATGCAGGTGAGTACGCAGGTCATCGCCAGCCCGCCCTGCACGCCGCCGACCAGGCTCTTGGCGAACTCCACCATGCGCTCGGAAATGCCACCCGCCTCCATCAGGTTGCCGGCAAGGATGAAGAACGGGATCGCCACCAGCGGGTATTTGTCGAGCGCGGCATACAGCTGCTGCGCGATCACCAGCGAGGGCAGATTGGCCGCGGCGACGCCGCTCATCGCCGCCAGCCCGATCGAGACCGCAATCGGCACGCTGAGGCCGAAGAAGATCAGCATGGTCACGATCATCAACTGGGACATGGGGCGCTACCGCGTTCGAGAAAGATGGAAGAGGGACAAATGGAAAGCGACGGACGCATCAGCCCTGCGCGTCGTTGCGCAGCACGGGCGTTTCTGCCGGGTCGGAAAGACGGGCCAGCACCGCGATCGCCGCCAGCGTGGCACCGATCGGGATCGCTATGTAGATCCAGGAGATGGAGATATCCAGACTGGGCACGGTCTGAAAGCGCACCCGCCAGGTCATCTGCCCGCCGATCCAGCCCAGAAAACCGAGGAAGCCGGCACACACCAGCGACACCGTCCACTCCAGCCAGCGCCGGTAAAGCGGCCCGAGCACGGTACGCAGCAACTCCACACCGAGCATCGCCCCCTGGCGAAAGGCAAGCGCGACGCCCAGCAACACCGCCCAGATCAGCAAGGCTCGGGTGAGCACTTCGCTCCAGTCGGCCGGAGATTCGAGCACGAAGCGGGCAATCACCTGCCAGAAGCCGGCACCGACGGCACCGACCAGAAACAGCTGGGCGACGACCGACACGCTCTTGAACAGCATCCGGTCGAGACAACGAAGAAAGATCATGGGGACAGTGCCTACTGAAGTCAAAACCAGAATGAAGGCACAAGCAGCAGCATTGACGCCAGGCGGTCCAAAAAATGCAGGCAGGGGGCGATCAGGTTCCGGTGGACCTGAGCGCCCGTCAGCCGGTACTTATTGGGTATTCCGGATCGACTCAATCAGCGTCTTGTCGAATTTCTTGTAGTACTCGGCGTAGGCCGGCGCCACCGCATCCTCGAACGACTTGCGATCGACCGTGGTCACGACCTGCATGCCTTCGGCCCTGAGCTGCTCGACACCGTTCTTCTCCACCCCATCCACGAAGCCGCGCATCGCCTGGGCGGCCTTCAGCGCCGCCTCCTGGAACAGCTTTTTGTCGGCCTCGGGCAAGCCGTCATAAACAACCGGCGAAATCATGACCACCGCGGGCGCATACACATGACCGGTCAGCGACAGGTGCTTTTGCAGCTGCGACAGCTTGGCCGACGTAATCACCGACAGCGGGTTCTCCTGCCCGTCGATCGTGCCCTGTTGCAGGGCGGTCGCCACCTCCGGCCAGGCCATGGGCGTGGGCAGGATGCCGATCTGACGGAAGGCGGTGATGTGCACCTGGTTCTCGGTGGTGCGGATCTTCAGCCCTTTGGCGTCGGCCGCGGTGACGACCGGACGCTTGCTGTTGGTCAGGTGGCGAAAGCCCTGCTCGCCCCAGGCCAGCGCCACCAGACCGCGCTTGGAAAACTCCGAGAGCATGTCCTGCCCGACCTTGCCGTCGAGCACCTTGCGCGCGTGGGTGAGGTCACGCATCAGGAAGGGGATGTCGAAGACGCCGGTCTGCGGCACAAAGTTGAGCGTGGCGCCGGTCGACAGAATGGCAACGTCGATCGTACCCAGCTGCAAGCCCTCGATCACCTCACGCTCGCCGCCCAGTGCGCTGTTCGGAAACTGCTGCACCTTGAACCGGCCTTTGCCCGACGCCTCGACGGACTTCGCAAACGCCTCGCCGCCAGCGCCGTAATGCGAGTTGGCGGAAAGGGCGTACGCCATTTTCAGGGGCGTCTGCGCGCTGGCGGGCAGCGCGACCCCGGTAGCGGTAATCGCAGTAAGCGCAGCAAAGATCGGGGCCAGCCAGGGTTTGCGCATTATGTCGTCTCCAGGGGAAGGTGTTGAACGAGTATCGGGAAAGTCGGCCGGAGAACGCCGCGATGGGCTGCAACCCACCCGCAACCCTCGGCGAAGCCCGCGATGGTACCGCCGCAGCCCTGTAGCGGCAAGGAAGTGCGCCGCTGAAGGCCGGCATCTCGCCCTGTGTGAGCCGGGAAGAATGGGGTGCAGGAGCGCCTGTTTTTGTCCCTTCCTGTGGCAGTTGTATAGAAACGGTACGGTTCGCTTTGCGCTGATCATGACCATTTGTTACCTCACGGTACTGGTTGATCAGCGATGAATGCTTGCTTTCGAGCATTTTGCCGGCATCGTCTCCCCCAACGCACGATGCAGGCACGACTGTTGCAATGCACTGCGCACCACGCCATTCCTGCGATGGCCAAGGGGGACGCTGCATGGGTGGATAGACCCGGCAGCACACATCTATGAGAAACATCTGGAGACGATCCATGAAGAAAAAAATCATCGCGATGGCGATTGTTGCCGCTGCTTCCGGCACCGCGTTCGGCCAGAGCAATGTCACCATTTACGGCAATATCGATATGGGCTACATGCACCGCAGCGGCAGCAACGGCGCGGTGGCCAGTGGGCGGACGCAGCAAGCCTTGGAGAGCGCCGCCTCAGAGACCTATCTCGGCTTCAAGGGGGCGGAGGACCTGGGCAATGGCATGAAGGCCCTGTTCGATCTGCAGTATCTGATCGATCCCGATGTGGGCGGTTCACCTGGGTTCGGACGATCGTATGTGGGACTGACCGGCGGCTTCGGAACGGTGGTCGCGGGCAAGCTGGACGGTCTGCGCTACGGTGTCTACGGCAAGTACAACCCGTTCACCAATTACTCTATCGGCAACTTTGCCTCGATGACCACGCAGTATGATCGTGCCGCCAATGCAGTGGCCTACATCTCACCAAGTTTCAGCGGCTTCACCCTGATCCTGGCAACATCGACCAATACTCAGACCCAAGAGGGCGCGCTTAATGGCGTTCATGTTCCCGCGAAAACGGCAGGGGGCAACAAGGGCGACGACCGTCTCTTTTCCATCAACCTGATCTATGCCAACGGCCCCTTGAGCGTTGATCTTGATTACGAAACCACCAAAGCGGTCGGTTATTCCGACAGCCGCCTGTATGTGCTGACGACGGGTGCCTCCTACGACTTTGGGGTGGTGAAAGTATCGGGCCTGTACGACGTCATCAAGGGCGACGAGAACTCGCTGATTGGTGGGAACATCGACCTCGATGGGGCTACTGCAGGCCTTCAGAACCTGGGCGGGCTCGCTGCTGGCCAGGACTATGATCGGCGCAACTGGTTCGTTGGTGTCGAAGTGCCGTTGAACGAGCGAGCACGTGTGCTGGCGAGCTACGGCCGGGTCAAGGACAGGACCTTGTCGGATGCCGACGCGAGCAAGTGGGCAGTCGGTGCGCGATATGCTTTGTCCAAGCGGACCGAACTGTATGCCGACTATGCTCAGATCAGGAACGACTCCAACGCCGCATTCGCCATCAACCCGAAGGGCAATTCGAATGGGGGGGGTGTGGGTGTCAAAGGTGTCGCCGTGGGCATGAAGCACAGCTTCTAACCCCGCGAGCCTCCGCAACACCGCCGGCGCCGGGTGTCAGGTTTTTGGCGTCGGTTGTGTGCACGTTCCACCACAGGGCGCCTCCAGAGGCGCCCTGTGTGCTTTTCAGCTTCTGTGAAGTCGCTCTCATGATTTTCGTGAGGTGAATCCGGCCATTCGACAGATGCCGCAGGCACCCGGAGCAGCTAGAGTTCAGGCATCCCGCCCGTCGGACGCCGACGAAAGCTCAACCCACGCAAGATCAGGAATCCACCATGCGCTGCCGCCGCCCCCAGCCCGCCCCGCTCGCCCTCATGCTCGCCGCGATGATTGCCGTACCGGTCGCATCACAGGCGCAGGAAAAGACACTGGGCACGGTGGTCATCACCGGCAGCCGGATCGAGGTTTCGCCCTTCGATGTGCCGTATTCGGTCGAGGGTGTGCAGTTGAACGAAAACGGCACCGAGGGTCTGCGGGTGAATGTGTCGGAGGTGCTCTCCGGCGTGCCCGGCGTGGTCGTGCAGAACCGCCAGAACTACGCCCAGGACCTGCAGATCTCGGTGCGCGGCTTCGGCGCCCGCGCCGCCTTCGGGGTGCGCGGGGTCAAGCTGATCGCCGACGGCATCCCCGCCTCCACCCCGGACGGGCAGGGCCAGGCCGCCACCTTCAACCTCGACACCGCCGAGCGCATCGAGGTGCTGCGCGGGCCCTTCGCCACCATCTACGGCAACCATGCCGGCGGCGTGATCCAGCTCTTCTCGCGCGATGGCAAGGGCACGCCCCGGGTGCGCGGCGGGCTGTTCGGCGGCGATCACGGCACGCTCAAGATCGACATCGGTGCCGAGGGCGAGAAGAATGGCATCGGCTACGTGCTCGACGCCTCACACTTCGAAACCGACGGCGAGCGCCGCTACAGCGCGGTCGAACGCGACCAGGGCTTTGCCAAGATCACCCTGGCACCGGACACGGACAGCAAGCTGACCCTGATCGCCAGCGGCCTGCGCCAGCCCGATACCGAAGATCCGCTGGGCATCACCTGGGACACCTACCAGCGTGATGAAACAGACGTCGAAACCGTTGCCCTTCAATTCCGCACACGCAAGAGCATCGAACATATGCAGGGTGGCGCGGTGTACGAGCGTCGCTTCGGCGAGGACCGATTGCAGGTGCAAGCCTACGCCGGGCAGCGCAGCGTGATCCAGTACCAGTCCATCCCCACCGGGCCGCAGACACCGATCACCCACCCCGGCGGCATCATCGCCTTCGATCGTGACTTTCATGGCGTGGGCGCACGCTGGATCGCCCAACGCACGCTCGGCCCCGGCAAACTGACCGTGACCACCGGCCTCGACTACGACCGTTCGGAAGACGACCGCCAGGGCTACCAGAACTTCATCGGCACCACGCTGGGAGTCAAGGGCGCGCTGCGTCGCGACGAGACCGACACCGTGACCAGCCTCGACCCCTATGTGCAGGCGAGCTGGCAGCAAGGCAAGTGGGATTGGACGCTGGGGCTGCGCCACAGCAATGTCGAGTTCGAGGTGGACGACCATTTCATCGTCGGCGCCAACGGCGACGACAGCGGCTCGGTGCGCTACCGCAAGACCACGCCTGCGATCGGCGTGCTCTACCGGGTGACGCCGCTGCTCAACATATATGCCAGCGCCGGCACCGGTTTCGAGACCCCGACCCTGGGCGAACTGTCCTACTCGCCCGCGGGCGGATTCAACTTCGGCCTCAAACCCTCGACCAGCCGCCAGTTTGAACTGGGGCTCAAGGCCTACACCGGCGAAAGCACCCGGATCAATGCGGCCGTGTTCCAGATCAACACCGACGACGAAATCGTGGTGGCGGGAGCGGCGGGCGGTCGGACCACCTACGCCAACGCCGGCAAGACCCTGCGCCAGGGTCTGGAACTGGCGGCCGAAACCGAATTCTCCCGTAACCTGAGTGCGCGTGGCGCGCTGACCGTGATGCGGGCAGAGTACGACGAGGCCTTCGTCACCGGCTCCGGCGCAAGCGCCACCACCATCCCCAAGGGCAATCGCATCCCGGGCGTACCTGCCGTCTCGGCCTACGCCGAACTCGCCTGGAAGCCGGTTGCCGGCCTCACTACGGCCATCGAGACGGTCTATCGGAGCAAGGTCGAGGTCAACGACCTGAACAGCGATCGCGCGGCGCCGGCCTACACCCTGGTCAATCTACGTCTCGGCGCCGAGCAGCAGTCCGGCCCATGGACTTTCAGCCAGTTGCTGCGCCTGGACAACCTGTTCGACCGCAAGCACATCGGCTCGGTGATTGTCGGCGATCGCAACGGCCGCTACTACGAACCCGGCCCCGGCCGCAACGTGTATGGTGGCGTTCGTGCCACCTACCGGTTCTGAACCCATGCCCCTTCGCCCTGCCGCACCGCGCCACCAGGCATTCGCCGCCCTGGTGGCGTTTGTATTGATGCTGCCGGCGACGGCAGGTGCTGACAGCCCGGTCGTGACCGAGGTCGCTGGCGCCACCTTCCACGACATCAACACCGCGCTGGTCGACGCGATCGCAGACGAGGGCATCGGCGCCCCCTCGGTCAGCCATTTTGGCAGCATGCTAGCGCGCACCGCCGCCGACCTCGGCCACCGCCCCGACTTTTACGCCGATGCGCAGATCCACACCTTCTGCAGTGCCGCCATCGCGGCCCGGCTGGCAGCCGAATCGGCGCACAACATCGCGCTGTGCCCGCTGTCGATTGCGGTCTATCGAGTACTCGAGAAGCCGCACACCATCTACCTGAGCTATCGACGCAGTGCCCCCTCCCCCGGCGGTGAGGCCGCCAACGCGCTGCTACAGCGCATCGTGCAGCGCGCCGCCGAGCAGTTTGGCACCCCGTCCCCCCGCCCACGGTGAGCGTTCCGGCGCCCCGATCTCCGATTGCACACCCCACCGCTTCCGCGCCAGGAGGCTGTCGGACTTGAGGCCGATCAGGATGTTGAAGGCTGCAAAGCAATGACGGCCATCCCCACCAACGCGATTGCCGCGCCCGAGACATCCCAGCGCGTCAGCGAGACGCCACCGACAACGCGCAGCCAAACCAGTGCAGCCGCGATGTACATACCGCCGTACGCGGCATATGTCCTACCGGCCGCCGTGGGGTGCAGTGTCAGAAGCCAAGCAAATAACGCCAACGAAACGGCTGCCGGCAGCAGGAGATAAAGGCTCTTTCCCTGCTTGAGAACCAGCCATGGCAGGTAGCAGCCGATGATCTCGGCTAACGCCGTGACGGCGAACAACAGACTCAGACGCAGCAGTTCCACAACAAACCTCGATGCAATATCGGGGGTATTTTGTCACAGGCTTCGATAAGCTCGTCTGGTCGGGAAGGCGGTCGGACCTACCCGCCGACTGCGGCTTGCAAGGCGCCAATGCTCGCACCGACTCCGCCGGCGGCGTTTGCCGGGCACGCAACTCAGCTCACCAGCGCGGAGATGAAGTGTGCCGCCTCCTCGCGGTTATAGAAGCGGGTGGCAAGCACGAAACCCGCAATCACCGAGGCCTTCACCGCCGCGATACGGCCGGAGGACGAGCGGGCCACGACGAGTTCGTCGGGCAGGCCGTCGAGCACATGGATGGGGGCCGGGCGGCCGTCGGCAAAGCGCGACTCGTACACGGTGTGCGTATCGATATCCATGAACGCCGGCCGAAATCCGCACGGACGATTTTCTTCACTGCGCCCACCAGTTCCCATGAACTCCTGGTTCTGGCGCTGCAGTTGCGTGGTGTTGAGTAGGGTTTGCATGATGCTTGCCTCCGCATCAGACTCTAATGGGTTGCCGTACCGTTCCTGCAGCAAGTTCTGCGCCAATGGTCGCGGGTCGGGATTCGAGGAGACTGGCTATTTCAGGCCGGCGGCGCGAGAGCAAGACGGGCTGCGGGCTCCAGCGGTGAGAAGCAGATGGGGCGAGTCATCCTGGGTAGAAAGCCCGTGGCGCCTGCCCCTATCCCCGAGGGCAGCATTTGCCACAGCTGTACAGATTTGCGACACCTGGACCGAACACCGTGCAACACCATGAGCGGCAGTGCCCTGCGCCTGGATCGCCTGCGCAAGACCTGAGTCGCTACACTGCAGTCTTGGCCGACACTTCAATCAGCTCTTCCCTGACCGCCCCCGGACATACCCCCTCATGTCGCACCCCACGCTTCCCTCCACCGCCTCCGAACGCGGCATCCGCGTCGCACTGATCTTCGCTCTTGCCGCCGAGCGCCTGTCGGCCTTTTACGAGCACGGCCAGTGGTTCACCGAGGCACAGGGTGCGACGCTGGCGGCGGACTGGCTGTCACGGTCGAAGCGGCAAATTCCGCTACAGGAACGGCGGGCGCTGTCGGCACTGAGCGACACCCTCGCGCGCCAGGTTCAGGGCTCGGTGTCACGCGAGGCCGGGCTGTACATTACCCACGAGATGATGGAAGCGCTCGACCCGAACTACGAGTCGGACACCGCAAAGACGCTGATGGCGGAGTGCGAGCGCCTGCTGGATGCAGACTCGGCAGATTGATGTGGTGGCTCCACCAGCCCACGTGGGCAAATCGGCGTGTAACCTGTGCGCCTGGTAAGCGGAGTCAGGCCTTATCGACAAGGGCAGTTGAAGATGGCTCACAGCTCGCTTGGGTATGATCCGTGCCCAGCACAACCCGGAAGATCCGTGTCGCGCTGGTGTCGCACCAAAGAAAATTAGCGTGACAGTGCGACGCAGTGTCCAACGAGGATTTCTCGGCAAACCCTTGATTCCAAAACAAAAAAGCCACTCTAGAGTGGCTTTTTTGCGGGAATTTGTGGTCGGGGAAAGAGGATTCGAACCTCCGGCCCCTGCGTCCCGAACGCAGTGCTCTACCAGGCTGAGCTATTCCCCGACGGTGTTTTTATTATTACTTCTTACTTAACGAAGCCGAAAATTATATCAGTAATTTCTGGCAACTGCAAAGTCCGATAATTGTAGCAATGCATCCCTGAAAATGGAAGGGGGTAATATCGAAATTGCGTCGATTGCCCTTTGTGCTTCGTCCCGGGCATGGCGTCTGGCCTCGTCCAGCGCTCCGGTGGCCTGGATCGCGGCGAGCACCACGGCGAAATCGTCGCGACCGCCGTTCTCGATGGCACCGCGCACCACTGCCGCCTGTTCGGGCGTGCCATGCTGCATGACGTGGATCAGCGGCAGCGTGGGCTTGCCTTCGGCAAGATCGTCGCCGAGATGCTTGCCGGTTTCGGCCTCATCGGCTGAATAGTCGAGCACGTCGTCGATGATCTGGAAAGCGGTGCCTAGATGCATGCCGAATGCGGCAAGACGTTGCTCGGTGGCCTCGTCGGCACCCGACAGAATTCCGCCCAGGCGCGCGGCGGCCTCGAACAGCTTCGCAGTCTTGTAGCGAATGACCCGCAGGTAATCCTCGATCTCGACATCGGCATTGTGGCAGTTGAGCAACTGCAGCACTTCGCCCTCGGCAATGACGTTGGTCGCATCCGACAACACCTGCATCACGCGCATGTTGTCGACGCCGACCATCATCTGGAACGCACGGGAATACAGAAAGTCGCCGACCAGCACCGAGGCCGGATTGCCGAACAGCGCATTGGCGGTCTTGTTGCCGCGCCGCAGGTCAGACTCGTCGACCACGTCGTCGTGCAGCAGGGTCGCGGTATGAATGAACTCCACGACAGCGGCCAGCTCGTGGTGCTGGGTGCCGCGATAGCCCATGGCGCCGGCGGTGAACAGCACCAGCGCCGGGCGCAGGCGTTTGCCACCGCTGTGGATGATGTACTCCGCCACCTGTCGAATCAGGACCACATCGGAATGAAGTCGCAGGCGGATGACCGCATCCACGGCATGCATGTCGGCGGCGATAGGCGCAAATAGCTGCTGGGCTGACAAGGCGGGACGCTCTCGGAAAAAACGGGATGGTAGGGGGGCGCTGCAACCGGCGTCAACACGGACAGCGGATTGTTCCACCGACACAACAGGACCGGCTCAGGCCGCGGGCATATCCGCCTCACGCACCCGGTCCGGTCGATCGGTGATTACGCTGCCTACGCCCTGCGCCAGCAAGGCCTGGGCACGTGCGGCATCGTTCTCGGTATAAACCGCCATGTGGTAGCCGGCCGCATGCACGGATTCGATCTGCGCTGCAGTCAAGGTCCGCGATCGCGCGTGTATCGCGTGCACACCAAGTGCGGCGGCACGGTCGCACCAGTTGTCGGGTAGTTCTTCAACCAGCAACCCGTAAATCGCGCCAGGCATGACTTCCCTTGCTGCGGCGATGGCGATGTCGGAAAACGACGACAGAACCAGCCTGGGCAACTCGATGCCATGACGCGTCCGCAACAACTCTGCCACCACCCGGCCAGTCAAGTTTTCGTGCCCGGTGGCCGGCTTGAGTTCGAGGTTCACGGCAAGCTCGAGCGCCACACATCGATCGAGCGCCGCGTCCAGCGTGGGCAGGCCTTCTCCGGCAAACCGCGAGGAAAACCAGCTACCGGCATCCAGCAAGCGCAGCTGAGCAAGTGCAGTTTCGGCAACCGGCCCGTGCCCGTTGGTGGTGCGATCGAGGGTTTCGTCATGAATCAGGACGGCTTGCCCATCGGCGCTGAGCATGACGTCGAACTCGACCCCACGGCAAGCGCAGGCTGCCGCCGCGTCGAGCCCGGCCAGCGTATTCTCCGGTGCAAGTTGGCCGCCACAACGATGCGCCAGCACCCGCGGCAACGGCCAGGCGTGCATCGGACTCAGCCGCCGGAGGCGCGAACCACCGCCTCGTCGAGCGCCTCCTTGGCGGCCTTGCGATCGGCCCACACTGCACTGAGTTCCTCGTCGAGGATGCGGCGCACCTTCTGCCGCTCCACCGAGGGCTGCGAGACCGAGTCACCCGTCACCGGCTTGTTGGAAAGCTGACCGACGGCCACATTGACGTTCTCGAGATCGTCACCGAGCAGTTCGCTGCGTGAGGCGAGCAAACCGGCCCGATTGAGCGGCAGATATCCGGTTTCCCGCTGCCAGGCAACCTGGTTCTCGGCTTGCAGCCAGAAACTGACGAATCGTGCGACGCCCTTGTACTCGGCCGGCTTCTTGCCCGCGGAAACCCACATCGCGGGACCGTCGGCCAGGGTGTTCTGCGGCGCACCGGGGAAGTCGTCATAGAAGGGCAGTCGGACCACGCCGACATCGATATCGCCCTTGCGGCGGAAGTCGGTCCAGCTGTCGGAGGGCGCCGCAATGACCGCACACTCGCCACTGGTAAAGCGCTGCTCGGCCTCGCCGCTGCGATCGAACACATGCAGATAACGTGCGCGGTGCCAACTGGCCATCATCGCCACGTGCTTGACCTGAAACATGCCGTTGAACGAGGGAGCCAGCACCTTGCCGCGCATGGCGGCAACGGGTTCGTTATGCCAGGCGCTCAGATTCTCGACCATGACGCGACCGGGCTCGGACACCGTGTACGGGCAGGTATGGCCGGCGTCGGCAAGACGCCCGAGCACGTTCTGCAGATCGAACCAGGTCGCCGTACTGGTGGTTTCCGGATTCATCCCGGCGCGGCGCAAGGCATCACGGTTCAGATACAGCACCGGGGTCGACAGGCCGATCGGCAAGGCCAGCAACTGCCCTTTCGCATCCACCGGGGTGCGCGTCATCATGGCCGGCGGACGCAGCGTCTGTAGCGCCCCGCCCGCTTCCTTCATCAGGGCATGCAGCGGTTTGAAGCGGGGCTTGCCGACGAGGAAGTTCTCTTCATCCTCACCCTCGAGAATCAACAGATGGGGAGCACTGGGCGAACGCCAGTCGCGCTCCGCGAGCACCACCTGGTACTCCTTGCTTTGCGCATTGAACCGTTCGACCAGCGCATTCAGGGACTCGGCACGTTCTGCCGGCAGGCGGTGGAAGAGCTCGATCTGCTGAATCACGACCGGCTTTGTCGCGACCGGCTTCGGGGTTGCAGCCGTCACTGCGGCGGTGCTCAGGGACAGCACGGCGGCCGCACCCAGATTCAGGGCAGTGCACAATCCGGCGCTCGAAAAAAATGATCGCATGGGGTGTAGTTCTCTCACAAACGGGATGGGGCCGCGATCCGCCGGAACGGAGGTCATCAGCAATTGCTGAATTATAGGCGTGCCGTGTGAGAAGTTCGTGAAGCTGTTCAAACGGTCTGCAAGAACGGGGGCGGTTCAAGTTTTCTGCAGAATTGACGTTAAGCTTCTCAACATACCTCCCACGCGGCTCCATCATGCGCAAGACCATCCGCCTTCTGCTCCTGACTGCACTGCTTCCCTTGCTCTCCGGCTGCGACCAACTGGCTGATCTGCTCGAACTGCCCAACCCGGCACGCGACGCGGCCAAGGCCGAGGCGGAGGGCCAGGCCATCGGGGGCGCCTGCCGACATGCCGGTCGCCCCCTGGAAGACTGTTACACACTCAACCCCGGGGCACAGAAGGCGGCCGTGTTTGCCGGCTGGCGGTCGATGAACGACTACATGATGGAACACAAGCTGACGGAGGTGCCGTCACGGCTGCAAGCCCAGGGCAAGGACTCGATGCCGCCGGAGCCAACCGAGGCGCCCGCAGCGGCCACCAAACCCGCTCCAACGCCCGAAGCCCCACGCGCCAGGCCGGCAACGCGCTGAACCGCGCCCCCCGGTCACAGACCAGGCGCACGAACTTCGGGCACAAACTCACGGCACAAACTCAAGGCGCAGGATTGGAACAGCGCACGTGAATGGTGTCGATCGCGTCGATGACTTCATCGGACAGGACGATAGGCCAGGCATCCAGGTTCTCTTCCAGTTGCAGCACCGAACTGGCCCCGATGATGGTGCTGGCCACGCAGCCCCGCCGATAGACGAAGGCCAGCGCCAGTTGGGTGAGACTCAGGCCGTGCTTGCTGGCCAGCGCCGCATACTCGGCGACCGCGGGCTGAACCCCGGCCTTGCTGTAACGCTGACCGAAACCTTCGAACTCGGTGAGTCGCCCGCGCGCGCCGGGATCCGCCAGATATTTGCCGGTGAGATGCCCGAACGCCAGCGGCGAGTAGGCCAGCAAACCCACCTGCTCGCGATGGCAGACCTCTGCCAGACCATACTCGAACACCCGGTTCAACAGACTGTAGGCGTTCTGCGTCGTCAACACCCGCGGCAGCCCGAACTCCCTCGCCACCCGGACGAACTCCATCACCCCCCACGGGTGCTCGTTCGACAGTCCGACATGACGAAGCTTACCCTCCTCCACCAACTCGGCCAGGGCCTCCAGCTGGGTGCGAATCGGCGTGCATTCGCGCTCTTTTCCCGGATCGTATTGCCACTGCCCAAACATCGGCTGATTGCGCTCCGGCCAGTGCAACTGGTAGAGGTCGATGTACTCGGTCTGCAGGCGCCGCAGACTCCCTTCGACTGCGGCGCGAATGTTGGTCCGGTCGAGCGCCGGCGGGCCGCCGCGTATCCAGCCCATGCTGCGCGCAGGCCCAGCCACCTTGGTCGCCAGCACCACGCTCTCACGCGGCTGGCGGGCCAGCCAGCGACCGACGATGATCTCGGTGGCACCATAGGTTTCTGCGCGCGGCGGCACCGAATACATCTCGGCCGTGTCGATGAAGTTCACCCCGCGTTCGAGCGCCAGATCGAGCTGCGAATGGGCATCCGACTCGCCCGTCTGCTGACCGAAAGTCATGGTACCGAGACACACTGCCGATACCTGCGGCCCGCTCTCTCCGAGCACCCGATAGATCATTTCGTCACTGCTCATCCACTATTCTCCTGTTGATTCAAGCCGGCGCGACTTATCATGCGTCGCTTCGCATCACCATGATACTTCAGCGCATCTGCGCACTCTGCCCATGTCCGATCACAACCAGCCCACCAGTCTCAACATCTCCGGCCTGCTCGCTTACTGCCGTTCCGGCTTCGAGAAGGAGCTCGCCGCCGAGCTCGACGATCTTGCCGCAGACGCTGGGCTGATCGGCTTTGTCCGCACCGAACCGAATACCGGCTTTGCCGTGTTCGAGGCCTTCGAGCCGGTTCCGGTCTCCACCCTCGGGGATTTTGCCGACTGGCGCAAACCGGTGTTCGCGCGCCAGCTGCTACCCTGGTTCGCCAAGGTCGAGAACCTGCCCGAGCGCGATCGCGCCACCCCCATCGTCGCCGCGGTCCATGCGTCCGGGCAGCGCTTCTCCGGCATCGTGCTCGAAACCCCGGATACGGACGAAGCCAAGCAGCAATCGGGTTTTTGTCGCCGGTTTGCGGAGCCGCTCGAAAAAGCGCTCGAAAAGGCCGGCCGCCTGCGCGCGAGCCGCACCGGCTTGCCTGCACTGCACGTGCTGTTCACCGATCAGAACACCGCCTGGCTCGCCTCCGGCCTACCCGGCATGTGCGCGCCGTGGCCGATGGGCATCCCGCGCCTGCGGATGTATTCCAACGCCCCCAGCCGCTCCACGATGAAGCTGGCCGAAGCGTTCATGACCCTGCTCTCGCCCGAGGAGCTCGAAAGCCAGCTCCGCGCCGGCCAGCGCGCGGTCGACCTCGGCGCGGCGCCCGGCGGCTGGACCTGGCAGCTCGCCAACCGCGGGCTGCGCGTGGTCGCGGTCGACAACGGCCCGATGAAGGACACCGTGATGGCCACCGAGATGGTCGAACACCTCAAGGCCGACGGTTTCACCTGGCGCCCGCAGCGTGCCGTGGACTGGATGGTGTGCGACATGGTCGAGCAGCCCAGCCGGATCGCTTCCCTGGTGGCCGACTGGATCGCCACCGGCCGCTGCCGGCATACCATCTTCAACCTCAAGCTGCCGATGAAGCGCCGGCTCGAGGCGGTCGAGCAGTGCCGCATCCTGATCCAGAAGCGACTGGCCAGCGTGGGACCCTACGACCTGCGCATCAAGCAGCTGTATCACGACCGTGAGGAAGTCACCGCGTATCTGTCACTGAAACGCTGACCCCCGGCCCGACATGAAGCCCCCCGCTGACCGGTTCGGGCCGTATCCACGCACGGCGGAAGCGCTTGTCACAAAACGCTTTTCGGTCGTTGTGTATAATCATGCACTTTACAAGCACCCGGCCTGCCCCGCCCGCTTGAGCCCCTGACCGGGGACTCTCCCAAGGTGCATGCTCATGCCACCACCACCGGGTGATGGCAACGCATCGCGGCAGGCGACACAACCAGAAAGGCGCCCATGAGTTTTGCCGACCTCGGCCTCATCCCGGAACTCCTGCAAGCCGTCGCAGACACCGGCTACACCGAACCCACCCCGATCCAGCGCCAGGCAATCCCCATCGTGCTTGCCGGCCTCGACATCCTGGGCGGTGCCCAGACCGGCACCGGCAAGACCGCCGGCTTCACCCTGCCGCTGCTCCAGCGTCTCGCTCGCCATGCCAGCACCAGCACCTCGCCGGCACGCCACCAGACCCGTGCGCTGATCCTCACACCCACGCGCGAACTGGCGATGCAGGTCTATGAATCGGTCAAGACCTACAGCAAGCATGTGCCGCTGCGTGCCACCTGCATCTATGGCGGCGTGGACATGAAGGCCCAGGTACAGGAACTGCGCCGCGGCATCGAGATCGTCATCGCGACCCCGGGCCGCCTGCTGGACCACGTCGAGCAGAAAACCATCCAGCTCGGCCAGGTCGAGATGCTGGTGCTCGACGAAGCCGACCGCATGCTCGACATGGGCTTCATCCCCGACATCAAGCGCATCCTCGCGCTGCTGCCGGCAAGCCGCCAGAGCCTGCTGTTCTCGGCCACCTTCTCGGAAGAGATCAAGAAGCTCGCCGACCAGATGCTGAAGAACCCGCAACTGATCGAAGTCGCGCGGCGCAACATGGTGTCTGAAACCATCACCCACGTGGTGCACCCGGTTTCCGCCGGGATGAAGCGCAACCTGCTCGCCCACCTGCTGCGGCACCAGCCCGATACCCAGGCGCTGGTTTTTGTCGGCACCAAGATCGTGTGCGGCCGGCTCGCCCACTTCCTCGAGCGCAGCGGCATCTCGGCCGACGCGATCCACGGTGACAAGGGCCAGCAGCAACGTACCGAGACGCTCGAAGCCTTCAAGGCCGGCAAACTGCGCGTGCTCGTTGCTACCGACGTCGCCGCACGCGGCATCGACATCGACGAGCTGCCCAACGTCATCAACTTCGAACTGCCGCACACCGCGGAAGATTACGTACACCGTATCGGCCGCACCGGCCGCGCCGGGCACAAGGGCAACGCGGTGTCGCTGGTCTGTGCCGAGGAAAAACACTGGCTGGCCGATATCCAGAAGCTGATCAAGCTCGAGATTCCGCAGGAGATCGTGCCCGGCTTCGACCCCGACCCCGAGTTTTTCGAAGCCGGCACCCGCCATCGTGGTCGCCGCAGCGGACCTGCCGCAAGCGCAGCCTCAATGCCGGCAGAGTCACACCGCGCCACACCGCCCGACGCCGAGCCACGCCGCCGTCCAGCCGCCTCCGCGGTTGAGCCACGTGCGGCACGCAGCAGCACAGGCAACCGTGGCCGTACGCAGCGATCGGGCATTGCCGCAGACGGCTTCGACTTCAGCAAACCCTACGAGTCATCCAAGCCGATCGCGGTCGGCACCGATGGACCGGAACATGGCGACAACATCGCACCACGCCGCCCACAGCGCCCCATCGCCGTGCTGCTCGGCGGGCTCGGGCGGAAATAGGCCCGCCTGACCCGGTTATTCAACCGATTTGGCGGCAACGCTTCAAGTATGCTGAGTCCACGCCGATATATGGGCTGAACACTTGGACATGCTGCCGCCGATGAACCCCGCCAGCCCTTCACCGGGCAAACACAATCCAGAAGACCCCTTCGTCCCCGACCTGTCGGAAGGGGCCGAGGCTGGCGTGTATCTGGCCCTTCTCGAACTCATCGACGAGGGCCTGATCATCACCGGCGATGAACGCATCATCGACGCCAACAGCGCCGCCTGCCGCCTTCTCGGGCGCGACTACCGCCAAGTCGCCGGGCGGCCGCTGGCCGACCTCTTTATCGACGAACGCGCCTTCCTTGACGCCCGCGCACGCCTGATGATCCAGGGCGAGATGCGCGGCAATCTGCGTATTGCACTGCCCGGCGGACGTCAGCGCGATTTCCGTTTTGTTGCTGCCGCCCGGCTTCGACCTGGCATCCACGCCCTGATCCTGAGCCCCGATGTGCTGTCCGAAACCGTGGAGCCAGACCAGGATCCGGACGGCAGCTACCCCTCGACCGACAATGTATGGCCACGCCTGGCCGCCGCGCTGGCCCAACCGGTGATCGTGATCGACGAACGCGGTCGTATCAATGCGGCAAATGCAGCAGCGCTCGCTGCCCTCGCGATGGATCGCACCGAGCTGGTCGGGCGGGATGCAGTCGACTGTCTGGACATCAGCTGGCCAGCCGCAGATGCGCCGCCACTGGCGCAACTCAAGGCCCCGGGCAAAGCCAGCGCTTTTGGTGCGCGGGTGCTGGCCGGCCCACGCGATGGTTGGCGCCTGCTGGTGCTTCCCCCGCATCCGTCGGGACTGCCCGTGGCCAGCCCGTCGGGAGCCGGGACCAAGCCGCGCCAGCCCCCGATCGAAAGCAGGCAGCTCGAGCTCCACTTCCAACCCTTGATCAACGCCCGCAGCGGCGCGATTCATGCCGGCGAAGCACTGATGCGCTGGCACCATCCGCGTCTGGGCCTGATTCCCTTTCACCGCTTTGCCGATGCGGCACGTGACGACGGAAGACTCCCCGAGCTCGGCGGCTGGGCACTGCGCAGCGCCTGTCATGCGGCCAGCAGGTGGCCGGCCACCCGCGGCCGCTCCCCCACCGTAACCGTCAATATCGCGATCGAGCAGATCATGCATGGAGCGCTGGTACAACAGGTGACCAGCGCCTTGAGCGAAAGCGAGCTCGATCCGCGGCGGCTTGAACTCGACCTCGATGAACAGGTGCTCGCCGTCGCAGATGAACAGATCGCGGTCACGCTCCAGGCGCTTGAGGCGCTGGGGGTGCAGCTTGCCATCGATGACTTCGGCCGCGGGCTCACCTCCTTCCGTCGTCTCAAACGCTATCCGGTGCAGGCACTGAAGCTCGATCCTGAACTGGTCCGCAATATCGGCAAAGAGGACGAGAGCGACGCGATGATCGAAGCCATCATATGCATGGCTGCACCGCTCGGAATCAAGGTACTGGCGCGGGGGGTGGAGACCGAGGCACAGCAGTCCTTCCTGCTCGCGCTGGGCTGCGATCTGCAGCAAGGCCCACTGTTTGGGCAACCGATGACCGGCACGGCGTTCTCAGGTTTCCTCTCCGGCCAGCTTTTTTGTTAGCATCGACGCAGTTTCGGGCTTGAACCTCACCCTCACCCTGCAGGCAAGGCACTCTCACGATGCTCGACAAAGCACGCTACATCGTTGTTGAAGGCCCGATCGGGGCAGGCAAAACCTCACTTGCGCGGCGCCTTGCAGAGCGTCTGCAGGCAGTCACCGTATTTGAGCAGCCCGAGGCCAACCCCTTTCTCGCGCGCTTCTACCAGAATGCAGACCGCTGGGCGCTGCCGGCCCAGCTCTCCTTCCTGTTCCAGCGCATCGACCAGCTCGCTGCGTTGGCACGCGACACGACCGACAGTCAGCGCATCGTGTCGGACTTCCTGCTGGAAAAGGACCCTCTGTTCGCAGACCTGAACCTGACCCCGGATGAACGCGTCCTGTATCAGCGCGTATTCGATGCAATGAGCCCCCCGGCGCCACCGAAACCCGATCTGGTGATCTACCTCCAGGCGCGCGCAGATACCTTGATGGAGCGCATCCGCAAGCGCGGCATGGAGGCCGAGCGGCGCATTACCGAAGCCTATCTCGAGCGGGTGGCCGAGCGCTACGCCCGCTTTTTCTACCAGTACGAAACCGCACCGCTGTTCATCGTCGATGCCGGTGTACTCAACCCGGTCGACAACGAAGCCGACTTCGAACTCCTGATCGACCGCCTGCGCAACATGCGCGGATACCGCGAATTCTTCGGCTACGCCGGCTGACTTCCCCCGCTGCACTGTCATCCCGCTTGTGCATCGCACCAGTTTGGTGAAAACTGCCGCCTCCTCTGTGGAGCGAACAATGAGCTACCTTCAGGACAACAAACCGATCACCCTGTTCGAGCTGGGCAAGATGCGTGCCGAAGGCCGCAAAATCGCCATGCTTACCTGCTACGACGCGAGCTTTGCCGCGCTGGTCGAGCGCTGCGGCGTCGACATGGCTCTGGTGGGCGACTCGCTCGGAAACGTGCTGCAGGGGCAGAAATCCACTTTGCCGGTCACCATCGAGCACATGGTGTACCACACCGAATGTGTCGCCCGTGGCTGCAACCGGCCCCTTATCGTCAGCGACATGCCCTTCGGCAGCTACCATGAGAGCCCGACCCAGGCCATGCACAACGCTGCCCGCCTGATGGCCGCTGGCGCGCAGATGGTCAAGCTCGAGGGGGGCGCATTCATGGCCGAGACGGTGCGCTTTCTGGTCGAACGCGGCGTGCCGGTGTGCGCGCATATCGGCCTGACGCCGCAATCGGTGCATCAACTGGGTGGCTACCGGGTGCAGGGCCGCAACGAAGCCGGTGCAGCACGTCTGAAGGCCGATGCACTTGCGCTGGAACAGGCCGGTGCAGCGCTGATGGTGATGGAAATGGTGCCAGCCAGCGTGGCAGGCGACATCACCGCCAGCCTGAGTTCGATGGCGACCATCGGTATCGGCGCCGGCCCGGCGTGTGACGGCCAGGTACTGGTGCTGCACGACCTGCTCGGGGTTTATCCGGGCAAGACCGCGCGTTTCGTGCGAAATTTCATGACCGGTGCGGCCACCATCGACGCAGCGGTTGCCGCCTATGTCGCTGCAGTCAAGGACGGTAGTTTTCCCGCCCCGGAACACTGCTACTGAGTCGTCAGGCACACCGAATCAAGAGATCCGTCATGATGCAGATTCACCACTCGATCGATAGCCTGCGCAGCGCGCGCGCCACCGCCGGACGGGTTGCCTTCGTTCCCACCATGGGCAACCTGCACGAGGGTCACATCGCACTGATGCGCCAGGCCGGCGAGCACGCCGACTGCGTAATCTCGAGCATCTTCGTCAACCGCCTGCAGTTCGGTCCGAGCGAGGATTTCGACAAGTACCCGCGCACCCTGCAAGCCGACTGCGAAAAGCTCGAGGCCGCAGGCGTTGCGCACCTGTTCGCGCCGGACGAAACGGTGATGTACCCGGAACCGCAGCGCTACTACCTGGATCCCGCACCAGCGCAGGTATCCATCCTCGACGGCGAGTTCCGCCCCGGCCACTTCCGCGGCGTGGCCACCGTGGTGCTGAAGCTGCTGAACATCGTTCAGCCCGACGTCGCCCTGTTCGGCAAGAAGGATTACCAGCAACTGATGGTGCTATCGAACATGGTGCGCGAACTGGCGCTGCCGGTCGAAGTCCTGCCAGGCGAAACCGTGCGCGCCGCCGACGGTCTCGCCCTGTCGTCGCGCAATGGCTACCTCTCGGCACGCGAGCGCAGCGAGGCCCCGCTGCTGTATCGCCTGCTCACCCGCATCGCCGATGCCGTTCGCGCAGGCGACCACGACTTTCTCAAACTCGAGACCGATGCGCTGGACGAGCTTGCCACACGTGGCTGGCAGCCGGACTACATTGCCGTGCGCCGACGTGCGGATCTGCAGCCGCCCGTTCATGCGGACGACCCGCTGGTGGTGCTCGCCGCCGCCCGTCTGGGTCAGACACGGCTGATCGACAACCTGGAGATCTGAGCACGCCATTCGGGATCAGGGTTCGCCCACGCTTGCATCCGGAGCCGGATCATTACAAGCTATTAAAAAGAACACCGCCCGCAACGGGCGGACCATGCAACTGCAACTGACGAGGGATACGGGATGACGACGACAGTAGGACAGATTCTTGCGCTAAAGGGCAACAAGGCGATGGCGGTGACGCCGGACAATTCGATCCTCGAAGCGCTGAAGATCATGGCCGAATTCGATATCGGCGCGGTTCTCGTGACCGAAGGCGATCAACTGGTCGGCATCTTCACCGAGCGCGACTATGCCCGCAAAGTCGCGCTGAAAGGACTGGTGTCGCGTGATGTGAAAGTCCGCGAACTGATGACCGCAAACCCGTTTACGGTGACCCCGGAAAACACGGTGGATGAAGTCATGCAGACCATGACCAACAAGCGTTTCCGTCACCTTCCGGTCCTCGAAGAAGGCAAGATCGCCGGCATCGTCACCATTGGCGACATGGTCAAGTGCATCGTCAGCGAGCACGAGGCGACCATCCAGCATCTGTCGAATTACATCGCCGGCGATCTCGCAACCTGAGAACCGGCGCTGCCTGTCGGCGCTGAATGCAGGGCCGCTGCGGGGCTGACCTCAGTCGGCCCCGCAGCGGCGTGCATGACGACGTTCAGCCCAGCGCCTTGCCGACAATCTCGGACACGTCGGAGGACAGCCCTTCGGCTGCAAGGACGCGTTCGAGTTGCGGGCGGATGCTAGCCTGCAGGGCGGGCGTATAACGCCGCCAGTTCTCCAGCGCCCGCGCCATGCGTGAGGCGACCTGCGGATTTCTGGCATCGAGCGCGATCACCTGATCGGCCCAGAACACGTGTCCGCTGCCATCGGCCGCATGGAACTCGCCGGGATTGGCACGGAAGAAGGTACCCAGCAGGGCGTAGACCTTGTTCGGATTCGACAGACTGAACGCCGGATCCGACATCAGCGCCTGCACCCGCTCCACGGTCGGTGCCGCACGCTCGCTCCACTGCCAGGCACCGGCCTGCAAGGCGAACCACTTGTCCAGCACCAGCGCATCGTCACGATAACGCTGATGGAAGGCGGCGAGCGCTGTATCACGGGCGGGGCTGGTGCTCTGCACCAGCGCGGCAAGTGCGCCGAAACGCTCGCTCATGTCGCCCGCAGACTCGAACCGGGCCTGGGCCAGTGCCAGCCCCTGCGCATCACCAGCCGCGGAGAGGTAACGCAGGGTCAGGTTGGCAAGCGCACGGCGGCCAGCGTCGGCCGGATGGTAGCGGTAGGCACCGCTGACCTGCATCGACGCATACACCGCCCGCAATTCCTCGCCCAACATCTGGCCGAGGCGATGCATCAGCACCACCAGCGCCCGGCGCAGCGCCGCCGGGTCGGCTGCAGCCATGCGCTCGAGCAGATAGCCCTCGGCCGGCAGCGCCAGCGCCTGAGCACGGAAGGCGGGGTCCAGCCTGGTGTCCTCGAGCAGCGTACGGAAGGCCCCCACATAGGCTGACGGCACCGCATCGGCCTCTCCCGAGGCAAGGGCGAGGATGATGTGCTCGCTGTAGCGCTGTGCCGCATCCCAGCGATTGAACGGGTCTGAATCGTGAGCCATGCGGAAAGCCAGGCGGGCGTCGTCCTCAGCGAGTTCCAGGATCACCGGCGCCGAGAACCCGCGTAACAGCGATGGCACCGGCTCTGCGGACAGCCCGGTAAACGTGAATGTCTGCTGAGCATCCTTCAGCGCCAGCACCCGGGTGGTGGCACCAGCCTGAGCCTCGTTTGCTAGCTGCAAGGGGCAATCGAGACCATCCGGCCCGATCAAGCCAAGCGCCACCGGAATCACCAGCGGCAGCTTCTCGTCCTGGCCCGGCGTAGGCGGGGTGTACTGGGCCAGCGTCAGCGTATAACGGCCACTTGCGCCGTCCCATACCCCGCTCGCCTTCAGCCGCGGCGTGCCGGCCTGGCTGTACCAGCGCATGAACTGGTCGAGATCGCGGCCGTTGGCTTCGGCCATCGCCTCGACGAAGTCGTCGCAGGTGACCGCGCAGCCATCGTAGTAGCTGAAGTACAGATCCATGCCATTGCGAAAGCTCTCCGGCCCGAGCAAGGTATGCAGCATGCGGATGACCTCCGCGCCCTTTTCGTACACGGTGGCGGTGTAGAAATTGTTGATCTCCTGGTAGCTGTCGGGGCGGATCGGGTGTGCCATCGGCCCGCCGTCCTCGGGAAACTGCGCCGCCCGCAGCCCCCGCACGTCGTCGATGCGCTTGACCGCGCGCGCCGAGGCTGCACCCTCCGGGCCCGCCGCCCGCGCCAGCATGTCGGCGGAGAACTGCTGGTCGCGGAATACGGTGAGACCTTCCTTGAGCGTGAGCTGGAACCAGTCGCGGCAGGTCACGCGATTGCCGGTCCAGTTGTGGAAGTACTCGTGGGCGACCACGCTCTCGACGTTTTCGTAGTCGATGTCGGTGGCCGTGTCGGGCTTGGCGAGCACGAACTTGGTGTTGAAGATGTTGAGACCCTTGTTCTCCATCGCCCCCATGTTGAAGTCGGACACGGCCACGATCATGAAGCGGTCAAGGTCGAGCTCCAGGCCGAACACCTCTTCGTCCCAGCGCATCGAATTCACCAGCGAATCCATCGCATGCCCACAGCGATCGAGGTTGCCCGCCTCGACCCAGACCTGCAACAGCACCTTGCGCCCGGAGGCGGTTTCGACTTCGCGTTCCAGCACCTCGAGCTTGGCCGCGACCAGCGCGAACAGATAGGAGGGCTTGAGGAAGGGATCCTCCCACTTGGCGAAGTGGCGCCCATCGGGCAGCTCCCCCTGCTCCAGCAGGTTGCCGTTGGACAACAGCACCGGGCAGGCACTGCGATCGGCCTCGAGGGTGACGGTGTACCGTGCCATCACGTCCGGACGGTCGGGGAAATAGGTGATCCGGCGAAAACCCTCGGCCTCGCACTGGGTGAAGAAACCGCCATTCGACTGGTACAGGCCCGACAGCGTGGTGTTGGCCTGCGGATTGACCTGGGTGACCACCTCAAGCAGCACCCGCTCGGCCGCCACGCCGATTTCGAGCACGTCGCCGGTTTCACGCAAACTGCCCCCTTCCGGAACCTTGCCGTCCACGGTCAGCGACAGTCGCTCCAGCCCCTCGCCCCACAGCTTGATCGGGCCATCGCCACCGGCCGGATTGCGCACGCACTCCATGCGGTTGGTGACGATGGTGGCCGTCGGGTCGAGGCGAAAATGGAGGTCGATGCGCTCGACTGTCCAGGGCAGCGGACGATAGTCGGCACGTTGAATGGTGGGGGCGTGTTCGGTTCTCATTTTTCTGGCTCCGGCAGGCGCAACAACGCGCGGCAAAAACGGGAGTGTAAGGCGCCGGGACGCAGAAGCCCAACCGCTCGCGGAAAATCGGGTGCCGCCACTGCGCGCGGTCAAAGCCCCCAATCAGGGCATGGCGACAGATCCGCGCTCAGGCGTACTCACGGTCGGTCACCAGCACATCGCAAACAGACTGACTCAGGACGTGCTTGGTGACACTGCCCAGCAGCAGTTCCTCAAGCATGCCCAGCCCGCGCTTGCCGATTACGATCAGATCGCAGTCCTGCTCCTGCTCCTGACTCAGGATTATCGCCGGCGCATCGCCGTGCAGCACGATACGCCGCACCGGCGCTTCGGTCAGCCCGGCAGCAGCGGCAAGCGCATTCATTTTGTCCATCGCCTCGCGTTTGGCAGTGACGCGCAAGGAGGTCAGCGCGTTCTCATCGACACCCGCATAACGCAACTTGCCCTCGAACGGCACCTCGAAGGCATGGAGCAGGATCAGGTCGGCCTGCGGTGCAACGGCGCGGGCAAAACGCAGCGCCTCGAGCGAACGGGCGGAGAAATCGACCGGGACGAGCACCCGGCGGTAGCTTTCGTGGGCGATCTGCTTGACCACCAGCATCGGCCGCCGGGTCTTGCGCAGCACCCGTTCGGTGGTCGAACCCAGCACCCATTCGCGCATCGGACTGGAACCACGTGCCCCAAGCACCAGCAGGTCGGTATCGATCGCGTCGGCATACGAGCAGATCTCGGCCAACACCGACCCCACCGCAAGATGCACGTCGGCGCCCACCTGGAAACGCGACCCGACCTCCTCAGCCAGCTCGCGCACCTCGCCGCGTACCTCGTCGAGCAAGCGTTCGCCGATATCGCCTGTACCCCCATCGAACAGGTGGCGCAGGGCATCCAGCCCGCCGATGCTCACCACGTGAGCGATCGCCAGGCGGGCACCGACATCTCGTGCCAGCAGCGCGGCACGTGCAACCGCATGACGGGCGTGAGCGGACAGATCGCTTGTTGCCAGCACAGTACGAATCAAATTCATCAGTCCTTCTCCATGATGTGCTTACAGTCATGCTGCGTAGATGCTCGCTCGGACCGCTGACTCACGCGGCACTGCACCTTAAGCGGCCGCGAAGCAAGACCTTCTCCGCCCCGCCGATAAGGATGGCGTTGAGGCCACAGTGCGCGCCGCCTCACGGCTGGCACCGCGTTCGAGCTCCCACAAGAACAGGCCCATGCCGCCTGCCTCCAGTAGTATGCCAACGAACACAATCCACCACACCAGGAAACGGGTCAGCAAGGGCTCTCCCGGGTCGCGCGGGGGGGGGCTGCATGCATGCTTTAATTGTCCTACCGCCGATAGTCGGATTGGTTCCGCTATGGACCCCGGCCGGCACGAATAAGCTACGGGAATCCATCGCCCAGGCCCTGCGGTGCTTGATCCAGCGCATTGCCAAGCGGCAGGCACAGGTGGAAACTTGAGCCATCAAACCCCGGAGAGAGTGCAATGACACCGAACTCGGTTCACGATATCCGCAACCTCAGCCTGCTGGGCCACACGGGCAGCGGCAAGACCACCCTGCTAGAAGCCCTCCTCGCCGCCGCCGGCGCCATCACCAGCAGTGGCAGCGTGGAGCGTGGCGATACGGTTTCCGACCATGACCCGCAGGAAAAGGCGATGGGCCACTCGCTCAGCGCCACCCTGACCCACCTCGAATGGGCCGGGCACTGGATCAACCTGCTCGACACCCCCGGGATGCCGGATCTGGCCGGACGCGCGCTGGCCACCCTGCCTGCAGTGGAGACTGCCGTCATTGTGATCAACGCCGCCGCCGGCATCGAGAGCGGCACCCGGCGGATGATGAGCGCGGCAAAGGGTAAGTGTCGCCTGATCGTGGTCAACAAGATCGATGCAGCCAGTGCGGATTGCGCTGCCTTGAGCGACGCGATCGTGGCCGAATTCGGCCGCGTATGCCTGCCGGTCAACCTCCCTGCCGCCGATGGCAGCAAGGTCGTCGATTGTTTCTTTGCCCCCGACGCATCCACTGCAACAGCGTTCTCGAATGCGGGCACGGCACACGACGCCATCGTCGACCAGGTGGTCGAGCTCGACGAAGAGCTGATGGCGCGCTACCTCGAACAAGGTGATTCGCTCGACCCGGAACAGCTTCACGCCCCGTTCGAACAGGCACTGCGTGACGGGCACCTGATTCCGGTGTGCTTCGTTTCCGCACGCACCGGCGCGGGCATTCCCGAGTTGCTCGACATCCTCGGGCGCCTGATGCCCGACCCGACCGAGGGCAATCCACCCGCTTTTCTCAAGGGCGAAGGCCCCAACGCAGTACCGGTGGTGCTATCCCCCGATCCGGATCGTCATGTGGTCGCCCATGTGTTCCAGATCAGCAACGATCCCTACCGCGGCAAGATGGCCCTGTTCCGCGTGCACCAAGGACAGATCACACCCAACAGTGCGCTCTTCGTCGGCGACGCGCGCAAGTCGTTCAAAGCCGCCCACCTGCTGCGCCTGCAGGGCCGCAATGCGGTCGAGACCCCGCTCGCAGTGCCGGGCGACCTGTGTGCGGTATCGCGGGTGGACGAACTGCACCGCGATGCGGTGCTGCACGACTCACACGATGAAGACCACTTTCATCTTGTGGCGCCCACCTACCCACCACCCGTGTTCGGCCTCGCGCTGATCACCCGCAAGCCGGCCGACGAGCACAAGCTGGCCGAAGCGCTGGTGCGGCTCACCGACGAAGACCCCTGCCTCGAGGTCAGCTACGACACCCGCGGCCGCCAGACTGTGGTCCGCGGGCTGGGCGAACAGCACCTGAAAATCGTGCTCGATCAGCTCTCCAGCCGCTGGAACCTCGAACTCGACACCGCAAGCCCGGCGATCCCCTATCGCGAAACCATTTCGGTGACCGCAGAAGCACGTTACCGGCACAAAAAGCAGAGTGGCGGTGCCGGCCAGTTCGGCGAGGTGGCCTTGCGTGTGGAGCCGCTGGGCCGCGGCGAGGGCTTGCAGCTTGCGGACGAGGTAAAGGGTGGCGCGATACCCACCCATTTCATGCCGGCAGTGGAAAAAGGCGTGCGCCAGGCGCTGACCGAAGGCGCGCTGGCCGGCTACCCGATCCACGATCTGCGCGTCATCGTCACCGACGGCAAGCATCACGCTGTGGACTCGAACGAGATCTCCTTCGTCACCGCTGCGCGTCATGCCTTGCTCGAAGCGGTGCTTGCGGCGCGACCACAAATCCTCGAGCCGATGCTCGAGATCACGGTCAAGGTCGCCGACGACCGCTTTGGCGAGGTCAGCGCCGAGCTTGCCGGGCGCCGCGGTCACCTGACCGCCACCGACAGCCCGGCCAGCGGCTGGACCATGATCTCGGCGCGGGTGCCAATGGCAGGCATGGAGGGTTTTGAGGCTCGGCTGAAGGCAATCTGTGCCGGCGAGAGCGAATTCGTGATTGCCGCAGGCGGCCACGAGGTGGTCGCGGGAGAAATGCAGGCCCAGCTACGGCGGGAACACGCCGGACAATAGCGCCGCAAGGGAAGCGGGCATCCTCGCAGACGGGTGCCTGCCCGACCTCTTGCGTGGCGCACGCTTGTGCAACCTGCACCCAATTTCCCCCACAGTACGGATTTGCGCCTTAACATGGCCGACATGGAACTGACCGACCGCCACCGTCTCTACTGGCGACGCAACCTGTGGCTGACAGGGACGCTGCTGACCTTCTGGTTCAGCGGCACCTTCATTGCGGGGTACTACGCGAGCGAGCTCAACACCCTGAGTTTCATGGGCTTTCCGCTCGGATTCTACATTTTCGCCCAGGGCACCCTGATCGCCTACCTGATCATCATCGGCGTCTACGTCTGGATCATGAACCGGCTCGACCTCCGCCACGGAGTTGCCGAGCACCGCTCACACCGATCTGACTAGAAACTCCGGCGCCGTGGGATCATTCCGCGCCGCCCGGCCGCAGCAATGATTCGTCTCACACTCATGGCGCATCGGACACTCACTGCCCGGGCTTTCCGGCCGCAGAGTCAGGCTTGCCACGCTTCTTGATCACAATCGGGTGCGCATGCCGGCTCAGGATGAAATCGGCAATCACTTTGCCCCAGATGGTGACCCCGGCCATCGCGCTCCAGGTTTCGTAGTCGTAGCGCCCCGTCAGCACGCCGAAAATTACGGTCAGCACGATTGCTGAACCGACAAGGTTGATAGCTGCCGCGTAGGGCGCAAATTTCGCCGGGTTCGGCGGCGACTCACCACGCTTGAGTCCCACTTCGGAAAAATCCCGCTTGATCACGATCCGCCACGCCCGCCGCAGCCAGAAGTAGGCAATCGGAAACAAGGCAAGAAACAGGATCCAGGTCAGGGCGACACTAATATCAAAAGGCATACGCTACTCCGTTCGGACGCGAAGCCAGATTCGGCCTCGGACCCGCAAGGTGCCACAAAATAAAAAACCCCGCCATTCAAACCGGCGGGGTTCCGCCCACACTGCCCGCCCCGAAGGGCGAACAGTGCAAGGCTGACTGCTTATGTTGCTTAGTGAGCGCCGTCGACCGCTTTGGCACCACGCGGAACACGAACGCTTTCAACCAGCGCTTGAATGTGCACCGGCGGCTCTTTGGTGACCTTATCGACCAGGAAGGCGACGATGAAGTTAACCATTGCACCGATGGCACCAAAGGCTTCCGGCGTGATGCCGAAGAAGGAGTTCGGGCCACCGATCAGATCGGTGAACTCGGTACCCTTCACGAAGAAGATGCCCTTGTGTGCAAACACGTAGAACAGGGTGATGGACAGACCTGCCAGCATGCCGGCAATGGCGCCTTCCTTGTTCATCTTCTTGGAGAAGATGCCCATCAGGATCGGCGGGAACAGCGAGCTACCCGCAATACCGAAGGCCAGGGCCACAGTACCGGCAGCGAAGCCCGGGGGGTTCAGACCAAGGTATCCGGCCAGCACGATTGCACCTGCCATCGAGATCTTGCCCGCCATCAATTCACCCTTGTCGGTGATGTTGGGGTTGATCACGGTCTTGATCAGGTCATGCGACACGGCGGACGAAATGGCCAGCAGCAGACCGGCAGCGGTCGACAGTGCAGCGGCCAGACCACCTGCGGCAACCAGCGCGATCACCCAGTTCGGGAGCAGCGCGATTTCCGGGTTGGCCAGCACGATGATGTCGGCGTTGACCGTCAGCTCGTTGCCCTTCCAGCCAGCAGCGTCAGCCTTGGCCTTCACATCGGCGTTCTTGGTAGCGTCGTTGTAGTACTGGATACGACCGTCGCCGTTCTTGTCTTCAAACTTCAGCAGACCGGTTTTTTCCCAACGCTTCATCCAGTCCGGACGCTCTTCATATACAAGGCTGGCTTCAGGTGCATAGAAGTCTGCATTGGATTTGAGCACTTCCTGATTGACCACCAGACGACCCTGCGCGTCCGGCTCAAGACCCACTGCCGTATTCACCGTGGCGTGCAGGTTCATCTTGGCCATTGCAGCAACAGCCGGAGCGGTCGTGTAAAGGATGGCGATGAACACCAGCGCCCAACCAGCCGACGAACGTGCGTCCTTGACCGTCGGAACGGTGAAGAAGCGAACGATCACGTGCGGCAGACCAGCGGTACCGATCATCAGCGACACGGTATACACGAACATGTTGAGCGTGCTGCCAGGCAACGACGTGGTGTACTCGCTGAAGCCGAGATCGGTCACCACCAGGTTGAGTTTGGACAGCAGCGACACGTCGGTACCGGCGATGCTCGAGCCAAGGCCCAGCTGCGGAATCGGATTGCCGGTGAGCTGCAGCGAGATGAAGATCGCCGGAACCGTGTAAGCCAGAATCAGCACGATGTACTGTGCGACCTGGGTGTAGGTGATGCCCTTCATGCCGCCGAACACAGCGTACATGAACACGATCGCCATACCGATATAGATACCGGTATCGTTCGACACGCCGAGGAAGCGCGAGAACGCCACGCCCACACCCGTCATCTGACCGATGATGTAGGTGATCGACGCGGTCAGCAGGCAGGCCACTGCTACCGTGCTGGCCGTCTTCGAGTAGAAGCGGTCGCCGATAAACTGGGGCACGGTGAACTTGCCGAACTTGCGCAGATACGGTGCCAGCAGCATCGCCAGCATGACGTATCCGCCGGTCCAGCCCATCAGGAACAGGCCGCCGCCGTAACCCATGTTGGCGATCAGGCCGGCCATGGAGATGAAGGACGCGGCAGACATCCAGTCGGCTGCCGTGGCCATGCCGTTGGTGATCGGGTGGACCCCGCCGCCGGCAACGTAGAAGTCGCTCGTACTACCAGCACGAGCCCAGAAAGCAATCCCGAGGTACAGCGAGAAAGACGCGCCGACGAACAGGTAGGTTAGTGTTTGCAGATCCATTTGTCGTCCTCTCAGTCTTCGTGCACGTCAAATTGGCGATCGATCTCGCCCATTCGCTTGGCGTAATAGAAGATGCATGCGATGAATACGTACATCGAGCCCTGGTGCGCAAACCAGAAACCCAGCGGATATCCGCCCAGGTGGATGTTGTTGAGCATCGGCGCAAAGAGGATGCCGGCGCCGAACGAGACCAGGAACCAAACAATCAGGATCTTGGTCAAGAGTGCCAGCGTCGCCTTCCAGTAGGCTGCACTGTTGTTATCCATAACGTCTCCTCTCAATTAATGTTGCTTGCTTTGCGGCAGGACCGGTCGAAAATCGACCAGCCGACAAAACTGCAGGCGGATTATAGGAGTGCGGATCTTACTTCCGGCTTACAAAGCGAAACATGCCTGTCAGGTTTGCCCCGAGATCCGATCGCGGCTTCGCGCCGGGACGGGCGGGCACATGCAATGGCGGACAACCGGATGCGTCATGAGAAGCCGCCCGCACTGCCGTCGGGGTGACTTACAGGAAAACGCCGATGCCCTACAGCGATACCGGGTGCTAGGCTTGCCGGGGTTTTTCCTTCAGGCACAGGAGTCATGATGTACAAGCACATCTTCGTTGCGATCGACGACAGCCGGACTTCGTCCAAGGCGCTGGACGAGGCGATAACACTCGCTCGCCTGCACGGTGCCGTCCTTGAGATTGCGCACGCGGTCGATGAGTCCATGGTGCAGTCGTTTGCCCCACACGGCGCGGCACTGGTCGATACCGGAAAACTGCAACACGCCATCCTGGATGGCGGTCGGGCCACGCTCAGCGAGGCGGTGGCAAAGGCAGTTGAAGCCGGGGTGACGCCGCGGGAGCGCTTGCTTGTGTCGGAGGACCGCCATGCCGCCGATCAGATCGCGACCGCCGTCACCGAATCTGGCGCCGACCTGCTGGTGGTCGGGTCCCATGGTCGACGCGGATTTCGCCGTCTGCTGCTGGGAAGCGTCGCCGAAAATCTCGTGCGCAAGATCGACATATCGGTGCTGATCGTCCGCGGCCACGCCTGAAGCACGCCCGACCGGAACCCGCCCGAAAAAACCCCCGCGTCCATCACGGAGGCGGGGTTTCACGGACTCAACAGCGATGAGGCCGACGACGCGCGTCGACCTTCCCTTTACTTACATGCGGGCAATCATCGCATCGCCAAAGGCAGAGCACGACAGCTCGTTGGCACCGTCCATCAGGCGGGCGAAGTCATAAGTGACCTGCTTGTCGCAGATTGCGGCCTCCATCGACTTGATCACCAGATCTGCCGCCTCGGTCCAGCCCATGTGGCGCAGCATCATTTCCGCAGACAGGATCAGCGAGCCCGGATTCACCTTGTCCAGCCCGGCATACTTCGGCGCTGTGCCATGAGTGGCTTCGAAGCACGCGTACTGGTCCGAGATGTTGGCACCCGGGGCGATGCCGATGCCACCCACCTGCGCGGCCAGCGCATCGGAAATGTAGTCGCCGTTCAGGTTGGTCGTGACGATGGTGTCGTATTCGGCCGGACGCAGCAGAATCTGCTGCAGGAAGGCATCGGCGATCGCGTCCTTGACGATGACTTCACGGCCCGTCGTCGGGTTGGTGAACTTGCACCACGGGCCGCCGTCGATCGGCACGGCGCCGAACTCTTCCTGCGCGACCTTGTAGGCCGTGTCACGGAACAGGCCTTCCGTGAACTTCATGATGTTGCCCTTGTGCACGATGGTCAGCGACTTGCGGTCGTTGGCGATCACGTACTTGAGCGCGGCACGTACCAGACGGCTGGTGCCTTCGATCGAGATCGGCTTGATCCCGATGCCGGAGGTCTCCGGGAAGCGGATCTTCTTGACCCCCATTTCCTTCTGCAGGAATTCGATGACCTTCTTCGCCCCTTCCGACTGGGCGGACCACTCGATGCCGGCGTAGATGTCTTCGGTATTCTCTCGGAAGATGACCATATTGGTCAGCTCGGGCTGCTTCAGCGGCGAAGGAACGCCCTTGAAGTACTGCACCGGACGCACACACTGGTACAGATCCAGCTCTTGGCGTAAGGCCACGTTCAGCGAGCGGATGCCGCCACCCACCGGCGTGGTCATCGGCCCCTTGATGGACACCGAGTATTCCTTGAGGGCATCGAAGGTCTCCTTCGGCAGCCATTGGTCCGGGCCGTACAGCTGGGTAGACTTCTCACCCGCGTAGACTTCCATCCAGAAAATTTTCTTCTTGCCGCCGTAGGCCTTGTCGACTGCCGCATCGATGACCTTGAGCATCACCGGGGTGATGTCCACACCGATGCCGTCGCCTTCGATAAAGGGAATGATGGGATTATCCGGCGTTGCCTGACCCGGAACGATTTTCTGCCCACCGGCGGGCACCTTGATCCTGGATTCGCTCATGTCTGCTCCCTCACTTGATTCTGGTTGGCTTCACACTACGGCGATCGTGCCTTGACGACCGGGACGAGCGGACTGGCTTGTTGAGGTCGGCCTGCCCTGCTGCCGGTCAATAATTATCGCCCAATTTCGGTGCATCCGAAAGAAAGCCCACGGGCTCGGCGCACCTTTGCGAATGATAAAATCATTGCCCGGTGCAGATCGATAGCCGGCGCAACATAGCTGGAAAAAACATCGATGGAGGTTCGGGATGGAGGTATCGATGGGAGAGAACCCGGTCGCACAGGCAATCGCACAGACCCTGATCGAGGGCTTCAACAAGCACTACCGGATTTTTCGTGAGACATCACGCCGGGCCAAGGAGTTCTTCGAATCGGGCGAATGGCGGGCCCAGCTCGAATCGGTCCGCGAACGGGTGCAGTTTTACGACGATCGGGTGGACGAGACGGTACAGCGCTTGCACGGCGAGTTTGCGGCAGACTCGCTTGACGACACCACCTGGCAACAGGTCAAGCTGCACTACATCGGCATGTTGATCCGGCACAAGCAACCAGAGCTGGCCGAGACCTTTTTCAATTCGGTGTGCTGCAAGATCCTGCACCGGACCTATTTCAACAACGACTACATTTTTGCCCGCCCGGCGAGCTCGACCGAATACATCGACTCCTATCCGCCGGTGTATTCCAGCTACTACCCCCAGGATGGCGGCCTGCGCCGGACGGTGAAGCGGCTCATCGAGGATTTCGACTGGCAGCGCCCGTTCGAGGACCTCGACCGCGATGTCGATTACATCGTCCGCACCGCCCTCGCCCATCTCGGCAGCTGGCCCGACATGGAGGTCAACTGCCAGATCCAGGTGCTTTATTCGGCGTTCTACCGCAACAAGACGGCCTACATCATCGGCAAGGCGGTCAACGGCTATCAGGAGTATCCGTTCACCATGGCGGTGCGCCACAATGCGGGCGCCATGCTCTATGTCGACGCCATCCTGTTTGATCCGTGGCGGATTTCGGTGCTGTTCTCGCTGTCTCGCGCCTATTTCATGGTCGACATGGAGGTGCCGTCCGGCTACGTGCAATTTCTGCGCTCGATCATGCCGAACAAGCCGCGCAGCGAGCTCTACACCATGCTGGGCTTGGGCAAGCAGGGCAAGACCATGTTCTTTCGCGACCTGGTCTCGCACCTGCGCCACTCCAACGACCAGTTCATCATCGCGCCGGGCATTCGCGGCCTGGTGATGCTGGTGTTCACGCTGCCGTCCTACCCCTACGTGTTCAAGATCATCAAGGACGTTTTCGGGGCCTCGAAGAACATGGATCGGGCCACGGTGAAGCGCAAGTACCTGATGGTGAAGCACGTCGACCGCGTTGGCCGGATGGCGGACACGCTCGAGTTCTCGTATGCGGCACTCCCCCTGTCGCGCTTTCACCCCGAGCTGCTCGAAGAGTTGCGCGCGCTGGCGCCGAGTTCATTCGAGATCGAAGGCGACTCGGTGATCATCAAGCACCTGTACATCGAGCGCCGCATGACACCACTCAATCTTCACCTCGAGCGGGCAGCCGACGAGGACGTGGAGCACGCGGTGCGTGAGTACGGCAATGCGATCCGGGAACTGGCGATTGCGAACATTTTCCCCGGCGACATGCTGTGGAAAAACTTCGGCGTGACGCGCTACGGTCGGGTCGTGTTCTACGATTACGACGAAATCGAGTACATGACCGACGTGAACTTCCGCAAAATCCCGCCGCCGCCCTACGAGGATGCGGAGCTGGAAGGCGAGCCGTGGTACTCGGCCGGGCCGATGGATGTCTTCCCCGAGGAGTTCGCCACCTTTTTGCTTGGCGCCCCGCGTGTGCGCAAGGCCTTCCTCAAGCACCACCGCGACCTGCTCGGACCAAAGTTCTGGCAGGACGCGCAGCAGAGCATACGCAGCGGCTATGTGGAAGACTTCTTTCCCTATCCGCTGGAATTGCGCTTTTGCAATCTGTATCGGTCCGACGACCCGCCGACGGCTGCGCTTTCGGGCTAAGCCCGCGTCAGCCGCATGCTCACCTGCTCAAGTCGATCGGGCTCGCGACAAGCGCGAGCCCGATCAAACTCGAACACGCCCCGGAATGCAGACCAGGAGCCGCAATCCGGGGCCCCACTCAGACTGACACGCCAGGATTGTCATCCATGCCCTTGAGCGTGGGCAGGTTGAGCGGGCGCTGGCTGATCACCTTCTGCGCGCGCAGGTAGTTCGCAACCACATCCCACACCGCCGGGCCGGCGTCCTTGGCTTCCTCCGACACCGGCGCCCAGCCCGCAACCTTGTAGGTCTTGCCCGGCTCGATGCGCTTGCCCTTGAGCATCATGTTGTCGATGCGCTTGCCCATCCCGGCGGTCGGATCGCAGCTGTACTGCAAACCGCCGACGCGCACCATGTCACCCCCTTGTTGATAGTAGGGGTCGGCGTTGAACAGGTTGTCGGCCACATCCTCGAGGATGGTCTTGATCATCTCGCCGCTCATATTGGTGAGCGTGGTCCACGGATAGGTGATCGCGGTCTGGTCGAGCAGGTGCTCCATGGTGATGGTGTCGCCCGGCAGCAGCGAGGTCCCCCAACGGAAACCGGGCGAGAACGCGATCTCGGCATCCTTCTCGGCGATCAGGGCATCGACGATGAGTTGGTCCCACGAACCATTGAAGTTGCCGCGGCGGTAGAGCATGCCTTCGCTTACCGCGAGCTTCTCGCTCAGCTTCTCGATGAAGGGCGCACGCACCTTGCTGATGAAGTCGGCCATTTCCTTGTCGGCCGGCAGCAGGTTGGCGAACACCGGCAGCAACTTGTAGCGGAAGTCCGCAACCTTGCCGTTGCGCACGTCGAAATCCATCACCCCGAGGAACTTGCCGTTGGAACCGGCATTGGTCACCAGGGTCTTGCCGCCCGGGTTCTGCACCACCGTGGGCGCGGGCATGCCGTCGTGAGTGTGGCCGCCGAAGATGGCATCGATGCCGGTGACGCGGCTGGCCATCTTCAGGTCGACGTCCATGCCGTTGTGCGACAGCACCACCACCACCTGCGCACCTTCGGCACGTGCGGCATTGACCGCGTCCTGCATGCTTTGCTCCTGGATGCCGAAGCTCCAGTTCGGGGTCTGCCAGCGCGGGTTCGCGATCGGAGTGTAGGGAAAGGCCTGACCAATGATGGCGACCGGAATACCGTTGATAACCTTGATCACATAGGGCTTGAACACCGGATCTTCAAAGTCGGTGGTCTTGACGTTCTGGGCCACGATGTCGATCTTGCCAGCGAAGTCCTTCTCTTCGATCTCCTTGACCCGCTCTGCGCCGTAGGTGGACTCCCAGTGCAGCGTCATCACATCCACGCCGAGCAACTTGCACGCATCGACCATGTCCTGCGCGTTGGTCCATAGTGCAGTGCCCGAGCCCTGCCAGGTATCGCCACCGTCGAGCAGCAAGGCACCCGGGCGGCTCGCCTTCATGTTCTTGACCAGCGTAGACAGGTGCGCGAAACCGCCCACCTTGCCGTAAGTGCGCGACGCATCAACAAAGTTCAGGTAGGTGAAGGCATGCGCCTCGGCGCTGCCGGGCTTGATCCCGAAGTGCTTCAGAAAGCCCTCGCCCACCACGTGCGGAGCCTGCCCGAACATGCCACCTACGCCAAGATTGACGTTGGGCTCGCGGAAGTAGATCGGCAACAGCTGGGCATGACAGTCGGTCATGTGCAGCAGGCTGACATTACCGAACCTGGGCAGGTCATACATTTTGGCGGCAGCGGCTTCGGCGCGGGCGATGTCGCTGTGCAGGGTCATGCCACCAGCCGCGGCAACGGCCAGGACTTGGAGGAATTCGCGGCGGTTCATGCTCATGGTCTTGATCCTTGAATCGCGGATAAAGTGGAATATCGACAGATATTGATGAACGAAGGCGGAAAAAAGGCCCGATCCGATCGTCGGGCCGGGCCTTTGAGCAAGTGGCTTACTGCTTGTTGACCGGCGATGCCGGATCGAACAGATAGGCCATGACGTGGCGGATCTGCGTCTCGGTGAGGATCTTGCCGAAGCCGTTGCGCGGCATGTCACTGCATGCGTTGTAAGCCTTGGCGTTCCACAGCTTGCCCCAGGTGTATTTGACGATCTCTTCGGAGTTGCCACGTATCCGGCCATACCCCTCCAGGCTGGGCCCGATCGTGCCGGCGGAGACCTCCTTCGGATCCATCGCATGGCAGTTGTAACAGCCGCCCCCATTGTTGTCCGGCGTCTTGTCGGTCCAGGTCAGGCCGCGGCCGCTGATTGCGATCCGGGCCCCCTCCTGCCAGTCGCCACCGGTGTAGTTTCCGGCTTCAGGCCACTTGACGGTCGCCAGTTGGGCTTCCTCAAGGCGCTTCATGGTGGCTGCATCGGGCTGAGTCGGGCTGGAACAGGCCTTCTGCACCTCGTCCTGAACCTGACGATCGAGCGAGGCGATACCATTTGCCTTGAACGAGGACTTCATCATTTCCGCTACTTTTGCGTCCAGATCGGAGGCCATTGCAACGGAGGCGAACAGCGCCAGGGGCGCCAGCAACAGAGCTTTTTTCATGTGCATTCTCCCTATCAGCGCTTCACACCGGGCCATACGGCCTCATGGCCGTTACCCTTGCCCGCCATGAACGTCGACAACGCAATGGTCACGTCCGAACCGAACACCGGCTCGGCGGTACGCTGCTGACGGAAGCAATCCCACAGGCGATGCTGCATGGTCCAGAACTGCGAGTTCGACACCCGGTAGGCCGGCCACGAACCCCAGCCCTCGGCGGCACCCTTGGACGTGGTGATATTGGGCAAGGATGTGGCACGGATGCGCTTGCCGTCCTGGCTGTGGCAAGAGGAGCAAGCGAAATCCATCGCCCCGGTGCGGTAGTAGAAGGTCTTCTCGCCCATCGCGTACATCTCTTTCATCTTCGGATGAGCGAGGTCGACCTGGATGGGCTTGCCCTTGGACTGCCCAACTACATAGGCTACCAGGGCGGCCACCTTGGCACGCTCGCCCTTGAGGAAGCTGCCGTTGATGATCTCTGCCGACGGAATGCCCTGCAGTGCGTCCATGCAATGCATCAGGCGCGACTCCAGATCCTGAACCTTATCGGTATCGGCGAAATAGCGGGGCATCTGCGCAGCAGCACCCACCACTACATTCGCCCCGAGGCCGAGGTCGCATTTTTCGAGGGTGGCGTTCTTGGGCCCACGCGCGGTGGTCCACAACTCCTCGCCTTCCATCTCGAAAAGTTCTGCGGGGTTGCCGTCGGCCAGCATCTGACGATAGGCATCGAAGTTCAACTCTTCGCTTGCCAACGCCTGCGGTGCGGCCACAACGGCTGCCGCAGCGATAGCGGCCGCGATGATTTTTTGTCTCATTGTCTCTCCTCCGGGAGCGGGTGTCGGGCACGACAACGCAATGGGTCAGCGTTGCCGCGACACGGAACTTCAAATAGCTCTTCTAACACTGCTGCGCAGCGGCGGCCTGACGGCCGCCGCGCCAGGTTCAGGCAACCTGGACTTCGTCGGTGCGGCTCTCGCCCTTGTTGTCGGTCCAGCTCACCGTAACCTTGTCGCCCTTCGCGCCGCCATTGAACTTAAAGGCGAGGTAGGGGTTGGTCGACACCGAGGGGCCGAACTGCGCATTGAGCACGACCTTGTCGTTGTGCTTGGCAACCAGTTCGGTAATGAAGTGGGCCGGAATTGCTGCGCCGGACGAGTCCTTGCGCTGACCGGTTTCCATCACGTGGGACATCAGCACGCGGACCTCGGTCACGCCTTCCTTCGCCGCAGCGCGGATACGCATCGGATTTGCCATCGATTTATCTCCTTGATTTCTTGACCGTGATCAGCCGCCGCAGCCGCCGAGGGTGACCTTGACTTCTTTCTTGGTCGTGTAGAACTTGCCATCGGCCTTGACCACGGCATACACGTCGGATGTCTGTCCCATCTTGACCCGCGTCTGCACGTCGGCAATGGTGCCGGCGGGGATCTCGAAAGTTGCCGCCAGCATGGCCGGGTTCTTCTCGATCATGATCGCGATGCTTTCGGTGTTGGGGATATTGCTGACCACACCGACCGGCACCACGGCGCCGTTCTCGGCGATGTCGGGCGCGGTGATCTGGATGTCGGTGCTATCGGCCGGCTTGCCTGCGCCGATCGCAGCCAATGCCTCATCCATCTTGTGCGCTTCAAAAGCGCCCTTGTTCCAGGCGGCCTGCGCCAGTTCCGGCTTGATCAGGCCGGCAGCTGCCAGCAGACCCAGCACGCCCAGACTGCCGCTTGCCTTCAGGGTATCCCTGCGTTGATGATTCATCCCGTCTCTCCTCACGTTGAAGTGTGTTACTGCGCTTTCGCGCCTTCCAGAATCCACTGAACGAGTTGCTTGAGCTCCTCGTCCTTCACATGCCCTTGCGGTGGCATCGGCACCGCCCCCCAGACGCCCTGCCCGCCCGCCTTGAGCTTGGCGATCAGCTTGGTCTCTATATCGGCCTGACCCTTGTATTTTGCAAGGATCTCGTTGTATCCGGGACCGACGATCTTGTTTGCAACGCCGTGACAGGCCATGCAGCCCTTCTCACCAGCCAGCGCCAGCGCAGCCGCCGCGGCAGTTTGAGTGCCGCCCCCTGCTGCTGCACTCGGCTCACCGGTCTGCTTGCCGCGGGTCTGGCCCACCGGACGGTTCTGCTCCGCGAGGTTGCCGTGCGCATCCTGGGCGTAGTCTGGCAGGAAGGAGACAATTTGCACCTCTTTCTTGCAGTCCTTCATGCAGGCCACGTTTTTCGTATCCGGCTTGCCACCGTTGCCGAGCCCGCCCTTTGCCAACGGAGCCCCCGGCCACATGCCGTGATCGGTGGTCATGCCGTTACGGTTGGGCATGCGCTCCTGCACTTCGCGGATGTTCTGGTCACTGAGTTCGTAATCCGCTGGAACGACATCCGCAAGATTGAGCAGATAGGCCAGAATCGCGTAGGTCTCGTCCGGCTTGAGCGACTTCGGTGCGGTCCATGGCATGGCGCGCTGTATGTAGTCGAACAGCGTCGCCACGGTTGGCACCTTCATCAGCGTGGTGCGCTGCGGCGAAGACCCCGTCACCAGTGATTTCACGTGACCGGTCTTGATGTCGTCCAGCGTGGTGCCGCCCACCAGCGGGGTAAACACTTCGTTCGACTCACCGAATGCACCGTGACAGCTCGCGCAATGCGTCTCCCAGAGCTCCACCCCTTGATCCACGGTGCCCTTGCCCGTGGGCAGCCCGACGAAATCCGGACGCACATCGATATCCCACGCCTTAACTTCGGCAGCCGTGGCCGGGCGACCCACCCCCTGATACCGATCGAAAGCCGCTGCCGGCGTCACGAACGAGGTCGCTGCAGCCGCAACCATCAGCGCCATGAGCGTCTTAGAGAACCTGGACATTGCTCACCTCCCCGGACTCGACCACCTTCCAGGACTGGATGGCGTTGTTGTGATAGATCGATTTGGTTCCGCGTGCCGCACGCAGTTGGCCGTAACCCGGCTGAACGAAGCCGGTGTCGTCCACCGCCCGCGACTGGAGGATGGCTGGCTTGCCGTCCCACACCCAGTCGATATTGAACCGGGTCACGGCCTTGGACAGCACCGGGGTCTCGAGTCGCGCCTGACGCCAATTGATGCCGCCATCGGTCGACACATCGACCCGGGTGATCTTGCCGCGCCCCGACCAGGCCATGCCAGAAACATTGTAGAAGCCCTTGTCGAGCAGGATCTGTCCACCCGACGGGGTGGTGATCACCGACTTGCATTCCTGCACCGAGCTGTACTGACGGTGTTGGCCGTCGGGCATGAGGTCGATGTAATGCACCGCCTCGTCCTTTGCACCCCAGGGTTTGTCGCCGACTTCGATACGGCGCAACCACTTCACCCAGCTCACGCCCTGCACCCCCGGCACCACGAGGCGCAGCGGATAGCCGTTCTCCGGGCGCAGCATCTCGCCGTTCATGCCGTAGGCGACCAACACCTCTCCGGACTCGACCATCTCCATCGGAATGGTACGGGTCATCGACGACCCGTCGGCCCCCTCGGCCAGAATGAAGCGTCCCTTTTTGTAGTCGGCGCCACACATGTCGAGGATGGCCTTGAGCGGCACCCCGGTAAACTCCGAACAGGACAACATGCCGTGGCTGTACTGCACCGTCGGCACCGCAACGTTGCCCCACTCCATGCCTGTATTGGCACCGCACTCGATGAAGTGAATGCGCGACACCGAGGGCAGGCGCATCAGGTCGTCCATGGTGAACACCGAATTGGTCTTCACCATGCCGTTGATCATCAGCCGGTGCTGCGACGGATCGATGTCGTGCCAGCCCTGGTGATGACGCTCGAAATGCAGACCGGACGGGGTGACAATGCCGAACAGCCCCTGCAAGGGAGTGAACGAAACCGAGGACCCGCCAACGCGCGTCAGGCCGGGGCTCTCGCGCCGCACCAGACCGCGCTCGTACTTGGATGGCAGCCCATAGGGATGGGTTGCAACCGGAAGCCCCAGACTCGTCGTCCACGACGGCAAATTGAGGATTGCCGGATCACCTTCTCCGGCCGCACGCGCAACAGCGGGTGCCATCATTGCTGCGCTGGCGCCGAGAAACGCCTTGCGCAAGAAATCACGCCTGCCTTCCTTGACCGACTGAATCTGCTCGTCGGTCAGAAAGTTCTCGGGCGCAGGCTGGATCCGGCCAAGCCGGAATTCACTGTTTGCCATGCGTACGCTCCCCCTTCGTTTTAGTCGATTTTTCCTCAACCGCCGGAATCTCAGTCCCGTACGCCAAGGTCCTGTTCAAGCCGAAACAAAACATCCTTGCTCGGTGCGCTCATGTCACCGCGTGACGCGATGCTGACGCAGACCGTGCGACACAAATCGGTGAAGTTCGGATCGATGATCCGGTAGATCACCTGGCTTCCATCGCGGCGACGCCCCACTATTCCTGCCCGGTAAAGCAGGTTGAGGTGGCGCGAAGTGTTTGCCTGCGTCAACCCGACCGCCTCCACCACTTCGTTGACCGCACGCTCGCCGTTGCACAGACAGTGCAGGATCTTGAGCCGGGTCGGCTCGGCAAGCAGACCGAAGTACTCGGCGACGCTTTCGAACACCTTGTTCAGCTCGTCCATGGCTTTATCAGTCTTATACATGAGCTTAAAACAGTATGACCATACGCGCATATAGTCAACAACTAATATTTGTGCAGTGCGCAAACCTGTTTGCTTCGATTGACCTTGATGTTCATCAAAAATCAGACGATTAACGAGCAAACGTGTTGCGATATACTGGTTTGGCGAAATGTGCTCGACGTCATTGGAGCGACAATCGGGTCGTAGGAACGATTCGCGAGAAGTGCACAAACAAGTCAAACAATGAGGAGAAGGAATTCGTGAACGTCAAATCAGCTCTCGCCGTCCTGTGCCTGGCAGGTATCGCAGGATTCGCCCAGGCGCAAGATCCAAACATTGGCCGCAACCTTGCCGCAACCTGTGCCAACTGTCATGGCACCAATGGCAAGAGCGCCGGGGGGATGGAAAGCCTCGCCGGCGAACCCAAGGAAAAGCTGCTGCAGAAGATGGCCGACTACCGGTCCGGGGACAAACCTGCCTCGATCATGCACCAGATCACCAAGGGCTACACCGACGAACAACTCGACCTGATCGCTGCGTACTTCGCAGCCCAGAAGTAAGGCGGGGGAGAAAAAATGCTGAACAGACGTGATTTTCTTAAATCGGCCGGTGCCGTGGCCGCAGGCAGTTCCCTCGTCGGATTATCCGGTTGCGCGGGCATGGGCAAGGGCTCGGGCGGACATGTTGTGGTGGTCGGGGGCGGTTACGGTGGCGCAACGGTGGCCAAATACCTGCGCATGTGGAGCAATGGCAGCGTCAATGTCACGCTGATCGAACGCAACACCACCTTCATCTCGTGCCCGATGTCCAATCTGGTGATCGGTGGCGTCAAACAGATGCAGGACATCACCGTCAGCTATGACAACCTGAAGTCGAAGTGGGGCGTCAGGGTCATCACCGATGAAGTGCTCTCGGTCGATGCGGCAAAGCGTACGGTGACGACCGCCGCGAACGGGACGATCGCCTACGACCGTGTCGTCCTCTCCCCCGGGGTGGATTTCATGACCGACAGCATCGCGGGGCTCAGCGGCAATGAAGAGCTGATTCCGCATGCATGGAAGGCCGGGCCTCAGACCATACTGCTGCGCAAGCAGCTCGAGGACATGAAGGACGGCGGCGTGTTCGCCATCCAGATTCCGAAAGCGCCCTATCGTTGTCCGCCGGGGCCGTACGAGCGCGCCTGCGTGATTGCCAATTACCTGCGCCAGACCAAACCCAAATCCAAGGTTCTGGTGCTCGACGCCAACCCCGAGATCACCTCGAAGAAGGGTTTGTTCACCAAGGCATTTGACAGCTACAAGGGGATGATCGAGTACCGCCCGAACAGCGAACTGCGCGCGGTGGATGCGAAGACGCGCACGGCCGAGCTTGAGTTCGACAAGATCAAGACCGACGTCCTCAACGTGATCCCGCCGATGCGCGCGGGCGACATCGCCACCACCTCGGGCTTGCCGCTGATCAACAATCGCTGGGTCGACATCGACTGGATCACCTACGAGGCCAAGGGCGTCCCCGGTGTGCATGTGATTGGCGACGCGCTGTTCCCGGCGCCGACCATGCCGAAATCCGGCCACATGGCCAACCAGCACGGCAAGGTGGTCGCCGCCGCGATCCTCAACCTGCTGGCGGGTGAAGCTCCGTATGCGGCGCCGGTGGTGATGAACACCTGCTACAGCTTCGTCGACGACAAGAACGTCATTCACGTAGCCTCGGTGCACCAGTACGACGCGGAGAAGAAGCAGCCGATGCCGGTTGCAGGCGCTGGTGGAGTATCGGCCGCAGCCAACGAGATCGAAGGCAAGTTCGCACTGGCATGGGCGCAGAACATCTGGGCCGACATGCTGTCGTGACCCACTTGACCTGGTAGCGCAAGAACGGGGCCGTCATGGCCCCGTTTGTTTTTCCCCTGCCCGCTCGCAGCGCGCATGCGCCGGGCCGTGATCAGTCGAGCGTACTGATATAGAGCGCGACCGCCTTCACTTCCAGCTCGGTCAGCTTCGACGCAATCGAGTGCATCACGTCATTGTCGTTCGTGCGTTCACGCTGATTGAATGACTTCAGCTGCAGCTCGATGTATTTCGGCACCTGACCGGCGAGGCGAGGCAAACGATCCGTCCCCAGCCCCTTGTCACCATGACAGGTTGCACAGGACGCCACGCCGGAAAATTCGTTGCCACGGTGGAACACGAAGCGACCCACCGCAGCAAGATCCGCGTCCCGCGCCTCCCTGGGCCTGGTCGGCTTCTTTTCGAAGAACACGCCCAACGCCAACATCTCTTCCGGCTTGAGCTCGGCGGCCATGCTGCTCATGGTTTCGCTCTTGCGCCGCCCGGACTGAAAGTCCGCGAGCTGCTTGGCGATGTACTGGTGATGCTGGCCCGCAAGTCGCGGATACAGCGCCGATGCGCTGTCGCCGTCAGGTCCGTGACACAGGAAGCACCGCCCCATGTTGATTTCCTCTGCCCGCTGGAGATCGACCTCCGGATAGTCGGCAGCCATCGCGCCAGACGACAATCCGAGCCCGATCAGACCCTTTACGAGCATCCGCTTCCAATTCTTCATTCTCGCCTCCCCCTCAGTCATTGTTTTACGCTGCGGATAGAAGAGTATCAGAATGCTTTAATACACCAAACCGGGGCGCTCAGGAGCAGCGACCGACTCCGGTCCAGCCCAGTTCGCGCATCCACGGGCCTTCTCCGGCTTCCAGTGCTGTTCGTACATAGGGCACCATCGCAGCAGGCAGCCTGGCGCGCTCGAACCACTGCAGCTGATCGCACTTGTCCGGTTCGCGTAGTGTCGCCTCACCCACCCATTTCCGGGCCCGAACGAAAAAATCGATCCGGTTGGTGTCCGACAGGCGATGCACCACGCCGAGCCACTCGAGGGCATCCGCCGCCACCTGCAACCCGGTTTCTTCCCACAACTCTCGTGCAGCGGCATGAAGCACCGACTCGCCGGGCTCCACATGCCCGCCCGGCAGGCTGTACAAGCCATCGAAAAACCCGGTGCCCGCCCGCCGCATCAGCAGGACACGCCCTGCCGCCTCGCACAGCACATGCACCCCGGTCGGGATCCCTGGATGACTCATCCGCGTTCAGTGCTTCCCGGTACTGCCGAATCCACCAGCGCCACGTTCGCTGGCAGCGAAATCATCGACGATGTTGAACCCCGCCTGCAGCACCGGCACGATCACCAGCTGGGCAATGCGTTCCATTGGCTGGATGGTGAAGGCATCGCGACCGCGGTTCCATACCGACACGAAGATCTGCCCCTGATAGTCGGAGTCGATCAGGCCGACGAGATTGCCCAGTACGATGCCGTGCTTGTGCCCCAGCCCCGAACGCGGCAAGACCATCGCGGCCAGCCCGGGATCGGCCAGGTGAATGGCGAGTCCGCTGGGCACCAGCGTGGTCTCGCCCGCATGCAGCACCACCGGCGCATGCAGACAGGCCCTGAGATCGAGCCCGGCCGCGCCCGGCGTGGCATAGGCAGGGGGATGATCCTTGAGTCGCGGATCGAGTAACTTGACGTCAATACGATGCATGTTCTTTCCTCTCGGTTTCGTCAATGCGGTCCGGCAGCTGCGGCCGGCAGCAGCTTGGCCAGATGTTCGACAATCTGTCGGGCGATCTCCTGCTTGGGCGCACGCGGCAGCGGATGGCGACCTGCATCGTCATACAGGATGACGGTGTTGTCGTCGCCACCCAGGGCGTCCGCAACCAGGTTGCCCACCAGCATCGGCAGCTTCTTGTTCCGGCGCTTGCCCTCTGCATAGGCATCGAGCTCACGGCTCTCAGCCGCAAAGCCGACACAGAACGGCGCATCGGGACGCGCGGCCACCTCGGCCAGGATATCGGGATTGGGCGTCAATTCGATGGACATGGTCTCGCCCGACTTCTTGATCTTGTGCTCGGCCGTCAGCAGCGGGCGATAGTCTGCCACCGCAGCAACGCCGATGAAGACATCGGCCCCGGGCAGGGACTGCAGCACCACGGAGCGCATCTGCAACGCACTCTGTACGCCGATATGCCGCACCCCGGCAGGCACGGGCAATGCCACCGGGCCACTCACCAGGGTCACCTCGGCACCAGCGCACGCGCAAGCGGCAGCAATTGCGTACCCCATCTTGCCTGAACTGGTATTGGTGATCCCACGCACCGGGTCGATCGCCTCGAAGGTCGGGCCGGCAGTCATCACCACCTTGCGCCCCGCGAGCCGCTTGGGGGTAAAGAATGCGATCACCGCGTCGAGCACCTCTTCCGGCTCCAGCATCCGCCCCATCCCGACCTCACCACAGGCCTGATCGCCTGCAGCCGGCCCGACAACGCTCACCCCGTCACCCATGAGGGTATGGACATTACGCCGGGTCGCCGGATGCTCCCACATCTGCCGGTTCATCGCAGGCGCCACCAACAGCGGGCAATCCCGGGCCAGACACAGAGTGGACAACAGATCATCGGACCGGCCCTGCGCGAGCCGTGCCAGAAAATCCGCGGACGCCGGCGCGACCAGCACCGCATCGGCATCGCGGCTGAGGTCGATGTGCGCCATGTTGTTATCCATGCGCGCATCCCACAGGTCGGACCACACCGGATTCCCCGACAGCGCCTGATAAGTCACCGCAGTCACGAAACGCGCACCACCTGCGGTGAGCACCACATGCACATCGGCGCCCGCCTTGCCCAGCAGCCGCACCAGCTCGGCCGCCTTGTAGGCCGCGACACCGCCTGTCACCCCGAGAACGAGTTTCCTGCCCTGCAGTTCATTCATGACATTCAGGTTAAAATAATAATCACATTGGAATAAACAGGATCGCCATGGCAATCACCGACTGGCCCGAAAACGAGCGCCCTCGAGAAAAACTGCTGAGCAGTGGTGCGCACGCCCTGAGCGACGCCGAACTGCTCGCACTCTTTCTTCGCGTGGGCATCCGCGGTCACACCGCAGTGGACCTCGCTCGCAGCCTTATCACCCGTTTCGGCTCACTTACCCGCCTGTGCAATGCCAGCGCGGAGGACTTCGCCAGCGTTCCCGGCATGGGGCTGGCGAAGTATGCACAACTGCAGGCGGTGATGGAACTGGCACGCCGCGCGCTGACCGAACAAATGAGCGAACGCGACTTGTTCGACTCCCCCGCTTCGGTTCGTGACTGGCTGCAACTTCACCTTGGCCACCTGCCCCACGAAACCTTCTGCATCCTGCTACTGGACGCACGCAACCGCCTGATCGAGGCGGTCGACCTTTTCCGCGGCACCCTGACCCAGACCAGCGTGTATCCACGCGAGGTGGTTAAACTGGCACTCGCGCACAATGCCGCTGCGGTCATTCTCGCCCACAACCACCCATCTGGCGCATCCGAACCGAGCAACGCCGACGAACTGCTCACGCGCACGCTGCGCGACGCCCTCAATCTGGTCGATGTCCGGGTCCTCGACCACTTCATCGTCCCGGCCTGCGGCAGGCCGCTCTCGTTTGCCGAGCGCGGCCTGATTTAGGCGGACTCCCGACCCACTGCTGGATACCCATATCTGCAATAGGCATCAACACACTTGCCTTACCCCGGGCTCATACGCTATCCTCCTTCGTTTTCGCAATCCGAATTCCCTGGAGCATTGTATGGCTCGTGTCTGCCAAGTGACCGGTAAAGCACCGATGGTGGGAAACAACGTTTCCCACGCTAATAACAAAACCAAGCGTCGTTTCCTCCCGAACCTGCAAAACCGCCGGTTCTGGAGTGAATCCCAGAACCGCTGGATTCGCCTGCGCGTATCCAATGCTGGTCTGCGGACTATCGACAAGAAGGGCATCGACGTTGTCGTTGCCGAACTTCGTGCTCGCGGCGACAAACTCTAAGCCCTGGCTTTAACCCTGCGGCCCTGGGCCGCACGAACTGAATGGAGATCGCCATGGCAAAAGGCGGCCGCGAAAAGATCAAGCTGGAATCAACAGCCGGAACGGGTCATTTCTACACCACGTCCAAGAACAAGCGCACCACGCCGCAGAAGCTTGAATTCAACAAGTACGACCCCGTCGCGCGCAAGCACGTCGCGTACAAGGAAATCAAGCTGAAGTAAGCACCAGGCGAGCTCACGCTCGCCTGCTCCCGGTCTTCGATCGAGAGTCAGCCTGCTCCAGGCAACACGTTCCAAGCAACATATCCAAGCAACACACAAAGGCCACCCGACTACGGTGGCCTTTTGTATTTCAGCTGCTTGCTGCAGTCAAACTGCAGTGCAGCCCGGATTCATCAAGCCCGCTGAATATTCGAGGCCTGCTTGCCCTTGGGGCCCTGCGTCACCTCGAAGGAAACCTTGTCGCCTTCCTTCAGGGTCTTGAAACCGCTCATGGTGATGGCGGAAAAATGCGCGAACAGATCTTCGCTGCCATCATCGGGGGTGATGAAACCAAAACCCTTGGAGTCGTTGAACCACTTAACAGTGCCAGTTGCCATATTGCCTTAATCCTTCAAAGTGACTTGGTACAGTCCGGGGCCCTCCCGGACGGCGCATCGATCAGACATTCGGACCGCCAAACCGGAAGAAACCTGTCTTGAAACCGACAATCCATCAACCCGTTTGCGTTTCGGATGCACATGCGCGATGCACGGTTCGTTTTTTACGCACTTGTCCGCACAGCGTCAACGGTTAATTGACAGGAAAAAAGCGCTGCAACGCAGCAAATCAGGCGAAAACCTGCCGCAAACGTGGCACGTTTCTGGCTTCGTGAACGCTGCTATCGCAGCACAAATGAAATTGGCGGGCCCCTTGACAAGCCCTTCGACGAACCCCACTTTAGTATCCAAGTAGTCAGTTGCACTCTGCTTCGAGTTGATTAGAATGGCCCGTATGGCCACTCAGAAACAAGACGGATTCGTACTGGAATCGAAGCGGACGAGCACCCGTCCGCCTCCGCTCTACAAGGTGCTTCTGCTGAACGACGATTTCACGCCGATGGATTTCGTGATCAGCGTTCTGCAGAAATATTTCGGCATGGACCGCGAACGTGCCACGCGGGTCATGCTCCAAGTCCACAGAGAGGGCATGGGGGTGTGTGGTGTCTTCCCCAGAGACATCGCATCGACCAAGGTGGAACAGGTTGTTTCCCACGCTCGACAGCACCAGCATCCGCTGGCATGCGTGATGGAGGAAAATTGAATGATCGCGCAAGAGCTTGAAGTCAGCCTGCACATGGCCTTTGTCGAAGCAAGACAGAAGCGTCATGAGTTCATTACGGTGGAGCACTTGCTGCTCGCACTACTTGATAACCCTTCTGCAGCAGAGGTACTTCGTGCCTGCGCCGCAAACATTGATGAGTTGCGTCGCGAATTGACCAACTTCATCGGTGAGCACACGCCCAAAGTCGAAGGGACCGACGAGATCGACACCCAGCCGACGCTTGGCTTCCAGCGCGTGATCCAGCGCGCGATCCTGCACGTTCAGTCATCGGGCAAGAAGGAAGTGACCGGTGCCAACGTGCTGGTGGCCATCTTTGGCGAGAAAGACTCCCATGCCGTCTATTTCCTCCAGCGGCAGAACATCTCGCGCCTCGATGTGGTGAATTTCATCTCCCACGGCATCGCCAAGGCGCCCCAGAGTGGTGCGGGCACCCCGAATCGCAGTGAACCCGAACACAACGAACAGGAGCAGGAAGAAAAGCAGGCTGGCGGGGCACTGGAGAACTACACCCAGAACCTCAACCAGCAGGTGCTGGTCGGCAAGATCGACCCGCTCATCGGCCGCGACCGCGAAGTCGAACGCGTTATCCAGACACTTTGCCGCCGGCGCAAGAACAACCCGCTGCTGGTCGGCGAGGCGGGCGTCGGCAAGACCGCCATCGCCGAAGGGCTTGCGCATCGCATCGTCGAGGGCCGCGTGCCGGAAATCCTCGAGAACGCCCAGGTCTACGCGCTCGACATGGGCGCCCTGTTGGCCGGCACCAAGTACCGCGGCGACTTCGAGCAACGCCTCAAGGCAGTGCTCAAGCAACTGCTCGAGAACAAGGACGCGGTCCTGTTCATTGACGAGATTCACACCCTGATCGGCGCCGGTGCGGCGTCGGGCGGAACCCTGGACGCATCCAACCTGCTCAAGCCGGCGCTGTCTTCGGGCCAGTTGAAGTGCATCGGCGCCACCACCTACAACGAGTTCCGCCAGATTTTCGAGAAGGATCACGCGCTTTCGCGTCGGTTCCAGAAGATCGACGTGGTGGAGCCCTCGGTGGCTGAAACCGTGGAAATTCTCAAGGGACTTAAGAGTCGCTTCGAGGAGCACCACGGAATCAAGTACTCCGCGTCCGCCCTGACCAGTGCAGCCGAGCTGTCGGCCAAGTACATCAACGACCGGCACCTTCCGGACAAGGCAATCGACGTGATCGACGAAGCGGGCGCGGCACAACGCATCCTGCCGAAGTCGAAGCAGAAAAAAACGATCGGCAAGAACGAAATCGAGGAAATCGTCGCCCGCATTGCGCGCATTCCGCCGCGCACTGTGTCCAACGATGACAAAGCCTCGCTCAAGACCCTCGAGCGCGATCTGAAGAACGTGGTGTTCGGCCAGAACGCTGCGATCGATGCGCTGGCCAAGGCGATCAAGATGTCGCGCTCTGGTCTGGGTAATCCGCAGAAACCGATCGGATCCTTCCTGTTCTCGGGTCCGACCGGTGTCGGCAAGACCGAGGTCGCCCGTCAGCTCGCTTACACCCTGGGCATCGATCTGGTGCGCTTCGACATGTCGGAGTACATGGAACGCCATGCGGTCAGCCGGCTTATCGGCGCACCGCCGGGCTATGTCGGGTTCGACCAGGGCGGGCTGCTCACCGAGCAGATCACCAAGAAGCCGCACTGCGTACTGCTGCTGGACGAGATCGAAAAGGCGCATCCGGATATCTACAACATCCTGCTGCAAGTCATGGATCACGGCACGCTGACGGACAACAATGGTCGACAGGCCGACTTCCGCAACGTGATTGTCATCATGACGACCAATGCCGGTGCCGAGACGATGCAGAAGTCGATCATCGGATTCTCGGCCAAGCGCGAGATGGGTGACGAGATGGCCGAGATCAAGCGTATGTTCTCGCCCGAGTTCCGCAACCGGCTGGATGCAACGATCTCGTTCAAGGCACTCGACAGCGAAATCATCCTGCGCGTGGTGGACAAGTTCCTGATGCAGCTCGAAGCCCAACTCCACGAGAAGAAGGTGGAAGCCCATTTCACCGATCAACTCAAGGCCTGGCTGGCCGAGCAGGGTTTCGATCCGATGATGGGCGCGCGGCCGATGGCGCGCCTTATCCAGGACACGATTCGCTCAGCCCTTGCCGACGAGTTGCTGTTCGGTCGTCTGGCCAGCGGCGGCAAAGTCACCATCGACATCGACGAGACCGACAAGGTCAAGCTGGTATTCGACCAACCGGAAGTCGCCACCGTGTAAGCTGGAAGCACTCAAGTCAAGCGGCCCTTCGGGGCCGCTTTTTTTGTATACCCCGTTCAGGAACAACCCGCCCGCTGGTAAAAACCGGGAGCGCTCGTTTATGATCGCCGCCTACGCCGAACGTAGCCGCCCCATCCAATCCATGAGGAGTTTCCATGAGCATACAGACAGCAGACCTTTGCGATGCCCACGAGGACAAGGTGAGCGTTGTCGCGCCCATGTTCCGCAGCTTCGGTGGCCGCCCCGCCTTCGGCGGTCCGATCAGCACCCTCAAGCTGTTCGAGGACAACTCACTCGTGCGCAAGGCCCTGGAATCGCCCGGCAACGACCGGGTTCTCGTCATTGACGCCGGCGGCTCAATGCGCTGCGCGGTAGTCGGCGACCAGTTGGCCGAACTCGGCGTGAAAAACGGATGGGCAGGAATCGTCGCTTACGGCTGCATCCGCGATTCGAAAGCAATCGGCCAGATGGACATCGGCGTGTTTGCGCTTGGCACCCATCCGAAGAAAACAGTGAAGCGCAACATCGGCGAGGTCGACATTACGGTGACATTCGGGGGAGTGAGCTTTGTCCCCGGGCACTACCTCTATGGCGACGAGGACGGTGTGATCGTCTCCGCCACGGCACTGTACTGAGATGCGCTTTGCGTCCGCTTCGGATCGAATTCCGGACGCAATCTGCACCATGGGATGCAGATTCCCTGTGCGTCGCAGCAGAGAACCTGCATCTTTTCATTTCACCAGTCTGTTTATCGTTTTACATTGCGAAATTAAAAATATAACGTACTGTTTAGTATAGAAAATATTTTTTCTTATGTCTTATATAAGACATATTGCTGCTGCGCGGAATGCCCCCTATACTGTTGCTCATCCGACGCGGCTTTCTCCCTCAAAGATGCGCCGGAAAATTAATCGGTTGTGCCGATTCCTGATCCCGGCAAACCTTGCTTGCACTCCCCCCTTCTCAAACAGACAAGGAAGCATCATGACCCTGACCCGCGAACAGCAAATTGCCGCCCTCGAAAAAGACTGGGCCGAGAACCCCCGCTGGAAAGGCATCAAGCGCGGTTACACCGCAGCTGAAATCGTCCGCCTGCGCGGATCATTCCCGGTTGAGTACACGCTGGCCCGTCGCGGCGCCGAGAAGCTGTGGGATCTGGTCAACAACCAGCCTTACGTAAACTGCCTGGGCGCCCTGACCGGCGGCCAGGCCATGCAGCAGGTCAAGGCCGGCATCAAGGCCATTTATCTGTCGGGCTGGCAAGTTGCTGCCGACAACAACGAATACGCCGCCATGTACCCGGATCAGTCCCTGTACCCGGTTGATTCCGTGCCGAAGGTGGTCGAGCGCATCAATAACGCCTTCACCCGCGCGGACGAAATCCAGTGGTCCAAGGGCACCAACCCGGGCGATGCGGGCTATATCGATTACCACGCACCGATCGTAGCCGACGCTGAAGCCGGTTTCGGCGGCGTGCTCAACGCTTTCGAACTGATGAAGGCCATGATCCGCTCCGGCGCAGCCGGCGTGCATTGGGAAGACCAGCTGGCATCGGTCAAGAAGTGCGGCCACATGGGCGGCAAGGTGCTGGTGCCGACCACCGAAGCCGTGCAGAAGCTGATCGCTGCCCGTATGGCGGCCGACGTTTATGGCGTGCCGACCCTGGTGATCGCCCGTACCGATGCTGAAGCAGCAGACCTGCTGACCAGCGACTACGACGAGAACGACAAGCCCTTCCTGACCGGTGAGCGCACTGCCGAAGGCTTCTACAAGACCCACAAGGGTATTGACCAGGCCATCTCCCGCGCCATCGCCTACGCTCACTACGCCGACCTGGTGTGGTGCGAAACCGGCACGCCGGATCTGGAGTTCGCCCGCAAGTTCGCCGAAGCCGTGCATAAGGTCCACCCGGGCAAGATGCTGGCCTACAACTGCTCGCCGTCGTTCAACTGGAAGAAGAACCTGGACGATGCCACCATCGCCAAGTTCCAGCGCGAACTCGGCGCGATGGGCTACAAGTACCAGTTCATCACTTTGGCCGGCATCCACTCCATGTGGTACAACATGTTCGACCTGGCCCAGGACTATGTGGCCCGCGGCATGTCGGCCTACGTCGAGAAGGTTCAGGAGCCGGAATTCGCAGCTCGCGACCGTGGCTACAGCTTCGTCTCGCACCAGCAGGAAGTTGGCACCGGCTACTTCGACGAAGTGACCACCGTCATCCAGGGTGGCAAGTCGAGCGTGACCGCGCTGACCGGCTCGACCGAAGAAGAGCAGTTCCACTAATCTGACGAATCCCGGGGCGGCTTGAATGCTCCGGGCTCCAACGATAAGAAGCCGCCCGGAGGGATCAGCTCCGGGCGGCTTCTGTTTTTTGCACGCTACGTTTTTTGCAGTGCATCCCACGCACTATCGGCAACCCCGCAAGGCGTGCTGCAGTGGGCCTGCCCGTGTGCGCCAAACTTGGGCAGTTACCGGCCTCAACGGCCGGCTTCATGCCGCAATCAAGCCGCTGTCAGTGTCAGCCGCGCCCCGGCCCCATGCCACCACCATCACGCATGCCGCCACCCATGCCACCGCGCTGCCCCTTGCCGTGCTCGCCCATGCCATGACGTCCCTGCATCTTGCTGAACTCGTCATCGAACACGGTCTTCTGCGCATCGGACAGCTTGCCGTAGAACGCCTCCACCGCCTTGCGCGTCTCGCCCATCTCGGCCTGACGCAGCTTGCTCATTTCCTCCATGCGCTGCATGCGCTCGATGGCGGTCTTCGGCATCTCCGCCTGACTGCGGGTTTCCATGTGTGTAGCCATCCGTTCGGCGCGCTCTTTCATTGTCCCCTTGAATGCATCCCAGTCCGGCTTCTGCGCCGGGGTCAGCGCCAGTGCCAGTTCAAGGCGCGCCAGGTGGACATCTGCACGCTGAGCCATCCTGGCCTTCATTTGCTCCGGCGCCATCTTGTGCCAGCCAGCCTTGCCGCCCTGCGGCCCATCGCAGTCACCGCCGCGGGCCATTACGGTGGTACCCAGGGCGCTGGAGGCAATCAGTGCAGCGGCAATCGAAGTCTTGATCCAGGTTTTCATGGTGGTTCTCCTCGTTGATTCGTGTTGGTCATGCACCCAGACGTTTGGGCGACGGAGCCATTTGAACACCCGGATGTAAGCAGGACGTGTCCGCAGCAGGCCGTTTTGCAGTCTGATGTCTCCCGACGCGGTCCAGATACGCTGGGATACAAAGCCACCATCCGACGGGCTTAAGATACAGCCCATGGAGAACCCAAATGGCTAACCAGCAAGACCACATTCTGATCGTCGACGACGACCGCGACATCCGCAGCCTGCTTGCCGACTATCTGGAAAAGCAGGGGCTGCGCTGCACCACTGCGGCGGACGGTCGGGAGATGAAGTCGGCACTCGATCACCACCGTGTCGATCTCATCGTGCTCGACGTCATGATGCCGGGCGAGGACGGCCTTACGCTGTGCCGCAATCTGCGCGCCGGCAATGGCGCCCACGCCAACACGCCCATCCTGATGCTCACCGCGCGCGGCGAGGACATGGACCGCATCATCGGACTGGAGATGGGTGCGGACGACTATCTGCCCAAGCCTTTCGTGCCGCGCGAGCTATACGCTCGTATCCGCGCCATCCTGCGCCGCGCCCGCGCGCTGCCCCCCAACCTGGACAGCGCCACTGTGACCAATGCGCGTGAGCTTCACTTCGCTCACTGGCGGCTCGACACCGTCAATCGGCACCTCATAGACGTCCAGGGCACCGTGGTCGCACTATCGGGTGCCGAATACCGCATGCTGGGTGTGTTTCTCGCCCACCCGCAATGCGTACTGTCGCGCGACCAGTTGATGGAGCTCACCCAGGGACGAGAAGCGGACGTATTCGACCGCTCGATCGACCTGCTGATCAGCCGACTGCGCCAACGCCTCGGCGACAACGCCCGCGAGCCCGCGATCATCAAGACTGTGCGCAACGAAGGCTATGTGCTCGCCTGCGAAGTCAAGCCTGTCGGTCACCCATCGGCCGCCGCTCAATGAGGCTACCGTGGCCGCGCAGCCTGTTCTCACGCCTGATGCTGATCTGGCTGACCGGCATCGCGCTGGTGCTTGCAGTCAGCTTTGCGCTTTTCGTCGGCGAACGCGACCGGGTCGGTCGTGATGCGCTATTCGAAGGCATTGCCCAGGAAATCGCCTCAACCGCGGATGTACTGGACCGCCTCGAGGCGGGTGAGCGCGCCAAATGGATCGACGAGCTCGGGCGTCGCCGACTGCGTCTGAGTCTGCGGCCGCTTCCTGACCGTCTTCGTCCACTACCCTCGAACCACCCCTTGTTGCCGGCGCTGAAGGGCGCCATGCCCGAACGTGAGATTGCCCTTTACGCCCATCATCGCGGTGACGGCCCGCACCCGGCCCTGCTGGTGTCCGTCAGTCTCGCCGACGGCACCCCGCTCAACATCCGGCTCCCCGGCATTCCACCGACGCCGGTCATGCACACCCCCCCGCCAGGTCAGTTGATCTCCGCCTTGCTTGCACTGCTAGTGGGCGTCAGCCTGCTGACGTGGTTCAGCGTGCGTATTGCCACCCGCCCGCTGTCGCGCATGTCAGCCGCCGCGCGGGCCCTGGGTGAGGACCCTGAACGCGCGCCCATGAGCACGCGCGGCCCCACCGAGGTGGCTCAGGCCGCCACCGCCTTCAACCAGATGCAGCAACGCATCATCGAGCATGTGCGCGAACGCACCCGTATCCTGGCTGCGATCTCGCACGACCTCCAGACCCCGATCACCCGCCTGCGGCTGCGCGCCGAAATGGTGGACGATGATGGCCTGCGCACCAAGATCCAGTCTGATCTCGACGCGATGCAGACCTTGATCAAGGAGGGCCTCGCCTACGCCCGCAGCATGGAGGCGAGCAAGACGACACAACCTATCGATCTGAACCGCCTCCTGGAGGCCTTGCGCGACGACGCCACCGACATGGGCTGGACCGTACATCTCGAAGGCCACGCCTCGACCCCCTTCTCCGGCCACCCCAACGCCTTGCGCCGCGCACTGTGGAACCTGATCGAGAACGGAGTGAAGTTCGGCGACCACGTCGACGTGGAGATCACCGAGCATGCGGATCGATACGAAATCGGGATCCGCGACCATGGTCCGGGACTCGCAGCGGAAGAGCAGGAGAAGGTGTTCGAAGCTTTCTACCGCACCGAAGCCTCACGCAACCGCGAAACGGGTGGCACCGGGCTGGGTTTAGCGATCGCGCGCAACCTGCTGCGTGCCCAGCGTGGCGAGGTCAGGCTGGGCAATCATCCCGGGGGCGGTCTGATGGCGATCGTGAGCCTGCCCAAGTGAGTGTCGCCGCAAGCCCGATCCACCAGCGCGTCGCACACCGGAGAACACTCGCACCCACACTCGACACCGTTCAGGCGCACGCATCACAGATATATCCGCTTGCCAGGGTCTCGAAACGAGCAATTTCCGCCGCTGCCCAGTCTTCATCACGTCCCAGCTCTTGAGCCAGGATGGCGGCAACCGCCGGCGCTGCCTGCACCGCCAGCGCAGCATCGAAGAACAGTACGCGATGCCGGCGCGCCAACACATCCTCCACCCCGCGGGCGAACTCGGCCCGGGCCGCATAGCGGACTTCCGCTTCGGTCAGGGACAGCCCTTCAAGCAGCGCGCGGCCGGCCCCGGGTAGCGCATCGACTGCCGTACGATCGGTGCCATAGACATCGCCCTCATCCACCGCCGGTGCGCCGTGCAAGCGCAGCCCGGCGGAAGCGGCATCCCGGCGCAGCAGTCCGGCAACCGACTGGGCCGTATCGATCGCATCCTCGGCCATCATCCGGTAGGTGGTCCATTTACCACCCAGCACGCTGATCAGCCCCTGTGCCGACACATCCACGAGATGCTCGCGCGACAACTGACGGGTGAGCGAGCTATCGCCGCCTCCGATCAGTGGCCGCAGTCCGACGAAAACGCTGAGCACGTCGGCGCGTGTTGGCGCTCGCACCAGGTAGCGCGCCGCCGTCTCCAGGATGAAATCGATCTCGCCCGGAAGCGGCCGCGGCTCCAGCGGCAGATCGGTGCGCGTCGTATCGGTGGTGCCGAGCAACACCCTGCCCTGCCACGGAATCATGAACAACACCCGACCATCATCGGTTTTCGGTACCAGCAGGGCATCGTTTCCCGGCAGAAACGCCTGCCCGACCACCACATGCACGCCCTGACTCGGACTCAGCAGCGATGCAGCCCGTGGCTGGGCGAAGCGGCGTACGCCGTCGGCCCACACCCCCGACGCATTGATCACTGCCCGCGCCGCAACCCGAAATGCCGCGCCGGTTTCCGCATCGCGCAGCGCCACCCCGCGCACCCGTCCCGCCTCCACCACCAGACCCGTGGCGGCACAGTGATTGACTGCCAGCCCGCCGAGATCGGACACTGTACGCGCCAGCGCCAGCGCCAGACGGGCGTCGTCGAACTGGGCATCCCAGTAGGCGATGCCACCGCGCAGTCCGGACGGGCGCACCGTGGGCAGGGCGGCAATCGTGCGCGGAATATCCAGCAGCCGGCTGCGTGCAATCCCGTGACGGCCGGCCAACAAGTCGTATAGACCGAGCCCGGCGGCGAGCATCGGCTTGTCGCTGAAACGATAGGCAGGGACGACGAAACGCATCGGACGCACCAGATGGGGCGCATTCGCGAGCAGGCGGGAGCGCTCCAGCAAAGCCTCCCGCACCAGTGGCAGATTGCCCTGGGCAAGGTAGCGCACGCCGCCATGGATCAACTTGGTTGCGCGCGAGCTTGTGCCCTTCGCAAAGTCCTCGGCATCCACCACCAGCACGGAATATCCACGCGCCGCGGCGTCCACCGCGCAGCCAAGACCGGTTGCACCACCACCAATCACGACCACATCCCACTGCCGCGGTTCGGACAGGCGTGCAAGCAGCGCCAGCCGGGCGCGCTCGGCCACACCGCCCGTCGCCATCCCGCTCATGCATTTCCCCAGTCGCGGACGCAGGCCAGCGCGCGTGCCCAGGTCGCGCGCCGCGACAGACGCTGATCCTCGCCAAGTGTGGGCTCGAACACGCGATCCACCTCCCACTGGCTGGAGAGGGCCGCGGTGTCCGGCCACACACCCACGCCCAGACCGGCCAGGTAGGCGGCCCCCAGCGTGGTGGTCTCGAGCATGCGCGGACGGACCACCGGTACACCCAGCAGGTCCGCCTGCAACTGCATCAGCAAATTGTTCGCCGCCGCGCCGCCATCGACCCGCAACTCGTGCAGCGGACTGGCTCCATCGAGCTGCATCGCATCCACCAGATCGAGGGTCTGCAGCGCAATCGCCTCAAGCGCAGCGCGCGCGATATGGGCGGCCCCGGTGCCACGGCTCAGCCCGAACAGGGTGCCGCGTGCGTTAGGATCCCAGTAGGGCGCGCCAAGCCCGGTAAACGCCGGCACCATAAGCACCCCGCCACTGTCGGGCACGCTCGCCGCCAACGCCTCGATGGCGAAAGATTCGGGGATCAAGCCGAGCGCATCGCGCAACCACTGCACGATGGCGCCGCCCATGAAGACGCTACCCTCGAGCGCGTATACGGTGGGCCCCGCACCCGTCCAACCGATGGTGGTCAGCAGACGATGGGTCGAGGCGACCGGCTCAGTACCGGTATTCATCAACAGGAAACAACCTGTGCCGTAGGTGTTCTTCGCCATCCCCGGCGTGAAGCAGCACTGTCCGAAAGTGGCGGCCTGCTGGTCGCCTCCAATACCGGCGATCGGAATCGCGGCACCGAACACGTCGGGATCGGTTTCGCCGCACACACCGATGCTGTCGACCACGCGCGGCATCAAGCCGGACGGAATATCGAAGCGTTCGAGCAGGTCGGTGCTCCACGCCCGGGCATGAATGTCGAACAACAGCGTGCGCGCCGCATTGCCCGGATCGGTGACATGCAGACGACCACCGGTCAGGTGCCACACCAGCCAGCTGTCGATGGTGCCGAACGCAAGCTCGCCGCGCTCGGCCCGCGCCCGAGCCTGCGGCACATGGTCGAGCAACCACGACAGCTTGGTGGCGGAGAAGTAAGGGTCGAGTTCGAGCCCGGTGACGGCGCGGACCTCATCGCTCCAACCCCGCGCCCGCAGGGCCTCGCACTGCCCTGCAGTGCGCCGATCCTGCCAGACGATGGCAGGCGCTACCGCACGGCCACTTGCACGCTCCCACAGCACGGTGGTTTCACGTTGATTGGCGATACCGATGGCGGCGATGTCACCCGCAACAAGACCCGCAGCTGCGATTGCGCTGCGCGCGCAATCAAGCTGAGTCTGAAGGATCTCGTGCGGATCATGCTCGACCCACCCCGGCTGGGGAAAATGCTGGGCAAACTCACGCTGGGCGCGACCACAAACCTTGCCGCCTGCATCGAACACCATCGCCCGCGAACTGGTTGTGCCCTGATCCAGGGCCAGAACAAAGGCCATCTGCGACTCCCGTGAGCATAGTCAGGCCAAGGGTAGACGCTTCCGGGCGAAGTCACCAGTCATCGGGGCATGCTTGCGCCGGCAGATGTGTTTCAATGCGAGACTCCGTTTCGCATCGCACCATCGACGCCATGCCCACGCTGTGGATGATCATCGCCAGCTTGCTGTTCGCCTGCATGGGCGTGTGCGTGAAGCTCGGTGCAGCGCATTTTTCCACTGGTGAACTGGTGTTCTACCGTGGCTTCATCAGCGTATTGATCATGGCGGCCATGGCCCGCACCGCGCGAATACCGCTCTCCACCCCGCACTGGCGCATGCAATTGTCGCGCAGCGTTTCGGGCACGCTCGCGCTGATGTGCTACTTCTTCGCACTCGGCATCCTGCCGCTGGCAACCGCGGCAACCCTGAGTTACACCTCACCGATCTTCGTCTCGATACTGCTGATTCTTCTGTTTGGCGAGCGCTTGCGCATACCGGTGGCGATTGCGCTACTGACCGGGTTCGCGGGCGTCGCGCTGCTGCTGCGCCCGACGCTGCAGCCGGGCCAGTGGCTGGGTGCAGTGAGCGGATTGGGCGCGGGAATGATCGCCAGCCTGGCCTACATCAGCGTCCGTGAGTTGGGCAAGGCGGGCGAACCAGAGGTCCGCACCGTGTTCTGGTTCTCGTGTGTCAACAGTATCCTGGGCATGGTCTGGGCACTGAGCGGCAACATCCACCTTCCCGATGCAGGCGGTGTCGCCATTGTCCTGGGCGTGGGGCTGTTCGGTGGTCTCGCCCAACTTGCGATGACACGTTCCTATCGCTTCGGCAAGACAGTCGTGTCTGCCGCCTTCAGCTACAGCACGGTGATTTTCGCCAGCGTGTTCGGCGTGCTGCTCTGGGACGAAACGCTCCCGCCGTCCGCCTTGCTTGCCATCGCGATGATCATTGCCAGCGGGCTCATGGTCACACTCGCCTCACGGCGCCCCGCGGACGATTGAGCACGACAGCGGTGAGGGCTATAGTAGGCACATTGATGTTACGGCACGGAGGCCTTCATGATCAGCACCGACCACACCGGCAACCTGGTAGCAATCACCGTTTTCGGCGAATTCACCCTGGCCGACTATCGCGAGTTCGAAGAACTGGTCAGCTACAAGATCAGGTTTGGCGGGCAGGTGGATCTGTTGTTCGATCTGCGCGAGATGGCCGGCTTCACCCTTGATCTGGCCTGGGAGGAGATCAAATTCTCGCGTCAGCATTCGCACGACTTCCGCCGGATCGCAATCCTGACCGAAGACCAGTGGATCACGTGGAGCGCATGGCTGTCTCAGCACTTTGTTGAGGCGGAGGTAAAAGTGTTCGAAGACGAAGAAGAAGCGCGCACCTGGCTCGGCACAGCGATGGAAGCGGCATAGTGAGCGCATCTTTTTCGACCTTGATCGGTGCCCACGATCTGGCCGAACGCCTGCATGATCCGGACTGGATCCTGTTCGATTGCCGCTTTGATCTTGCCAACCCGGACTTCGGGCGTGATGCTTATGACTCCGGTCACATCCCTGGTGCGTTCTTCCTGGACCTCGACGACGATTTGAGCGGGCCGAAGACCGGCCGCAACGGTCGTCACCCCCTGCCCGATCCAGCAGCACTGATGTCCAGACTGAAAGCCTGCGGTGTAAGCAACCACACGCAAGTGGTGGCCTACGACGACGCCAACGGCATGTTCGCGGCGCGCCTGTGGTGGCTGATGCGCTGGCTGGGCCATCACCGGGTTGCGGTGCTCGATGGCGGGCTGCAGGCTTGGGCGCGTGACGCACGGGTGCTGACCCAAGGTGTTCCGGAGGACCGCGCCGGCACCTACACCCTGTGCCTGCAACCGTGCCGGGTCGACGCCGATGCGGTGCTGGCTCGCCTCGGCAAGCCCGACATGTTGCTCATCGATGCGAGGAGCCCCGATCGTTTTCGCGGCGACAATGAAACCCTCGATCCGGTCGGCGGCCACATTCCCGGTGCGATCAACCGTTATTTCCGCGACAACCTCGGCTCCGACGGCTGTTTCAAACAAGCCTCGGTGCTACGTGAGGAGTTCGGCACCCTGCTCCGCGGCATCGACCCGCACGCCGTGGTGCACCAGTGCGGGTCGGGCGTGACCGCCTGCCACAATCTGCTCGCCATGGAAGCTGCCGGCCTGTCCGGATCCCGCCTGTATGCGGGCTCCTGGAGCGAATGGTGTGCCGACCCCCGCCGCCCGGTCGCCACCGGTCCGACCTGAGCCGCACCCGCTACCAGTCGACGCGTTCGACCAGCCCGAGCGAGCGCCCCAGAAAGCGCTCACCGATGGTCTGGAAGCGTAGCGGGACATCGGTCACGACATAGCGATAACTTGCCGGCAGCGTTCCGGTGTGTGCCAGGCCCGCCTCCTGCAGGCATCGTGCGGCCAGCTCAGCAGTCGTCACCGCCGAATCGATAAGGCGCACACCCGGCCCGACCACATCGCGCAACAGCGGCTTCAGCAAGGGATAGTGGGTACATCCCAATACCAGGCTATCCACCTCTTCAGCCAGTACCGGTCTGAGATATTCATGCGCGGTCATGCGCGTGACCGGATGATCGAGCCACCCCTCCTCCACGAGTGGAACAAACAGCGGACAAGCTTGGGAATGAACCCGGACTCGCGCGTCCAGCGCATGAATGCGCCGTGCGTAAGCATTGCTGTTGATCGTGGTCGGCGTGCCGATGACGCCGATCCGGCCACCGGGTGATTGCGCGACGGCAGCCTGCGACCCGGCTTCGATCACGTCGATGACCGGGATGCCAACCGCCCGCTCGGCCACCACCCGGGCTGCGACGGCAGCCATCGTGTTGCAGGCGATGATCAGCATCTTCACGTCCTGCCCAAGCAGGAAATCGGTGATCTGCGCGGTGAAGTGCTCAATGGTCGCGACCGATTTCACCCCGTACGGCACCCGCGCAGTATCGCCGAAATAGACAATGCTCTCGAGCGGCAGGCGCTCCATCAGCGCCCGCACCACGGTCAAGCCGCCCACACCGGAGTCGAACACGCCGATCGGTCGTGCGTTGCGCGCGCTCATGCTGCCCCACCAAGGCCTTCAAACGAAGGCGACTTCAACGGCCTCATTCGAGTACGACCGCGGCAAACTTGCGCTTGCCAACCTGCAGCACCACCGTTTCGCCGGCGGCCAGCAGCAGCCCCTTGTCCTCGACCCGTTCGCCGTTCAACCTGACCGCGCCCTGCTCGATCATGCGCATGGCCTCGGAGGTCGTTCCGGTCAGTCCAGCCTGTTTCACCACCTGAAAAACGGGCAGACCAGCGCCCACAGCTACCCTTACCTCAGGCAGGTCTTCCGGGATCGCATTGCGCTGAAAGCGTGCCTCGAAGTCGGCCAGCGCCTCCTCGGCCGCCTGCCGCCCATGGAAGCGGGCAACCAGCTCCTGCGCCAGCATCACCTTCACGTCGCGCGGGTTGCGTCCCGCCTCGACGCCTGCGCGCAGCTCTGCAATCTCGGCCGACGAACGGAAGGACAGCAGGTCGAAGTAGCGCCACATCAGGATGTCGGACACCGACATGGTCTTGCCGAAAATCTCCTTCGGCACCTCGGCGATGCCGATGTAGTTACCCAGCGACTTGGACATCTTGTTCACGCCGTCCAGCCCTTCGAGCAGCGGCATCATCACCACGCACTGTGGAGCCTGGCCGTAGTGCTTCTGCAGCTCACGCCCCATCAGCAGATTGAAGCGCTGGTCAGTACCGCCGAGTTCGACGTCGGCCTTCATGGCCACCGAGTCGTAGCCCTGGCACAGCGGGTACAGAAACTCGTGAATCGCAATCGACTGATTGTTGGTATAGCGCTTGGAAAAGTCTTCGCGCTCGAGCATGCGCGCAACCGTCTGCTGTGCCGCGAGCCGGATCATTCCGGCCGCGCCAAGACCCTCCATCCACGCCGAGTTGAAGCAGATTTCGGTTCTTTCGGGGTCGAGAATCTTGAACACCTGCTCCTGATAGGTTTTCGCGTTGTCCATGATCTGCTCGCGCGACAGGGGCGGGCGAGTGCTGTTCTTGCCACTGGGGTCGCCGATCATGCCGGTGAAGTCACCGATCAGAAACATCACCTGATGGCCCAGTTCCTGAAAATGGCGCAGCTTGTTGATCAGCACCGTATGCCCCAGATGCAGATCGGGCGCGGTCGGATCGAAACCGGCCTTGATCCGCAACGGACGCCCGCTCTTGAGCTTCTCGATCAGTTCGGCCTCGATCAACAACTCGTCGGTACCACGCTTGATCAACTCGATCGCGGCCTGCACTTCACACATTACATTTCTCCAATCACTTGTTCACCGGCCGACGTTAAATATTTGCTAGACTCGCAAAAGTTTTTTGCCCAGGCCAAACCATGCAGGTCAGACAAACCAAGATTCTAGCCGAACTGCCGTCCCTGCTCGTCAGCCGCAAGCGTCCGTGGCTAATCGCCGGCATTTCGGCGATCTCCTTGTTCGGCGTCGTTGCAGCAACCGCCGTCGTCCCGCAGGCCTCGCCCGCAGCACCATTCAGCGCACGGCCGGTGATCGAAACGCTGGCGATGACACCGATCAGCGTCGACGCACCGAGCGAGCTTCCCTTTGTACACGACGACCGCATCCTGCCCGGCGACACCCTGCCTGCCATCTTTCGTCGCCTTGGAATCAACGACCCCGATGCACTCGCTTTCATCCAGAGCGATGCCGAAGGATCGCAGGCACTGCGTCAGATGCGCGCAGGTCGTTCGATCACTGCAATGATCAGCAGTGAGGGCAAGCTCGTTTCGCTGAGCCTGCCACTGGTTCAGGGTGGCAACCGCTTCACGATCGAGCGCGAGGAGGAGTCACAGACTTTCCGCGTACGAACGCAGGAAACGGCGGCGCTCGAGACGGTCGTCGAGATGCGTACCGGCACGATACGCCACTCACTTTTCGGCGCCACTGACGCCGTCGGCCTCCCGGACAACATTGCCACCAAACTCGCAGAGTTGTTCGGCACCGAAATCGACTTCCACACCGACCTGCGCAAAGGCGACACCTTCAGCGTGGTCTACGAAACCGTTTATGACCAGGGGTCGGTGGTTCGTACCGGTCGTGTGCTGGCAGCAGAGTTCGTCAACCAGGGCAAACGCGCTGTCGTCGTGCTGCACGAAGGCCCCGGCGGCAAGGAACAATACTACTCCGGCGACGGGCGCAGCCTGCGCCAGGCCTTCCTGCGTTCGCCGCTCGAGTTCTCGCGCGTCACCTCGGGCTTTGGCCGTCGCCTGCATCCGATTCACAAAAGTTGGCGCAGCCATAACGGGGTCGATTTCGCCGCACCAACGGGCACGCCGATCAAGGCCACATCGGACGGCGTGGTGACTTTTGTCGGTACTCAGGGCGGTTATGGCAACATCGTCATTCTTCGGCACCGCGGCAAGCTCACTACTGCCTATGCGCACCTGAACGGCTTTGCCCGCAACATCAAGCAGGGAATGTCTGTCGATCAGGGTGAGGTGATCGGCTACGTTGGCTCCACCGGGTGGGCAACCGGCCCCCACCTGCACTATGAAGTTCGAGTGGACAACGTTGCACAAGACCCGCTCCGTATCGCATTGCCCATGGCGAACACGCTCGAAGGCAAGGAGCTCGCTCAGTTCAGGAAAAACGCCGCACCGCTGCTGCAGCGCATCGCCCTGATGAATTACAGCACCACCAACACCTTGGCCAGCCGCTGATCCTTGGCGAGCACTTTCGTCGGTCTCGGCAGGACTTCAGGAATTGAAACGGGGCGCCAAGGCGCCCCGTTTCAATTCCTTCACCCGCCCTATATCAGGCCGAGAATGAAGATCCACAGCCGCAGGTGCTCGTGGCATTCGGGTTGCGAATGACGAACTGCGAGCCCTCCAGTCCTTCGGAGTAATCGATCTCTGCGCCCACCAGATACTGGTAGCTCATCGGATCAACCAGCAAGGTCACGCCGTTTTTCTCAAAAGCGGTATCGTCTTCATTCACTTCCTCGTCGAAAGTGAAACCGTACTGAAAACCGGAACAACCACCACCACTGACAAACACACGCAATTTGAGGGATGGATTACCCTCCTCCTCAATCAGCTCGCGAACCTTGCCTGCTGCACTGTCGGTGAATACAAGAATCTCTGGGGTTTCAACTTCAGCGTTCATATTATCTCCTCTGTCGGGGGTATAAGCGGATGATGCGCCATCTGCCCCAATGCGTCAAAATCAGATCGTGGTCTATCGTACAAGTTCCCTCGGGATGGTACGTCGGGGCGGTACGTCAGGGACTGAGCGGAACGATGTCGATACCCAGCTGCTCATCCAGTCCGAACATGATGTTCATGTTCTGTACCGCTTGACCAGCGGCACCCTTGACCAGGTTATCAATCACCGACAGCACCACCACCGTATCACCGCCCTGCGGCCGATGAACCGCAATCCGGCACAGATTTGACCCGCGCACGGAACGGGTTTCCGGATGGCTGCCCGCAGGCATCACGTCAACGAATGCCTCTCCGGCAAAGCGTTCCTCGTAAAGGGACTGCAGGTCGAGCTCACGCGTGAGACGTGCGTAGAGCGTGGCATGAATACCACGGATCATCGGCGTCAGGTGCGGCACGAAGGTCAGCCCCACGGTCTGCCCACTCGCCATCCCCGACAATCCCTGGCGAATCTCCGGCAAGTGACGATGCCCGCCCACACCGTAGGCTTTAAAGCTGTCGGCCGCCTCGGAGAACAGCGCCCCCACCTCGGCCTTGCGCCCCGCCCCGGACACACCCGATTTCGCATCGGCCACAAGGTGACCAAGCTCAACGGCCCCGGACTCGATCAGCGGCAGGAAGCCCAACTGTACCGCGGTCGGATAGCACCCTGGATTGGCAAGCACCCGCGCCGTGCGGATCTGCGCCCGATTCACCTCCGGAAGGCCATAGACAGCCTCGGCAACGAGCTCGGGAGCGGCATGGGTCATCCCGTACCACTTCTCCCACTCGGCGATGTCACGGATCCGAAAATCCGCTGCAAGATCGATGACCCTGACACCAGCGGCAACCAGCTCGGCAGCCTGCTTCATCGCGATGCCATTGGGCGTCGCGAAAAACACCACATCACACTGCTCGAGTCCTGCATCCTGAGGCGTCACGAACTTGAGCTCGACCCTGCGGCGCAGACTCGGAAACATGTCGGCAACCGGCATCCCAGCTTCACCGCGCGACGTGATAGCCCGGAGCTGTACGCCCGGATGGCATGACAGCAGGCGCAACAACTCCACACCGGTATATCCGGTTCCGCCAACAACTCCAACCTTGATCATCTCTTCTCCTTACCCATCCGGTGATCGAGCGCCAGATTATCTCACTGGCGGATTTCACCACGCCACGATGACAAGCACACAAGCGCAAAAAGCCGCCCTAAGGGACGGCTTTTTGTACAGGCCACAAACGCGATTAGCGCTTGGAGAACTGCTTTGCGCGACGCGCCTTGCGCAGACCAACCTTCTTCCGCTCGACTTCGCGTGCATCGCGAGTGACGAAACCCGCCGTGCGCAGCTCAGGCTTCAGATCTTCGCTGTAGTCGATCAGGGCACGGGTGATGCCATGACGAACTGCACCGGCCTGACCGGATTCGCCACCACCGATCACGTTCACCATGATGTCGAAGCGAGCTTCGTTACCGGTGAGCACCAGCGGCTGACGAACGATCATGCGCCCGGTTTCACGAGAAAAGAACTCGTCGACCGGCTTGCCGTTAACGACGATGTTACCCGTGCCCGGCTTCATGAATACACGAGCCACCGCAGTCTTGCGGCGGCCAGTACCGTAGTTGTAAGTCACAGCCATATATGGCTCCTTCAGATCTCGAGAACTTTCGGCTGCTGGGCGGCATGCGGGTGCTCGGCACCGGCGTAGCACTTCAGCTTCTTAATCATGGCGTAGCCCAACGGACCCTTGGGCAGCATGCCCTTCACCGCTTTTTCCAGCACGCGTTCGGGGAAGCGTTGCTGAAGCTTGGTGAAATTGGTCTCGGAAATACCGCCAGGGTAACCGGAGTGGCTATAGTACTTCTTGTCCAGCGCCTTGTTGCCGGTTACGCGCAGCTTTTCGACGTTGACCACAACAATGTAGTCGCCGGTATCGACGTGCTGCGTGTAAATGGTCTTGTGCTTGCCACGCAGGCGGCGGGCCACTTCGGAGGCCAGACGGCCAAGCACCTTGTCCGTGCCGTCGACAACGAACCAGTCGCGCTGTACTTCGTGCGGCTTGGCAGAAAACGTTTTCATTTGAAACCTCGATCTTGTCGGGCCTGGCGTGCCGGCCACCAAACGGAAAGCTCGAAATCTTATAGCCTTCCACACCCGTGTGTCAATGCGCACATGCGAAAGAATCTGAAGACCGCAAGCACGGCGATGTGCCGGCAAGGAATTCAGGCAAAAAAAACGCAGTCCTTGTGGGACTGCGTTAAATCCACACCAAAGGAGGAGGGTGGAGGAGACACTGCTTGGATCACCGACTGCTTTCGCAGCACGTTTCTGATCCGACTGAGGCTGATTATCCACAAAGCACCCAGACGGATCAAGCATTATTTGTGCATCGCACTACAAATGTTCTGATTAGTCAATAAGTGTGCTTTATATTACTTCAAGTTGCTGATTAATAATAAGTTTTCTTGTAAATTTTACCATGGTTGCACCCGCATCCAAGAGCCGCAAACTCCACCTGCGAATTATTATGCTGCGCCGCAGCATTTCTTGGCACCCCCACCCCTCCGCACACTTGTCAGCTTGGGTAGAATCGCGCACTGAGAACGCACACCGATACTGATGCGCCCGCTCTTGAACAGGAGAAGATCAAGCATGGAATGCACCATCAAATGGGTCGACGGAATGACCTTCATGGCCGAGACCGGTAGCGGCCACCTGATCACCATGGATGGCGCACCGGAAGCCGGCGGCCGCAACCTTGCGCCGCGACCAATGGAGATGATGCTGGCAGGCGCAGGAGGATGCACCGCCTTCGAGGTGGTGCTGATACTCAAGCGCAGACGCCAGGACGTACGCGACTGCTCGGTAAGACTTGAGGCCGATCGCGCCGACACGGACCCCAAAGTGTTCACCCGCATCCGGTTTCACTACACCATCACCGGCAAGAACCTCAAGCCGGAATCGGTCGAACGGGCCATACACCTATCAGCGGAAAAGTACTGCTCGGCCTCGATCATGCTCGCCAAGACCGCCGAAATCATCCACGAATGGAGCATCGTCGAGCTTGAGTAGCGCTCGATGGTCCCCGCCCTGCAGACCCGTCAGCAGGGACTAGGAATTCAGATGCGATAGACCGTCTTCGTCATGACGCTCGAGAACAGTTTCATCACCGCCTTGACCGGGGCCGGAAGCTCATCCGCCCCCAGTCGTACGGCCGTTTCGGCGTGACTGATCTCGTCGGCTTTCATCTGCTCGACGATCGCACGCGACTTTCGATCCTCGGGCGGCAAGCTTTCAAGGTGACCGTGGAGGTGTGCTTCGACCTGACGCTCGGTTTCAGCAAGAAATCCGAGATTTACGCGGTCGCCGAACTTTCCGGCCACCATGCCAACAATCAGGGAACTCCCATACCACAGCGGGTTCAGCAGACTCTTGCGCCCGCCGAGTTCGGCAATGCGCTGCTCGGTCCACGCCAGATGCTCGGTCTCCTCCTGCGAAGCACGCTCGAGCGCCTTGCGGATCGAGTCGTCTTTCGACATCAGCGCCTGGCCCTGATAAAGCGCCTGGGCACAAATTTCCCCGCAATGATTGACTCGCATCAGCGCGGATGCATGCCTTTTTTGCGCATCATCGAGCGGAGCATCGGGCAAATCATCGCCCGGCACCGGACGTACCGAGCGCGCCGGCGCAAACACCGTGCGTAGCGCCCTGTCGAACTGCATGATGGCCTGATCTAGCATCATCTCCCTCCCCGCGCTGGATCCAAAAAATCACTGACGCCGTCAAGACGGCGAAGCACTTCGTCCCGATCGCGCGGCGGCGCCGGACCGTCACAGAAAAGATCCTTTGCCAGGGCCGCGCGCGGCCGGTTGTAGGAATTATCCACGATCGGGCTCCAGGCGCTGTTCTTCATCGCCACCCAGGATCCATCCTTGCGACCACCGGCATAGATCCGCCTCTCGCCAGTCCCGCACCGGATGCCCTCGAAGGTCACGTTCTCCGCACCACCCCTGGTACGAATCACGAGCACGTAGCGCACCACGCCATCGCCGCCGATCGTGAACGATGCAGCATCAATCAGGAAGGTGTTGGGCGACGCTGCGCTGACAAAGAACGGCCTCAAGGTCTTGTCGCTGGGCGCTGCGGGCAACACGTACTCGCCCTCGCTCCAGTCAGGATCAGCGTCGACCAGCAAGCCGGCAGACGCCGAGGCACACATGAGGATCGGCAAGGCCAGCACGACCCCGCAACGTCGCACAAACGGCGCAATCAAGAAATTCTCTCCACGCGGGATGCATTCAACCCGCAACTGATAAAGGTTTCGGACACAAACACACCCGATACATCACACGGGAGGTGGTGTCTCGGGACGATAGGCGTCCGGCAGCTCAAATGGCCGGGCACGGAACAACACTCTGGACAACTCTGCAAGCGCCAGTTGATAGACCTGACGCTTGAACTCGATGACAGCATCGAGCGGAACCCAGTAATCGCTCCAACGCCAGGCGTCGAACTCCGGGTGGTTACTGGCGCGCAGACATACATCCGAGTCGCGCCCGACCAATCGCAGCAGAAACCAGATCTGTTTCTGCCCACGATAGGTGTTGCGCCATTCCCGCTTTATCCAGTGCTTGGGAACGTCATAGCGCAACCAGCCGCGTGTGCGGCCGAGGATCTTGACGTGTTCGGGACGCAAACCGACTTCCTCGAACAGTTCCCGGTACATGGCCTGCTCCGGCGTTTCGCCGTGCTTGATGCCACCTTGAGGGAACTGCCAGGAATGCTCACGGATCCGCTTGCCCCAGAACACTTCATTTCGCGGGTTAACAAGGATGATGCCGACGTTCGGGCGGTAGCCTTCACGATCGAGCATGATCAAACCTTAATATTCGCTTGGTTGTGACAGATTTTTTCACACTTGAGACCACTTTGAAAGCTCGCTTCGCAAGCGGTTCCCATGCAGCGGCAAATGGGTGCTCATCACCGCGGTGACCGCATACGCTAGAATCGCACGATTCGACAAACCAATCCGACCACATCTCCATGCGCGCCAGCCAGTTTCACCTGTTTACCCTCAAGGAAGCTCCCTCCGACGCCGAAGTCGTCAGCCAGCAGTTGATGCTGCGTGCCGGCATGATCCGCAAGGTTGCCGCAGGCATCTACAACTACATGCCGATGGGCCTGCGCTCGATCCGCAAGGTCGAGGCCATCATCCGTGACGAACTCGATCGCGCCGGCGCCATGGAGCTGGTGATGCCGTTGGTACAGCCGGCCGAGCTGTGGCAGGAGACCGGGCGCTGGGACAAGATGGGGCCGGAGATGCTGCGACTCAAGGATCGTCACGATCGCGACTTCGCACTGCAACCGACCTCCGAGGAGGTGGTGACCGATATCGCCCGCCAGGAGCTCAAGAGCTATCGCCAGTTGCCAAAGAACTTCTACCAGATCCAGACCAAGTTCCGCGACGAGCGCCGGCCGCGCTTCGGTGTGATGCGCGGGCGCGAGTTCCTGATGAAGGACGGCTACTCCTTCGACCGTGACGTCGAGGCGGCAGGCCGCAGCTACGAGAAAATGTACGCTGCCTATGGCCGCATTTTCGATCGTATCGGCCTGGAGTATCGCGCGGTGGCAGCAGACACCGGTGCAATCGGTGGCGATCGCTCGCACGAGTTCCAGGTTATCGCCGATACCGGCGAGGACGCGATCGTCTACTGCCCGGACTCCGACTACGCTGCCAACATCGAGCTGGCCGAGGCAGTTGCACTACTGACCGGGCGTGCCACTGCCGGACGCGCACTCGAAAAGACCCCGACCCCGGGTAAGTCCACCTGCGGTGATGTTGCCGAACTCCTCGGGGTGGCGCTGCAGACCACAGTGAAGTCGCTCGTACTGGCCAGCGAAGAGGTCGATGAGACCGGCAAGGTGCTCAAGACTACGATCTGCTTGCTGCTGGTGCGCGGCGACCACGACCTCAACGAGGTCAAGGCGGGCAAGATCGAGGGCCTCAAGGCCGGATTCCGCTTCGCGACCGAAACCGAAATCATCGAGCACTTCGGCTGCAAGCCTGGCTACCTGGGCCCGATCGGACTCAAGAAGCCGGTTCGGATCATCGCCGACCGTACCGTCGCCAACATGGCCGACTTCATCTGCGGCGCCAACGACGAGGGTTTCCATTACACCGGCGCAAATTGGGGCCGCGACCTGCCCGAGCCCGAGCTCGTCGCCGACATCCGCAACGTGGTCGAGGGCGACCCTTCGCCCGATGGCAAGGGTGTGCTCGCGATCCAGCGCGGCATCGAGGTGGGCCATGTGTTCTACCTCGGCAACAAGTATTCGAAGGCGATGAACGCCACCTTCCTCGATATCGATGGCAAGCCCAAGCACTTCGAGATGGGCTGCTACGGTATCGGTGTGACCCGCATTCTGGGTGCGGCAATCGAGCAGAACCACGATGCACGCGGGATCATCTGGCCAGCGGCCATCGCGCCCTTCGAGGTCGTGATCTGCGGGGTGGGCTGGGGCAAGTCGGAAGCGGTGCGCGACGAGGCTGTCCGGCTCTACGACACGCTCAAGGCCGCTGGCGTGGATGTGATACTGGACGACCGCGACGAGCGTCCGGGGGTGATGTTTGCCGACTGGGAATTGATCGGCGTTCCGCATCGGGTCACGATCGGCGATCGCGGCCTGAAGGAAGGCGTGGTCGAATATCAGGCACGCCGTGAGGGCGAACAGCTCAAGTTTGCACCCGACGCCATCGCGGCTCACATCATTGCCAGCATCCGGGCCTGAACGGACCCGAAACGGCGATGACGCACACGAACCCGATCCAGCGCCGCATCCGGATCATCGTGGCGGTGCTGCTTGCCATTGGCAGTACCGCCGCCACGGCCGGCGCACAGCAATACGAACCCCTTGCCGCCAGCGTGCGCGCCGCGTTGCATCACGCCGTCAGTGACGCGGCCGCACCCGCACTGCCCATTCCGGATGCAGGCGAGCGTGCTCAGTGGCTGGGCGACATGTCACGCCGACTGGAGAAGCGCATTCCGGACCCGGCCTACCGCACCGAGTTGCTGACCTCGATCCACTACGAGGCCACGCGCGCCGGACTGGATCCGCAACTGGTGCTCGGCCTGATCCAGGTCGAAAGCAACTTCCGCAAATACGCGATATCGTCGGCCGGCGCCCGTGGCTACATGCAGGTCATGCCCTTCTGGATCAAGGTGATCGGGCGCGAGGATGACAACCTCTTCCACCTCCGGACCAATCTGCGCTACGGCTGCACCATCCTGCGTCACTACCTGGATATCGAGAAAGGCGACCTGTTCCGCGCACTTGGCCGCTACAACGGCAGTCTGGGCAAGGCCGAATATCCGAACCTGGTGCGGACAGCCTGGGAACGCAACTGGCCGTGGGCGCCCGCACGCCTCGCCGCAGGCGAGAACGTGTCGAAACCCAACTGAAGCCGATCCGAGGGCGAAACCGCCCCCGGGCACTCAGGCCGAAACCGCAGTCAGCGGCCGCACTTCCGACACGGGCATCTTCTCCGGGGTCCGCCGAACATCCTTGTCGGCTGAAGCCAGGGGCTGAACATCGCCCGACACCTCACCGCCTTCCTCGATCAGGATCCTGCCATAGCGGATCTTGCCGCTCACCCGCCCGGTAGCGTGGATGATCAGTTGCTGGCGCGCCGTCAGCTCGCCTTCGAACACCCCATGAATCTCGGCCACATCGATGCCGACCTTGCCACTGAATGCACCGGCCTCCGAGATCCGGATCACCCGGCTGTCCATCGTTGCCTCGACCCGACCTTCAACTACCAGGGTATCGCAATCGAGGATCTCCGCCCCCTTGAGTTTGACGTGAGGGCCGACGATGAGGCTGCTGGCGCTGCCTGCAGCCTCGGTGACCGGTGTATCGGTCACCTTGGGCTCCAGTGTCGCCGATACGGTGCCTGACGGCATGTCGGGCATTGGCGACAGCGTACCCGAAGCCATATTCGTTCCCGTGCCGCCAGTTGACCCGGGCGTGGTCAGCCCGGCAGGTCTGGAACTACGAGCAGCCGAGGGATCGGGGACTTTGGGGAACAGGTTGGGCTTGTTGAACATGGCATCTCCTGAAGAATCCTGGTGCACCGGAATGAGGCACCAACGCCAACAGGAGCAAGGCGCGTACCCGGCGCAATAAATCACATATAAAACAGTTACTTGAATATCATCATGCCGGATTCGAAGCCGATTTCCACGCGCATCGACGCCAAACTGTCGCTTAACGGCGACAGCTGCTTGCTCACTAAAGCACAAATCATTGCTGCAAATGCACTTCCCATTGTCGTTGTATGGCAACACCTGCCAAACGAAACATCATTTTGCACTTGCTTACCAGGCATTCGAGGCATGCCCGCCTAAACTGCTTTGGCACTGCCTACCCACCCTGCAACAGCACACCGACCGCGGCCAAATGCATTTCGAACAAGCGCAGCACTTCGAACAAGCGTGTGACCACCTGACTTCCCGGCATGCGCCGCAGCCCAGAACTGCTGCCCCGGCACGGGTTTCCGGCGCAACCGGAATACCCGCGCGAGCAGGTATCGTCAGCCGCAGCGAGGGCATGCAGGCCGTGTTGAGAGACGCCAGCCTGCTGGCCAGTAGCGATGCGAGCGTGCTCATCCGGGGTGAGAGCGGTACCGGCAAAGAACTCCTCGCACGCTTCATCCATCAGGCCAGCCCGCGTGCCGCCGCCCCGTTCATCGCCATCAACTGCAGCGCCATCCCGGAAACCCTGCTCGAATCGGAACTCTTCGGCCACGTTCGCGGTGCGTTCAGCGGCGCAAGCAGCGCACATACAGGGCTGTTCGAGGCGGCTGACGGCGGTACCCTGTTCCTCGACGAAATTGGCGACATGCCGCCGCCCCTGCAAGCAAAGCTGCTGCGCGTACTACAGGAGCGAACCATCCGGGCGGTCGGCGCAACCAGCAGCCGCAGCGTCGACGTTCGCATCCTGTCGGCCACCCATCACGACCTGATGGCGGCACTGGCGAGCGGCCGTTTTCGCGAGGATCTCTACTACCGGATCAATGTGGTCAGCCTGGTCCTGCCGCCGCTCAACGAACGTCGCGAAGACATCCCCTTGCTTGCGCAACACTTCCTGAGCGGAATTACCCGACGCGATGGAAAACGTCTGCGGGGCTTTTCACCACAGGCCCTGCAGGCGCTGAGCCTGGCCGACTGGCCGGGAAACATCAGGGAGTTGCAGAACGTGGTCGAACAGGTCTGCGCCCTGTGCACCACGCCGCAGATCCCGCTTGCTCTGATCGAGCGCGCACTTCGGGTGGCACCGACCAGGCGCTTCAGCTATGCGGAAGCCAAGACGCGCTTTGAGCGCGACTACCTCACCCGACTGCTGATCATGACCTCAGGGAACGTGTCCGAGGCGGCCCGGGTTGCCGAACGCAACCGCACCGAGTTCTACCGCTTGCTGCAGCGGCACGGTCTCGACCCCATTCTGTTTCGCAGCGACCGGAGCGATGACTCAGCCACCTGAGGCACAACGGGTGCCACGAGCATCAATCCGTTGCGAGCGACATCAATCCGTTACGCAGGCCGCAATAAGCTGCGTCAGGCAGCGCCCCCGAGTCTGGCGCGAAAGCGATCAACACAGCGATCCAGTTGGAAGCGTGGCGCTTTTTGCACCGCAAGCAGCAATTCAAGGCTGAGTGCCGGTAGACGAAAACGCTGCTGCAGGGTCTGACCCAGATGCACGAACAGATTCGCGGTGGCCTCCGCATCGGCCAGCGCACGGTGGTAGCGGCCGGTGGCGGGTAGCCGCAGGGTGCTGACCAGGGTACCGAGCTTGTGATTGGGCGCATCGGGCACGAGCCGGCGCGAGAGCAGCAAAGAGCACACGAAATCGGCTGCCTGGCGGCGACCGATACGCTGCAGCTCGGCCTCCCAGAACTTTCGATCGAAAGCGGCATTGTGCGCGACCAGCGGCCAGCTGCCCACGAAGTCCGCGGCCTCGCGCATCACCTCCTCGGCCCGCGGCGCACTGCGTACCATGGCATTGGTGATGCCAGTGAGCGCCTGGATCTCGTACGGGATGAAGGCGCCTGCATTCATCAGGCTCTGATAGCGGTCAACCACCCGCCCGCTATCAATCAGAACGATGGCGACCTCGGTTGCCCGGGCGCCCAGATCGGGCGACATGCCGGTGGTTTCGAAGTCGATGACAGCGTAAGTGCTCACATCCGATTCCTGCGATGAATGACATCCGGGACCAAGCTCAGGGGCAAAAAACCGGAACCACCCCGCCTGACAAAACGCCCCCTTGAAACGACCCGGCCGTCCATCTCGGCGTGCCGGGTACTCATCTCCAGCGGGCACTCCCCGATCAGGCCGTGCCGCCCACGGTCAGACCATCGATGCGCAACGTCGGCTGGCCAACCCCCACCGGTACGCTCTGGCCGTCCTTGCCGCAGGTGCCCACGCCGGGGTCGAGCGCCATGTCGTTGCCGATCATGCTGACCCGGGTGAGCACATCGGGACCATTGCCGATCAGGGTTGCGCCCTTCACCGGGCGGGTCACCTTGCCGTTCTCGATCAGGTAGGCCTCGGAGGTGGAGAAGACGAACTTGCCCGACGTGATGTCGACCTGACCGCCGCCAAAATTCACCGCATACAAGCCCTTCTTGACCGACTTGATGATCTCGGCCGGATCCTTGTCGCCATTGAGCATGTAGGTGTTGGTCATGCGCGGCAGTGGCAGGTGGGCATAGGACTCGCGGCGGCCGTTGCCAGTGGGCGCCATGCCCATCAGGCGGGCGTTCATGGTGTCCAGCATGTAGCCGGTGAGGATGCCGTCCTCGATCAGCACCGTGCGCTCGGTTGGGTTACCCTCGTCGTCAATGGTCAAGGAACCGCGTCGATCGGGAATCGTGCCGTCATCCACCACGGTCACGCCTTTGGCCGCCACCTGCTGGCCGATCATGCCGGAAAAAGCCGAACTGCCCTTGCGGTTGAAATCGCCTTCAAGCCCATGGCCGATCGCCTCATGCAGCAGGATGCCGGGCCAGCCCGGGCCGAGCACCACCGCCATGGTACCGGCCGGCGCGGGGTCGGCGGCGAGGTTAACGCTGGCCTGATGGACCGCCGCACGCGCGTAGTCGCGCAGGCGGTCATCGCAGAAATAGCCATAGTCGTAACGCCCGCCGCCGCCGGCGCTGCCTTGCTCGCGCTTGTCCTTGTCTTCCATGATCACACTGATCGACACTCGCACCAGCGGACGCACGTCGGCTGCCATATGGCCATCGCTGCGCGCCACCAGCACCACCTCCCAGGATCCGGCGATATGTGCCATGACTTGGGTCACGCGCGGGTCCAGGTCGCGGGCAAAGCCCTCGAGCCGCTCGAGCAGGCTGACCTTGGCGGTGTCGTCGAGCGAATCGAGCGGATCGTCGGCACGATAGAGCCGGTTGCGCGACTTGTGCGGGTTGATCGCCACCGTGCGCCGGCTGCCGGCGCCAGCGATTGCGCGGGTGGCGCTTGCCGCACCGACCAGCGCATCGAGGGAAATGTCGTCGGAGTAGGCAAACGCGGTCTTCTCGCCGCTGATCGCACGCACCCCCACACCCTGCTCGATGTCAAAGCTGCCCGACTTGACGATGCCCTCCTCCAGGCTCCACGCTTCAGAGCGCTGGTACTGGAAGTACAGATCGGCATAGTCGATATCGTGTCGCATCAACTTGCGGAACACCTTCTCGAGTTCGGCCTCACCCAGGGCATAGGGCGACAGCAGGTAGCGATCGGCAACTTTAAGGGCATTCTGGCTTTTGCTCATCGTGTATCCATGTGTAGGCGCTGCCGGTTCGACCCGGTCAGCGCGAAATCGATCAGTTCTTTTTTGCGCCGCTCACGCGGGGACGTCAAGGCGCCGGTGCCGTAAGGCCGGCAAGCTCTCGCGTATCGAGGCCATCCGGGCAAAATCGAGCTCGGCCGTCACCACGCCCGGCCCTCTCTCGAGACACGCGACGATGTCACCCCATGGGTCGATGATCATCGTATGCCCCCAGGTCACGCGCCCGCCCGGATGCTCGCCACCCTGGGCCGGCGCCATCACATAGCACTGGTTCTCGATTGCACGGGCGCGCAGCAGCACCTCCCAGTGCGCGCGGCCCGTGGTATGGGTAAAGGCCGCCGGCAGGATGATCAGATTGACCGCCCCCATCGCGCGGTAGAGTTCTGGAAAGCGCAAGTCGTAACACACCGAGAGCCCTGTACGACCGACCGGCGACTCGAAGGTGACGACCTCACAACCGGGCTCTATTGTCACCGACTCGTCATAACGTTCGGTGCCGCGCTGAAAACCGAACAGGTGGATCTTGTCGTAACGTGCCACCTGCTCGCCGCGGTCGTCGTAGACCAGCGTGCTGTTGCGCACCTTGTCCTCGGCAAGCGCCACCAGCGGCAGTGTTCCGCCAATCAGCCACACGCCATGACGCCGCGCCGCCGCGCGCAGAAAATCCTGGATAGGCCCTTCGCCCTCGCGTTCGCGCAACCTGACCTTTGCCATTTCGTCCGGCGTGATCAGCGCAAAGTACTCGGGCAGCGCAATCAGACGAGCCCCCTGCGCGGCCGCCTCGGCGATCAGCGCGCCCGCCATCTTCAGGTTGGCATCGACGTCCGGACCGGACACGGTCTGGATCGCCGCAATATTCACGTTCGCGGGCACCGCTGCGGGGCAGTCGGACATCAGCCTGTTTTCCTCATCATTTGGCGCCGTCAGGTAGCGGACTATCAGGCAGGCTGGGGATCAAACCGCCCACCGGCGACGCAAGCTTCTCCACCACCGGATCGCTCCAGCTGCCGGTGATCGCGTAATCGTAGGCAAACAACTTCTCGATCGGATCGCTCAATGCCTTCTGCGCAAGGTAGGTGATGACGCCGGCCACCGGATTGATCAACCCCGCCGCCGCACCGATCGCGATCGACTCCGACAGGGTGGGCTGCACCGTTACCCGCAGATTCTGCGTTTCGGCCGCGATGTCTGCCGTGCCACGCATCAGCACCCGTGCCGCGGGGCCACGAATCTCAAGGGTCTTGCTGCTCATCACGCCAGCAGCGACGTCGATGCTACCGGAAATGCGGTCGAAGGCGAATCCCTGGGAGAACACGTCGCGAAAATCGAGCGTGATCCGCCGCGGCAAGGCCTGCAGGCTGAGGATGCCAAGCAGGCGCCCCACGCCCGGTTCGAGCTGGTTGAACTGCCCCTTTTCGGCATCGAGGTCGAGCTTGCCGGCCAGGGTCGGGTAGTCGATGGCGGTTGGCGCCCCGCGCCAGGCAAGCTGCCCGCCCAGCGTGGCGCGACCGCCGCGGACGACATCCGGATAGCCAAGGGCGTGGGTGAAGCGGCCGATGTCGGCCGTTTCGAGTACGAAATCAAGCTGGGTGCGCGGCTCCGTGCCCGGGCGCCACACGCCGTTTCCGCCCAGGCGACCATCCGGATGAACCAGCGCAAAGCGCTCCAGCCACCATTCACCGTTCCGGTTTCGCGCCAGGACCTCCAGCTTGCCCAGTGCCCGCTCGCCGAGCGAGAACTGCTCGATCCGGACATCGAGTCCGGGCAGCCTGCGCGGCGGCACGGAATGCCCCATATCCTCCGACGCGCCGGACTGGGACGGCGGATCCGACGCCGAACCGCCCACCGTCAGCCGCTGGAAACGCGCCGCCAGGATGCCGTCGCCCGCCTCACGCCAGTCGAACTCGCCCTGCGCCTCGGTGCTCTCCAGCCTGGCCTTCCACCCACCTTCATCGGACACCGCACGGAGTTTGAGCGCATTGAACTGCTGCCCGAAAGCCTGTAAACGCTGCACCTCGAGCACCACGCCGGCAAGCGGCAGCCCGTCCGCAGACGCCGCTGGCCCCGGTTGCGCCGGCTGCTCATCCTCACGCGCCGCCTCCAGCGCACGTCGCCACGCATCCACGTCGAATTGATCAAGCTTGGCTGCAATCAGAATCCCCTTGTCCGCCATCCGTACGGGCTGGAACACACCCACCCCGCCGCGGGTGATCGTGCCGTCGGCTCCGCGCTCCAGCGCCGCCTCCACCCGGCCGGCCAGCTTGCCGCTGATCGTTGCCACACCGCCACCCGCGGGATAGACCAGCTCCACCGCCAGCGGCCAGCGCTCGCTCGCGCCCTTATTGAGCGGATACGGCAGACTGGACCCCACACCGTCGAGCTCGGAGCCTATCTCGACCCGGGTACCCTCACGCCCAACCGAGATGTCGGTGCTCCATCCGCTGGTACCCGACAGGTGATCGAGCGCTGGCCAGTCCAGCGCGGCACGCACCGCGGTGACACTGATCCCGCCTTTGACCTTGAACCCCACCTTGCCGTCGGCAGTGGTTGCTGCGCTCAGTTGCACAGGCTCGCCGAACAGGCGCGCACGCGCCTCGGGGATGCTCAGCTCGTCGGCAGTAAAGCGCAAGCGCCCCGCTGCCTCTTCCATCGGCGGCAGCCCGTCGACCACCCACAAGCGATTGGCGGAGAACCGATACTCGCCGGTCACGGCCGTGTCGAGCACACTACGCAACGGCATCACCAGTTTGAGATTGAGCGTGCCATTGCCCTCTGCACGCATGTGATCGGTGAAACCGTCAATCCGGCGGGCCACCGGGCTCTCGTTCACGAAACGCAGAAAGTCGGCCGTTGTCCCACTGGCGATGCCGGTGAGCGTCATGACCTCGCTCGGCTTCACGTCCAGATCAGGCACGATGGCCACCACCTTGCTCAGATTGACGCCAAAGATTCGTCCGCGACTTGCCTCGATGCTCATTCCGGGCCCTTCGAATCGGACCTCGCCATCAATCGCCTCGATCGGTGGCCAGTCCGGCGCATAGGCAAGCCGCCCGTTGGCCACCTTGATGGCCACCAGAAACTGTCCATTGCCATCCCTGAACGGGAAGTCGGCAAGCTGCCCCTTAAGCTTGAACCGCACATCCGGCACAGTCGCGCTGCGAATCGCGCTGCGCACCCAGTCCTGAGTGTCACGGTTGATCACCCGCGGCAGGTAACGCCACACGGCAGCGCCGTCAGCCCGGGTCAGGCGGGCCGACAGGTCGATCTCACCCGGCCCGCCCGGCTCCAGCCAGTACCGTCCGGCAGCAGTTCCCGCCGCATCCTGATTATCGAACGCGGCCGAATCGAGCGCGATTTCGAGTCGGCCATCGCGACGCGTCCAGCCGCCATCGGCCTTGAAGGTGGCAAACAGCAGGCGCGAGTTCTCGAATACGTCCGGCAGATCGACATGCGTATCACGACCGGCAAGGAGGAAGCGCCCGCCCTGGTCGTTGCCGTCAATTTCGCCCGACAGCCCGCCAACGCCGGGCAATGCCTCACGCGCAGCCAGCCCGATCCGATCAAAACGTGCAGCCAGCTTCCATGAACTGGGCGCTTCGATCTCGCCCTTCCAGTCAAGCGCCAGATCGCGAACCTGGCCTTGCGGATCGAAGGCTGCAAGGCGCGCCCTCACACTATCGTCGAGCGGCAAATGCGCGGCGAGCCGGGCCAGCGCGGCGAAATCGAGTATGTTCGCCGTCAGCGTTCCTTCTGCGGATCTGCCACGCAGTGCATGCTGCACCCGCAAGCCGAAATCGGTTGGGTCCAGCACCACGCCGTCAGCGGTGGTGAGCGACAGCCCGCGCGCCTGCAGCTCCGAACCAGAAGCTGAGCGCCGTCCGACGAAATGACCATCAAGCTGTTTCAACTGCAGTTCGGGCAGGCCCGGCGCCAGGCGCGACACGACCGAATCCAGCGCGACATCGGCGGTCAGCTCCAAGGACTCCGCACCCTTCGCATCGAGCCACAGGCTCAGCCGACCCTGTCCGGACAGTTCGAGCGGGTAGTCGACCCATGGCGCCCATCCGCCAAGGTCGGCACGTTCGAGCTCCACATAAAGACGACCGATCGTCTCGCCCGGACTCTTCGCGTCAAACCGGCGCAGCTCGCCCCTCACATCGAGCGCCGAGGCCAGCTCGGCCGGTGGCTCGGCACGTAGCGCGAAGCGCTGGTGGCGCAAGCCCTGCTCAAAGGAAAACTCGACCCCCTTAAGCTGCAGCAGTGGCGCCCCCCGCAGCATGTCGGTCCACGACAGCGAAGCCTTGCGCACCACCACCTTGCGCTGCGCCAGCAGCCAGTCGGCAAACCCGCCGTCCTCGCCATCGCCATCGACTCGCAAGCCGCCAATGAGCAAAGAACCATCGGCTTCACGGCGGGCCTCGATCGCGGGGCCGACAATCTCCAGAAGGTGGAAATAGGGGCCAAGCCGCAACAACGAGGTCCATGCCAGGGTGGCGTCGACCTGCTCGAGCCGCAAGGCCGGACGTCCGGCCGCATCGCTCACCTCAAGCCCGGCAAGGTGCAGGCGCGGCCGCAATCCGGACCAGTCCGCATTCAGCATCCCGATCGTCACCGGCAGGCCGCTGACGCGCGACAGCTCGGCGGCGATCTCGTCCCGGTACTCACCGATCTGCGGTACCACGACCCAGCGCAACACAAGGAAGAGCCCGCCGAACAGGAACCAGACCAGCAGCAGCGCCATCCAGAGCCGGCGCAGCAGGCGGGAACTCACCCGCCCGGCCAGCGCCTTCGGGGGCCTTGCAGCCGGCGGTGCGGTGTCGGCGCTCATAGCCAGCTGTCCAACAGGGTGGCCGAATAGACGCCGGCAAACCGCCTGACCTCGACGCGCAGCGCGCAGCAGGAACTTGAGGACAGACAAATGTGGCCGGATCGAAAGCGCATGGCGGGCCTGATTGACATAAAAAAGGGGCGAGACGGGCTTTACCCCACCTGCAAGGCACCGGCAGCAAGCCCGATGGAGTGTCAGAACTCCGCCGAGGCCCGGTGGCTTGGCTACAATCCTGGACTTGACCTCCTTGCCCCTTCTCGTACCCCACCAGGCCGGAAGGCGCGAATTCTACCAATGTTCGGGAGCGCCTCGCCCATGTCCCTCGATTCTGCCATGTTGCCAGATGTAATTCGCCATGCCGCCACGCTGTCGCGCTTTCTGCAGCGCATGCTCGACAGCCGGCCCTGGCTGGCGGCAAGCCTTGGCGCCAGTATCGACCGGGCAATCGATGCCGATGCGATGCGCAGCTTCATCGCCGAACACGGTGGAGATGAATCGCACCTGCGCCCGAGCCTGCGCAAACTGCGCACCTGGGTGCTGTGCCACCTGATCGTGCGTGATCTCGCCGGCCGGGCCGATCTCACCGAAGTGACCGAAACCATGACGGTACTGGCCGAGGTCACTATCCGCCATGCTCACGACGTGCTGCGCGAAGGCCTGGTCCAGCGCCACGGATTGCCGCTGTCGGCCTCCGGCTGGGAACAGGAGCTACTGGTGATCGGCATGGGCAAACTCGGCGGCCGGGAGCTCAACGTCTCGTCCGACATCGACCTGATCTTTGTCTATCCGGAAGACGGTGACAGCGGCGGCAAGAAGGTAATCAGCAACTTCGAGTTCTTCGAACGGCTGGGCAAGCAGTTGATCCAGGCCCTGGCCGAGGTCACCGAGCACGGCCAGGTGTTCCGCGTCGACATGCGCCTGCGACCCAATGGCGATTCGGGGCCGCTGGTGGCCAGCTTCGACATGCTGGAAAACTACTTCATCACCCAGGGTCGGGAGTGGGAGCGCTACGCCTGGATCAAGTCGCGCGTGCTGGCCGGCGAGCGCTGGCGCGAACTGGAGCAGATCGCCCGCCCCTTCGTGTTCCGCAAGTATCTGGACTTCGGCGCAATCAACGCGATGCGCGACCTGCACGCGCAGATCCGGCGCGAGGTGGCGCGTCGCGATCGCGCCCACAACATCAAGCTCGGCCCGGGTGGCATTCGCGAGATCGAGTTCATCGCCCAGGTGTTTCAACTGATCCGCGGCGGGCGCGACACCGATCTGCAGGTCCGCCCGACCCTGGCGGTGCTGGCCCGCCTTGCACACCGCGCCATCCTCTCGGCCGAAGCCGTCCGCGAGCTGAGCGATGCCTACACTTTCCTGCGCCGGCTCGAGCACCGCCTGCAATACCTGGACGACGCCCAGACCCACGACCTGCCCGAAACCGATCGGGATCGTGAGTTGGTGGCGCGGGCGATGGGCTTCGACGACTACGCCAGCCTCATCGCCCGCCTCGACCACCATCGCGGCATCGTCAGCCAGCATTTCGACGCGGTCTTCGCCGATCCGAACGAAGAGGACCATACGCTCGACACCGTGTGGGAAATGGCCGAAGACGTCGAGCACGCCACGCCTGTGCTGGCCGAGTTGGGTTACCGCGATCCGTCTGCTGCCGCGGCGCGGCTGGCCACGATACGCACCGGCTCGCGTTACCAGCAAATGCCCAACCACATCCGCAGCCGCCTGGACGCCCTGATGCCACGCGTCATAGCCGCAGCGGCAGCCACTACCGGCGCGGATGAAACCCTGTCGCGCTGCCTCGACCTGCTCGACAGCATCAGCCGCCGCGGCTCTTATCTCGCCCTGTTGCAACAGTACCCGCAAGCCCTGAACCGGGTGATCGACCTGATTCGTGCATCGGGCTGGGCCGCCGAGTATCTTGGCCGCCATCCGATCCTGCTCGATGAGCTGCTCGACGGCCGCGACCTGGAGGCGGCACCAAACTGGGGGCACTTCCGCACCGAACTCGCCACCCAGCTCGACGCCATCGAGCCGGATATGGAGCGACAGATGGACCTGATGCGCGAGCAGCATCACACCCAGTCCTTCCGCCTGCTGACCCAGGACATTGCCGGCCTGCTCTCGGTGGAAAAACTCGCGGACAATCTGTCGGAACTTGCCGACATCATGGTCGCGCTCACCATTCCGCTGTGCTGGCGCAAGATCAAGATCCGCCATCGCGAAACACCGCAGTTTGCAGTGATCAGCTACGGCAAACTCGGAGGCAAGGAGCTTGGCTACGCATCGGACCTCGACATCATCTTTCTGTACGACGACGATGCGCCCGAGGCCGCCGAGGTCTATACCCGCCTCGGCCAGCGCACCAATACCTGGCTGTCGAGCCAGACCGCAGCCGGCATCCTGTTCGAGACCGACCTGCGCCTGCGTCCCAACGGTGATTCCGGGTTGATTGCCTGCTCGCTGGAAGCCTTCCGCAAGTATCAGCTCGAGTCCGCCTGGGTATGGGAACACCAGGCCCTGACCCGTGCCCGCTTCAGCGCCGGCGACCCGGCACTGGGCGCGGCATTCGAGCGCATCCGCTGCGAAGTGCTGCGCCTGCCGCGCGAGATCGACACCTTGCGCACCGAGGTGCTGACGATGCGCGACAAGATGCGCAGCGCTCACGCCGGCAAGAGCAGCCTGTTCGACCTCAAGCACGACAGTGGCGGTCTGGTCGATGTCGAATTCCTGATCCAGTACCTGGTGCTCGGTCATTCCCACGCACACCCGGAGCTGACCGGCAACCTGGGCAACATCGCATTGCTCAGGATCGCTGGCGAACTCGGGCTGATTCCAGCCGATCTCGCACTCGCCTGTGGCGACAGCTACCGCCAGCTACGCCACCTGCAGCATCGCCAACGCCTCAATGGCCAGCCCTCGCGGGTGGCACCCGAGGAGGTGGAACGCGCACGTGCACCGGTGCAGACGCTGTGGCAGCGGGTCTTTGGCACCGACTGAAATATTTCATGTCATGCAAACGCGCATGACGCCCTTTTTTGGGGCGGCTAGAATGAGCGTCAGTCCACTCTTCGAACGCTCGCCCGTCAGGGCGGGTGCACCACCCCATGAGCCAGGAAATCGAACTCAAGCTGAGCCTCCCCGCACGCGCCCTGCCGGCGCTGAAACGCCACCCGTTGGTCGCGGGCGCAAGCAGGGAGGGCAATGCGCTCATCCTGGACAACACCTATTATGACACCGCCGACCTCGCGCTTAAGGCACGCAAGGTCGCCGTCCGCACCCGGCGCCAGGGCCGGCAGTACCTGCAGACGGTGAAGTGTGCCGCAGTCTCCACCGGCGGGCTTACACAGCGCCCCGAATGGGAGCAACCCTACGCCGAGCACTTCGACTTCTCCGCGATCGACGCCCCGGATGTGGCAAAACTGCTCGCTCGCCACCAGGATCACCTGGTGCCCGTGTTCACGACCCGGTTCCGCCGCGAGACTCGCCGCTACAGCCCCCGCGACGGGGTGTGCATCCTGATGATGATCGATCGCGGCACGATCGAGGTCGGCGAACGCAGCGCGCCCATCTGCGAACTCGAACTCGAGCTGGTCGACGGCAAAGCGCTCAACCTGCTCGAACTGGCCTGCGAACTGGCGAAGAGTGTGCCGCTGATGCCGGGCGACATCTCCAAGGCGCAGCGTGGCTATCAGCTCTTCCTCGACCAGCCGGTGCGCCCGGCCAAGTCGGAAGCCGTCCCGCTGTCACCCGACGAAACGGTGATCGACGCCTTTCGCGATCTCGCCCAGGCGTGCCTGCGCCAATGGCAAGCCAATGCCGCGGCTGCGGCAGAAGGCCACGACGGACCGGAGTTCATTCACCAGCTGCGCGTTGCCCTGCGTCGGCTGCGCTCGCTGATCAAGCTGTTTGCGCCCGCCCTGCCCACCGATTTCGTCACTGACTGGAACGAGCGTCTGCGCGACAACGCCAACCGCTTTGGCGATGCACGGGACCTGGACGTGCTCTATGAGGAGCTACTGGCCCCAGTGGAGCCGGTGGGCCTCGCCGACGGCACCGAGAGCGGCCTGCCCCGGCTGCTGGAGATCGCCACCCAGGCACGCCAGGCGGCACGCAAGAGCGCACTGCATAACCTCGCGCACTCCGATCAGGGCCGCTTGCTGCTCGAGTTCAGCACCGCGCTGCAGCGCCTGCCTACCAGCAATCTGATTGCCGCTGCCGACCTCAAGACTTTTGCCCGGCTTCAGCTCAATCGTCTGCGCAAGCGTGCACGCCGCCGCCACGAAGCCTCGGCAACGCTGATTCCGACCCGCCTGCACGCGCTCAGGATCTCGATGAAGCAGCTTCGCTACGGCCTTGAGTTTTTTGGCGGACTCTTTCCCGCACGCGCGGTGGAACGCTATCTGACGCACGTCACCGATGCCCAGACGACGCTGGGTTTTCTGAACGACCTCGACATCGCCCGCGGCCGCCTCGAAGCCTGGGCGGGCAAGCAGGGGGAGCTACAGGCCGCCGCGGCATTCATCATTGGCTGGCACGGGCTGCGATACGCAAAGCTGCGGCGCCGGGTACTGCAGCAAACCGAGCCCTTGCTTTGGGGCAAGACACCTTGGTGAGCGTCCGCACTGGCTGCCGCTGTCATGCCACTGCAAGATCGCGACCTTATGCTGACCGCCCCTGAGCACATGGAGCACCCGATGGATTTGTTGCTGTGGCGTCATGCCGAAGCGGTGGACGGCACCCCCGACCACACCCGCGAACTGACCGAGCGCGGCATGAAGCAGGCGCGCCGAATGGCAGCATGGCTAGAAACCAATCGGCCGCGCCGCCTCAGAGTCCTGGTCAGTCCGACCGTAAGAACCCGTCAGACCGCCGCTGCATTCGCCGACAACTTTGAAATCATCCCCGCCCTTGGGCCCGAGGGCGGCGTCTCCGATCTGCTTGCCGCATCCGGCTGGCCCGATGCCAGCGGTGCAACGCTGATTGTCGGCCACCAACCCGGCCTCGGTCGCCTTGCTGCATTGCTCTTGTCGGGAGTGGAAGCCGACTGGACGATCAAGAAAGGCGCACTGTGGTGGTTTACCAACAGGGTGCGAGACAACGAAAGCCAGACCGTCCTTCGCGCCGTGATCCCGGCCGACTTCGCCTGACCCGGCCCTTCTCAATCATTAGCGGCAAGGGAATTTCGGCAGTCCGCGAGGGTCCGAGGATAAAGTCTCACGCGCTGCATTAACCCGCATGCAACACTCCGTCCACTGTTTTGCGCGGACGTGTTTGTGCGGGCCAAGACTTTGCGTAAGATGCCTCCTCCACCGCGGACCGGACCATGTTCAAACGACTCCTGCCAACGCACGACAGTATCAAGCAAAGCCGTCTGCTGAGTTGGCTGGGGCCACGGATACACGACCCATCGCTGTGGCACCTGAACCGGCGGGCCGTTGCGCGCGGCGTCGCGATCGGGGCTTTCTTCGGCCTGATGGTTCCAGTGGCGCAGATTCCCGCTGCTGCCGTGATGTCCATTTTTCTGCGTGCCAATCTCTGGATCGCAGCCGTATCGACCCTGATCAGCAACCCCTTCACCTACGCACCGATCTACTACTTTGCCTACCGACTTGGTGCCAGCCTGATCGGCGCACCATTGCCTCGGGGCGAGGCGAACCTGAGCCATGACGTGGTGGCGTCCGGACTGGTGCAGCAAGTTGGCGAATTGTGGACCTGGATTACCGGCATCGGTCAGCCGCTGGTGCTGGGCATGTTGCTGATGGCGCTGACCGGCGCAACGATCGGTTACTGGGGCGTGCGTTTCTTCTGGCGGGTCAGGGTGCTGTCGAAGCGCCGTCGCATGCGCAATGCGCGGGCACGTGCGCTGCAAAGTGCACATTAAACGCTGATTCGTCGCTTTTTAGCGGTGCACGATAAGCGTATCCTGATGGCTTCGGCCCTGCCCCTCGCCCTGTCCCCCGCCCTGTCCCTTTAACGAACTGAATCCGCTATGAACCAGGTCACGCCCAACGGAACGATCGACGTCATCGACGGCGTAAAGCGCGTGTTCGTCGATGGCTACTGGATCAAGGCTTACGACCCGCCCGCCGACTCCCTGCAGGCCAAGAAGACTCTGATCCAGGGCCTTACCCGGCGCCTGTTCAACCACGTTGAGCACGGCATCAACATCCCCGGGAAACGCCTGGCCGAGGCACGTCGCGCCTATGATCAGGAGCAGGACCCCGCGCGCAAGCGGGTGAAGGGGGCCATGCTGGCGGGCGCGATGTTCAACCGCGCCACCGACATCTTCACCAAGCTGGTGGAGTTACAGGAACTCGGCATCGAAATCGAGGTGGACAACGCACTGATGTGCGAATGCGGCATGTGCCTGGAAGAGGCACTCACCCTCGGGCGCCTGGTGCTGCACCGCAGTGGAGAGGAAGGGATCGACGAGCTCTGGGGCGAACCATTCCGCGCATTCTCGATTCCGGTCGAGGCGTTCTACGAAAGCCGTTACGTCAAGATTGCCCAGACCCTGCGCGACATCGATCACATCGCCACGGTGATGATCGAGACCTTCGCCTCCGACCCGCTTTTCGTCGGCATCGACGACCTGGTGACCCACTTCACCGACTTGGCCAAGGACAAGTGCGAGACGCTGCGCACCGACGGTGACATCTTCGACGTATGGGCCGAATTCGTCGTATCGTCCGAAAAACTCTCGGCCTTCGCGCCTCATTTGCCGGAGCAGGCCGATGCCCGCACCCTGCAGCGTTCGGCCGACGGCATGCGCCTCATCCTCCAGGGGCGGGACCTGCTGACCTATATCAGCCGGGCCCGGGTGACCATGCCCAAGAGCACCCGCGACTACATCGAACGATGCGCGCAGTACGAACACGCCTTCGCCAACGCGTCACCGCCCTGCTCCTGTTGACGCTCGGGGACATCATCCCGCAGGACTACCGCGGCGCGGGTAGCCTCAGCCGGGCCGCGGGGCGCAGTTTCGATCTGTGCACAGTTGCTCAGGCAATGATGCCCCCACCCAGACAGACCTTCGACTCGTAGATCACCACGCTTTGCCCCGGCGTCAAAGCCCATTGCGGCTCGGCAAAGACGATCTCGGCCCGCCCATCCACGATCGAGTCGATCTCGCACGGCATGTCCGGCGTGCGGTAGCGCGGCTTGGCGGTGTACACCCAGTGGGTGTGCGGATCGCGCCCGGCAATCCAGTTGAGGTCGATCGCGCTAAGCCGCTCCTTGAGCAGGGCCGGATGCGCGTGCCCCTGCACCGCGTAGAGCACATTGGTCTTGACGTCTTTCTTTGCCACATACCAGGCGTCATGCTCGCCCGCATCATCCTCGTTGCCCTTGATGCCGCCGATGTGCAGGCCCTTGCGCTGGCCGATGGTGTGATACATCAGGCCCTGGTGCTCGCCCAGGAGCCGGTTGTCGTCAAGCGCACGGATTTCGCCCGGCTGCGTCGGCAGGTAGCGCATCAGGAACTCGCGAAACGGCCGTTCGCCGATGAAACAGATCCCGGTCGAATCCTTTTTTGTCGCCACATGCAGGCCCGCGGCCTCGGCGATCTTGCGCACATCGCGCTTGTACATGGCACCCAGCGGAAACAAGGTCTTTGACAGCTGCGCCTGGTTCAGCCGATAGAGGAAGTAGCTCTGGTCCTTGGTGCCGTCCTCGGCCTTGAGCAGTTGAAACTCACGCCGTCCGTCGCTCTCCCACTCGCGCACCTGGGCGTAGTGACCGGTGGCGATGCGGTCGGCACCGAGGGCCATCGCATGATCGAGAAAACAGCGGAACTTGATCTCGGAATTGCACAGGATGTCGGGGTTGGGCGTGCGCCCGGCCTCGTATTCGCGCAGGAAATCGCCGAACACACGGTCCTTGTACTCCGCGCTGAAGTTCACCACCTCGAGATCGATCCCGATCACGTCGCACACCGAAGCCACGTCAACCAGATCCTGGCGCGACGAGCAGTACTCGGCGTCGTCGTCATCCTCCCAGTTCTTCATGAACAGTCCGGTGACCTCGTAGCCCTGACGCTTGAGCAAGAGCGCAGTCACCGCCGAGTCGACCCCGCCGGACATCCCGACCACCACCTTCATTCCACCCTGATCCTGCTTACTGGACATTCGGTCCCTCTCCATCCAACCAGTTGGCCAGAGGCAGCACGATCGCCGCCTCGCCATTGTCGACAAACCAGCTGTCGATCGCATAACGCTCGCCCGGCCGGTTATTCGCCGCCGGAACCGGCACGGGTATATCGCCCAACACCTCTGCGCAATCGCACAGCGCCAGCAACACCGGCACATGATCGGGCACCTCGGGCCCAAGCTGCAAGCCCGCAGGCGGCTCGACCTCCTCGATCACCGCGCTGAAGTGCTGCAGGATGATGCGCGAGCGCCGCGCCGGCGCCAAAACGCGATGAAAACGTAACATTCCGCGCGCCTCGATCATCGCCAGCAAACGGGTGGTGTTGGTCGAATGATCGATACAGTCCATCCGCCCATCGGTTTCCTGATCAAGAAAATTGCCCGCGCGATCGGCGCCGATTGGCGTCTGGCGGCCCGCGATACCATAAAGATCACCAATCACGGCGGCCAGCACCGCACGCTCGGCGGGCGGATCAAGCGCCTCGCGCAGGCGCGCATGCACTTGATCCAGTTCCAGCGCGCCGAAGGAGGCTTTACCGTGCGTATTGCAGCCATAGTTGTAGCAAAGCGGCACCTGCACGTCCTGCGCCCACGCCGGCATGCACAACAGCAGGCCGACAAGCAAGGCTGCCCGTGACATCAGTGGCATTGCATCAGTCGCATTGCATCAGTCGCATCGGGTCAATCGCATCGGGTCAATCGTAATGCCGCAGCAGGTCGAGGTCGTAGCGTCGGCCGCTGAGCCAGTCTTCGACGCACTGCACGATCAACGGACTGCGATGACGATCCTGGCTGGCACGAAGCTCGTCCAGCGTCATCCACAACGAACGCACGATCCCGTCGTCCAGCTCCTGACCGACCAGTTCCTCGCCGACCTTGCCGCCAAACGCAAAGCGCAGGTAAGTGATGTCACCTTGCGGCCGGGGCCACTGATACACACCGACCAGGTATTCGGGAACGAAAGGGTAGGCCGTCTCCTCCAGCGTTTCACGAATGGCGGCCTGCGCCAGGGACTCGCCCTCTTCCAGATGCCCGGCAGGCTGGTTGAAGCGCAAGCCGTCGGCGGTCTCTTCCTCCACCATCAGAAAACGGCCATCGCGCTCAATCACCGCAGCAACGGTGACGTTGGGTTTCCAGCTTCGATCCATGAGACGTCCGTGCGCAAAGACCGCCATTTTACCCCGCCAAGCCGGAATGCTCGCCACCGAGATCAGAATGCCCCGTTTGCGCTAGAATTCGTCGGCTAAGCTCGGCTGCACCGAGCGCATCCGAACACACTTCTCATTGGTGGAGAACCTGATATGTCCATGGCTGATCGCGACGGTTTCATCTGGCAGGACGGCAAGCTCGTTCCGTGGCGCGAGGCGACCACGCACGTGCTGACCCACTCCCTGCACTACGGCCTGGCCGTTTTCGAGGGCGTGCGCGCGTACAACACCGTCAATGGCACCGCGATCTTCCGCCTGGCCGAACACACCCAGCGCCTGATCAACTCGGGCAAGATTTACATGATGGACATCCCGTACAGCAAGGACGAGCTGATGGAAGCGCAGAAGGAAGTCGTGCGCGCCAACAAGCTCGAATCCTGCTATCTGCGTCCGCTGGCCTTCTACGGCTCGGAAAAGATGGGCATCTCCACCCGCGGCGCCACCGTGCATGTGGCCATCGCGGCCTGGCCGTGGGGCGCCTACCTCGGAGAGGAAGGGCTGGAGAAAGGGATCCGGGTCAAGACCTCGTCCTACACCCGCCATCACGTCAACTCCACGATGCCGCGCGCCAAGCTTGCAGGCACCTACCCGAATTCGATCCTGGCCAACCTCGAAGTCACCCAGCACGGCTACGATGAAGCCCTGCTGCTCGACAATCAGGGCTTCGTGGCCGAAGGTGCCGGCGAGAACCTGTTCGTAATCAAGGACGGCAAAATCTTCGAACCCGAAATCGCCTCCGCACTGACCGGCATCACCCGCGACTCGATCATCACCATCGCCCGTGAGTTCGGTCTCGAAGTCCAGTCCAAGCGCCTGACCCGGGACGATGTCTATCTGGCCGACGAGGCCTTCTTCACCGGCACCGCCGCCGAAGTCACCCCGATTCGCGAGCTCGACGACCGCATCATCGGCGAGGGCAAGCGCGGCCCGATTACCGCCAAGCTCCAGGCTCGCTTCTTCGACGTGGTCAATGGCCGCGCCCCCGAATACGACAACTGGCTGGCCTACGTCTGAAAGGAGACCCGCACATGGCCGAACTCAAGGATCAACCGATCGCGGTGACCGCCCACGATCTGCCGCTGCATTGCCCCCGTCCCGGTGCGCCGCTGTGGGCGCAGCACCCGCGTGTCTTCCTCGATGTACTCAGGGAAGGCAGCGCGACCTGCCCCTATTGCAGCGCGAAGTACGTATTCACCGGCGAACACCCGAAGGGACACCACTGAGCCCGATCCGTAGCTTCCGCCCGCCCCTGCGCGACTGCACCGCATGGCGGGCGTTTCGCCCTTCCCGCTGCAACGAGTGTCGATCGTGAGCAAACCCGTGTTCGCTTCCGCTGCCGATGCCGAGACGGCTTTCTACGATGCGCTTGCCCGTTCCGACCTGGCCGCGATGATGGCGGTGTGGTCGGAAGATGACGAGGTCGTCTGCATTCATCCTGGCGGTCCGCGCGTCGTCGGGCTCGATGCAGTGCGCGAACTCTGGCGCCAGATACTCGCCAGCGGTGTGCGGCTCAATGTGCGGACCACGGGCAAGGTGGTGGTCAGCAGCACCCTGGTGCAGACCGTGCACAGCGTGCTCGAAGAAATCGCGGAAGCCGGCAGCGAGCCCACCGGACCGCCAATCGTCGCCACCAACGTCTATACCCTGGGCACCCACGGGTGGCGTATGGTGATGCATCACGCTTCGCCCACTCCGGACCTGATGGACCTTCATCTCCACGGCAATCCCCGCGTGGTGCACTGACCCATGCCAGGAGCCGGCTACCAAGCGCCGTGGTGGTTGCCCGGTGGCCATTTTCAGACCATTCAGCCCCTCGCCCGCAAGGGCACCACGCCCGACTACCGGCGTGAGCGCTGGGACACGCCCGATGGCGATTTCATCGATCTCGACTGGCTTCGCGACGGCACCTGCGACGCACCGCTTGTGGTGCTGTTTCACGGACTCGAGGGCTCGAGCCGCTCGCACTACGCCCGCGCCCTGATGCGTGCCATTGCGCTGCGCGGCTGGCGTGGCGTGGTTCCGCACTTTCGCGGCTGCAGCGGCGAACCCAACCGCCTCGCCCGTGCCTACCATTCGGGTGACAGCGAGGAAATCGACTGGATCCTGCGCCGGCTGAAACAGCAGGCCGGACAAGCGCCCCTGTTGGTGGCAGGCGTTTCACTGGGCGGAAACGCACTGCTCAAGTGGCTGGGCGAGCGTGGTTCGGCGGCGAGCAGCGTCGTGGATGCCGCCGCAGCCGTTTGCCCGCCCCTGGATCTGAGCATCTCCGGCCATGCACTCGGGCGCGGCTTCAACCGGGTCTATACCCAACACTTTCTCAACACGCTCAAGACCAAGGCACTGCACAAGCTGGTCCGCCACCCCGACCTGTTCGATGCAAAACGCATTCGACAGGCGCGCAATCTGTTCGAATTCGACGATGTCTATACCGGGCCGGTGCACGGCTTTGCCGGTGCCGCCGACTACTGGAGGCGGGCCTCCTCCCGACCATGGCTGCCCCAGATCCATACCCCCACCCTGCTGCTGTGCGCAGCCAACGACCCCTTTGTTCCGCCCGAGGCCCTGCCTGCGCCAACCGAACTGAGTGCGGCCCTCCGCTTCGAATGCCCCACGCAGGGCGGCCACGTGGGCTTTACCGCTGCCCCCTGGCCCGGCAATCTCGACTGGCTGCCGCAACGCCTGCTGCAACATTTCGATTCAGTACTCGGCCCCAACACGCGCGCCGCGGCACATTCCGACGACTGAAACCACCAAGGCCTCTGGCATACTATGCTGCACTGCACACATCACTCGATCAGGAAACCCACATGACCCAGACCGCGCACGCCCTGCCCGCCCCCGAGATCTTCAAGGCCTACGATATCCGTGGCATCGTCGACAAAACACTGACCGCGGATGCCGTGCGCGCAATCGGGCATGCCCTCGGCTCCGAAGCCGTGGCCCGCGGCCAGAAGACGATCGCCATCGGTCGCGACGGCCGCCTGTCCGGCCCCGAACTTGCCGGCGCACTGGCCGACGGAGTCCGCGCTGCCGGCGTCGATGTGGTCGATATCGGCTGCGTGCCCACCCCGCTGACCTACTTCGCCGCTTACCAGCTGGGCACGAACTCCTGCGTGTCGGTCACTGGCAGTCACAACCCGCCGGATTACAACGGTCTGAAAATGGTGCTGGGCGGCGAGACGCTTTACGGCGACCAGATCCTTGCGCTGCGTCAGCGCATTGCCGATAACAACCTGGCCCACGGCGCCGGCAAACTGAGCCATGCCGATGTGATCGAGGCCTACCTCGACCGCATCGTCGACGACGTGAAGCTCGCCCGCCCGATGAAGATCGTCATTGACTGCGGCAACGGCGTGGCCGGCGTGGTCGCCCCCGAACTGTTCAAGCGCCTGGGCTGCGAGCTGGTCGAGCTGTTCTGCGACGTCGACGGCAACTTCCCCAACCATCACCCCGACCCGTCCAAGCCGGAGAACCTGGCCGACGTGATCCGTGCGCTGAAGGAAACCGATGCGGAACTCGGCCTTGCCTTCGACGGCGACGGCGACCGCCTCGGTGTGGTCACCAAGGACGGCGAGATCATCTATCCCGACCGCCAGCTGATGCTGTTTGCCGAGGACGTGCTGTCGCGCGTGCCGGGCGGCGAGATCATCTACGACGTCAAGTGCACCCGCAATCTCGCCGGCTGGATCGCGGAGCGCGGCGGCAAAGCAACGATGTGGAACACCGGCCATGCACTGGTCAAGGCCAAGCTCAGGGAGACTGGCGCGCCGCTCGCGGGCGAGATGAGCGGTCACATGTTCTTTAAGGAGCGCTGGTTTGGATTCGACGACGGCCTGTATGCCGGTGTCCGCCTGCTCGAGATCCTGTCACGCCACCCGGACGGCAACGCGGTGCTCAAGGGCCTGCCCGACGCGGTGAGTACTCCCGAGCTGAACATCAAGATGAACGAAGGCGAGCCCTTCGAACTGGTGAAGCGCCTGAAGGAAGGCGCGGCCTTCGCCGGTGCGCAGGAGATCATCACCCTGGACGGCGTACGGGTGGAATACGCCGACGGCTTCGGCCTGGCCCGTCCGTCCAATACCACGCCGGTCGTGGTGCTGCGCTTCGAAGCCGACAGCGAAGCTGCGATTGCGCGCATCCAGGCCGATTTCCGCAAGGCGATCGAGGCGGTGTGGCCGGGGATCACGCTGCCGTTCTGAGACTTGTTGTTTCGTCGTTTCAGGACGGATTCAACGGCTGCCAAACAACCAAGGATTCGGGGGGTTCCTGCGCGGGGCTGTCGAGAGCGCCGGCGCGGGAGGTGCTGCGGCGGAAACAAGGCGGCGCATGTTTGAGCCCGCAGGGCGAGTTTGCGCCGACGCCGCCGCAGTGCCTCCCGCGACGGGAAGCCGCAGGCCGCGAACGTCTGCCCCGCGCAGGAAGCCCCCGAAGCCGACCACGGAGTGCCGCCTTTCCCGACCGGCGCTCAACCGCCCCAATAACGCAAAAACCGGCTCCGCAAGGCAACCCCCGCAAAGCCGGCATGCAACTCCAACCCAGCCCTTATAGCTTGCCGTCCACCCAGCCCGCCACCGCGGCCAGCGCTGCCGGCAGCCTGTCCGGCTCGGTGCCGCCGGCCTGGGCCATGTCTGGGCGCCCGCCGCCCTTGCCGCCCACCTGCTGGGCGACGAAGTTCACGAGTTCGCCGGCCTTCACCTTCGACGTCTGGTCCGCCGTCACTCCGGCGATCAGCGACACCTTGCCATCGACCACCGACGCCAGCACGATCGCCGCCGACTTTAACTTGTCCTTGAGCTTGTCCATGGTCTCGCGCAGGGTCGGCACATCGGCGCCCTCGAGCATCGCCGCCAGCACCTTGATACCTTTGACCTCGACCGCCTGCGCCATCAGATCGTCGCCCTGGCTCGCCGCCAGCTTCGATTTCAGCCGTGCCAGCTCCTTCTCCAGCGCACGCACGTTGTCGAGGATACCGGCCACACGCTCAGCCACTTCCTCTGGCTGCACCTTGAGCAGCGCCGACATGCCCTGCACCCGGCGCTCCTGCTCCTGCGTGTAACGCAGCGCGTTTTCGCCGGTCACCGCCTCGACCCGGCGCACGCCGGCGGCCACACCACCTTCAACCAGAATCTTGAACAAGCCGATGTCGCCGGTGCGCGCGACGTGGGTGCCGCCGCACAACTCCTTCGACGAGCCGATCGACAGCACCCGCACCTCGTCGCCATACTTCTCGCCAAACAGCATCAGCGCACCCGACTTCTGCGCATCGTCGAGCGCCATCACCTCTGCTGCGGTCGCGGCATTGGCGAGGATCTCCCGGTTCACGATCTCCTCCACCTCGCGCACCTCCTCGGCGCTCATCGGTGCGCCGTGGGCGAAGTCGAAACGGGTCTTGTCCGGATCGACCAGCGAACCCTTCTGCTGCACATGCGCGCCGAGCACCTCGCGCAAGGCCTTGTGCATCAGGTGGGTCACCGAGTGGTTGCGAGCCGTCGCCGCACGCGCCGCGGTATCCACCTTCGCCGTCACCCCCTGACCGACTGCCAGCTTGCCGGTCTTGACCACGCCGTGATGACCGAACACCACGGCCTGGATCTTGAGCGTGTCCTCCACTGCAAAGATGCCGGCTGCACCCTTCAATTCGCCGCGATCGCCCACCTGACCACCGGACTCGGCATAGAACGGGGTGTGGTCGAGCACCACCACACCAAGCTCGCCTTCAACCAACTCGTTGACCGCGACGCCATCCTTGTATAACGCCAGGACGTTGCCCCTGGCCTCGAGCTGCTCATAGCCGTGGAAGGTGGTCGCCGGCCCCTCGTAATCGAGGTTGGTGGCCATCTTGAACTTGCCCGCAGCACGCGCCTGCTCCTTCTGCCGCGCCATTGCCGCGTCGAAGGCGGCTGCATCCACGGTCACCTCGCGTTCGCGACAGATGTCCGCGGTGAGGTCGAGCGGGAAGCCGTAGGTGTCGTGCAGCTTGAACGCGGTATCGCCGTTGAACACCTTGCTGCCGGCCTTGCCCATCGCATCTAGTTCACCCTCGACGATCGCCATGCCGTTTTCCAGCGTGGTGAAGAAGCGCTCCTCTTCCTGACGCAGCACGTCCATCACCCGGCGCTCGCCCGCCTTCAGCTCCGGATAGGCGGCGCCCATCTCGGCGACCAGATCGGGCACCATGCGGTGGAAGAAGGCCGCGCGTGCTCCCAGCTTGTAACCGTGGCGAATGGCGCGGCGGATGATGCGGCGGAGCACGTAGCCACGGCCTTCATTGCCCGGAATCACACCATCGGCGACCAGGAAGGAACAAGCGCGGATGTGGTCGGCCAGCACCTTGAGCGAGGGTGAATCCATGTCGGCCGCGCTGGTCTCGCGCGCCGCCGCAGCGATCAGGGCCTGGAACAGATCGATCTCGTAGTTCGCATGCACGCCCTGCAGCACGGCGGACACGCGCTCCAGCCCCATACCAGTGTCCACCGATGGCTTGGGCAGCGGATGCATCACGCCAGCCTCGTCGCGGTTGAACTGCATGAACACGTTGTTCCAGATCTCGATGTAGCGGTCGCCGTCTTCCTCGGGCGAGCCCGGAGGGCCACCCCAGATGTGCTCGCCGTGGTCGTAGAAGATCTCGGTGCACGGACCGCAGGGGCCGGTGTCGCCCATCATCCAGAAGTTGTCCGAAGCATAGCGCGCGCCCTTGTTGTCACCGATACGGATCACCCGCTCGGCCGGCACGCCCATTTCCCGGGTCCAGATGTCGTAGGCCTCGTCGTCCTCGGCATACACCGTGACCCACAGCTTGTCCTTGGGCAGCTTGAACACCTCGGTGAGCAGCTCCCAGGCGTAGCCGATCGCATCGCGCTTGAAGTAGTCGCCAAAGCTGAAGTTGCCCAGCATCTCGAAAAAGGTGTGGTGACGCGCGGTGTAGCCGACATTCTCGAGGTCGTTGTGTTTGCCGCCGGCACGCACGCACTTCTGCGAAGTCGTTGCGCGGCTGTAGGGACGCTTGTCGAAGCCGAGGAAAACGTCCTTGAACTGGTTCATGCCTGCATTGGTAAACAGCAGAGTCGGATCCTCGTGCGGCACCAGCGAGGACGAGGGGACGATCTGGTGAGCTTTCGACTCAAAGAACTTGAGAAATTTTTCGCGGATTTCAGCGGATTTCATGGGTGTTCCAGACAATGGATATTCAGGTTCGAGAATTCAGTGCGAGTTGTCGCGCAACATGTTGTTCAGCCACCCGCCATCGGGCAGACGATAGATGTCAAAGTCGCTGTCGATCGACGCCACCTCCCGACAGCCGCTCTGCACCGCGAGCAGCACGACCGAGGCATCGGCCAGGTCCATCGGCCGGTCGCGGTATTTGTCGATCAGCACCATGGCCGCACCAAGCGAAGTGCCGTCAAGCTCGGCAACGGACAGTCCCCCCCGATCGATCCAGCTAAGCAGCCGCAGCTGCGCATCCACGCTGAACCTGAGCAAGTGCATTGCTTCAGTGAGCACCGGCCACGTTGTGGTCAGACTGGCTTCGCAGTCACGCAGGAAATCGACGCACCGTGCATGGTAGCGGTCAAGCGGGTTGAACAGTGCGATCAGCGGACCCGCATCAACGATCATGCTTTGCGCTCAGCGACTCGGTCAGGTAGTCCTTGCGCCGCTCGGCGAGGTCGACCGGCCCGCCGGCAACCCCGCCAAAAAGGTCCTTGCCCAGCTCGTAGGGGGTCTTGCGCGGCGCCACGCGGGCAAGATACTCACGCAGGCTTGCCTTCACCAGTTCGGTCTTGCTGCGCCCGGTCCGCGCAGCGGCACGAGCCAGTTCGGCCTCAAGATCGGCATCGAGTCGGATCGAAAGGGTCATGGGACCAACTCCGTGTAATACAAAACGTATCGCATCGTATGCCGGTGCATGAAACAAGTCAATTTGAGCACACTGCCCCCTATAATTGACGTTCACGTAAACCAACAATAGAGACCAGCATGGGACACCGCCTCTCCAAGATCTACACGCGCACCGGCGACGCCGGCACCACCGGCCTGGGCGACGGCAAGCGCGTCTCCAAGAACAGCCTGCGTATCCATGCGCTGGGCGAGGTGGACGAAGCGAACGCCATTCTTGGCCTGCTGCTGTGCGAGGAACTGCCGGAAGACGTGCGCGGACTGCTGACCAATGTGCAGCACGACCTGTTCGACCTCGGTGGTGAGGTCTGCATCCCCGGTATGAGCATGATCACCGACAAGCAGGTGACCTATCTCGAGACCGAACTCGACCGCATGAACGAACCGCTCGAACCGCTGAAGGATTTTATCCTGCCCGGCGGCACCCGTGCTGCCGCGCTCGCTCACCACGCCCGCACCGTGTGCCGCCGCGCGGAACGCGCCCTGGTGGCGCTGGCACTGGAAGAGTCGGTGAACGACGCCCCGCGCCAGTATCTCAACCGTCTGTCGGACCTGCTGTTCGTGCTCGGCCGCGTACTCAACCGTGCCGGCGGCCGCGACGACGTGTTGTGGCAGAAGCGCAAGAACGCCTGACTGTCGGTAAGTCCGGTCGATGCTCGGGTGGCACATCGACCGGTCCGCGCTGACGCCTGGAACCTGAACGGCGCCGGAACCATCGCGCCACCGCCCGGTCGGTAAGGCACACCCGCTTCGTTCGAAGTCCCCATGCGCCACCTGTTGCTCACGCTGATCCTGGCGGTTCCGATCCTGTTCAACGCTGCTGCGTACGCCACCACCGTGGTCACCACGCCGCAGGTGCGTGCCGAACTTCTCGCCCATGCGCCGGATGGCGTGGCAGTCGGCAAACCGCTGTGGGTCGGTCTGCAGTTGCAGCACCAGCCACATTGGCACACCTACTGGAAAAACCCGGGCGACTCCGGCCTGCCGACCACGTTCGAATGGAGCCTGCCGCCCGGCGTCGTCGCCGGCGATATCGACTGGCCCGCAGCACGCGCCCTGCCCTTCGGCCCGCTGGTCAATTACGGCTATGAGGGCACTGTGCTGCTGCCGGTGGCACTCACGCTACCAGCGGATTTCGACGCATCCACCGTGGACCTGCGCCTGCGCGCCGACTGGCTGGTGTGCAAGGAAAGCTGCATCCCCGAAAGCGGCGAATTCACGCTTTCCCTGCCGCTTGGCCCTGCAATCGGCACCCACCGCGCGGCCTTCGATTCGAGCCTTGACGCACGACCGCGCAGCCTCGCCGGCGTCGAGTCCGAGGCCCGGGTCGTCGGCGGCACCCTGCTGACCACGGTACGTGGCCTCCCCGAAGGACTGGTCGGCCGCGATGCACAGTTCCTTCCCGAGACCGAGGGCCTGATCAACCACGCGGCACCGATCGTCCAGCGCTGGCATGAGGACGCCTGGGAAGCGCGCATTGCACTGTCGGCGCAGCGCAGCTCGAGTCCGGCGCTGTTGTCCGCGGTGATGCTGTTCGACGATCGCGCGCTGCGGGTGCAGGCGCGGGTCGAGGGCTGGGACACCCCGGGCACGGTGGCAGCGCCATCGGCAGGCGCGGCGGTGGCTGCGCTGCCAGACACCGCAGCCACCGGTTCGGCAGCACACGCCGTTACTGGTATTGGCGCTGCCCTGCTGCTTGCCCTGTTCGGCGGCGCACTGCTCAACCTCATGCCCTGTGTCTTTCCTATCCTGTCGCTGAAGGTGCTCGGCTTCGCTCGCCACGCGGGCGAACGCCGTCAGCTGGCGATCGGTGGCCTGGCCTACGGCGCCGGGGTGGTACTTTCCTTTCTCGCGCTCGCCGGCGCACTGCTCGGCCTGCGTGCGGCGGGCGCGCAACTTGGCTGGGGCTTCCAGCTGCAGGAGCCGGGCTTCATTGCCGCACTCGCACTGCTGTTCACACTGATCGGACTCAACCTTGCCGGCGTGTTCGAGCTACGCACCGTGTTCCCCGGTTCCGCTGCCGGCTGGCAGCTGCGCCATCCGGCAGCGGACGCCTTCCTCACCGGCATCCTCGCGGTCGCGATCGCCTCGCCGTGCACCGCCCCGTTCATGGGCGCCGCGCTCGGCTTCGCCCTCACCCTGCCGACCACCCAGACCCTGCTCGTGTTCGCGACCCTCGGCACCGGGCTCGCGCTCCCCTATCTGATCGCCAGCCTGGTCCCGTCCGTAGCACGCAGCCTGCCCCGGCCCGGCCCGTGGATGGCCCGCCTGCGCACGCTGATGGCATTCCCGATGTTTGCCACCGTGGTCTGGCTGCTGTGGGTGTTCGGCATCCAGCGTGGACTCGACGGGGTGATCGGTCTGCTCGCAGTGCTCGTCGCGGTCGCTTTCGCCACCTGGGCATGGGCCCAGCCCGGACGCAGCCGCCGCTGGCTCGGGCTACCGGCACTGGCTGTGGTGGTGGCAGCCGCGGCGTGGTCGCTGCCCGCCCTGCGAACGGGCGCGGACCCCGTCAGCGCCACCGGCGGGGTGTGGGCACCGTGGACCGCGCAGGCGGTAAGCGCATCGACGGAAGCGGGCCGCCCGGTGTTCGTTGACTTCACTGCGGCGTGGTGTGTCACCTGCCAGCTCAACAAGCTCACCACCCTCGCCGACCCCGCAGTGCTAGCCGATTTCGACCGCGCCGACGTGACCCTGCTGCGCGCCGACTGGACCTCGCGCGACCCCGCGATCAGCGCCGAGCTCAACCGACTCGGCCGTGGCGGGGTGCCGGTCTATGCCCTCTACCCTGCGGCCGATGCACCGCCGCAGCTCCTCTCCGAGCTGCTGACCGCCGGAGAAATCCGCTCCGCCCTCGCCACCCTCAAGCACAAGGAGTCGCCATGACCATCCATCCAATTGCCACCCTGGCACTGTGCACCAGCTTGATCCTCCCCATGCCGGCGCTGGCCGTAGCGCGCGTCGGCGAGCCGGCACCGGCGTTCAGCGCCACCGACACTACCGGAAAAACCCACGCCCTCGCCGACTACAAGGGCAAGTATGTCGTGCTGGAATGGGTCAACCCGAGCTGCCCGTTCGTGGTCAAGCACTACTCCTCGGGCAACATGCAATCGACGCAGCAGCAGGCCACCGGCGCCGGCGCCGTGTGGCTGGCAGTCAACTCGACGGCACAAAGCCACCATGAGTACCTCGAACCGGCTGCGCTCGGAAACTGGATGAACAAGCAGAAAGCGTCCCCCAGCGCCACCCTGATGGACGCTGCCGGCAGCATCGGCAAGGCCTATGGTGCGCGGACCACGCCCCACATGTACATCATCGACCCCCAGGGTACGCTGATCTACGCCGGTGCCATCGACAGCAAACCCTCCGCACGCATCGATGACCTCGCCCAGGCAAGCAATTACGTCAAGCTCGGGCTTAGCGAAGCCATGGCCGGCAAGCCGCTCACCACCGCGAGCACACGGGCCTATGGCTGCTCAGTGAAATACGAATGATGGCGCACGCAGCGGAGCGTCATGGCGCAGATCCCGGGCTCGCCTTCCGTCACCACGATGCGGATGGGATCGCGCACGCCCCTTCCGTAGACGACTGAAGCAAACCCCACAGCCAGCGACTGATTGCCGGCAACACGACACCCGGCCGCCCATTTGTACACCAGGCACGGCTGGCGTACACCCGGCGTACCCGCCAGCACGACCCGCTTGCGGCTGCCAGGCAGGTGGGAACGACGGGCTGGAATGAAGCTTGCTGATCAGGTTCTGTCCTGTGCGATCCCGAGGAGGGTGTCATGCTTGAAACGGTAATCATCGGCGGCGGGCTGAACGGGCTCGCCCTGGCCAACCTGCTCCACGGCGCAAGACGCGAATTTGCCCTGTTCGAGGCCCGCGACCGCCTCGGCGGCCGCGTCCTGGGCACGGCGGAGGGCCACGACCTTGGACCGACCTGGTTCTGGCCAGACCACCAGCCGCGCATCACCCGTCTGGTCGCCGACCTCGGGCTGACCAGCTTCCCGCAGTGGGAAACCGGCAGCCATCTTCACCAACAGGAAGCCGGCGGCAAGCCGAGCGTGTTCGAACAGACCGACGTCCACGGTGGCGCGCGTCGCCTCGCAGGTGGAATGCGCACCCTGATCGACGCCCTCGCAGCCCGCCTGCCATCGCGGCAGATACATCTCGGGCAGGCGCTGACCGGCTTGCGCGACCGCGGCAGTCACATCGAGATCTATCTGAGCCAGGCGCGGGGCGAGAGCATCCTCTCCGCCCGTAACGTGGTGCTGGCGATGCCGCCGCGCCTGGTCGAGGAGCACGTCGCCTTCGACCCGCAACTGGCCGCGCGCACGCGCCTGGCCTTGCGTAACAGCCCGACCTGGATGGCCGCCCAGGCCAAGCTCATCACCACCTACCCGACTGCGTTCTGGCGTCGGCAGGGGTATTCGGGCACCGCAACGGCGCGCCATACGCAAACCGTACTAGCGGAAACCTGGGACGCGGGAGAGGAGGTCGGGAGCGAAAGCGGGCGCGCAGCGCTCGGTGCCTTCCTCGCCCTCTCACCCACACACCGCGACGACTTCCGCGCGGGACTCGAGATGCTCGCCGTCAGCCAGCTCGGTCAGTTGTTCGGAACCGCCGCGCACGACGGCGAACGCCACTACCACGACTGGGCCGAAGAACCGCACACCTGTAGCGTGCTCGACCGCAGCCCGCCGCTTGCCCACCCGGAATATGGCGACCGCGAACTGCAGCACCCGTCGTGGCAGGGCAAGCTCCATTTCGGCAGCACCGAAACCGCAGCCTACGGCGGCGGCTACCTCGAAGGGGCACTGGAAGCTGCCGGCCGCATCCGGCGCGAACTCAGCCTCGGGTGGACCCAGGCGGCCTGAACCGCGCCTCGCATTCTCCGGCGCAGCGCTGCGCCGGAGAATGTCAGCTCACGAAATCGTCCCCGTCTGCGGTGTCGAGCATGGCGCCAACAATGTCATCCATGGTGATGATGCCGACCAGTTCGTTGCTGGCAGTAACCAGCAGGCGACGGATGCCCAGCTTTACCATCAACCGCGCCGCGTGCTTGATCTCCAGCTCGCGTGACAGCGCGATCGCCGGCTTGGCACAGATGTCATAGACGTTGATCAAATCGATGTCGCCTTCTTCGGCGACGATGGTCTTGAGGATGTTGCTGTAGGTGATGACGCCATAGGCATCGTGCTCGTGGCGTTTTTCCACGACCAAGGCCTTCACCCCACGCAGCTTCATTTGACGCATTGCGTCGCGAATCGTGGCAAACGGCGAGATGCAAGCCACATCGCCAACCATGATGTCCTTAACCAGCATGATCCAACTCTCCTAGATTGCGTCCTTGATCCGTTGTTCGAACAGGTGGATCTGGCCAACGTCGATTCCGGCGATATGCTCCAGCGGGATGGTGAATAACACCCCCCTGGAATCATTTTTCAGATCCAGCGCGGCATTGAGCCGCTTCAGTACGGTGAGCGACAACTTCCTTTCGAGCACGAAGATCAGCACCGACTGACTACCCTCGTAGGTCAGCCCGAAAAAAGTCTTCTTCTGCTCGGCCCCAATTCCGCGGGCATCGAGTATGGTCACCCCGCCGGCACCGGCCTGGCGGGCGACATCCAGTGCCTTCTCCTCCAGATCCTCGGCCAGGATGGCCACAAGCACTGAAAATTTCATGATATTTCTCCTTTAAGCCGGCCGCTCCGCTCCATGGCAATGGCGTAGAGCATCACGGTGACGATGGGAAAGATGGAAGCGAATGCAATCAGGCCGAAGCCGTCGATCAGCACATTACGCCCCTCGATCTGGGTGGCCAGCCCGATGCCGAGCGCGGTGACCAGCGGTACGGTCACTTCCGAGGTGGTCACGCCGCCCAGATCGAAGGCGAGTGGCACGATGTATTTCGGTGCAAACCAGGTCAGCAGGATCACCAGCGTGTAGCCACCCATGATGTAGTAGTGGATGGAATCGCCAGTGATGATGCGATGTACGCCGACGGTGATACCCACCGCCACCCCGAGCGCCACCAGCAGACGGATGCGGTTGCCATCGAGTCGCCCCTTGCCGGCCTCCTCTGCCTTCTGGCCTATCGCAATCAGCGCCGGCTCGGCCATGGTGGTGGCGAAACCGATCGAGAATGCAAACAAGTAGACGTAGAGTAGCGTATCGAGGCCGATGAGTTGTTCGGCCATGCTGCGCCCGATCGGGAACAGGCCGAGCTTGAGCCCGACCACAAAGGCATACAAACCCACGATCACCAGCACAAAGCCGCCCATCACTTTATGAACGTGAGCAATGTGCTTGCGGATCACCAGGTACTGAAAGATCAGGATCACCGCAATGATGGGCAGGACGTCGCGGAACATCGTGAGCAGATCGATGAACATGCCGAGCAGTGCCGCACCGAACCCGGATTCGACCACAGCGGACGCAGCCAGCGCGGGCTCGACCTGTACGCCAGACTCGGTCACGGCCGCCATCCCCGAGGCCAGCTCCGCACCCATCACCACGGCATCGGCCGTTTCGCCAAAGCTGTACACCACGATGCCGTAGAGTTGCACCGAGATCATCGGCACCATGACCGCCAGCGCCACCAGCCCGAAGCCATGCGCAAGCGCATTGCGCCCGCGGATCGAGCTTGCCAGGCCGATACCCAACGAAGCAATCAAGGGCACGGTGACGATATTGGTGGTCACTCCGCCCGAGTCGTAGGCGAGGCCGACGATCTCTTCCGGCGCAAAAAAAGTCACCCCGACCACCAGCAGATAGCCAATGATCATGTACCAGTGCAGCGCATGGCCAAGAATGGTGCGCACAACGCCCAGCGCCACCACCATCCCGACCGAGAGTGCCACCAGCATGCGCAAGGTGAAGCCGTCGATACGCCCGAGGCTGATCATCTCGGCCTGATTTGCCACCGCAATCAAGGCGGGCTCGGCAATCACGGCGGAAAAGCCAAGGCAGAAACCAAACAACATCAGCAAGGGTAGCGAGCCCTTCCTGGCAAATTCATTGGACAGGTTCTTGCCGATCGGAAAGATACCCAACTCCAGCCCTTGCAGGAACAGGGCCACACCAAACACCACCACGAGCAGTCCGAACGTCATCGACATCAGATCGTCCGGCATCTGGCGCACGATCACCAGCTGAAAAAAGCTGACGACGAGGATGATCGGCAACAGGTTGCGAAAGGAGTGCTGCAGGATACGGAGAAATTCGCTGAGCTGGCTCAAATCACGCTTTCCTTAGAACAAGACAAGGCCAGCGTTGCAGCCGACTGCGTAGCTGAAGTATCCAGTCTCACGCTGATTTGGTCAAACCGCCCGCATATCGAGGGACTCCGACTCGCCAAGTCCTCAGTCAGTCCTCAGGCAGATCATCCTGCCCGAACAGCACCAGTTGCCCATTGTCGGCCCCCTCCCCGACCTCGGCAAAACGGACACCGACCCCGAGCAGGCGCACCGGACGAGCACCGCGCGCGAACCCTTCTTCCAGCAACGACATCCACGCCGCGACAGACGGACGGTCGGCACCGCGTTCGACGGTGGTCTGGGTGAAATCGGCGAACTTCACTTTCACGAAAACCGTACTCACGCGCCCGGCATCACGTGCGCGACCGAAGCGCCGGCCAAACTCCTCTGCCAGCGCCGGCAATGCCTCGAGGCAGGCGGCCAGATCAGGCAGGTCACGGGTGTAGGTGGTTTCCACCGACAGCGACTTGCGTACCCGGTCGGGGCGTACCGGACGCTCATCCACCCCTCGGCACAGGCGGTACAGGCTGGCGCCAAAACTGCCGAACTCAGCCACCAGTTCGGACTGGCTCCAGACGCGCAGATCACCGCAGGTCTGTACGCCAAGACGATGCATCTTTTCGGCGGTGACTTTGCCGACACCGAAGATCTTCTTCACCGGCAGTGCAGCAACGAAGGCATCCACCTGCCGCGGGCGCACCACGAACTGCCCGTCGGGCTTGTTCCAGTCGCTCGCGACCTTGGCGATGAACTTGTTCGGCGCGATCCCGGCGGACGCGGTGATGCCGACCTCGGCGCGGATGCGTGCGCGGATCTCCTGCGCCATCAGCGTGGCCGAACCCTCGCAACGGTCGACGCCGGTGACGTCAAGATAAGCCTCGTCGAGCGACAGCGGCTCGACCAGTGGCGTGTAGTCGCGGTAAATATCGAGGATCTGCCTGGATGCGGCGCGGTAGCGTTCGAAATCCGGCGGCAGCAGCACCAGTTGCGGGCACAGCTTGAGCGCCCTCATGGTCGACATCGCCGAATGCACGCCGACCGCCCGTGCCTCGTAGTTGCAGGTCGCGATCACCCCGCGCGTCTCGGCCCTGCCGCCGACCGCCAGCGGCCGGCCGGCGAGCGACGGGTCGTCCCGCGTCTCGACCGCCGCATAAAAGCAATCGCAGTCGCAATGGATGATCTTGCGCTGCACCGCGGCCCCGCTCGCCTCGCACGAACTCTCCTCCACCACCGTCAGCACTTGTATGTTCCCACCGCTATCCATTGTCACCCTCACCTTCGCGCCACGATCATCGGGCACCCCGGCGCAAAGCGCAACGAAGCGGTCGCGAACACGCTCGCCAACAGGGGCTGGCGTTTCCGCCGGGAGAGGCGGGCTCAAATCTTGCTGACATCAGGCATACCTTCGCCCCTCCCCTTGCCAACCAAACCCATGGCATCCGACTTTTTCCGCGGACTCCCGGACCCACCATCGACCGATCCCGCGTTGAATCTGCTCCGCCTCGCCGCACTGGCAGCTGGCGACGACGACGGGCTGGACGACGAAACCCTCGGGCTGATGCACCAAGCGGTCGCCGCCGGCGCGCTTGCCAGCCTGGCGCCGGCCGCCGCGTGGGTCGAACTCGAACGCGGGCTGATGTCTAAAGCGCCGTCGCGCATGTTCCGCGCCTTGCAGGCATGCGGCGCCCTGTCGTTACTGCTGCCCGAACTGGAGGCCCTGTTCGGTGTACCACAAAGCGCCGACGAACCGGCCGAGGTCGACATCGGCGAACACCAACTGCGCGTGGTCGACGAGACTGCCCGCGCCTGTGCCCCGCCGGCGGTACGGTTTGCCGCGCTGGTGTTCAACCTTGGCAAGTTCGACTCGCCGCGCGAGCACCTGCCGTCGCACTACCGCCATCTCGAACGCGGACGGCCGCGCGTAGAAGCGGTGTGCGAGCGCTTCGGACTGCCGCTGGCATACCGCGACCTGGCGCTGCTCGTGCTAGCCGAATGCGAACGCGTCCATCGCGCGGCAGAAATGCGGGCCGGCTCGATCGCAGCACTGCTGGAACGGGTCGATGCGTTCGAGCGGGGCGAACGCTTCGAACAATTGCTGACGGTCTGCCTGTGCGACTTCCGCGCCTACCCCGGGCGCGCGACCCGACACTACCCCAAGGCGGCAATGCTGCGCGTGGCGCGGCAAGCCTGCCTGAGCCTCGACCCCACGGGCATGACCGACGACGAGCAGCCCGAGGACGCGGCGGAAGCGCTGCAGCTCGCCCGCGCAGCCGCCGTCGCGAGCGCATTGCGCTCCGAGCGTTGGGCCAGCGCATCCGACCCGACCAAGGGTTGAGCGGCACCGTCCGCGACCTGCGCTCCTTCCCCGGGGTTTGCCTCCGCTACGCGTCGACGCTGGCAAGGGGCGAGCGAAACATGCATGCTTCAGATCCTTATCGGTCGGAAGGGACATCGCCATGCTGTTTCGCCGCGACACTTCGCACACGATCAACCTCGCCCTGCAGGGCGGCGGCGCACATGGCGCCTTCACCTGGGGCGTACTCGACGCCTTGCTGGAGGATGGCCGCCTATCCTTCGACGGCATCAGCGGCACCAGCGCCGGAGCGATGAACGCGGTAGTGCTCGCCCATGGGCTGCTGCAGGATGGCCACGACGGTGCGCGCGCAGCGCTCGAACGATTCTGGAACGCGGTGGCCGCCCTCGGGCCGGCCGAGCTGCCCTTCCCTGCCGGCGACGGCGGCGGCATCGGTCTGTCCTCCGGTATCCGGGTGATGGCGCAGTGGATGCAGCATTTCTCGCCCGAACAACTGAACCCCTTCGATGTCGATCCGCTGCGCGATCTCCTCGCCGCCCATATCGACTTCGAGCGCCTGCGCGCGGATAGTCCGGTGAAGCTCTTCGTCGCCGCCACCCACGCCAACACCGGCAGGCTGCGCTTGTTCCAGGCCCACGAAATGAGCGTATCGACGGTCCTCGCCTCGGCCTGCCTGCCGACCGTGCAACGCGCGATCGAGATCGACGGCGAGCCCTACTGGGACGGCGCCTATTCGGCCAACCCGGCTGTGTTCCCGCTGTTCTACGAATGCACCGCGAACGACATCCTGCTGGTGTTGCTCAGTCCCCTGCTGCACGGTGACACGCCGCGTAGCGCCGAGGAGATCCGCGCCCGTTCGCTGGATCTCGCCTTCAACGCGACCTTTCTGCGCGAGATGCGCATGTTCGCGCACGCCCGCGAATACGCCGAACACTCGCTGCCGCCGCGCGGCCGCCTCGAGCGTCACCTGCAGCGGACCCACTTCCACCTGATCGAGGCCGAGGAACTGCTGAGCCAGCTGGCCGCAGAAACCCGGATGACACCCGGACCGGCGTTCATCCACATGCTGTACGAGCAGGGCCGCAGCCGCGCCCAGAACTGGCTGACGGTGCATTTTCCGGCGCTCGGGCGACGCTCGTCGGTAGACCTGGGACAAATGTTCTACTGAATCGGGCCCGAAAAATCCCTACAGTTCTGCAGCTCATCCTCCATGGCAACTACAAGTCAACGACACAACAGCAACGCCGACGGCTCAAGCGGCCCCAGACCGTGGAGCCCGCGATTGGGCAGCTGAAGTCCGATCATCGGTTGGGCAGATATGGGTTGCAGGAGCGACTATAAAGACATCTGCGACGGCCTGTCGGACCGGACGCCCAGCTCACGGACCGGAGGTGTCGATGATGGCAAGGGGAATGGGATTGCGCAGTGTCTGTGGGTGCATCGTGGGATTGCTGATCACCTGCGCCTCGATCCTGCCGGCGTGGGCCGAACCGCCCACCCTGGTCGTGCTCGACTTCGACCTCCTCGAAGACCATCCGGACCCGGCGCAGGCGGCCGACCTGCAACGCCGGCTTGCGCGGGTCCGCGACATGTTCGCCGACGGCGTCGCCGCGGCGGGCGTATACCGGGTGATCGGCCTCGGCGCCGCGCAACCGGTGCACGACGGCTATCGCCGCCAGATCCAGAACGTCCACCGCTGCGGCTACTGCCAGGTCGAGATCGGCAAGGCCGCCGGGGCGCGTCTGACTGCCGCGGGCTGGGTGCAGAAGGTGAGCAACCTGATCCTGAACATCAACGTCGAGATCCGCGACGTCGAGGCCGACCGGGTCGTGCTTACCAAGTCGGTCGATATCCGCTCGAACACCGACCAGTCATGGGAGCGCGGCATGCGCTTCCTGGTACGCGATATCGTCGAGCGGAGGGCTGCGAACCCGGACTACGGGCAGTGAGCGTGGGTCCACCGTGGCAAGTACACACTGACACAACAGCAACGCCGATGGCTGAGGTGAGTCCAGGTAGTGAAGCCCGCGGCTTCAGTCCAGTTCGGCAGCCCGTTTCACCCGCCGCTGGCGCACGCCTTCGGCCAGCACATCGAGCACCTCGATGCTGTCTTCCCAGCCGATGCAGGCATCGGTGACGCTCTTGCCGTATTCGAGCTCGACCCCCGGCTTGAGGTCCTGGCGTCCTTCCTTGAGGTGGGACTCCACCATCACCCCGATGATGCGCTCCTCGCCGTTGGCGAGCTGACCAGCCACATCGCGCCCGACGGCGATCTGCAGCCGGTGCTGCTTGCTGCTGTTGGCGTGGGAGAAATCCACCATCACCTTGCCTTGCACACCGCCCACTGCCAGATCCTTGCACGCGGCATCAACGCTTTCGGCATCATAATTGGGCGCCTTGCCGCCACGCAGGATGGCGTGGCAATCCTCGTTGCCGCGCGTGGTCACAATGGCCGAGTGGCCGGCCTTGGTCACGCTGAGGAAATGGTGCGGCGCCTGCGCAGCCTTGATCGCATCCACCGCAATCCGTACATTGCCATCGGTGCCGTTCTTGAACCCGACCGGACACGACAGGCCGGAGGCCAGCTCACGGTGCACCTGACTCTCGGTGGTGCGTGCGCCAATGGCCCCCCAACTGATGAGATCGGCGATGTACTGCGGCGTGATCATGTCGAGGAACTCGGTGCCAGCCGGCAACCCCAGCTCGTTGATTTCCCACAGCAGCTTGCGCGCCAGGCGCACGCCTTCATTGATCGCGTAGCTGCCATCGAGATGGGGATCGTTGATCAGCCCCTTCCAGCCCACAGTGGTGCGGGGCTTCTCGAAGTAGACCCGCATCACGATCAGCAGGTCATTCTTGAGCCGGTCGGCCTCGGCCTTGAGCTTGTGCGCATACTCGAGCGCGGCCGCGGGGTCGTGGATCGAACATGGCCCGATCACGACCAGCAGGCGATCGTCCGCACCATAGAGAATGCGATGAATGTCCTGACGCGCCTCATACGCCACCTCGGCCGCCTTCGGTGTGGCCGGAAACTCGCGCAGCACGTGGGCCGGCGGCACCAGTTCCTTGATTTCCGAGATACGGACGTCGTCGATATGAAGCTTCATTGAGGCGGGCATGGCAATACTCTGCATTCAGACTTGGGTAAGCGATCGATTTTAGCCCAAGTCCCCGCCTCGCTGCGGGATCACGGCAAAGAAGGAAAAAAGTGTCCCGAGGTGAAATGAAGCCGGTCGAGAACCGTTTGCAGTCGGGCGCGTCTCACCCACCAACGCCCTTCCACACTCCTCATGCCCCGTCACTGACGCTTCATTGTGACGTCGCACGTCGGCCTTGAGCGCCTGTGCTACGAGCCTGGTAAGCGCAGAAGGCGCAGGAAATTCATGCAAACATCCCGAACGCGCTGTAAGAACCGGCGCCAGCTCAACGACCAAGCCTCATTCCCACCAAACTTCATTTCCCGACCACGGACCTCCACCATGTTGATCAAACGCCCTGCGGACATCGAGCCGTCCGAAATCACCCCGCGCGCGCTGTTCGAGGACCGTCGCCGCTTCGTGCTCAAGGCGGGCCTCGGTGCGATCGCAGGCGCTGCACTGTGGCATGGCCTGCCACGGGCGGCGCAGGCCGCGCCCGTGAAACTGTCGCCACTTACGCCTTCGCCGCTGAGCACCACCGAGGCGCAAACACCCTACAAGGCGTTGACCACCTACAACAACTTCTATGAGTTCGGCACCGGCAAGGAAGACCCGGCGCTGAATGCGGGCAAGATGCAAACCCGGCCGTGGACCGTGAAGGTCGAAGGCCTCGCCGGCAAACCGCGCACCTTCGATATCGACGACCTGCTCAGGCTCGCGCCACTGGAAGAGCGCATCTACCGTCTGCGCTGCGTGGAAGCATGGTCGATGGTGGTGCCCTGGGTGGGTTTCCCGCTCGCCAGCCTGCTCAAGCAGGTCGACCCGCTGGGCAGTGCGAAGTACGTCGAGTTTGTCACCCATTACGACCCGCAGATCATGACTCGGCGCCGCATTCTCGACTGGCCCTATACCGAGGGCCTGCGCCTGGATGAAGCAATGCATCCGCTGACCCTGCTCGCGGTCGGCCTCTACGGCGAAGTGCTGCCGAACCAGAATGGTGCCCCGCTGCGGCTGGTGGTACCGTGGAAGTACGGCTTCAAGAGCGCCAAGGCTATCGTCGCCATCCGCTTGCGGGAGACGCCGCCGGCAACCGCCTGGAACACCTCGGCACCGCAGGAGTACGGCTTTTATTCGAACGTCAACCCGGAAGTCGATCACCCGCGCTGGAGCCAGGCCACCGAACGCCGCATCGGCGATCTGCGCAAACGCCCGACAATGATGTTCAATGGCTACGCCGATCAGGTCGCCAGCCTCTATCAGGGCATGGACCTGCGCAAGGATTACTGAACCTGGACCCCCCAGAACTACACATGAGCACTCCGATGCAGAATCCCACCGCCGATCAGCTCGGCGCCATCAAGGCCATGCTCTTCTTGCTGTGCCTTATCCCTGCTGCCCAACTCGTGCTGGGCTGGCGCGCCGACGCGCTCGGCGCCAATCCGATCGAAACCATCACCCACACGACCGGCGCGTGGACCTTGCGCTTTTTGCTGATCACGCTGGCGATCACGCCCTTGCGCCGCTATAGCGGCCTGCACTGGCTGGTGCGCCTGCGCCGCATGCTCGGGCTGTTCGCCTTTGCCTACGGCATGGCCCACTTCGCCACTTACCTGTGGCTGGACCAGTATTTCGACTGGTCGGCGATTGCGCGCGACATCCTCAAGCGCCCCTACATTACCGTCGGCTTCACCGCGCTGGTGTTGATGGTGCCGCTGGCGGCAACGTCGAGCAACTTCGCCATCCGCCGTCTGGGCGGGCGCCGCTGGCAGGCGCTGCACCGCTCGGTGTACGCGATTGCCATTCTCGGCGTCGTCCATTATTGGTGGCAGGTCAAGGCCGATATCCTGCAGCCGCTGATCTACGCCCTGGTTCTGGCTGCGCTGCTTGGGGTGCGTGCATGGTGGCGTGAACTGGAGCGCCGCCGCCAACTCGCCGCACCACCACCGATGCAGGTTCCGCTGAAGGGGCGTGTGATCCGGATCGTGCCGAAGTAGGCAGGCTTCATTTGGGCGGCTGGCGAAGCTGTATTTGCCGAGCCGCTCGATCAGCCGCGGGCTCCAACCCGAATCGCCACCTGCACCGCCATCAGCCCCTGTGGCGGATTGCGTGTTTGGGGCGCCAGGCCTTGATCACGGCCTCGTCGGTTTCGACGTACGGGCCGCCGATGAGATCAATGCAATACGGGATCGCGGCAAAGATGCCGACATGGCTCACGCTGCCGTCGGCCGCGCGCACCCCTTCGAGGGTTTCCTTGATCGACTTCGGCTGTCCGGGCAGGTTCACGATCAGGCTCTGGCCGCGGATCACCGCCACCTGCCGCGACAGGATCGCGGTGGGTACGAAGTTCAGGCTGATGCGGCGCATCTCCTCGCCAAAGCCGGGCATTTCCTTGTCGCCGACCGCCAGCGTGGCTTCTGGGGTGACATCGCGCACCGCCGGACCGGTACCGCCGGTGGTCAGGATCAGCGCGCAGCCGGCGATGTCGGCCAGTTCGATCAGGGTTTGTTCGATGATCGACTGCTCGTCCGGAATCAATCGTGCCTCGACCGACCACGGTGAAGTCAGCGCCTTGCCCAGCCAGTCCTTCAGCGACGGGATCCCCTGGTCTTCGTAACGACCGTCGGACGCCCGATCGCTGATCGAGACCAGGCCGATCCGGATGTGTTCGCTGACGCATTGGCTGACGTCTTGGCTGCTGTCTTCGCTCATGACTGCTCCCCATCGGCATCGTCCTGTTCATCACCCCCCGCGGCAGCGGCGGCCTGCGCGCCGGCATCGAGATCGCGCAAGACCTTGAAGATCTCGCGAAAAGCCTTCGGTGGCTTGCTGTGTTCGCGTTCCTTCAGCGCATTGCGCCGCAGCGTGCGCAAGTACTGCACGTCGACGGTGGGCCAGGTATCGACGATGTACTCGACGACTTTTTCGTCGTCGAGCAGGTCGTTGCGCAGTTTCTCCAGCCGATGCTGACGTGCGACCTCGACCGACGACAGGCCGCGGAACACGTCGAGCTGAGCCTGGATCGGCTCCGGATCGACCGTACGCATCAGCTTGCCGACGTATTGCATCTGCCGGCGCAGGGCCTCATCGCGGCGGTTGGTGAAGCGCTGGGCCTCACGGATCGCCAGGTACAGGGGCTCGGACAGCGGCAGTTTGCGCAGGCGCTCGGGCGACAGCGACACGAGCTCGACACCGAGATCCTGCAGGGCGTGGCTCGCCCGCTTGCGGCTGCTTTTGCTTGGCGGCTCGAGGTCGTCCTCGTCGGGAGGCGGGCTGTTGAAACGGGATGAGTCAGCGTGAGAAGCCATCGTAGGGCAAGCGTCGGGCGGGATCGGGTTAAGATTATAACCTTTGCTCACCGGTCTCCTGCCCATGTCCGCTCCCGGCTTCTCCTTCTCCCAGCCGCAGCTGCGCGAAATCGCTGCCGATATCCTCAAATACGCCCGCAAAGGCGGTGCCTCTGCCTGCGAAACCGACGTCTCCGAAGGCTTCGGCCAATCGGTTGCGGTACGCAAGGGCGAGGTGGACACGATCGAGTACAACCGTGACAAGGGGGTCGGCGTCTCGGTCTATCTGGGCCAGCAACGCGGCCATGCCAGCACCTCGGATTTTTCCAAAGCCGCACTGAAGGCGACGGTCGATGCCGCACTGTCCATCGCCCGCTTCACCGCTCCCGACCCCTGCGCCGGCCTCGCCGACAAGGCGCTGATGGCCACCGATTGCCCGGATCTCGACCTGTTCCACCCGTGGGACATCAGCGTGGAAGGCGGTCTCGACCTCGCCCGCGAGTGCGAGGCCGCCGCGTTTGCCGTCAGCCCGCTGATCAGCAACTCCGAAGGGGCAAACGTCTCGATTCAGCAGTCGCACTTCGTTTCCGCGAACAGCCTCGGCTTCATGGGTGGCTACGCCAGCAGCCGGCACGGCCTGTCGTGCTCGGTGATCGCCGGCGAGGGCGAGCGCATGCAGCGCGAATACTGGTACGACTCGCGGCGCGATGCGGCCGAACTGACCAGCGCCGCGGACGTGGGCCGGATTGCCGGCGAACGCGCACTGGCGCGACTCGGGGCGAAAAAGATCCGTACCTGCCAGGTTCCGGTCATTTTCGAGGCGCAACTGGCGCTGTCCCTCATCGGCAACTTCGTGCAGGCGGTCAGCGGCGGCTCGCTCTACCGCAAGTCGAGCTTCCTGCTCGACAGTCTGGGCCAGCCGGTGTTCTCGCCCGTGGTCAGCATCTCAGAGCGTCCGCACCTCAAAAAGGCCTTCGGCACCTGTTACTTCGACGGTGACGGCGTGGCCACGCAGGATCGCGAAGTCGTCATCGACGGCGTGCTGCAGGGCTATTTCCTGTCCACCTATTCGGCGCGCAAGCTCGGCATGCAGACCACCGCCAACGCCGGCGGCTCACACAATTTGCGGGTGAGCGCAGGCACGGACGACCTCGCCGGCCTGATCCGCAAGATGGACAAGGGTCTGCTGGTCACCGAGCTGCTCGGCCAGGGGGTCAACTACGTCAATGGCGACTACTCGCGCGGCGCGGCAGGTTTCTGGGTGGAAAAAGGCAAGATCAAGCACGCAGTCGAGGAGATCACCATTGCCGGCAACCTGCGCGACATGTTCCGCAACATCGTCGCCATCGGCAACGACGCGCTTCCGCGCGGCGCCAAGCACTGCGGCTCGATCCTGATCGAACAGATGAAGATCGCCGGACGCTGAACACCGCACCCCGTGAGCCGGGCGCTTCCGACATGTTATGCATGACGACGTCGGCTTCGCGTCATGTTCCCGACATTTCCCCGCCAAACCGTCATACTCGCAGGATAATGCGGGAACAAATAACAATGACATGGCGGGTGGGACATGAGCCTGGACCAGAGCATCCTGCTTCAACGGCGAATCCAGTTTCTGGCGGTGACGGGTATTCTCGTCACCGGGCTATTGGTCGCGATCGCAACCGCGGTACCGATCTACCGCCACGCCCATGAACTGGTAGCATCTTCGCTTCAGGCCAGCGCGCTCAGTCAGGCCCAGTCGGCGGGCCAGTTCCTCAGCAGGACAAGCGAGATCGCCCTCCAGATCGCCAGTCGCAGCGGCGTGCGCGACAAACTCGAGGAATACAACAACTGGCAGATCAGTCTGCCCGATCTGGTGCTGTATTCCGCACCGCGGATCCGCGACGCACTGGACCAGACCGGCAACATCGCCGGTCTGGTCCGCTTTGACCGCGACAACTACCCGGTGCTGGAACTCGGCCTCCCGCTTCCGGTTGAGCGTTTACAGGCGCCCGGCCTCGCATCGACGCAGCCCTTGATTGCGGGTCCGGTCATGGTCGGTGCTGCGTTGCGGCTCCTCGTCGTCGTCCCGATCCTGTCGCGTGACGGGCAGCGGGTCGGCACCGATTTGCTCGCATTCGACATCACCCCCCTGGAGCAACTCCTCTCCACTGCCGCACAGCAAGACGATCAGACACGGCAACTGCTGTTCAACCGGGACGGTGGCACGCTGACCCGCATTGGCCATTCGGGAGAGCCCAGCCATGTGCTGGATATGCTCGGTTCGGAGCACGACTTGCTGATGGAGGCCGCCGGCGGCGCGGTCGGGATGAAACGCCTCACCCGTGACGACGGGCGCGTGGAAGTCGCGGTTTTCTCCCCGATGGACGATCTGCCAGGTTGGGGATTTGCACTGCTCAAGCCGGCGCGCGAGTTCGACACCCCGGTACTGACCCGGCTGATCAGCCCCCTGCTGACCATCATCGCACTCGTGCTCGCCGGCGCCTGGCTGACGGCGCGCGCCATCCGCCCAATGGCAAGCCGGGTTCTCGCGCAGTCCAGACAACTTGCCGAACTCAGCGAGAGCATGGCACTGGCGGCGTCGGTGTTCGAGGGCAGCCCGCAAGCCGTGCTGATCCTTGATGCGCATCACCGGATCGTGGAGACGAACCATGCCTGCCAGACCATTACCGGGTTTACGGTCGACCAGCTGCGCGGCAGGACACTGTGCGATGCCCTGTGTGTCAATGGCGGAAGCAGCGAGCTCTGCGCACAGTTGTGGGACACCGTCGGACAAGTCGGCGAATGGCAGGGCGAAACCCGGCTCATGCGCGACAACGGAGAAACTTTCCCCGCTTGGCACAGCGTAAACGCCGTTCGAGATGGATCAGGTCACGTCCGCCACCACATCTCCATGTTCTCCGACATCGGTGACAAGAAACGCGCGGAGGAGCGCATCCGCCACCTTGCACATCATGACTCGCTGACAAACCTGCCCAACCGCAGCCTGCTCGCCGACCGACTTGCGCACGCACTCGATCGGGCGCGCCGTGGCGACGAGCGCCTGGCCCTGCTCTTCATCGATCTGGATCGTTTCAAGCATGTGAATGACAGCCTCGGCCATCCGGTTGGCGACCGCCTGCTGCAGACCGTGGCACGACGGCTGGACTCCGTCGTACGCGAACAGGACACACTGGCGCGCCAGGGCGGTGACGAGTTCGTGGTGATCCTGGAGGAGATCGATGACCCCGAGGACGCCGCACGGGTGGCGCTGAAGCTGCTCTCCGCACTGGAAGCGCCGGTCGTGCTCGACCAGCATGAGATCTTCGTCGGCGCCAGTATCGGCATCAGCCTGTTCCCCGACGACGGAGACAGTAGCGAGGAGCTGTTGCGCAGTGCCGATTCGGCAATGTACGAGGCCAAGGAGGCCGGCCGCAGCACCTACCGTTTCTATACCGCCGAGCAGACCCGCATCAGCCGCGAGCGCTTCGAACTAGAGAGCGGCCTGCGCCGTGCGCTCGAGCGCGACGAACTGCGGCTGTTCTTCCAGCCCCAGGCCGACTGCGCCGACGGCCGCTTGATCGGGGTCGAAGCGCTGGTGCGCTGGCAACATCCCGAACGCGGACTGGTGCCGCCCGACCGCTTCATCCCGCTGGCAGAGGACATCGGCCTGATCGGGCAGATCGGCGATTGGGTGTTGAACACCGCCTGTGCGCAAGCCCGGCAATGGGAGCTCCAGGGCCGGCCACTCAGGGTCGCGGTGAACCTGTCCGGGCAGCAGATATCACACGGCGATCTGTTCGACACGGTGCAGTCGGCGTTGCAGCGCTCCGGCCTGTCACCCCATTTGCTGGAACTCGAGATCACCGAAGGGCACATCCTGAAAGGCGTCGAGGCGTGCATTCTCACGCTGCGCCGGGTCAAGACGCTCGGGGTGACGATGGCCATCGACGACTTCGGCACCGGTTACTCCTCGCTCAACTACCTCAAACGGCTGCCCGTCGACCGGCTCAAGATCGACCGCAGTTTTGTCGAAGGCATCCCGCTCGACCGTGACGATGTGGCCATCGTGGCCACCATCCTGTCGATGGCCCGCAATCTTGGCATGGAGATCATTGCCGAAGGCGTCGAGACCACCGCACAACTTGGTCACCTGATCGAGGCGCAGTGCACCGAATACCAGGGTTATCTGCTCGGACGGCCGGTCCCGGTCGACGAACTCGAAGGCTGGATGGCACAACGTGTAGACAATACCGTCTCAAATTGAACCGAAGCTCAACGGGGCGGCGCCACAGACGCTTTCAAGGCCTGCAAAACTCGCTGCCCGGCACGACCATCAGCCGTCAGACCGAGTTCGGCCTGCACCACTTTGAGCGCCTCACGAGTGCGTGCACCGATCATGCCATCAGGTTCGCCGATGTCATGACCACGTGCAATCAGCAGTTGTTGCACGGTGCGGCGTTCGGCGCGCGACAGCCCCGGATCGTCGGTCGGCCAGGCGATCACGAATGGCGCACCGCCACGCAGACGGTCGGACAGATGCGCAATCGCCAGCGCGTAGCTTTCTGCTGCGTTGTAGCCGTACAGCGCGTCGAAGTTGCGACTCACCAGAAAGGCTGGTCCAGCGCCGCCGGCGAGCAACAGCAGGCCACTCGCCGGACCTTGCACCGGCAAGGGCTGCCCATCGACCCGCCTCACCCCACGCGCGGCCCAGTCTGCCAGTGGCCGTTTGTTGCGCCGCCCGGCAAGCGTGGAGTCGAAGCCCGCAGGCAGCGCCACTTCGAACCCCCAGGACTCATCACTGCGCCAACCGCCGCGGCGGAGAAAATTTGCGGTGGAGGCGAGTGCATCGGGCACGCTGTCGACCAGATCACGACGGCCATCCCCATCAAAGTCGACCGCGAGCCGCATGAAGGTCGAGGGCATGAACTGGGTGTGGCCGAACGCCCCCGCCCACGATCCGGTCAGACGCTCGGGCGCGACGTGCCCCTCTTCGATGATCTTCAGCGTGGTAAAGAACTCGCCCCGGAAATAGGTCTGCCGGCGGCCGAAGCACGACAGCGTGGACAGGGAGGTCAGCAAGGGCCGACTGCCGAAATTGCGCCCGTAATTGCTCTCCACCCCCCAAACCGCCACCACCGTCGCGGGATCGACGCCGTAACTGGCCTCCACCCGCTCGAGCACTTCGCGCCACTGCACCAGCATCGCGCGCCCATCAGCAACCCGTTCGTCATCGACCAGCGCGGCCATGTAGTCCCAGATCGGGGTCACGAATTCGGGCTGGGCATCGAGAAAACCCAGCACCGCCCGGTCCGCCTGCAGCGGAGCGGCGTGGGCGTCGAAGGTGGCCAGCGACACCCCACGTTGCACCGATTCGGCCCGCAGACGGTTCAGACAGTCGGCGAACTCCGGATCGGCGTGAGCGGGAATGGACAGGGAGATGCCTGCAAACAGGGCGAGCAGGCGGGCGGCGGATGCGGGGAGTTTCGATTTCATCGCGGCATTTTACGCCGTTCGCGGCAGCGGGCGCCTTCGATACATGCTCCGCCGCTCTCAAGCGCTGCTTTGCAGATCGCCGTATTGCGGCCGGTCGCACTCGTTACGCCGCTCCCGGCACGTCGTTTTCACGCTACGATCCCCGCACCGCAACAATTCACCCCCCCACATGGACCTCCTCACCGACATCATCCTGCGCGCAGGTCGCTCTGCGGTGGAGCTTTCACTCTTCGTTCTGCTGCCGATCATGGTGGTGATGCTGTCGCTGATGCGCCTGCTCGAAGCACGCGGCGTGCTCGACTGGCTGGTGATCCGCCTCGCCCCGGTGCTGCGTCCGGCGGGTCTGACCGGGCTGGGGATTTTCGCCGCGCTGCAGATCAACTTCGTCAGTTTTGCCGCGCCGGTGGCGACCCTGACCATGATGGAGAGCCGCGGCGCCTCCGACCGTCACCTCGCCGCCACCCTGGCCATGGTAATGGCGATGGCACAGGCCAATGTCACTTTCCCGATGGCCGCGATGGGCCTGGCCTTCGGCCCCACCTTGGTGCTGTCCCTGATCGGCGGGCTAACGGCCGCCGCCGCCACCTATCATCTTTTCGGCCGCAGTCTGTCGGCGCTGGAGTCGACGGTGGACGAGACCCTGCACCATCGCGTGGCCGAGGACGCCAAGGGAGTGCTGGACGTGATCAACCGCGCGGGTGCCGAGGCGTTCAAGATCGCGGTAGGTGCCATTCCGATGCTGGTGCTAGCCCTGGTAGCGGTGATGGTATTGCGCCTGACCGGCGCCATCGACCTGCTCACCGCCGCACTCGCCCCCGCGCTGCTCGCCGTCGGCCTCGACCCCAACCTGATCCTGCCGACCCTGACCAAGTACATCGCCGGCGGCACCGCCTACATGGGGGTGATGGACGAGATGCTGAAAAACGGCACCGCCACAGTCGAGACACTTAACAGCAGTGCCGGATTCCTGATCCATCCGCTCGACGTGGCCGGCGTCGCGGTACTGATCTCGGCCGGACGGCGCGTGGCCAGGGTATGGAAACCGGCCGCACTTGGCGCGGTCGTCGGCATCACGATCCGAACCCTCGGCCACGGTTTTCTTTGAATCACCCCCGGACCGTTCCCGGGTGGGGCGTGGAGGGGTTGGGTGGGCTGTCAGGAGCGCCGTTGCGAAATGTACCGATGGGGAAACAAGGCGATGCATGTCTGAGGGAGCGCAGCGACCGAGTTTGCATCGCCGCCCCAGCGGTACATTTCGCAACGGGAAGCCGAAGGCCGCGAGTGTCTGCCCGCCCAGCACCTCCACGCCCCACCCAGCCCCCAGCCCGGACACCCCCACTCTCCTGCTGAAGCGGTTAATCTCGCGACCTTGAGAACCACGCCCCTGCCCTGAAGGGAGACCTGCCATGCTCCAAGCCCTGACCATCCTGCTCGTCTATCAACTCGTCGGCGAAGTGGCTGCCCGTGCGCTCGGCCTGCCCGTACCCGGCCCAGTCATCGGCATGGCATTGCTCTTCCTCACCCTGATGCTGCGCGGCGGGCCGACCGAATCCCTGCGCCACACCGCCGGCACCCTGCTCCAGCATCTGTCGCTGCTGTTCGTGCCCGCCGGCACCGGCATCGTGCTGTACGGCACCCGGTTGGCCGACGAGTGGCTACCGCTAACGGCCGCACTGATCGGCAGCACCTTCCTGACCATTGCCGTCACCGCCCTTCTGCTCAAGGCCCTGGGCCGACGCAGCCGGCATCCGGAGACGCCACAATGAGCGGCGATCTCAGCGAGATCTGGGTCTATCTCTCAACCACCCCGCTGCTCGGCCTCACCCTCACCCTGATCGCCTACCAGGCCGCGTTCTGGATTTACAAACGCCTCGACTTCCACCCGCTGGCAAACCCGGTACTGCTTGCGGTGGCCATGCTCGCCGGTGTCTTGCTGCTCACCGGCACGCCATACGCGACCTATTTCGACGGCGCCCAGTTCGTCCACTTCCTGCTCGGCCCCGCCACCGTGGCGCTCGCCATCCCGCTCCATGCCCAATGGCCCAAACTCAAGGCCATGGCCGGGCCGCTGACGCTCAGTCTCTTTGCCGGATCGCTCACCGCCGCACTGTCGGCTTATGCCATTGGCGCCGCACTCGGGGCAAGCCGTGAGTCATTGATGTCGCTCGCCCCCAAGAGCGTGACCACCCCGATCGCGATGGGCGTGGCCGAACGCCTCGGCGGGTTGCCCTCGCTCACCGCGGTGCTGGTGATCATCACCGGCATACTGGGCGCGGTCGGCGCGCGCTACATCTACCAGTGGCTCCGCATCGAGGATCACGCCGTGCGCGGCTTCGCCATCGGCATCGCCTCGCACGGCATCGGCACCGCGCGCGCGTTTCAGGTCAGCGAGCAGGCCGGCGCCTTTGCCGCCCTTGCGATGGGACTGAACGGACTCGTCACCGCCCTGTCTCTGCCGTGGATCATGCCTTGGGTCGAGGCCCTGCTGAAACGCTGAACACAGCGTCGGTGGCCCCGACGACACACACCCCCGAAGGACACCTTGATGCTGAGTGCCGCAAGCCGCTGGATAGATCGCACCATCTTCGAACTGGGCCGCGAAATGCGGCTGTCCTACCTGCCGCCGCTGATGGTGTATTGCGCCGCAGGCGTTTCCGGGCTCACCGGCATCGTCGGCACCTTTTTCATCAAGGATTACCTCGACCTGTCCGCCGCCTTTCTGGCCGCGCTCGGCTTCTGGGCCGGCATCCCGTGGGCACTGAAGATGCCGATCGGACACCTGGTCGATTTGCTGTGGCGCTACAAGAGCGGCCTGGTCTATCTCGGTGCCAGCCTGATCGCCGCCAGCCTGCTGATCATGATCGGCCTGATCGGCAGCCCCGACGCAATGCGCGCGGTGATGCCGGTGGAGGCGTGGTTCGTGCTGTCGGTGCTGTTGTCGCCGGTCGGCTACGTGATGCAGGATGCGGTGGCCGACGCGATGACGGTCGAGGCCGTGCCGCGCATAGACGAAGCCGGCCAGCCGATCGGCGCCGACACCATCCGCCTGATGCACACCACGATGCAGATGCTCGGCCGGGTTGCGATCATCGGCGGCAGCGTGCTGGTGTCGCTGGCCAACGTGGCGATGTTTCAGGGCGCGGAGCTGCTGCCGGAAGCGGAGAAGGTGGCGATCTACGTGCGTATCTACGAATACGCGCTGATCATTCCATTGCTCTCGGTCAGCGGTGTGCTGCTCGGCGGCGTGCTCAAACGACGCGAGGCCCGACGGCTTGCCGGACTCGGCCATAGTCGCACCGAGATCAACCGCCTCGTGCACGACGCGGAGGAAAAAACCGCTCCCAACTGGTGGATCCTTGGCGGCAGCGCCGCCTTCATCGCGCTCACGCTCAGCGTGGGCCTGTCCGGCATTGCCTACGGACAGGAGATCATCTTCGTTGGCTCGTTCAGCGTGATTGCGCTGATGATGAAGAAGCTGCTGCGCGAGCTCTCACCCGAGGCATCGCGCACCCTGCTCGGCACCGCCATCGTGATCTTCATCTTCCGCGCCATGCCCAGCAGCGGCGCCGGATCGGGCTGGTGGATGATCGATCAGCTCGGCTTCGATCAGTCCTTCCTGTCCAAGCTCGACCTCATCACCAGCCTGCTCACGCTGGCGGGTCTGTTCCTGTTCCGCCGCTTCATGGCCGAGAAGTCGATCGCCAACATCATCATCTTTCTGACCGTGGCCTCGACCCTGTTGTCCTCGCCCATCATCGGCATGTTCTACGGCCTGCATGAATGGACCGCAGCGATGACCGGCGGAATCGTCGACGCCCGCTTCATCGCCATCGCCAACACCGCGCTCGAGTCCCCGCTCGGACAGGTTGCGATGGTGCCGATGCTGGCGTGGATTGCAAATTCGGCGCCGTCCCACCTCAAGGCTACCTTCTTCGCGGTGATGGCCTCCTTCACCAACCTTGCGCTGTCGGCCTCGCAGCTCGGCACCAAGTACCTCAACCAGATCTTCACCATCACCCGGGAGGTGAAGGACGCCACCAGCGGGCTGGTAAAAACGCAAGCTGACTACAGCGAACTCGGCCTGCTGCTGCTGACGGTGACCGCGCTGGGATTAAGCCTGCCACTGATGGCGATCTGGATGACGCGAAGAATGGGCTTGCGCAGTGCATGAGCGCATGAAGCCCCGGCTTCTTCTCAATTACACCACCTCAGCCAAGCCCGATGTGTGGGGTGTTTGCGCAGTGGGCGAGGACTGTCCGAGCCCGCAGGGCGAGTTCCGCAGCCCACGGAGCAAATGCCCCACACATCGGGCGGCGCGCAGCACCGCCCGTCGTGCGATACCCGGGAATTATCAGGCCGAGGTACGAACTGCCGACGCGCTCGACTGACCGCTCGGGATCGATGCGTTCTCGAGGTAGAGCTGCACCGACTGGCTGGTTGCAGCCGTGGCGGAATCCGGCCGCTGATCGGATTGGGTCTGGGCGGTGGAAACACCGCGTGCCTCGGCAGACGCATTCTGTGCCTGCTGCGCACGTGCCGGATCGGCAGCGGGGCCCGGCGTAGCGACGGACGATACGATTTGTGCCGTTGCAGCCACCTCGGCCGGCGCAGTCACCGGCGCCGCCTGTGCGGTTTCGGGCGGGATCGCGGAGCTGGCGGAGGTTTCGAGTCGTGCCGCCTGTTCTGCTGCCCGACCCTGCGCACTGATGCTGACCTGCACCCCGGGCGCGGCTTCGGGCGCACCAGATACACGCGGCGTTTCCAGGCCATTCTGGCGCGGGGGCGAGCGGGGGGACTGCAGGGCAGTGGTATCAGCGGCGGGAAGCCGCATCGAGGTGTCCATGATGCTCTCCGATTTCAGACATCCGCCGTGGCGGGCAAGTCGCCAGTTACTTCGGGGACGACTTGTTGGCGCTCACGACGTGCCAGCAAAGTATAGACCGTCGGCACCACAAATAGCGTGAAGAAAGTACCGATCAGCAAGCCACCGACGATCACCCAGCCGATCTGCTGCCGGCTTTCAGCCCCAGCGCCGGTCGCCAGTGCCAGCGGGATTGCACCCAGCACCATCGCCCCGGTGGTCATCAGGATTGGCCGCAGGCGCAGCACCGACGCTTCGATCACGGCTTCGCGCAATTGCGCGCCGGTGTCACGCAACTGATTGGCGAACTCCACGATCAGGATGCCGTGTTTGGTGATCAGCCCGACCAGGGTCACCAACCCGATCTGGCTGTACACATTGAGCGTGCCGCCAGTCAGCCATAGCGCCCCCAGCGCGCCGGCCATCGACAAGGGCACGGTGAGCATGATGATCAGCGGGTCGCGGAAGCTCTCGAACTGCGCTGCCAGCACCAGGTAGATGAAGGCGAGCGCAAGCAGGAAGACCAGTGCCAGACTCGCCGAACTGGTCTTGAACTCGCGCGACTGGCCATCGTAGTCGATCGCATAGCCGGGTGGCAGGATGCGGCCCGCGGCGCCCTCGAGGAAGGCAAGCGCCTCGCCGAGCGAATAATCGGGTGCCAGGTTGGCCGAAATCGTCACCGCACGGCGCTGGCCGAAGTGATTGAGCTCGCGCGGACTCAGGCTCTCGCTCACGGTGACCAGACTCGCCAGCGGCACCATCTCGCCACTCTTGCCGCGCACAAAGATATCGCTGATGTCGCGCGGATCGGCCCGGCTGCCGGCATCCATCTGCACCACCACGTCGTACTGCTCGGCATCGAGCTTGTAGCGGGTGACCTGGCGGCCGCCGAGCATGGTCTCCAGCGTGCGGCCGATGACATCGATCGTCACCCCGAGGTCGGCTGCGCGGTCGCGGTCGACCACCACACCCAGTTCGGGCTTGGTGAGCTTGAGATCGGTATCCGGCGACACGAAGCCGGGGTTGGCGCGCATCTCGTCGACGATCAGATCGGTGTACCGGCCCATCTCTTCATACGAGGCAGAACTGACCACCACCAGACTGACCGGGCGCGAGCGTGCGCTCTGTCCGAACGCTGCAGGCAACACCGGGAAGGCATTGATCCCGGGAATCGCGCGCAACTGCGGCCCGACCTCGGCCGCAATCGCGGAGGCGTTGCGATCGCGCATCGACCAGTCGGTGAAGCCGGCAAAGGAGATGCCCTGCGACACGGTCGGGTTGCCGGTAATCACCAGATAGCGATCGATGTCGGCAGTGTTGGAGAAGATCGTTTCCACCTGCGCCGCATAGCGCGCCATGTAATCCATGGTCGCGCCTTCCGGACCGTTGAAGATACTCACCACCCGTCCCCGATCTTCCACCGGCGCGAGTTCGGACTTCAGTTGCCCGAGCAGCACCACCGCCATGCCCGCCACCACAGCGAAGGCCAGCATCACCACCCAGCGCAGCCCGAGCAGGCGCACCAGCATGCTGCGATAGCCTGCAGTCAGCCATTCGAGGAAGCGCTCGATCGCCACATACACCGCACCATGCTTTTGCTCGTGACGCAGGAGCTTGGAGCACATCATCGGCGACAGCGTCAGCGCCACAAAGCCGGACACGATCACCGCGCCTGCAAGCGTCAGCGCAAACTCCCCGAAAAGCTTGCCGGTACGCCCGGTCATGAAGGCCACCGGGGCATACACCGCCGCCAGCGTGATCGTCATCGCCACCACTGCGAAACCGATTTCCTTTGCCCCACGGAAGGCCGCGGCCACCGGCTCCATGCCATCCTCGATGTGACGGTAGATGTTCTCCAGCATCACGATCGCATCGTCGACCACCAGCCCGATCGCCAGCACCAGCGCGAGCAGGGTCAGGGTGTTGATCGAGAAGCCCATCACCAGCATCAGGGTGAAGGCGCCGATCAGCGACACCGGGATCGTCACCAGCGGCACCAGCATCGCCCGCCAGCTGCGCAGAAAGAACAGACACACCGCCGCCACCAGCAGCACCGCCTCCCAGATCGTGGTGAACACGGACGCGATCGAGCGCTCGATGAACACCGTGGTGTCGTTGGCGATGGTCATCGACATGCCCTCGGGCAACTCTGCCTCGAGCACCGGCAGCATCTCGACCAGGCCCCGCTTGAGGTCCAGCGGATTGGCGGTCGATTGTTTGATCAGGCCGAGCGAGATCGCCGGCTTGCCCATGAAGCGCACCAGCGTGCGCTCGTTGGCGGGCGCCACCTCGACCCGGCCGATGTCGCGGATGCGCACCGGATAGCCGTCGGGGGTGGCCGCCGCGCGCACCACCACTGCCTCGAACTGCGCCGGCTCGGCAAGATCGGTGCGCGCGACGACGGAGAATTCCCGTTCACGACTCTCGATCCGGCCGGCGGGGAGCTCCACGTTCTGGCGCCGGATCGCATCCTCCACCTCCTGCGCGGTGACCCCGAAGGCAGCCAGCCGGTCGCGGTCGAGCCAGATCCGCATCGAGTAGCGGCGCTCGCCGAACACGCGCGCATCGGCCGCCCCGGGCAGCGTCTGCAACCGCGGCTTGACGATACGGCTGGCAAAATCGCTCATCTCGAGCGGCGAGTGACGATCGGACGAAAACGCGACCCAGATGATCGGGTTGGCGTCGGCCTCGACCTTGGAAATCACCGGCTCGTCCACGTCGTCCGGCAGCCGTCTGCGCACCCTCGACACCCGGTCGCGCACATCGGCTGCCGCACTGTCGGCATTGCGTTCGACCCGGAAGCGCACAGTGATCTGGCTGCGCTCCTGGCGGCTGATCGAGGTCAGCACATCCACACCCTCGATGCCGGCGAGCGAATCCTCCAGCGGCTTGGTCACCTGCGACTCGACGATCTCGGCGCTGGCGCCGCTATAGGTGGTGTCGACGGTGACCACCGGCTCGTCGATGTTCGGGTACTCGCGCACCGTGAGCCGCGAGTACGACATCAGGCCGATCAGAATCACCAGCAGCGACAGCACGGTGGCGAACACCGGGCGCTTGATGCAGATCTCGGAAATGACCATGGGCGCGCCCTCAGCCTGCCCTGTCGGCCGCCACCGCCACCGCAGGCGCCGGCACCACCCTCACCGCCACACCGTCACGTAGTTTGAGCTGGCCTGCGGTCACCACCTGCATGCCGGCCGCCAGGCCGTCCACGATCTCCACCACGCCGGCACGGCGCGCGCCGGTCCTGACCTCGACCCGGCGCACCTTGTCGCCATCGACCCGATACACGAACTGCACATTGCCCGGTGCTGGCACCAGCGCCTCTTCGGGCACCACCAGCACGCCCGGTCGTTCCTGAAGGATGAGACGCACGCGGGCAAACACCCCCGGACGCAGCTTGCCATCGTGATTGGGCAACCTGGCACGCAACAGAACCGCCCGCCCCTGCGCATCCACCAGCGGATCGATCGCATCGACGGTCGCGGCAAACACTTCGCCAGGCACCACATCGCTCGTCACCTCAAGGGTCTGACCGGGGCGCAGGCGGCCGAGATAGAGTTCGGGCAGGCGAAAGTCGAGCTTCAGCGTGGCGATGTCTTCAATATTGACCAGCACCTCGCCATCCTTGACGAAGTCGCCCACGCTGACGTTGCGAATGCCGACCGTGCCGTCGAACGGGGCGCGGATGCGGGTGCGCTCGAAGCGCGCACTGGCCAGCGCCACCGCTGCGCGCGCCACCTCGAGGCGGGATGCGGCCTCGTCACGCGCACTCTGACTGACAAAGCGGCGCGAGAACAGATCCTCGGTACGCCGCGCATTCGATTCCGCGAGCGCCAGGTTCGCTCTTTCCTGGCGCAATTCGGCAAGCTGAACCGCCGCGTCGAATTCGATCAGCACCGCACCCTTGCGCGCCGTCGCCCCGTCCTGAAAATGGATCGCCGCAATCCGCCCCGCCACTTCCGGACGCAGGATCACCGACTCGTTCGACACCAGGGAACCGACTGCGGTGACATCGTCCGCCATCGCCTGGGCAACAACCGCCACGGTTTCGACATCCACCGCCGGCGCTGCAGCCTCCTCTTTGACGACCGGCGCGGGCGCCGGCCGGTTGGCCTGCCACGCGTAGACCCCGAGCCCGATCAGGCCGGCGGCACACAACGCGAGTACGGTAGATCGACGAACCGACATGGGGCAGACTCGATATGGCCCTGCCCGCTTGGCACGGGCAGGGCATTGCACAAGGATCCACGGCGCTTGTCCGGCGAGCACCGTCAATCAGATCAGGACACGCTGCAAGCGGACAAGTTTCACTGCGCAGCAGCACGGCGCAGCAAGGAGGCAATAAAAGAGAAGCGCCTGCCACCCCGACGCGAGGCGATCGGAGCAACAGGCGCATTCCGCATGCGATCAGGCGACGATGGTCTGCGCCTCGCCTTCCGCGCGCGCATCGATGCAGCCGATGCGATACACCGTTTCGCCCGCCGTGCTCAGCTGAGCCACCACCGCATCGGCCACATCGGCACCCACCACGACCGCCATGCCGATGCCGCAATTGAACACCCGATACATCTCCTGCCGGTCGACGTTGCCAGCTTGCTGCAGCCACTGGAACAGCGGCGGCAGCGTCCAGCTGGCAGCATCGATGCGGGCCACGAGCTCGTCGCGCAGGATGCGCGGCACGTTCTCGGTGATGCCGCCGCCGGTGATGTGGGCCATGCCCTTGACCACACCGGGCATGGATTGCATTAGCGCGAGCAAGGGCTTGACGTAGATCCGGGTCGGCTCCATCACCACGTCACGCAGCTTGCGGCCATGGAAATCGGCATCGAGATCGGGCTGTGCCAGTTCGATGATCTTGCGCACCAGCGAGTAGCCATTGGAGTGCGCGCCGCTCGAGGCCAACCCGAGCACCACATCGCCCGGCACGATCTTCGAGCCGTCGATGATGTCCGCCTTTTCCACCGCGCCGACGGCGAAACCGGCGAGGTCGTACTCGCCCTCCGGATACATGCTCGGCATCTCGGCCGTTTCGCCGCCGATCAGTGCGCAACCGGCCAGCTCGCACCCTTGGGCGATACCCTTGACGACGTCGACGGCGGTATCGACATCGAGCTTGCCACAGGCGAAGTAATCGAGGAAAAACAAGGGCTCGGCGCCTTGCACCAGAATGTCATTTACACTCATGGCCACCAGATCCTGACCAACGGTGTCATGCTTGTTCAACTGAAAGGCAAGCTTGAGCTTGGTACCCACCCCGTCGGTACCCGACACCAGCACCGGCTCGCGGTATTTCTTCGACAGCTCGAACAGTGCGCCGAAACCACCAATGCCGCCGAGCACTTCAGGGCGCATGGTGCGCTTGGCAAAAGGCTTGATACGGTCGACCAGGGCATCGCCGGCCTCCATATCGACACCGGCATCACGATAGGAAAGGGAAGGTTTATGGGCGCTCAAGGTCATTCCTCTGGCAGTGCTGAATGCGGGATTAAGCCATCCGGCGCCTGCCCGAGCTTGAGGCGGCAGCGCCAAGTGGCTACATTTACGTGTTTCGCGGGGTATTTGCCCCCGCGCCTGACCGCAGATTTTACTTGAAATGACCACTCCTCGCGCCGACCGTCTGCAAACTGCCGCATGGGCAGGCGCCGCACTGGCGCTGCTTGGCCTGTTCTGGCTGCTATCCCCGATCCTGACGCCGTTCGTCGTCGCCGCGGTGTTCGCCTATATCTGCGATCCGGCGGTGAGCTGGCTGATCCGCCACAAGGTGCCTCGTCTCGCTGCGGTGTTGCTGGTGATCAGCGCCATGGGTCTGGTGCTGGTGACACTCGCGCTGGTGCTGTTGCCGCTGCTGTACCGCGAGGGGAGCAGTCTGTTGCGCCGGCTCCCAGACCTGATCGAACTGTTCAACCTCAAGGCAAGCCCCCTGCTCATGGCGCGGTTGGGCGTCGACATCCAGCTCGATGCAGCCCAGTTCCGCAACTGGATGACCGAGCACTGGGACAGTGCGCAGGATCTGCTGCCCATCCTGCTCGGCCATCTCACCACTGGCGGGCTGGCGCTGGTCGGCGTACTCGCCACGCTGTTCCTGATTCCGATCGTGATGTTCTACCTGCTACAGGAGTGGCCGCGCATCCTGACCGGGCTGCAGACGGTCGTGCCCCGCCCGTGGCTCGAGCGCACCATGCGCATCATTGGCGACGTGGATCACGTACTGTCGGAGTTTCTGCGCGGCCAGCTGTCGGTGATGGTGTTGCTGGCGATCTTCTACAGCGTCGGCCTGTGGATTGCCGGCCTCAACTTCGCCCTGCCGGTCGGGGTGCTGTCCGGCCTGCTGGGCTTCATTCCCTTCGTCGGTTTCGCTGGCGGCCTGATGCTGGCTATCCTCTCCGCGCTGCTTCAAGGCGACGGCTGGTCCCTGCTGATCGGCGTGGGCGTGGTGTACACCCTCGGTCAGTTGATCGAAAGCTACGCCCTGACCCCCTACCTGGTCGGCGAGCGCATCGGCCTGCATCCACTGGCAGTGATCTTCTCGCTGATGGCCTTCGGCCAGCTGTTCGGTTTTGTCGGCGTCCTGGTCGCGCTCCCCGTCAGTGCCGCGCTGCTGGTCGGTCTGCGCGAGGTCAGCACAGCGTGGTTCGCAAGTCCGGTGTATCTCGGCAAGCAGGACGAAGCAAGTCCCGTGTATCGCGGCAATCAGGACGGTACATGAGACAGCTGGTACTCGACATCCGCCCGGACGCACCGCCGACCCTGGACAACTTCGTCGTCGGCGCCAATATCGAATTGATCGCCAGCCTGTCGCTGCTTGCGGCCGATCGCGGCCTGCTGCCTGCCCCGCACCTGTATTTATGGGGTGACAGCGGAACTGGCCGCAGTCATCTGTTGCAGGCTGCAGTGCACCTTGCCGCCGACAGCGGCCGCCCCACCCACTATGTGGACGCCGATTCAGTGGGCGCCACCCTGCCCGAGACGCCCGACGCGCTGCTCGCCGTAGACGACGTCGATCGCCTGGGGCCGGACGCACAGATTGCTCTTTTCAACGCCTTCAACCGCGCCCGCATCAACGGTCAGTCGCTGTTGCTGTCGGGCCCGGTGGCACCACTCGGACTGAACTTGCGCGAAGATCTGCGCACCCGCATCGGCCAGAGCCTGATCTTCGAGGTCCAGTCCCTCGACGACGACTCGCGTGCCGCAATTCTCACCACCCTGGCAGAGCGCCGCGGCATCCGGCTCGCCGACGAAGTGGTCGACTTCCTGCTGCGTCACGGCCGCCGCGACCTGCCCAGCCTGCTCGCCGCTTTCGACGCGCTCGACGCCGCCTCGCTGGAAAAGAAACGCCCGATCACCCTGCCCCTGCTGCGCGAGATGATGCAGCAGGGTATGGCGATCTGAACCGCGCCGCACCCAGCACTTAAGCCCGGCATCTCCCCCACACACCCAACCCGACTCATCCGGAAGATTCATGGATCTCGTACTGTTCGACCTCGACAACACCCTCCTCGCCGGCGACTCAGACTTCGCCTGGGCCCAATTCCTGATCGGCAAGGGCGTGCTCGACCGCGAAGTGCAGGAGGCGAAGAACATCGCCTTCTACGAAGACTACAAGGCCGGCACCCTGGACATCTTCGCCTTCCTCGATTTCCAGCTCGCTCCGCTCGCCCGGCACTCGCGCACCGAGCTCGACGCCTGGCACCGCGAATTCATGGAAAGCAGTATCCGACCGATGATCACGGCGCCATCACGTGCGCTGGTCGAAGAGCATCTTGCACGGGGCGCCCTGGTCGCGGTCGTGACCGCCACCAATAGCTTCGTCACCGGGCCGATTGTCCGCGAGTTCGGCATTCCCCACCTGATCGCCACCATTCCAGCACAGGAAAACGGCGCCTTTACTGGCAAGCCGCGCGGCACGCCGTCGTTCAAGGCGGGCAAGATCGAACGCGTCGAAGCCTGGCTCGAATCGCTCGGCCTTTTCCTCGGCAGCTTCGAGCAGACCTGGTTCTACAGCGACTCGCACAATGACCTGCCGCTGATGCAGCGCGTGGCACGCCCGGTGGCCGTCGACCCGGACGACACCCTGCGCGCTCATGCGGAAAAGTCCGGCTGGCCGGTGATCTCGTTGCGTTAGTTCCCGTCTGCGCTTGCCGCACGGACGGCCGCAATCGCTTCCGGATAGCCTGCCTCGGCGGCCTTCTTCAGCCAGCGGCGGGCGGCATCGTCGTCGCGCGCCTGCCCGGCACCGGTTTGCAACATCACCGACAGGGCGAACTGGGCTTCGGCGTCACCGCTCTCTGCAGCAGATGTAAACAGTTCCGCTGCACGGGCAAGGTCGCGAGGGACGCCGCGTCCCGCTTCATACAGCCAGGCAAGACGGGTGCGGGCGCGGACGTTGCCCTGCCCGGACAATCGTTGGTAGGCGGCTGCCGCTTCAATCACACGCCCCTCGGACTCCAGCAGGCGGGCAGCAAGATAGTCGTCGGTGGTCGCGCCGGAGCGGAGCTGCTCGAGTTGGCGCGCCGCATCATGATCACCTCCGGCCGACGCGGCCTCAAGCCATCGCTCGGCCAATTTGCGATCAGGTTCGACGAGGCGGCCGTCCAGGTAGAGCAAGGCCAGTCGGTACTGCGCCTTGGTTGACCCGGCAAGCGCGCCCCGTTCATAGAAGGCGAGGGCGCGCTGGCTGTCACGTGGCTCGCCAAGGCCATCCTCGGCGAGGATCCCGAGGTTGAACCATGATTCAGCCACATCGCGGTCGGCCAAGGCCTGCCAGATCTGACGAGCTTCCGCATACTTCGCCATCTTGAATTCGGCATACGCCTTGTAGAGCGCAATGCTCGGCCGTGACACCAAGTCTGCGAGCTCACCATCATCAATGGCTTCGGCCCCCGCCGGTGACGCGAACGCAAGCGCAAGCACGAGGGGCACACACCTCATCCATCCCTTTCCACCCTTACCGGGCTTATTCTGTTTTACACACTGCATGACACCTCCCGGGGACAATCCCGCGCCGGAGAGCGCAGAACGATGCTCGCAAAGCCGGAACCGGAAACGACACACCAGCCACCGTCCTTGGACGGGAGCGGCCAGCAGGTCCGGACACAGATCCCCGACGTTTGCATCGACGTTCAATATAGCGTGCGCCGGCCCGCACCGTGAATGAAACCCCCGGATTCTTTCGCACCCGACTCATGACCGGTGCGCGCTTCGGTTATGATTGCGAGCTTGACTCGCACGAAAAACTGACGCCTAGATGATTCGAAAACTGCTGCGCAAGGTCTTCACCCGCGCTGCCACACCGCTCAGCACCGAGCCCGCACTGATTGCTGTCGACCAGCATGGTGTCCGCAGCGAACAACTCTCCCCGGCTGCGCGCAAGACCTGCGCCGTACTGCAGGAAAGCGGGTACAAGGCCTATGTGGTCGGTGGCGCCGTTCGCGACCTGCTGATTGGCCATCCGCCCAAGGACTACGACGTTGCCACCAGCGCAACACCCGAGCAGGTGCGTGCGCTGTTCCGCCGCTCGCGCATCATCGGCCGCCGGTTCAAGATCGTGCATGTGATGAGCGGTCCGGAAACCATCGAAGTCTCCACCTTCCGCGCCAGCCAGGACGCCGAAACCGACGAACTCGGTCGGGTGCTGCACGACAACGTGTTCGGCTCACAGGCCGAGGACGCCTCGCGGCGCGACTTCACCGTCAACGCGCTCTACTACGATCCGGTCACCGAAACCATCGTCGACTACCACCACGGTGTGGCCGATATCAAACAGAAGACGCTGCGTGTGATCGGTGACCCGCGCACCCGCTACCGCGAAGACCCGGTGCGGATGCTGCGTGCGGTGCGCCTTGGCGCCAAGCTCGGGCTGTCGATCGACCCCGCCGCACGCACGCCGATTCGCGAGATGGCCGTGCTGCTCGAGAACGTTCCCGCCGCACGCCTGTTCGACGAGATGCTCAAACTGCTGTTCTCCGGCTACGCGGTGAAATGTCTCACCCAGTTGCGCGAGGAAGGCCTCCACCACGGCTTGCTGCCATTGCTCGATGTGATCCTGGAACAGCCGATGGGCGAGCGCTTCGTCTGGCTGTCGCTGGAGAACACCGACGAACGCATCCGTCAGGACAAGTCGGTGTCGCCCGGCTTCCTGTTCGCCACCCTGCTGTGGCACGAAGTGCTCAAGACCTGGGACGCAAAGAAGGCCGCCGGCGAGCCAAGCCAGCCGGCACTGTTCGAGGCCATGGACGAGGTAATCGACGCCCAGGCCGGCAAGCTGGCCATCACCCGCCGCATCGTTGGCGACATCAAGGACATCTGGGCGCTTCAGCCGCGCTTCGACAAGCGTGCAGGCAAGACCCCCTACCGCCTGATCGAGCAGCCGCGCTATCGCGCCGGCTGGGACTTCCTGCGCCTGCGCGCGCAGTCGGGCGAAGTACCGATGGAGATTGCAGACTGGTGGGACGACTTTGCCCACGCCGGTCACGACGAACGCGAAGAGCTGCTGCGTGCCGCACCGCAAACCGCGGACGCACCGGCAAAGAAACGTCGGCGCAAGCGGCGCAAACCGGCGGGCAACGGCGAAGTGGCGACTGCCGACACCTCGGCTGAATGAGGTCTGCCTTGGTCCGTGCTTACATTGCGTTTGGCGCCAACCTGGGGGATCCGCAGGTCGCGCTCACCCATGCGCTAGCGCAACTCGCCGCCTTGCCCGACACCCGCGTGGCGGCCCAATCATCCTGCTATCGAACGGCACCGATGGGCGTGGACAGCGAACAGCCGGATTACATCAATGCGGTCATCGCGCTCGACACCAGCCTTGGGCCGCGCGCCCTGCTCGACGCAATGCTGGCGATCGAAACCGCTGGCGGACGCACCCGACATGCGCACCAGGCGCCTCGCACCATGGATCTAGACCTGCTGCTGCATGGCGATGCGGTGGTCGACGAACCTGGTCTGATCCTGCCCCACCCCAGGATGCACCTGCGCGCCTTCGTCCTCCAGCCGCTGGCCGAAATCGCACCGAAGCTGGCCATTCCTGGTATCGGCCCAATCGCCACCTTGCTGCCTGCGCTTGCCGGGCAGGCGATCTCCCGCCTCTGAACACGGCGCTTGTTACCCACGAACCACAATGCCCGCCTGGCTCTCAGTCCCGATCACGTCCTTCCAGACCATCCCGGTATGGATGCAGACCGCCGCGCTGCTGACCCTGTCCAACCTGTTCATGACCTTTGCCTGGTATGGGCATCTGAAGAACATGCCGTCGAAGGCCTGGTATGTGGCCGCGCTGGTGAGTTGGGGGATTGCACTGTTCGAATACATGCTGCAGGTGCCGGCCAACCGCATCGGCGCCACCGCAATGAGCCTGGGGCAGCTCAAGATCATGCAGGAAGTGATCACCCTGCTGGTGTTCATCCCCTTCGTGGTGATCTACATGAAGCAGCCGCTGAAACTGGATTACCTGTGGGCCGCGCTGTGCATGATGGGCGCGGTATATTTCATTTTCCGCAGCTGAGCACGCTCAGTAGTCGAGCAGCGTCTGGCAGGATTCCTCACGCCCGGTAAGCTGGCTGAAACGGGCCAATCGCTCGAGCACAAAGGCGTCCGGCACCCTGCGATCGCTGCAGTAGTCGCGCAGCGTCATTGCGTAGGCCAGGTTCTGCATGTCGGCCACTGTTTTTGCGATCGCCGGAAAGGGGTAGCCATCAGTGTTGCGCCAGCCCTCATCGGGTTTCTTACCGGGCGCTCTTTCCGCCGCATCCGCACCCGGCACAACCGGCGCAGCCGCGTTTTGCGCTCCCGCGACGGCAGGAAGCATCAGGGATACTGAAAACAGAAGGACTGAAAAGCGCATCGGGCCGCAAACCGTAAAGACATTACTTTACGACTTACGGCCCGATGCGGGTCAGACTTTAGCGATCAGGATTCCAGCGCCTTCACATGGGTGATGACCTCGGCAATCGCCTGCTGCGCGCTGCCGTACAGCATGCGGCAGTTGTCCTTGTAGAACAGCGCATTTTCGATCCCCGAGTAGCCCGCACCCTTGCCGCGTTTGACCACGATCACGTTGTGCGCGTAATCGACGTTCAGGATCGGCATGCCGTAGATCGGGCTGGTCTTGTCGGTGCGCGCGACCGGATTGACCACGTCGTTGGCCCCGATCACCAGCGCCACATCGGCCTGGGCGAAATCGGCATTGATCTCCTCGAGGTCGAAGATCTTGTCGTAGGGCACCCCGGCCTCGGCCAGCAGCACGTTCATGTGACCCGGCATGCGGCCCGCGACCGGATGGATCGCGAACACCACCTCCACCCCGCCCTCCTCGAGCAGTTGCGCCATCTCCCACACCTTGTGCTGGGCGCCCGCCACCGCCATGCCGTAACCGGGCACGATGATGACCTTGCTCGCGTAGCGCATCACCGAGGCGGCGTCGAGCGCCGAGAACTCGCGCATGCTGCCCTCGATCGCCTCGCCCTCGCCGCCCGCGGCCGCGCCGGTGAGCGGGGTGAAGATGATGTTGGAGATCGGCCGGTTCATGGCCTTGGCCATCAACTGGGTGAGCAGCGTGCCCGAGGCACCGACCACGATGCCGGCCACGATCAGCGCCGGATTACCCAGTACATAGCCCTCCAGACCCACTGCCAGACCCGTGAAGGCGTTCAGCAGCGAGATCACCACCGGCATGTCTGCGCCGCCGATCGGACTGGTGAGCACCACACCCAGTGCCAGCGCGAGCACGAAGAAGATCACGATGATCGCACCCGACGGGGCACCCGACGCAATGATCACCAGACCGACGAGCACCGTGGCCGCAGCCAGCCCAAGGTTCACCTTGTTCTGTTGCGGCAGGCGGTAGGCCTTCTTCATGATCCCCTGCAGCTTGGCGTAGGCCACGCACGAACCGGAGAACGCAACCGAGCCGATCAGCGCACCGAGCACCGCCAGCGTGGTCACCACCGGGCTGTGGATCCCGCCGCGGGCGAACTCGAGCGCCGCGATTGCCGCCGCCGCCCCACCGCCCATGCCGTTGTAGACCGCGACCATCTGCGGCATGTCGGTCATCTTGACCATCTTGCCGCTCCACCATGCCACCCCACCACCGGCCACGATCGCCACGATCATCAGCCCGTAGTTCTGCATGCCCGGGGTCTGCAGCGTGACCAGCGTGGCCGCGACCATGGCCCAGCCCGCCCACACGATGCCTTTACGGGCAGTGACCGGCGAACTCATGGCCTTCAGGCCGAGGATGAACACCACCGCGACCGCGAAGTACGATGCTTGTATGAATCCGTTCAACATTTAGGCATCCCCCGCTTTCTTCTTGTCACCCTTGTTGAACATCGCCAGCATGCGTTCGGTCACCACGTAGCCGCCGGCCGCGTTGGCCGCGCCGAGGAACACCGCGACGAAGCCGATCGCCAGTTGCACCGGGTCTTCCGGGTCGGCGTGGCCGAGCACCACCATGGCGCCCACCAGCACCACGCCGTGGATGAAGTTGGAGCCCGACATCATCGGCGTGTGCAAAATGACCGGCACCCGCGAGATCACCTCATAACCGGTGAACGCGGCCAGCATGAAGATATACAGCGCTGCGATTCCATCCATGATCAGGCTCCTTGCAGGCCGAGCACCTGAGCCACCCCGGCGTGGCGTACTTCGCCCGCGTGGGTGAGACAGCAGCCGGCCATCACTTCGTCTTCCCAGTCGAGCGCGAGTGCGCCGTCCTTGATGAAGGGCGAGATGAAATTGAACAGGTTCTTGGCGTACATCTCGGACGCATGCACCGGCATGCGGCTGGCGATGTGGGTGGGGCCGATCACGAGCACGTCGTTGATCCACACCTTCTCGCCCGGCACCGTGCCTTCGACGTTGCCGCCGGTCTCGGCCGCCATGTCGACAACCACCGCGCCCGGTTTCATGCGCGCGATCATGTCGGCGCTGATGATCTGCGGCGCCTTTTTACCGGGGATCGCGGCGGTGGTGATCAGTGCATCGCACTGCCCCACGGCCTTGGCCAGGCGCTCGGTCTGGCGCGCCTTCTCTTCCTCGGTGAGTTCGCGGGCGTAACCACCCACGCCCGCCGCGGCCACGCCGGTGTCGACGAACTTGGCCCCGAGCGATTCGATCTGTTCGCGCGTTTCGGGGCGCACGTCGTAGGCTTCGACCATGGCACCGATCCGGCGCGCGGTGGCGATCGCCTGCAGCCCGGCCACGCCGGCGCCGATCACCAGCACCTTGGCCGGACGGATGGTGCCGGCGGCGTAGGTGAGCATGGGAAAGAACTTGGGCGAATGGTCGGCGGCGATCAGCGCGCATTCATAGCCCGCGACCGCGGCCTGGCTGGATAGCGCATCCATCGATTGGGAACGCGAGATGCGCGGCAGCAGTTCGAGCGCGAACGCGGTGATCTGCTTCTCCTGCAGCAGCTTCACCCGCTCGGCATCGGCCCACGGCTGCAGCATGCCAAGCAGCACGCTGCCCGGTTTCATCGCCGCAATCCGGTCCAGCGACGGCGGCTGCACGCACAGCACGACTTCGGCTTCGCCGAAAACGGCTTCCGCGCCATCGGCAAAGCGCACCTCCGCAAACGTATCGTCGCGATAGTGCGCCGGCACGCCGGCACCCGCCTGCATCACCAACTGGGCACCGAGGCCCTGATACTTCTTGACCACATCCGGCACGACTGACAAACGTCGCTCTCCAGACATGGTCTCCGCTGGCACTCCGATCAACAGAGGCATGGGGACTCCTCCCTTAGGGATTAAGAATGAAAAAAAGCGTCGGGCGTGTATTTATTGTTGTTTCTCCCTGCCCCACACCATTTCGGTGCGCTACCGACGCCACCCGGATATTACCGATAATAGGCCACGGCGCAACTCGCAAAAGGGGGATGTCGCTTCCCCGCTCATCGAAGATGGATGAAATCAGGCGCGGGAGAGTCAAGGCGCAGCAAAAGCCGGCGATCGATCAAACCGCCGCAGAAGGCGCCAGAATCACCCCTTTGGTTACAGAAAGTGGCAGTTGGGGCCTTGCCTCAAGCGCCGCCGCTGCCGTTTGCGGGCGCCTCGACAAACTTGATGATGGCCAGCGAGATATTGTCGCCGACGCCGCCCGATCGCGCGCGCGCCCGATCGATGAGCGACTGCGCGGCCTCGCGCGCAGGCAGTGCGTGGATGGTGCCGGCCAGTTCGGCATCCGAGAAATACGCCCACAAGCCGTCGGAGCACAGCAAAAAACTGTCCCCTGCAAGCAGCTCGTCACAGCGCCCATGCTCGATACGGGGCTCGCGATCGCTACCCAGGCACGACAACAGCACGTTGCGTTGCGGATGACTCAAGGTGCCCGCCTCGTCGAGCAAGCCCTTGCGCTGCAATTCACCGACCAGCGAATGGTCCGCACTGCGCGCGATCGCGTCAGCTCCGCGAAAATGATAGATGCGGGAGTCACCGCAATGGGCCCAGTAGGTTTTGCCCTGATGCAGCAAGAACACTACTGCCGTGCTGTGCGGATCCTGCTCGCTGGTGAAGCGGGTTAGCCGGATCACCGTGTGGGCTTCGTTGACCACGCTTTCGAGGAGATGCAGCGGCGACTCCTGCTTCGGCGCAAAAGCCTCGAAATTCTGCTTGGCCTTGAGCATCACCTGCTCCGCCGCCATCGCCCCGCCGCTATGGCCGCCCATGCCATCGGCAAGTACTGCGAGCATCATGCCGGGACGGGTTGGATGACCGAACAGCGCGACTCTATCCTGCTGCTCCTTACGGTCACCAAGGTGACGAGCGACGCAGGTTTCGACGGTGATGGGCATAGGGATGAGCGACTCGGTGAAGGCGCAATGATAGCAACCGATACCCCGATCTGGGTATCGTCGATAGCCGGAAGCGCTATTCCGGGCAGCAAGCGTGAAAAAAATCACGGCTGCCGCCCGAAATATCATTCAAGCATACGCGCTCACAGCGCGAACCCGTTCAGACGAGAGTCGATCAGTTCGATCCAGTGCCGCACGGACGTCGCCGTACCTGCCTGCAGATGCGTGATGCAGCCGAGGTTAGCCGATGCGATCAGGCTGGCGCCCCCCGCGGTCAATGCGGCCAGCTTGTTTTCACGCAGCGTATGCGAAAGCGCCGGCTGCAACAGCGAGTAGGTGCCCGCCGAGCCGCAGCACAGGTGAGCATCACGCACCGGCGTCAGGTCGAAGCCCGCGGCATCGAGCAAACCCTCGACGCCGCCGCGCAGCTTGAGGCCATGCTGCAGCGTACACGGCGCATGCCAGGCCAGCGGCATGCGCGTGGACGCCTTCGTCTTCAGCAGCATCACCAGCGCATCGAACTCGGCCCCGACAACCTCACTGATGTCGCGCGTCAACTCGCTCACCCGTAGCGCCTTGGCCGCATAAATGGGGTCATTGCGCAGGATATGGCCATATTCCTTGACCTGCGTTCCGCAGCCCGACGCAGTCATGACGATGGCCTCGATCTCGCCGCGCTCGATGGCCGGCCACCACGCATCGATATTGCGTCGCATGTCGGCCTTGGCACCCTCATGATCGTTCAAATGGTGACGGACCGCACCGCAACACCCCGCCCCCGGGGTCTCGACCAGCGAGATACCCAGGGTATCGAGCACGCGCGCCGCCGCGGCATTGATCGACGGCGCCATCGAAGGCTGCGCGCACCCCGCAAGTGCAAGCATGCGTCGCCGGTGACGAGCGCTCGGCCACGGACCGGAGGGACGGGCGAGCGGCACCTTGTCCTTGAGCACCTCGGGCAGCAAACCCCGGACCATGCGCCCGGCCTTCATTGCCGCGCCGAACAGCCCCGCGCGCGGCACGAACTCGCGCAAGGCCCAGCGCACCATGCGATCGGTGCCGCGCCGTGGCACTTTGGCCTCGACCACATGACGACCGATGTCGACCAGACGGCCGTACTCCACACCCGACGGACAGGTCGACTCGCACGAGCGGCAGGTCAGGCAGCGATCGAGATGGAGGCGGGTCTTTTCGGTCGGCTCATGGCCTTCGAGCACCTGCTTGATCAGGTAAATCCGGCCACGCGGGCCATCGAGCTCGTCCCCGAGCAATTGATAGGTCGGGCAGGTCGCGGTGCAGAAGCCGCAATGCACGCATTTGCGCAGGATGTCATTGGCCTCTTGGCCTTCCGGGGTGTCGCGGATGAAATCGGCAAGCTGGGTCTGCATGCTCAGAGTCCTTGGTAGAGCCGACCGGGGTTCAGGATGCCCGCCGGGTCGAAAGCAGCCTTGAGGCGGCGGTGGATGGTCAGCAGCGGCGCAGGCAGTGGCGTGAATACCTCAGCGGTACGATCACCACCTCGAAACAGCGTGGCATGACCGCCCAGCGCGGCAGCGCGCTCGCGAATGCGTTCGCCATCCGCATCGCTCACCAGCCAGCGCTGCGCACCGCCCCATTCGATGAGTTGCGCACCGGCCAGCTTCAGCGGCGAAGCGGAACTGGGCAGCGACAGGCGCCATAACGGCACGTCCGTTGTCGCGGCAAAAAAATCTGCCTGCTGCTCACGCAGTCCGTCCCAGAGCACCGCGGCCGTGGGCGCATCGACGCGCTCGCCGCCGAGCCGGGCACAGGCCGCCTGCACCGCAGCCCCGGCACCCGACAGACGCAGCGTCAGCACGCCATCTGCCCAAGCCGAGGCCGACAGCGGCAAGGGCTGGGCGCCCCAATCGTTGACCCGGCTGATGGCATCGACCTCGGTCAACGCAAAACGCAAGGTCTCCTCCGCCACCGGCCGCGGCAGCACTTTGATCGACGCCTCGAGAATCACGCCGAGGGTGCCGAGGCTGCCCGCAATCAGCCGCGACACGTCGTAGCCGGCCACGTTTTTCATGACCTGACCGCCGAATGACAGGATCTCGCCACGACCGTCGAGTATCTTTACCCCGAGCATGAAGTCGCGCACCGCGCCGGCCGTTGCCCGCCGCGGGCCGGACAAACCGGTCGCGACGCACCCGGCCACGGTCGCGCCACTGCCAAAGCGGGGCGGTTCGAACGCCAGAAACTGGCCCTGCTCGGCCAGCACCGCCTCAAGCTCGGACAAGGGTGTGCCCCCGCGTACGGTCACGACCAGTTCGGTCGGCTCATAACTGACCACGCCCGCGTGCCCGGCAACATTGAGCACTTCGCCCTGCGCCTCACGCCCATAGAAGCGCTTGCTCCCGCCACCCTCGATACACAGCGGCGAGCCGCTTTGCGCCGCACTGCGGATCTGCTCGGCCCAGGCCGATACCTGTTCACTCATCACTCATCCACCTTGTCTTTGTGTTCTTTGTCCAACCACGGGCGACCCGCCCCGCGCAGGGCCATCCACGTGCCCACCAGGGACAGCACCGGCACCACCACCAGCAGGAACTGGATCCAGCCGCGACTCATCAGAAACGCGGCAACTCCGGAAATGGCAACTGCCCGTCATGCACCTTCATGCGCCCGTACTCGGCGCAGCGGTTCAGGGTCGGAATCGCCTTGCCCGGATTGAGCAGCCCCGCCGGATCGAAGGCGCCCTTGACGCGGAAGAACATGGTCAGCTCGGGCCGCGAGAACTGGCTGCACATCTGGTTGATCTTCTCCACCCCCACACCATGCTCGCCGGTGATCGTGCCCCCGAGCGCCACCGACAGCTCAAGGATGTCGGCGCCGAACTCCTCGGCGCGCTCGAGCTCGCCGGGCTGGTTGGCATCGAACAGGATCAGCGGGTGCAGATTGCCGTCGCCGGCATGGAACACGTTGATGCAGCGCAGGGCGTACTTCTCTTCCATGCGCTGAATCGCGGTGAGCATTTCGCCCAGGCGCTTGCGCGGAATGGTGCCGTCCATGCAGTAATAGTCGGGCGACATCCGCCCCGCAGCCGGGAAAGCCGCCTTGCGCCCGGCCCAGAACCGCATCCGCTCGGCTTCGTCACGCGACACCCGGATCTCGGTCGCACCGCTTTGTTCGAGCACGGTGCGCACCCGGGCAATCTCCTCGGCCACCTCTTCCGGCGTACCGTCGGACTCGCACAGCAAAATGGCTTTGGCGTCGAGCGGATAGCCGGCATGGACGAAGGACTCCACCGCAACCGTGGCCGGCTGATCCATCATCTCCAGCCCGGCCGGAATGATGCCGGCGGCGATGATCGCGGCCACGGCGTCACCGGCGCGGATCACATCGTCGAAGGCCGCCAGCACGCACTGGGCCAGTTGCGGCTTGGGGGTAAGCTTCACCGTCACCTCGGTGATCACCGCCAGCATGCCTTCCGACCCGGTCATCAGCGCAAGCAGGTCGTAGCCTGGGGCGTCGAGCGCATGGTTGCCGAACTCCACCAGATCGCCCTCTATCGTCACCCCGCGCACCCGCAGCAGGTTATGCACGGTCAGGCCGTACTTGAGGCAGTGCACCCCGCCGGAGTTCTCCGCCACGTTTCCGCCGATAGTGCAGGCGATCTGCGACGAAGGGTCCGGTGCGTAATACAGGCTGTGCGGTGCAGCCGCCTCCGATATCGCCAGGTTGCGCACCCCGGGCTGAACCACCGCGGTACGGGCATGCGGATCGAGATGCAGGATGCGGGTGAAGCGCGCCAGCGACAGCAACACGCCCTGGGTGTGCGGCAGCGCACCGCCCGACAGCCCGGTACCGGCACCGCGTGCAACCACCGGCACGCCCAGCGTGGAGCACGCCTTCAGCACCGCAACCACCTGCTCTTCGGTCGAGGGCAGCGCCACCACCAGCGGCAAGGCACGGTAGGCGGCCAGGCCGTCGCATTCGTAGGGTCGCAGATCCTCGGTTTCGAACATCAAGGCCCCGGCCGGCAGCACACGCGCCAGCGCCTCCACGACCCGAGCCTTATCCACACCGGAATAATCCGCGTCGCGCTCGCCGGGGACGACTTTTTCAATCAGACTCATGCCACTTCTCCATGCCTTGCGACCCGATCGGTCGTGTCCATATTCTGTTCAGGCCTGCGCAGGACCACACCCAGACGACGCGCCGCTGCCGTCAGATGTACCCGCGCCGCCACCCCCGCTTCAACTGCGTCGCCACTACGAATCGCTTCGAAGATTCGCCGGTGCTCGGCCTGCGCCTCGGCAGCACGACCGCCGCGATGCCCGTCCTCGCTCCAGGTCGGCACCCGCGACGCCGAAAACTGCCGCCCCATGTAAGCGAGAAAACGCTCGAGCTGACGATTGCCGGACGCAGCAGCAATTGCCAGGTGAAACGCATCGTCGGTCACCGCACCGCCATCCCCGGTCACCAGCGCCTGCTCCATGTCTTCCAGCGCCCGCCCGATCCGCAGCAGGTCCGCTTCGGTGCGGCGCAGGGCGGCCAACTCGGCTGCACCACTTTCGACCATGCACCGCAACTCAAAGATATCCGCCGCATCGCCCGCATCCGGATCCACTTCGCGCATCAGCTTGAAGCTGCCCTCGCCCGGCGCCGCCGCCACAAAGGCACCCAGCCCCTGACGAGTCTCGACACAACCCTCGGCCTTGAGCCGCGAGATCGCTTCGCGCACCACCGCGCGGCTCACGCCGAAGCGCTCGCACAGCACCTTTTCGGTGGGGAGCTGCGTGCCGGGGGCAAGGGCACGCTCGCTGATCCAGGCCTCGATCTGGCTGGATACGCGGTCGCTGAGGCGCAGCGGTCGGTCGAGTATGGATGCGTTCATGGTCATCTACTTGTCTGACAAGCTCGAATTCTAGCGCAGGCAAGTTATCCTGCCACTGGGGTTTTCCCTCAATGTTCTGCAACCCGGGCGCTCACGAACACGACCTGCGCGCCTTTGCTAAGATTCGGCATTGACTCACCATATTGATATCCGATGACCCCACCCTCCGCGGCCGAGCGCCTGTTGCCCTTTCTGGCCTGGCCGCAGCTGTGGGCGAAACACGGTATTCGCGGCGACCTCGTCGCCGGCATCACGGTAGCACTGGTCCTGATCCCGCAATCGCTGGCCTACGCGCAACTGGGGTCACTACCGCCCTATATCGGCCTCTATGCCGCACTGCTGCCGGCGCTGATCGGTGCATTGTTCGGCTCCTGCGGGCAGCTATCGACCGGCCCGGTTGCGCTCACCGCGCTGCTCACCGGCGCCAGCTTGCTGCCGCTCGCGCGGCCGGACACGCCGGAGTTTCTCGCCCTGGCGGTGCTGCTGGCACTGCTGTCCGGCGTAATCCAGCTCGCCCTCGGCGTGCTGCGCCTGGGCTGGTTGCTCAATCTGTTGTCGCATCCGGTGCTGATGGGTTTCATCAACGCCGCGGCACTGGTGATCTGCCTGTCGCAACTGCCGCCGCTACTCGGGCTGGCACTGCCCCAGGGCGGACAGTTCATCGCCGATCTGATCCGTGCATTCTCCAGCGGCGACGGGATTCATCTCCAGGCAGCACTGTTTGGCCTGGGCGCGCTTGCCACCCTCATCCTGCTGCGCCGCACGCTGCCTCGACTCCCCGGCGTATTGCTTGTGGTCGTCGCGGCTACGGCGCTATCGGCCGCACTCGGCTTCGAGCACAGCGGCGGCGCCGTGGTTGGCGCCATTCCCGCAGGCTTGCCACAATTGACGATGCCAGCACTGCAGACGGACGCCATCGTCGCCCTGCTGCCGACCGCCTTTGTCATCGCCCTGGTGAGCTTCATGGAAGCAGCCTCGAGCGCCAAGCTGATCTCGGGCAAGACCCGCCAGCCATGGGACCAGAACCAGGAGCTGATTGGCCAGGGCCTGGCCAAGCTGGCATCGTCGCTGACCGGCTCGATGCCGGTCAGCGCCTCGTTCTCGCGCTCGGCGCTGAATTACGCCAACGGTGCCCGCACCGGCCTTTCGGCACTGGTGACGACTGTCGCCGTGCTGCTCACACTGCTGTATTTCACCCCCCTGCTGTGGCACCTGCCCAAACCGGTGCTGGCTGCAGTGATCCTGCTGGCGGTGGTCAATCTGCTCGACTTCGGGGCACTCGCTCGCGCCTGGCGCGCCAACCGCGACGATGGCCTCGCTGCCGCACTGACTTTCGTCGCCACCCTGGCCTTTGCCCCCAATATCCAGAATGGCATCCTCACCGGCTTGATGCTGTCGCTGGCGCTGATGGTCTATCGCGGCATGAGCCCGCGCGCGGCCATGCTCGGCTTGCATCCGGACGGCACCTATCGCGATCTCGAGCGTTTCGGCCTGCCCCACCCCGACCCGCAACTTGTCATCCTGCGTTTCGACAGCCCGCTCACCTTCGTGACCGCCGCCACTTTCGAAGATGCAATGTTGCGCGCCGCCCGTGCCCAGCCGGCCGTGCGCACGGTGCTGATCTCCGCCGCCGGCATCAACGATATCGACGCCACCGGACTCCACGTGCTGAACGGGCTGATCGACCGTTTCGCCGCCCAGGGCCAATCGATTGCCTGCTGCGGACTCAAGAAGCAGGTCATCGACGCGATGGAGCGCGACGGCCTGTGGCCGCGGATTGCCGCCCTCTCCGCCTACCGCACCGAACAGCATGCGCTGGACGAGTTGCTCCCGACCCTTGCTGCACGATGACTTTACGCACTGATTAATATTGACTTTTCGCTCACGCACGGATAAATTGCGCGATTCTTTGCAAACCCATCAACTGGAGCAACACCATGTACGCGGTGATAAAAACCGGTGGCAAGCAGTATCGCGTCGTCGCCGGCGAAAAGATCAAGGTAGAACAGATACCGGCCGACGTGGGTTCCCAGATCACAATCGACCAGGTTTTCATGGTCGGTGAAGGTGAGTCGGTTCAGATCGGCACACCGGTGGTCGCCGGAGCTTCCGTCACGGCTTCCGTGGTTTCCCACGGTCGTCACGACAAAATCAAGATTTTCAAGATGCGCCGCCGCAAGCACTACCAAAAGCATCAGGGGCATCGGCAGAACTACACCGAAATCCGCATCGACGCGATTTCGGCCTGAGCCAGGAGGTAATTCAAAATGGCACATAAAAAAGCTGGCGGTAGTTCCCGTAACGGCCGCGACTCAGAATCAAAGCGCCTCGGCGTGAAGCGCTACGGTGGTCAGTTCGTGCTCGCCGGCAACATCATTGTTCGCCAGCGTGGCACCGAATACCACCCGGGCGACAACGTCGGCATCGGCAAGGATCACACCCTGTTCGCGCTGACCAACGGCACCGTCAAGTTCCTGGTGAAGGGCCCCGCCCGTCGCCGGACCGTGGCGATCCTGCCCGAAGTCGCTGAAGTTGCCGTTGCAGAAGTTGCGCAGGCTGCGCAAGTCTGAGCTGCTCCGCATGGCCGAAAAAAGCCCTATCCTTGCGGTAGGGCTTTTTTGTTTTGTAGCTCCCGCTCCACAACCTTGTAATCCTGTGACCCGGTTCGCGGCCTTTGCCGTATTGCCGCGTCCCTGCCAGCCGGAAGTACCATGAAGTTTTTTGACGAAGCCCGTATCGAAGTAATCGCCGGCGACGGCGGCAACGGTGTTGCCACCTTCCGCCGCGAGAAATACATCCCCCGCGGCGGCCCCAATGGCGGCGACGGCGGCCGCGGCGGCAGCGTGTATGCGGTGGCCGATCGCAACCTCAACACCCTGATCGACTTCCGCTTCACCCGCAGCTACCGCGCCGAACGCGGCGAGAACGGCGGCAGCCGGGATTGTTATGGCAAGGGCGGTGACGACATCACCCTGCGCTTTCCGGTGGGCACCGTGATCACCGATCAGGAAACCGGCGAGCTGATCGCCGACCTCGACGAAGACGGCAAGCGCATCCTGATCGCCAGCGGTGGCCGTGGCGGGCTCGGCAACATCCACTTCAAGTCCAGTACCAACCGCGCCCCGCGCAAGCGCACCATGGGCCAGGAAGGCGAGCGCCACATGCTCTCGCTCGAGCTCAAGGTCCTCGCCGATGTCGGTTTGCTCGGCATGCCCAACGCCGGCAAGTCCACCTTCATCCGCGCCGTGTCGGCCGCCAAGCCCAAGGTCGCGGACTACCCGTTCACCACGCTCGCGCCCAACCTCGGCGTAGTGCGTACCGCAGAAAGCCGCAGCTTCGTCATCGCCGACATCCCCGGCCTGATCGAGGGTGCCGCCGAAGGCGCCGGCCTCGGCCACCAGTTCCTGCGCCACCTGCAGCGTACCCACGTGCTGCTGCACCTGGTCGATCTCGCCCCCTTCGACCCCGAAACCGATCCGGTACGCGACGCCAAGGCCATCGTCGAAGAACTGCGCAAATACGACGAGGAACTGTACAACAAGCCGCGCTGGCTGGCGCTGAACAAACTCGACCTGATCCCGGAAGAAGAACGTGCTGATCGCGTCGCAGCCTTCCTCGAGGCCTACGGCCCGGTGGAACGTCATTTCTCGATCTCCGCGCTCAAGGGTGACGGCTGTCGGCCGCTGATCTTCGCCATCCAGGACTTCCTTGACAGCGAACGCGACCGCATCGAAGCCGAGCGCCTGGAACGCCTCGCCGCCGAAACGGCCCGCCTCGCCGCCATGGATGCCGCCCGTGCCGCGGCCGAGGCTGCCGCGCTGGAAGAGGCACTTGACGAAGAGGAAGGCGACGAGATCGACGACGCACTTCACGACGCCCAGGACGACCAGGACGACGACAGCAACACCCCCCGCTAACCACAAGCCTGCGCAGCACAGCACCATGAGAAACAAGATCCGCAACGCCCACCGTCTGGTGGTCAAGGTTGGTAGCGCGCTCGTCACCAACAACGGCGCCGGCCTCGACCACGCCGCACTGGACGACTGGGCACGCCAGATCGCCGCGCTGCGCAAGGCAGGCCGCGAGGTCGCACTGGTCTCCTCCGGTGCCATCGCGGCCGGCATGCAGCGCCTGGGCTGGACCAGGCGCCCGCACGAAATGCACAAACTGCAGGCCGCCGCCGCTGTCGGCCAGATGGGCCTGGTGGAAGCCTACGAGAAAGCCTTCTCACGCCACGGCCTGCACACCGCGCAGATCCTGCTCACCCACGAAGATCTCGCCGACCGCACCCGCTACCTCAATGCGCGATCGACCCTGACCACCCTGCTCGAACTCGGCGTGATCCCGATCATCAACGAGAACGACACCGTGGTGACCGACGAAATCAAGTTCGGCGACAACGACACGCTCGGCGCACTGGTGGCCAACCTGATCGAAGCCGAAGCACTGATCATCCTGACCGATCAGCAAGGCCTGTTCACCGCCGACCCACGCAGCGACCCCAGTGCAACCCTGATCGGCGAAGGCCGTGCCGAAGACCGCAGCTACGAGGCCATGGCCGGCGGCGCCGGCACCGGCATCAGTCGCGGTGGCATGATCACCAAGATCCGTGCCGCCCAGCGCGCCGCACGCAGCGGCGCCCACACCTGCATCGCCAGCGGTCGCGAGCTCGACCCGTTACTGCGCGTGGCCGCCGGCGAAGCTGTGGGCACCCTGCTCTACGCCAGCAGCACGCCGCTGCAGGCCCGCAAACAGTGGCTGGCCGACCACCTGCAGCTGGCCGGCGACCTCATCATCGACGACGGCGCCGTCACCGCGCTGAAGAACGGCCGCAGCCTGTTGCCGGTGGGCGTGATCGAAGTGCGCGGCGACTTCAAGCGTGGCGCGGCAGTAAGCTGCCGCAGCATCACCGGAGAAGAAGTGGCGCGCGGGCTGGTCAATTACAGCGCTTCGGAATGCCGCCGGATCGCACGCAAGCCGACCGCCGAGATCGAGAAACTCCTGGGCTACATAGACGAGCCGGAGCTGATACATAGGGACAACATGGTCGGACGCTGAACCACGCTCAAGAAGATCTCGGATGAATATCCAAACGGTGTTCATCCCCCTATACTCGCGGCGTGAGTACATCGATACAGACCCTCCCGCAATGCCTGTCCGCCCGCGCCCGGGAAACGCCTGGGGCCACCGCTTACCTGCATCCGGACAGCAGCGGACAGTGGCAACAAACCACCTGGCACACGATTGAACGAAAGGTTGCGGCGCTCGCTGCCCAGTTCACCCTGCTCGGGCTACGGCCAGGGGATCGCGTCGCGATCATGCTGCCGACTTCGCCACTATGGGACTATTGCCAGCTTGCCGCGCTCGCCTGCGGGGGTGTCGTTGTGGGGCTGGATGGGCATGATGCGCCGAGAAACCTGCAGCACATCCTGGCGCTGACACAGCCACGCGCAATTGTCGTCCCCGACTCGGAGAAGCTGGCGTTCATTGAGGGCCTGTGGAGGGCGGCCGACATCCCTATCATCGCGGACGAAGTGCCGCTATCGCGTGCCCACTCCTTGCGGGCGCTCCTGGATAGCAAGCCCGAGGCCATCGAGTTGCCGTCGCCCACGGGGCCGGACGACACCGCCACCATCGTGTTCACCTCGGGCAGCACCGGCCTTCCGAAGGGCATCCCCTACTCGCACCGCCAGCTCATCCTCGCCTGCGATGCGATCAGCGCCCACTTTCCATCGGTGCGCGGCGAGGCGCGGCTAGTCTGCTGGTTACCCCTGTCCAACCTTTTCCAGCGCATCCTCAATCTGTTCGCCATGAGCACCGGCGCCCAGACTTACTTTGTCGACAAGCCGGATCAGATCATCCGCCTGCTCCCCGAAATCAGGCCAACGCTGTTTGTCGGCGTACCCCGATTCTTTGAGAAGCTGCATGCCGGAATCGTCGCAGAAATCGACCGTCAGCCCAGCCCCATCCGACGGCTAGTGCATACGGCATGGGAGGTCGGACAGCGGGTTGCAGAAGCTCGTCGTGCAGGCCGCCCGCCACCCGTCTGGTGTCGTGCATTGCACCCTCTGAGCGATCGTCTGCTTGCCCGGGTACGAGCATTGATGGGTCCCGAGCTCATGTTCATGGCAAGCGGCTCGGCACCCCTGCCGCAGTGGCTGATGGAACGCTTCCACGGCCTCGGTTGGCTGGTGCTGGAAGCCTACGGCGTCAGCGAAAACGTCATTCCGATCGCGATCAACACCCCGGAAGCCTACCGTTTCGGCAGCGTCGGCCGCCCCTTGCCCGGCAGCGAGCTGCGCGTCGCAGAAGACGGAGAACTGCTGGTTCGTGGACCCGGCGTATTTGCAGGCTACCTGGGCGGACAGGTTTCAGACCCTGTATTCGACAACGACCGATTTCTTCACACCGGGGATTACGCCCGTATCGATGATGACGGCTACCTGTGGCTGCTGGGCCGCAAGAGCGAGGTATTCAAGACCTCCACCGGCCGCCGCATCACGCCGGTGCCGATTGAAGCCGAACTGAAGAAAATCGACTATGTGGAGCACGCAATCATCGTCGGCCGAGACCGACCCTACCCGGTCGCCCTGCTGACCATCGATCCGCAACACCCCCTTGCCGGTCAGATTGGCGAATCCGCCACCCTGAAACGCATCGGAGCAGACGCTGCGGCGGCCTGCCGACACTTTCCGGACTATCAGCGCCCTGGGGCCATCATAGTGTCCTCGCAGCCATTCACTATCCTCGGGGGCGAACTGACCGCCAACCTCAAAGTGCGGCGCCAGCCCATCGAATACCGCTTTGCGGTGCAGATCGAGCAGTCCTACCAGAAAGCAGCCGAACAACATTCAGCCAACTGCCCCAAGGACCCAGTGGTGATCCACGCCCTATGAGCAACTACTTTCTCACCGGCGCCTCCGGCGCCGTCGGCAGCGCCATCGTTCCGCTGCTGCTAGCAGAACCCGAAACGAACATCCGTATTCTGCTGCGCGCCGACTCGGATGAGCACCTCATCCGACGCATGGAGGCGTTATACAAGTTCTGGGAGCTGGGTCCGGAGTCCCCCGGTCGGGCACGCATCGAAGCCATACGCGGCGACGCCACCCTGCCCCGCTTCGGACTCGACCGCGATCGCTACACGCCGCTCTGCACCGACACCCACCACATCATCCACTGCGCGGCCAGCGTGCACATGAACAAGCCCCTGGCGGAAGCCCGCCAGTCGGCGGTGGATTCGACCCAAGCGATACTTGCGCTGGCCAGACAAGCCGCCGCGGGCGGCGCCTTGCGCAAGCTCGAGTTCGTCAGCACGGTCGGGGTTGGCGGCAAGCGTCCAGGCGCCTTACCCGAAACATGGATCGAAGAACCGCGAGACTTTCACAACACCTATGAACAATCCAAGGCAGAAGCGGAAGTCCTGGTCAGATCGGCAATCGAAACCGAACAACTGCCGGTCACGGTACATCGCCCGAGCATGGTGATCGGCAGCTCGGTCGACGGGCGCATCATCCACTTCCAGATCTTCTACTTCATCTGCGAGTTTCTCTCTGGCCGCCGGACTCTCGGGCTTTATCCGGACTTTGGCGAAGCGCAACTCGATGTGATCCCGGTAAACCGGGTTGCCGAAGCCATCGTCGCGGCGAGTCGTGACCGAAGCACCGCTGGGCAGATCTTTCACCTGTGCTCAGGCCCTGCGCACGCACCACGCCTGGAAGACCTGAAAGCCATGGTGCGGGAGTCCTTCGGTGCCCACGGCCTGGGCGTTCCGCCCAAGCTCACGCTGCCGCGTAGCACTTTTGCAGCACTCACTCGGGTAGCAGCCGTTCTAGCCCCCGCAAAGTACCGCAAGGCGTTGGCAACACTTCCTATCTATCTTGACTACCTTAGCGACAATCAGGGGTTCGACAACACACGCTTCAGACAGTGGATGCCCAAACCCCAAAGTGATGACGCAGGGACCAAGCAGTTTCTCCCGACCGTCTTCGCACGTTACCTTAACCTAAGGCACCCCGTTTGATATGGAATCAGAGGGGGCCGGCGGAGCGACCAAGAATATCGAGGGTTGCTCGGCTAGCCCGCCGAGGAGAAATCGTGCATCCGATTCGCCAGTCAGCAAACTCCGCTTCGGAAGAAACCCGGTCACCTCGCATCCCGCTGTGTCGAATATTTTTACAGTCGGCGCGCGCAGAAAGTAGATCGATTTTCGGACTCACCTTAACCGTCTGTTTTAACGTTACTTTCTTAGAGCTGAACTAACTGGCATGTTGATTGCTTTATCTTTGGCAGTAGCAACTATGAACACCAACACCGGAGATTGAGATCATGAAGACTATTAAGACTGTTATTGCCGCCGCAGCAATGCTTGGATTCACCGCCACCGCTTCTGCAGCCATTCTCACCAACAGCGACGGCGACTTCGACTTCGGTGGTTTCGACTGGGATTCGGCCGGCTCCGTGTGGATCGACGGATATGGCATCACGTCGGGCATGGCCCTCGGCACCACTGACAACTTCACGATGTATTATCAGGCTAACGCCACTTCGGTGAAGAACTCGGCGGGCGTCAGCTATACCGGCGCAGCAATGTCCGGCCTGAACAGCTTCTACGAATACACGATCACCGCGACCATCCAGGAGCAGGTCACCTGCATCGTGGCCAATTGCTCGGTCGTGCAGATCGACATCATCGGCGGAACGTGGAACATCTGGTATGACGCCGCCAGCGCAAACTCGAGTCAAGCCGCCGGCACCGGCTTTACTGACGGCACCCTGCTCCTGAGCGGCACCTTCCTGGGCTCGCCGATTTCCGACTCGCTTATCGGCGCACAAGGTCCGACCAATCCGGGCAATGTGGTGCTGGCCGGTGTCTTCGCGGGCCAAGTAACTTACACCAACCTCGACTTCCTCACGCCGGCACTGGCCGACACCCTCGCAGTATCCACACTGCAGTTCGGCAATCGGACCACCGACTGGACCCGCCCCGCCAGCTTTGACGGTGTCGGCGCTCCCGGTGCAGATACGAACACCAGCTTTGTCGGTCAGGCCGATGCCAACCAGACTTTCCTGGTGCCGGAGCCGGGCAGCCTCGCACTGCTGGGCCTTGGTCTCGGTCTCGCTGGCCTGATCGGTCGTCGCCGCACCGCCGCTTAATAAAGCAAAGCTTCAGTAAAGGGCAGGACCGCGAAAGCGGCCTGCCCTTTGTTTTTTTACGGGCCGCTAAAGGATGGACGCCAAAGCCGGCGGAAACAGCTCGCCATAGCGGTGCTTCGAGAAATCGTCGCCAAGTCGCTTGCCGGCTGCGGTAACAGCGCCTGCAGGCCCCATTCTTCCGATCGCTTCCGTCAATTTCTCCGGCGTCAAGGCACTGGCCCGTAGGCCAATTCCCGCCCCGACAGCCTGGACGTACTGCATGGTCAGGAACTGATCCATGTTCGAGCACACGCCAAGCACGCCTTTCGCGCATGACAGTGCCTGGTACGCGGTGGCAGTACCACCATTGCAGACGACAAACCGGGCGCGACGGGCGGCCGCTTCCCCAGAGAGATAGGGCGCCACGTAGCGCCGCCCGGGGATCGCCGAGATCGAACTGCGCCCCGCCGTGGCGACCATCGTCGTGTATCCAGCCTCCTCGAGCGCACCAAGGATCAAGGGCAAGGCGGCCGTGTTCCCGGTACTCCCGACCGAAACATACACCGAGTCGGCACTGGCAATTTCATCCCACCAGGGCGGGTTCGCCATGCTCGGTGACCACACGATCGGACCAATGTAGACATGTGGACGGGCGCCGCCCACTACGGGCACCAATGAAGGCGTATCGGCGAACAGCGCGAGATCAGCATCGGTATATGCATCCCGCAGGTCTTCCAGGGGAGTCAGCCCGTATGTTCTCCGAACCTGATTGAGCGCACGCCCGTGCAGCCGCAGCGCAAGCGGAAAAGCCCAGCGAAAAATTGGCGTCGAAACCCTCTCGCCAAAGAAGCGTACAGCGGCGATATCGGGCACAGGAATGCGCCCGGGGGCCTTCGCGTGCGGGCTCCACTGAGCATTGCAAATCGCTGCGTAGGGTATTCTCGACACCCGGGCCGCCACACTTAGAGAAAGCCGGAAGTCGCCCACCACCACATCGGGCTTCACACGTTCAATCAGCTGGAGATCTTCTTCAACATACTGTGCGAGCTCGCTGTGTCGGTAGGCAGGAGATCCGGCATCGAGCCGCGCCATGAACACCTTGCTGCCGATGCAGGAGAGCTTGTGCCGGACCGCACGCGAATCGCCGAAGCAGACATCGAAACCATCCGGGCTGGCCAGATGGGTCTCCCACTCGGGTCCCAGAGATTGGGCGAGAGCGACAGGTCTCGCCACATGCGCAAGCGAGACACCTTCTGCAAAAAAGAGCACCTTAGGCATGGTGGCGAGGCCGCCTCACTTCTATGTGGCCGACTTCCGGGCGCGTCCGAATAGCCCGTGGCGGTCCAGTTCGGCGACAGTGGTGTCGTAAAGATCCACACTTTCCTGGCTCTGCGCCCACGCACTGAACTCTCTCATGCCGGTTGCTATGTCGATGAGAGGCGAATAACCCAGGCGACTTCTTGATTCGCTCAGATCAGCGAAGCACGCATAAATGTCGCCCACCCGAAACTCACCTCGATCCTCAAGCCTCGCACTCACCCCCAGCGCATCGGCAAGGGAAGTGGCGATCGTGGAAATCGTATCGGCCTGCCCCGAACCGATATTGAAGGTGCCGCCGATGACGTCCTCAGCAGAGAGCGCCAACAAGTTTGCCCGGACAACATCATCGACATGAACGAAATCCCTCAGGGGGCGGCCGCCCTCGTACATGGAGAGGCTCCGTCCGGCCCTGAGCAGCGAATAGAAGATCGACACCACTCCCGTATACGGGTTGCGCAGCGACTGACCGGCGCCATAGACGTTGAAGTATCGCAAGACGACCAAGGGCAAACCCAGCGTCTGCTGCGCCCACCGGCAATAGTCTTCCTGGTGAACTTTGGTCCATGCATAAACGGACAACGGCTTCCGGTCGCACGACTCGGGGGTAGGCGACGCAGCCATGGCTTCACTGCATTCGCAGCAGTACATCTCGAAACGCCCGCTTTCCATGGCCTCACGGTCACGCGTGGCCGGATGCTGATATCCATGGGTCCGACACACGTACATGCCTTCCCCATAGACAGCCCGTGACGAAGCCAACACGACCCGCCGCAAGGACGCGCGTGATTTGATAATGGCCTCGACCAGTGTCGCAGTACCGCGGACATTAGTCTCAACGTAATCCGCAAGGTCGTACATGCTCTGGCCGACACCAGTCCGCGCGGCAAGATGGATGACCGCCTCTACGCCTTCCAGTGCGGCGACGCAGTCCGCAAGATTACAGACGTCGCCCCTCACACATTCGGCAATGCTCGATAACGCTAGCGGAAAATCGGCGTTTGATCCGTGTATCTGCGGATCCAGACAATCGAGGACACGCACCACATGGCCTTCCGCAACAAGCGCCGCACTTGTCCGCGTACCAATGAATCCGGCACCCCCCGTCACAAGTACTTTCATCACATTCCTCCAAGAGTATGTTGACAAGGAGCCCAACGCAGGCCAAATGCCCCCTAGACCATGAGATCGGACAGCGGTTTTCGAATAGACCGCGAGAGCGGCTGGCGCGAATAACCTGTTCTGCAAAAGAATACCGCACCAGCCCCTGCCAGACTCAGGACTTCATTGCCAAGCGCACGAGCCCTTTCACTCACCGCGTCGTCGGCCGACAAGGCCTTTCCGGCTTCGGCGTACCAGCCGAAGATGAGCGGCGTCATTTCTGGCTGTACATGAAGCCCAAGGCTCGCCGCAGTAAGCCAGAGTCTCTGCATGGCGCCGCCCGCCCTTGCGAAGTCGGTAACAGAGGTCGGAGCCGCATCGGCCACAATCAATAGATGCCCCGCACATGAAAGCGCAGGAATCAGATCGAGCTGAATACGCGGAGCAAGCGTACCCAGTAAATAGCGGTTCAGGAAGCTCACCCTTTCCCAGCTTTGCATAGCCCACTGCATCAAGCGTGCAGTAAGCGGATCAACCCCCACCGCCTGCTCAGGAATACGATCTTCACTGAATTGAGCGTTCCACTCTATCACCTCTTTGTGCACCAGATAGGCTTCGGGGCATGTCAGGCGCACATGCGCGTTTCGCCAAAGCAAGCGTGCTACTGCCAGCCGCTCCCGGAATGACTCGAACGATCTAACCCCGTATCCAGAGCCCGGAGCTGCGAAGAGCACGGCACGCTGTGTGGCAGTCAGCGGAGTCGTTCTCATCGGTCGACGTTGAACCGTTCTGGATTCGATGAAGTGACTGAGCGGATCTGGATCCATCAAAGGATCCTGCTCAAACGATACCTCGTAGACAACGGCGCCGGAAACGCCGCTTTCGCGTAGAGCCCAGTCGGCCTTCAAGCGGTAACGACTTGCTGCGACACGGATTGTCTCAAGCAGTGCGCCATGAGCCATATAGCTGGCGCGGCCCTCGAAATCGTACACACACCAGTCGCGCGTATCATGACCGTGGACCGCAACCTGCGTATCGCTCAGTACTTCGAACCGCCACGGCTGTGTGTTGTCCCCACTGGGCGCCCAGCGCGCAAGGTCCAGTATCTTCAGCAGAATCTCGCGAGTGCTCATATCAAACCCCACTTCCCTTCATTCGCTGCAATTGCCTGCGAGCTATCCAGAGCCCGAGGCGTTGTATCGGATTCCGGTTTCCGCCCGGTCGCCAAGTCTTTACGAGACGATTCCGATAGGCGTCGAACTGATATCCGCGCGGGGCAATCGGCACGCCACCGCGCCCCAGAAGCAGCTTCAGACTTTCCGTTGCAGACACCCCGGCACATAACTGGCAGGCCGCTATCGTCGATGGGCCGCGACGCTCGGAAAGATTGACCCGTGACGGATCTACGAGGTAACCGCGCTGCAACATCGCCGGCGACAGACCAAGAAGGAAGCGCACAGCCATTTCGTCCTCGGAACAGCCATCGAGGCAGAAGTAATCCTCAAATGACATTCCTCCGGGAGCGAAAATCAGCACAGCGGTTCCCATGCCCAGCGGCGCGGCAGTCACAGCCGGAATGCCGAGTCGGTGGCAAGCGGCGAAGGTCTCCCTGCGGGCGGCAAATGCGAAGAAATCGAGCCCGTCTACGTAGAGATCCACGTCCTTGAGAAAATCGTCGAGGTTGCCTTCGGAAACACCTTGCGGGAAAGACCTTACATCAAGCTCCGGATTGATTTCGCGCGCCAATTCGGCCATCACCTCGACCTTCGGGCGCCCGAGCGCCGAAACCGATGCCCCAGCCTGCCGATTGAAGTTGACGACATCGAAGGTGTCGAAATCTGCAATATTGAAAGCGCCTATGCCCGTCCGCGCGAGGGTGAGCAGGTGCACTCCGCCGACGCCCCCCATGCCTGCAATGGCAACGCGCTTTGTGCGCAGGCTCGCCTGCTCTGCGGCCGTCACCCAGCCGATGTTGCGGGAAAAGGCATCGTCGTAGTCGAAACTCCCGCTCATTCACATCTCTCCTTCATCGGAAACCGCTCCACAAGCTATCATAACCAAATAGATTCAACTCCGAGACCCGCATGTTTGCTGCCTCTTTGGGCGCTATTGAGCAGACCCTGCTCCTCGCCTCACGCAACCTGCTCCGCCAACGCCGGCGTGCTGCACTGGCTCTGCTGATCATATGCGGCGGCGTCATCACGTTCCTGCTCGCCGGCGGCTTCATCAACTGGGTGCTCGAAAGCATGCGCGAGTCGACGATCCACTCCCAACTCGGTCATGTGCAGATCACACGTCCAGGCTATCTTCGCGAAGGACTTGGCGACCCCTACCGCTACCTGTTGCCAGCCGATACGGGCGCAGCGCGCGAGAACGCACCCGCCTCACTTCGCACCTTAGCACCTCGCCTCTCGTTCAACGGCCTGTTGAGCAAGGGCGACGACACGATTTCCTTCATCGGCGAAGGCGTCGACCCGGTACTCGAAGCACCGATCGCCAAGGCAATCACCATTGCAGAAGGGCGAAGCCTGGAAGAAAGCCCCGTCGATTCAGTCCTGCTCGGCGTCGGACTGGCTGCCAACATTTCGGCCCGCCCTGGCGACACGGTGGTGCTGCTCGGAACGACAGCCGAGGGCGGAATCAATGCCGTCGAGCTAACAGTCGCCGGCTTGTTCGCAACCACCACGAAAGCCTACGACGATACCGCGTTGCGGGTTCCGATCGAGGTGGCACGACGACTGATGCGGGTTGAGGGCGCAACCAGCTGGGTACTGCTGCTTGATCAAACCGAGCAGACCGACGACGTCGTCGCAGAGTTGCGCCAAAGACTTCCCGCGGATCAGTTCGAGGTCATTCCATGGTCCGACCTGGCCGACTTCTACAACAAGACGGTGGTGCTGTTCTCGCAACAGGTCGGCGTAATCCGGATTCTGATTGCCCTCATCGTTGTCCTCAGCATCTCGAATACGCTGACCATGGCAGTCATAGAGCGGACTGCCGAGATTGGCACCTCCATGGCGATCGGCGTTCGCCGCAGTGGCATACTTTCTCAGTTCGTGCTCGAGGGCGCCCTGCTCGGCCTTGCCGGTGGCCTCATCGGGGTTGCGCTGGGTCTGATCGTCGGAACACTGGTGTCGATCATCGGCATTCCGATGCCCCCGCCACCTGGCATGGCGATGGGTTTCATTGGCGAGATATCGATCTCACCCACGCTTGCGCTGGATGGCTTCTTACTGGCCTTCCTTACAACGCTGCTCGCCAGCATATTCCCGGCGTGGAAGGCCTCGCGCATGATCATCGTCGACGCTCTGCGCCACCAGCGATAAGCCCATGTTCTTCAAACTTGCCCTGCGCAATATCTTTCGCCAGAAAATCAGGACCGCAATGACCCTTGCGGCGATCATCTTTGGCGTGTGCGGCCTGATTCTGTCCGGTGGCTTCGTACAGGACATTTTCGTGCAACTCGGCGAAGCGATCATTCATTCACAGACCGGGCACGTTCAGGTTTTTCGCAAGGACTTCCTCGAGAAGGGAACACGGCAGCCCGACAAGTTCCTGATCGAGAACCCCATCCCGCTGGCCGAGCGCATCTCTGCCATAGACGGCGTCAAGGATGTATCCGCACGGCTCAGCTTCTCGGGCATGCTCAACAACGGGCGACGCGACCTCGGCATCGTAGGGGAAGGGATCGAGCCGGAGAAGGAAGCCGAACTCGGTACCTTCGTGTCCATTACCGCAGGTCGGCAGCTCACGAACGGCGACACTTTCGGCATGGTGGTCGGGCAGGGGGTGGCGCACTCGCTGAATCTTAAGCCAGGCGATCAGGTGACGCTGGTGATGAACACATCGGAGGGCGCGCTCAATACCCTCGACTTTGAGATCATCGGCATATTCCAGAGCTTCTCAAAGGACTTCGACGCGCGTGCAGTGCGCATTCCCCTGCCTGCCGCACAGGAACTCCTGCTCAACAACGGCGCCAATCTCCTGGTGGTGAGCCTTCATCACACGCAGGATACAGACAGGGTTCTCACGCAGGTCCAGACGCTGCTCGACGGCACCCTCGATGCACGCAACTGGCGCCAGCTCTCGGACTTTTACGACAAGACCCTGCAACTCTACGACCGCCAGTTTGGTGTTCTGCAACTGATCATACTGCTGATGGTGCTACTTTCCGTGGCTAATGCGGTCAACATGAGCGCCTTCGAACGCCTCGGTGAATTCGGGACGCTACAGGCGCTGGGTAACACACGCTCGCAGATTGCACGTCTTATTCTGCTTGAGAACACTTACCTCGGCCTCATAGGCGCATGTGCCGGCGTCCTTATCGGCGTCGCTCTTGCGCTGATCATTTCCGCAATCGGCATACCGATGCCGCCTCCGCCCAACGCGAACGTCGGTTACACCGCATTCATCCGTATCGACACGGGGACGGTGAGTTCCGCCTTCCTCATCGGGCTGGCAGCGACCTCGGTTGCGGCGATTTTTCCGGCCATGCGCGTATCGAAGATACCGGTCGTCGATGCACTGCGACAGAACGGCTAACCCACCACGGGCTGACACACCATGCAACTCTTCGAACGCTTCAACCTCGGCCACGGCTTCCGGAAGTATTTTGAGATCGCCGCGGCAACGAACGAGCAGTTACGCAACGACGTCTTCCGCATTCGTCATGAGGTGTATTGCGAGGAGCTCAAGTTCGAACCCGAGCGGCCAGACCGGCGGGAGACGGACAGCTACGACCCGCACAGCCTGCACTGCCTGATCCGCACATCCAACGCACCCAATCATCTGGTGGGCTGCACCCGGCTGGTGCTGGCCAAACCGGATGATCCGTTGGCACCCTTGCCATTCGAACATACCTGTGAACACACCCTGGACCGTTCGATCATCGATCCGATGAAACTGCCGCGCGACCGTATTGCCGAGGTTTCGCGCCTGGCAGTGAGGGGCGCATACCGCAGGCGTCGGGGCGACGAGAGAGCGCCGGTCGCCATCAGCGACGAGGACTTCGGCACTGGCGACCAGCCCCGTTTTCCCTACATCCCGATCGGCCTCTACCTGGGTGCGGTTGCGCTGGCGGCAAGAAGCGGGATCGACACCCTGTTCGTGCTCACCGAACCGCGCCTGGCATCACACTTTGGCAAGCTCGGAGTCGATATCAAGCAGATCGGGGGGCCGGTGGAACACCGCGGCATCCGGGTTCCGTCGATGATGCACGTGCCGAGCATCATCAAGGGCATGCGCTTCATGGTGAAGCCGATCTGGCGGGTGATTCAGGAGGAAATCGAGCAAGGCTTCGAGAACGAGAAGGGCGGAAAATCGCTGACCTGAGGCAGGGACTGCATGCCAAGCCCCGCAAGTGTGAAAAGGCCCGCATCGCGCGGGCCTTTTCATTGCTACGACTACGGAATCAGCGACCCAGCGCCTGTTTGATCTGATCCAGCGAGCTCGGATCGTCGATCGTGGTCAAATCACCCGCGTCGCGCCCTTCGGCCAGGGCCTGGATGGTACGACGCAGCATCTTGCCGGAGCGGGTCTTGGGCAGACCGTTGATGAAGTGCACGCGTCCGGGACGGGCGATCGCACCAAGGCTCTCGTCGACCCGCTTCATCACTTCCTTTTCCAGCGCCGCACGCTTCTCGGCGGTGTCGACCACGCTCGCGTCCTTGACCACGGCGAAGGCCATCGGCATCTGACCCTTGAGATCGTCATGCACGCCAACCACGGCAACCTCGGCGATCGCCGGGTGGGTTTGCACTGCCTCCTCGATTTCGCGCGTGCCCAGGCGGTGACCGGCAACGTTGATCACGTCGTCCATGCGTCCGAGGATGGTGTAGTAGCCCTTGTCGTCCTTGATACCCCAGTCGGACGAGGAGTAAATCACCGGCTCAGCAAACACGCTGAAGTAGGTGGACACGAAGCGGTCGTCCTGCCCCCACACCGTGGACAGGCAGCCCGGCGGCAGCGGCGGCAGGATGCCGACGATGCCTTTCTCGTTGGCGCCGCACTCGGTGCCGTCTTCGCGGTAGATATGCAGGTCGTAGCCATACACCGGGAAGGCGGGCGAGCCGAGCTTGATCGGGCTGTCGTCCACGCCGCGGCAGATCGCCAGCATCGGCCAGCCGGTTTCGGTCTGCCAGTAGTTGTCGATAACCGGGATGCCGAGTTCTTCCATGATCCACTGGTGCGAGGTTTCGTCGAGCGGCTCGCCAGCCAGGAACAGGTGCTTCAGCGATGACAGGTCGTACTTCTTGAGGAAGGCCGGGTCCTGCTTCTTGAGTACGCGCACCGCGGTCGGCGCCGAGAACATCACGGTGACCTTGTACTTCTCGACGATCTGCCACCAGATGCCGGCATCGGGACGCAAAGGCGTGCCTTCGTACATGATCGTGGCCATGCCGCCGAGCAGCGGGCCGTAGATGATGTAGCTGTGGCCGACCACCCAGCCGATATCCGAGGTGGAGAACATGGTCTCGCCCTCGCCACCGGTGTAGATATGCTTCATCGAGGCCGTCAGCGCCACCGCATAGCCACCGGTGTCGCGCTGCACGCCCTTGGGCTTGCCGGTGGTGCCGGAGGTGTACAGGATGTAGCTGGGCTCGGAAGATTCGAGCCAGGTCACCGGCACTTGCGCATCCATATGCTTGGCGCGCAGTTCGGCATAATCGGCATCGCGCCCTTCGACCTTGGGAAAGCCCTTGTCGAGACCGCGATCGATGATCAGCACCTTGGCCGGCGGAAACTCGGCAAGCTTGCAAGCCTCGTCAACCAGGTGCTTGTACGGCACTGGTTTGCCGTTGCGCATGCCTGCGTCGGAGCTGACCATCAGCACCGGCTTGGCGTCGTCGATCCGGGTGGCGAGCGAGCCGGCGGCAAAGCCACCGAACACCACCGAATGGATCGCGCCGATACGGGCGCAGGCGAGCATGGCAAAGGCGGCCTCGGCTACCATCGGCATATAGATCAGCACGCGGTCGCCGCGCTTCACCCCAAGCTCGAGGTAGATTGCGGACATGCGCTCGACTTCGCGCTGCAGTTCGGCGAAGGAATAGACCTTTTCTTCGTTGGTCTCGGTCGAAATGTAAATAAGCGCACGGTCGTTCGGACGCTTTTCGGCGTGGCGATCGACAGCGTTGTAGCAAAGGTTGGTTTCGCCACCCTTGAACCACTTTACAAATGGCGGCTTGGAAAAGTCGCACACTTGTTCGGCAGGCTTGTTCCAGTACACGAGCTCGGCCTGTTCGGCCCAGAACCCGTCACGATCTTCGATGGAACGGCGGTGAAATTCGTCATAAGTGGTCATCAGCATCCTCTCCCTTCTGGTTTCCCTGTATTTTGCAAATGACATGCCGCAATCTCGGGCCAATAACACGCCCCAAGTGCGACACGGATACCGCTCAAACGAAGGTTTGGGTTCCCTCCGTGTCGTCATTGCCGAACCTTGGTCCCTTGTCATATTTTTTGAGCTGCTCGAGAGGAAGCCCGCAATGAAGGCGGGACTCTATCAACGCGAGCAGAGGGAACAACGTGGCGATGACCTCCGGCAGGCGCTCGGCCACCTCGTCGGCGGCTCCGCTCCGGATTTGAAGCAGGGCATGATCGATGCTGACGACCTGCTTCGTTAAGCGATCGACCATGGTTTGGTCGACTTCGCCCTTGTCGGCAACGACCCGGTTGCCACCCGCGGCCACGCCGCGCTGCACCCGGTTCGACGCCGTTTCAATCAAATGCGCGACGGTCTGCATGCCGTCGACCGCAGAACTGGCCACGCCTATCGTGACGCTGATGCGGATCCGCTCGTCGCGGTAAGTCATCACCAGCTTGTCCATCGCGCGCTGCAGACGCAGGGCGAAAGCGCAGCATCCGATCAGGTCGGTGCTTGGCGACAGCACCGCAAAACGCGACGGCGCCAGCTGGGTCACCGTATCTTCGGTGCGCACCTTGGTGGTCAATATTTTCGACAACTTGCGCGTGATCAGCTCGGCAACACGGGCGCCATGCCAGCCGATGAGCTGTTCGTAATGATCGATGTCGATCACCATCACCGAAATATCGCCCTGATGACGACGCGCCAGCGCCATCTCCTGCTCGGCATGGCGAGTGAGGTAGGACGGCGTTGCCAGCCCCGAAGTGGGGTCCACCGGACTCTGCGTGGCCAGTGCGGCGCGGCTTTCCTCCAGATCACGCTTCGCATGGACCAGGCGCACGAGCGATTCGAGCCGCGCGATCAGTTCCGTGCCGCTGGCCCCCTTGGCGACGAAGTCGTTGGCGCCGAGCTTGAGCGCACGCTCGCGCGCAGCATCGTCTTCATCACCGGAAATGATCACCACCGGAATGTCCTGCACCCGATGGACCTTCGACTCGCGGATACGCTGCAGCAAGCCGAAACCGTCGAGGCGTGGCATGCCGATATCGGTCAGGACCAGCTGGATCGCCGGATCGACCAGCAGCGCCTCCCAGCCGGCCTCGCCGTCGGCCTCCTCGCGCACTTCGAAACGGCCCCGGATGTGCTTGGTGATCGTGGCCCGCACCATGCGCGAGTCATCGACGATCAGCACTTTGGGGCTGGGCAGTGTGTCGTCAGGGCTCATGAGCAGTTCGCGCGCAAGTACATCAGGCCTGGATACGGACAACCGTCCGACCTTTCACCTTCCCGTCGATGAAGGCGGGAAAAGCGTCCGGCAATGCATCGAACTCGATGACACGCGTCACCTCTGCCAAGCGGCGCGGCTTGAGGTCTGTCGCCAACCGGTCCCACACCCGCTGCCGGGTGGGAAAGCCCATGTAGCCGGAATCGATGCCCAGCAGGCTGACGCCGCGCAGGATGAACGGGAATACCGTGGTGTTGAGATTGAAGCTGGCTGCATTGCCGATGCTCGCCACCGTGCCGGCCTGCTTCATCGTGGCCAGCACCCAGTGCAGGATCTGGCCGCCCACGTTGTCCACCGCGCCCGCCCAGCGTGCGGCCTCGAGTGGCCGGGTTTTGTCGAAATCGATTTCCGAACGCAGCAGGATTTCGGCCGCGCCCAGCCCGACCAGATAGTCACGCTCCGACGCCTTGCCGGTGAGCGCCACCACGTGGTAGCCAAGCCGCGCCAGCATGTCGATGGCCAGACCACCCACGCCGCCGGTCGCGCCGGTCACTATCACCGGCCCGTTGTCCGGCGTCAGGCCGTTGTCTTCCATCCGCACCACACCCAGTGCCGCGGTAAAACCGGCCGTGCCCAGGGCCATGGCCTCGAGCAGATCCAGCCCGGCCGGCAGCGGCACCACCCAGCCTGCCGGCACCCGTGCGAACTCGGCATAGCCGCCATGGTGCGCAACCCCGATATCGAAGCTGGTGGCGATGACCTTGTCGCCGGCCTTGAAGCGGGCATCGCCGCTTTCCACCACCTCGCCCGAGAGATCGATCCCGCCCACGCAGGGAAAACGGCGAATGATCTTGCCCGCCCCGGTGGCCGCCAGCGCATCCTTATAGTTGATGCTCGAGTAATGAACCCTGATCAGAACCTCGCCCGCGTCGAGTTGTGCAGGATCGAGTGTCGTCAGCGTGCTGAAGACCTTGCGGTTCTCGTCCTGATTGATCACAAAGGCTTTGAACGGGTTCATCTGCAGCGGTCTCCTCACGGGAAAAGCAGGCACTCGCCAGCCGACGCTGGTCTCGCGGTCCATGTTGTGGCGATTATAACGAAAAGCAGGGCAGCGCCCTTTGGCGGCAGCGCAAAGGATTTGCTTTAATTCGCCGCCGACGCGGCCGATAATCAAAACCATACCATCTGAAGAGGTCACACCATGGCCCTGCTGACCAAGCCGCTCCCCTCGGTCGACGCTTACGTCGAATATTTTTCGCACCAGAAACTGCCGGTGTTGCGGCATACCGTGCGCGAACTCGATGCGATGCGGGAACAGATGGACAGCGTGAGCGGCAAGCACATTGCCGGCGTCGTACTGGGCGACCCGCTGATGACGATGAAGCTGCTGAGCCATCTCGAAACCCATCGTCGCAACTCGCAGAACCACGACATCACCACCATCGACCGCGCCATCATCATGATGGGGATTCAGCCTTTTTTCGAGGCCTTCAAGGACCTCCCCACCGTCGAGGAAACCCTGGCAGCGCATCCCAAGGCACTGATCGAGGTGCTGAAGCTGATCGGGCGGGCGCGCAAGGCATCAAAATATGCACGTGACTGGGCCGTGATCCGTCACGATCTCGATGTCGATGAGATCACCGTCGCCGCCCTGCTACGCGAGGCAACCGACATCGTATGCGGGATTTTCGCGCCGGAGCTGACGCAGCGCGTTCATGCCATGCAGCAAGCCGATCGCAGCTTGCGCAGCGTTGTCGCCCAACGCGAGGTTTTCGGCGCGAGTGCGCGTGAGATTCAGCTCGCACTGATCCGGGCGTGGAGAATGCCCGAACTGCTGGTGCAACTGCTCGACGAGACCCAACTCGAGCACCCGCGAATCCGCACCATCACGCTCGCCGCCAATTTTGCCCGCCACGTGGCACATGGCTGGCACGACGCGGCCTTGCCCGACGATATCGCCGAGATCAGCTCCCTGCTGCACGTTTCACCGGATTACCTGCTGCGTCGTCTAGGAGCACCGGACGACGCCATGCCGCGCTTTCTTCCGCCAGAGAACCTGTAGGAAGCGGCGCAGGGCCCCGAACAAGTCGTGGCGAAACCCCGTGCTTGATGGAAATCGCATGTGCTACCTGCAGGCGCCTGTTATACGATAACGGGCAGTAGCGTCGTCATGCCAACGGAGTCCATGTATGAGCATTTCAACCGCGGTTTTTCTGGGGCTGATCGTCATTGCCCTGTTTTACGGCGTCATCGTCTATAACGGCCTGATCCAGCTCAAGCACAACGTGGCCAAGGCGTGGGCGAATATCGACGTGCTGCTCAAGCAGCGCCATGACGAGCTGCCCAAGCTGGTTGAAGTGTGCCGCCAGTACAAGCAGTTCGAACAGGAAACCCTGGCCCGCGTCACCGAGGCAAGGGCGCGCGTGGCAAGCGCACGCGAGAAGCACGACGTACCCGCGCTCGGCGCCGCCGAAGGCATGCTGCGCATGGGCCTGGGGCAGATATTCGCGGTGGCCGAGGCCTACCCCGAACTCAAGGCCAACGAACACTTCATGCAGCTGCAAAGCCGGATCACCGCACTTGAGAACGCCATTGCCGACCGTCGCGAGTGGTACAACGAATCGGTCAATGTGCACAACGTGCGTATCGAGCAGTTTCCCGATCTGGTCGTGGCACGCCTGTTCCAGTTCCTTGCCCAGCCCCTGCTCGTGTTTGCCAGCGCGGAAAAAGCCGATGTCGACATGAAGGCGCTGTTCAGTGCCTGAACGCTTTTCGCCATCGCACCGGCTGCACAGACTGCACTGAAGTACGCGGCCGACTGAAAGATGCTCGTCCGACTGCGCCGCGACGGCTTCAATGCCGCGCTTCCCCTTGCCCAGCTCGGCCTCATCGCCTTCGCCCTGCACACCGATACCGGCTGGGGCAGTGTAGTCGCACTCGCCCTGCTGCTGGCCACCGGACTGTTCGGCTGGCTGCGCTCGGTTCAGCATGCGCGCCTGATCCTCGACACCCCCACCTCACGGATCGCATCGGCGGCCCAGGGTTATGTCGAGCTGCGCGGCCGCGGCCAGCCGCTTCACGGCACGCCGCTGCTGTCGCCGCTCAATGGGCTGCCGGTGCTGTGGTACCGGCTCGCCACCTGGCGCAAGGCCAGCGATGGCAAGTGGCGCCACCAGAGCACGATCGACAGCGATGCCTCCTTTCTGCTCGACGACGGCAGCGGCGTGTGTGCAGTCGATCCCGAGGGCGCCGAAATGCTGGTCCGCCGCCGCGACGTACACGAGCGCGGCGAGCTGCGCCAGATCCAGTGGTCGCTGATCCGGCATGACCCGATCTACGTGCTGGGGGATTTCACCACGATAGGCAGCATTGCCCCCGAGCTGGACACCACCGGCCAGGTGCGCGAGCTGCTGGCGCAGTGGAAAGCCAACCAGCCCGACCTGTTGAAGCGCTTCGATCTGAACGGCGACGGCAGCATCGACCTCAAGGAGTGGGAACTGGCCCGTGCCCAGGCCCGGCGCGAGGTGCTGCGCCAGCGCCACGCCGTGCTGTCGGCGCCCGAGGCCCATGTGGTGCGCAAGCCCGCCGACCGCCTGTACCTGGTTTCGGATCTCGATCCGCAGCGCATCGCGCGCCGTTACCAGTGGTGGGCGGCCTTCCACCTGGCTATCTTCCTCGCCACCGCCGCAGCCACCGCCTGGTTTCACCAGATCGGCGTGTTCTGAGCACGAGGATCAGCCGGCCAAGCGGCTCTCGAGCGCCTCCCAGCGCAGCATGGCCGCCTCGATCTCGCCATCGAGCGCATCCAGGCGGGCACTGAGTTGCACTACCTCGTCCGGCGCACTTTGATAGAGCGCCGGGTCCGCCAGCTTGGCCTGCACCGCGAGCTGCTCGGCCTCGAGCGCGGCGATACGGTCCGGCAGGCCTTCGAGTTCGCGCTTTTCGTTGAAAGACAGCTTGTCGCTGCGTTTGGCAGCCGGCTTGCCGCCGCCGGCTGCCTTCGGCACCGCGGCCTGGGCACGCTGATCCGCCAGCCGGCGCGCCTCGCGCTCGGCCTGCACCCGCTGCCACTCGGCGTAGCCGCCCGCATACTCGCCCCAATGACCATCGCCCTCGGCGGCAATGACCTGCGTAACCACGTTGTCCAGGAAGGCGCGGTCGTGGCTGACCAGGAACAGGGTGCCGTCGTAGTTGGCGAGCAACTCCTCGAGCAGATCGAGGGTTTCGATGTCGAGGTCGTTGGTCGGCTCGTCGAGTACCATCACGTTCGCCGGCCGTGCAAACAGGCGCGCCAGCAACAGCCGGTTGCGCTCGCCGCCCGACAGCGACTTCACCGGCGATCGTGCGCGCTGCGGCGCAAACAGGAAATCGCCCAGATAGCCGATGACATGCTTGCGCTCGCCACCGATCTCGACGAACTCCGAGCCCGGGCTGATCACCTCGGTCAAGGGCAGCTCGGGGTCGAGTTGGGCCCGCAGCTGGTCGAAGTACGCCACCGTCAGCCGCGTACCCAGCCGAACCGTGCCTTCGTCCGGCTCAATCTCGCCCAGGATGAGCTTGAGCAGGGTCGTCTTGCCGGCCCCGTTGGGGCCGATGAAACCGATACGGTCGCCACGCATGATGCGGGTGGAAAAGTCGTGAACCACCTCGCCCTTGCCGAAGCGCTTGAACACGTGGCTCAGCTCGGCGACCATCTGCCCGCTCTTCTCGCCCCGATCGACCGCCAGATTGACGTCACCCAGACGATCGCGCCGCGCCGCACGCTCGCGGCGCAGGGCCTCAAGCCGGCGTACGCGCCCTTCGTTGCGGGTGCGGCGAGCCTCTACCCCCTTGCGGATCCACACCTCCTCCTGCGCCAGCATCTTGTCGAATCGCGCGCTGGCCTTGGCCTCGGCCTCGAGCTCCTCGGCCTTGCGCTGCAGATAGTCGGAAAAACGCCCGGGGTAGCTCGCCAGCCGACCGCGATCGAGCTCCGCGATGCGGGTGGCGACGTGATCGAGGAACACCCGGTCATGGGTGATCACCACCACGGTACCGCGAAAATCACGGATCAGGCCTTCGAGCCACAGGATGCCGTCGAGGTCGAGGTGGTTGGTGGGCTCGTCGAGCAACAGCAGTTCGGGTTCGGCCACCAGTGCGCGGGCCAGCGCCACGCGCTTGATTCCGCCCCCCGACAGGCTGGAAACCTTGACCCCGGCAGGCAGTCCGAGCAGGCCCAGCATCTGTTCCACTTTCTGGTTAAGACGCCAGCCGTCGGCCTCCTCCACCGCATGCTGCAATGCATCGAGCCGGGACAGCGCATCCGGATCCGCATCATCGGCCACCGCAACCATTGCCGCGTGGTAATCGACCAGCAGGCGTGCGGCGTCGCCCAGGCCATCGGCCACAGTGGCGAACACATCGCGCTCCAGGCCAAAATCGGCCTCCTGCGGCACATAGGCCACGGTCAGCCCGGACTGGCGCCAGACAGTGCCGTCATCGAGCGTGGACTGCCCGGCCAGCGCCCGCAGCAGGCTGGATTTGCCGGAACCATTGCGCCCGATCAGGGCCACACGCTCGCCGGCGTCGAGCTGGAATTCGGCGTGATCGAGCAGGTCGACGTGACCAAAGGCGAGGCAGGCATTGTCGACGGAAAGAATGGGCATGACGTGCTCGGCGATTTCGAAAGAGAATCGGATTCTAGCGGTCTGTACCCATAAAGGGCGTGAAGCTGCATAATGCAGCGCAACATATTTGCAGCAGGCTGCTCTTCGAATACTCGGAACTCACTGAATGGAAACACTTCTTGCGCGATTCTGCGAGCGCTCGGGCGCTGGCGCCAACGCGGTGGAACTGTGGGTGGCACTGATTGACTGCATTCGTCCGCCGCGCGCCAGCCAGCACGAAAAGGCGGCAGACTGCCTGCGCACCCTGACCCGCGAGCTTGCACGCCACCCCGACCAGCGTGACATCGTACGGGCGTCTTTTCTGCGCCTTTTCGTCGAGCACAAGCAGGTGTCGCTGTACGTTTCGTCGGGCCTGCTGCCGTCGACCGGGTTTTTCTCCGAAACTGCCCGCCGCATCTCCGACCGCCTGCTGCCGGACGTTCTCGACACCACCTACATGAAGGATCTGCTGTCGGTGGTGTTTCACCGCCAGGATGACGAGGTCTGGGTCAATGCGGTGGCAGACGAGATCTGGAGCGATTTTCTGCAAACCCTGCTTGCGACGGATCAGGCCATCGTCGACGAATCTGCCGAGTGCGAGCTGCCATTCGCGGTGTCGGAGATCCTCGAAGCGCTGCGGATGCTGTCCTATCACGTATCGGCCATCGGCCTCGACCCCGACCTCGTTCGGGTGGATCCGCAGCTCGAAGAGTTCGAATCGCCCTTCCTCGCGCAAAACGCAGAGGTCGTGCGCTATCTCGGCCACTACAAGGCCTGGTGGTGCGAGCCGAACACCCCGCTTGAGGACGAAGGGCATCTGTCGGTGATGCTCGACCAGTGCGACGAGGTGCTGCAACGCGTCCGTCGCCGCGCCACCCGCCGCGGGACCAGCCTTACCCTGACCTTCAAGCTCGAGCGCTTGCGCCAGCACCTCGACCGCATGAGCGAGCTGCTCGGGCTGCTGCGCGACCTGCACGACTCGCGAAGGATCGCGCCGCTGCTTCCGCGCGCGGTGATGCTGTTCAAGGAGTTGGTTCACGCCGAGTGCCGCAAGAACAGGCTGTCGGACTACTGGGGAACGAACGTCGAACTGCTGTCGCTGCGCATGACCGAAAGCGCGAGCAAGACCGGCGAACATTACATCACCTCGAACCGTGGCGAGTACTTCCGCATGTGGCGTTCGGCCGCACTCGGCGGCCTGATCATCGCCCTGATGGCGGCGATGAAGATCGTGCTCGACCGCCAAGGCTTTGCCCCGCTGAACGAGATCCTGAGCTTTTGCCTGAACTACGGCATCGGCTTTGCGCTGATCCATGTCCTCGGTGGCACCGTCGCCACCAAGCAGCCGGCGATGACCGCCAACGCAATTGCCGCATCGATCGGCGAAATCCGGGGCAAGACGCGCAACCTCGACAACCTTGCCGATCTCGTGGTCCGCACCGTTCGCAGCCAGATCGCGGCGATTCTGGGCAACGTCTGCGTGGCGATTCCGGTTGCCATTGCGCTGTCGCTCGCCATCTTGAGCCTGTCCGGTACGCCATTCATCGACACGAGCAAGGCTGAGCATCTGCTGACCGAGGTCGATCCGCGCAGTGGCGCGCTGTTCTTTGCGGCCGTGGCCGGCGTCTGCCTGTTTCTGTCGGGGCTGATTTCGGGCTATTACGACAACCTGTCGGCCTACAACCGCGTCCCGCAACGCCTGCTGCAGTTGCGCTGGCCGCGCCGCCTGTTCGGCGAGGCACGCATGCGGCGCATCACCGCCTATGTCGAGAACAACCTGGGGGCGCTCGCCGGCAACTTCTTCTTCGGCTTTCTGCTCGGCGGCGCCACCGCGCTCGGCGTGCTGTTCGGGCTGCCGATGGACATCCGTCACATCGCATTCTCGTCGGCCTATGTCGGCTACTCGATCGCCGCGTTCGATTTTGCCCTGCCCCTGCAAACGGTGGGATTTGCCGTGTTCGGCGTGCTCCTGATCGGGGTGGTAAACCTGGTGGTGAGCTTTACCCTCACCCTGTATGTCGCGATGCGCGCCCGCCGCATCAGCTTTGCCCAAGGCCGCACGCTGAGCAGTCTCATGCTACGGCGCATGCTCACCCGCCCGCTCGACTTCTTGATTCCGCCTCGCAACCACCTGGCGGCGAAATCTGCCCCCCAACCTGCAGCGCGCACCGCCACGGCAGACGAAGCGCCAGCCTCGCAGTTCCCTGAAACCGGCAGGGCGCCATCCGAAACCCCGCGTACGCAATCGCCGCTTTGAGCCACGGCGCCAACCGGCTAGAATGCCCGCCGACCTCCTTGTAGTTCAATGGATAGAACAGCCGCCTCCTAAGCGGCAAATGTGGGTTCGATTCCCGCCGAGGAGACTTATGGAATCGAGGAATCGGGCTGCTGGCACGAGCGGGCCGGAACTCAGTCCGGTGCGTATGACCAACAGACCAGCGTGGATGGCAACGTTCTACACCACCCCTGCTACCGGCAGGTGACTGCCCGCCCGGCGAATCAGCCCCTCGCCTTCACCACCAGTACATCCTCCATTACCAGATACTCCAGATCCGAGCCGAAGAACATGTTCAGCGCATCGGTCGGGGAGCAGATCATCGGCTCTCCGCGGCGGTTGAGCGAGGTGTTGAGCGCCACACCATTGCCGGTGAGCTTCTCGAGCTCGAGCATCAGATCGTAGTAGCGCGGGTTGTACTCGCGCTTCAGCACCTGCGCACGCGCGGTGCCGTCCTCGTGCACCACCTCGGGCACACGCGTCTTCCATTCCTCCGCCACCTCGAAGGTGAAGGTCATGTACGGCGACGGGTGATCGGTCTGCAGCATCTGCGGCGCTACGGTATCGAGCATGCTCGGGCAGAACGGCCGCCAGCGCTCGCGGAACTTGATCTGCTCGTTGATGCGGTCGGCCACCCCCGGCGCGCTCGGGCAACCGAGGATCGAGCGCCCACCCAATGCACGCGGACCGAACTCCATCCGCCCCTGGAACCACGCCACCGGATTGCCATCGGCCAGCAGTTGCGCAACGTGCTGCGGCACATTGTCGATCAGCTGCCCGGTCGGCTTGGCAGGATGCCGCGCGCAGGCCGCGATCACGTCCTCGTTGCTGTAACACGGGCCGAGATAGACATGCTCCATCTTCTCGACCGGCACCCCGCGCTGCACCGACAGGTAAGACGCTGCCCCCACCGCCGTCCCGGAGTCGCCCGAAGCCGGCTGCACGAAGAGCTCCTTCACTTCCGGCCGCGCGATGATCTTCTGGTTGAGCTTGACGTTGAGCGCCCCGCCACCGGCAAAAGCCAGCTTGCCGGTTTCGCGCAGGATGTCGCCGAGGTAGAAATCCATCATCTGCAGCGCCAGATCCTCAAACAGCTTCTGCATGCTCGCCGCGTAATGGATGTAGGGCTCGTCGGCAACGTCGCCTGCCCGCATCGGGCCGAGCCAGTCGATGAGCTTGGGCGAGAAGTAGTAGCCCTTGCCCTTTTCCTTGTAACGCCGGAAGCCGATCACGTTGGCGTATTCGGTGTCGACCACCAACTCGCCGTTCTCGAACTTCGCCAGGCGCGAAAAATCGTACTTCAGGGCATCGCCATAGGGTGCCATGCCCATCACCTTGTACTCGCCATCGAGCATCTCGAAGCCGAGGTATTCGGTAATCGCGCCGTACAGCCCGCCCAACGAATCGGGGTCGTAGAACTCCTTGATCTTGTGGATCTTGCCGTTCTGTCCCCAGCCGAAGAAGGTGGTGGCGTACTCGCCCTTGCCGTCGATGCCCATGATCGCGGTCTTCTCGGTGAAGCCGGAGCAGTGATAGGCGCTGGAAGCATGCGCGAGGTGGTGCTCGACCGGCACGATCTCGACCTTCTTCAGGTCGAACCCGAGTTGCAGCAGACACCATTCGATTCGGCGTTTGTAGCGGTAATAGCGCCGATTGCCGAGCAGGATCGCATCCAGCGCACGGTCGGGTGCATACCAGTAGCGTTTGGCGTACTGCCAGCGCGCCTTCTCGAAAATGCTGATCGGCGCGAACGGAATCGCCACCACCTGCACATCCTTCGGCGAGAGCCCGGCAAATTCGAGACAGAACTTGGCCGACTCATAGGGCATGCGGTTCTTGGCATGCTTGTCGCGGACGAAACGCTCCTCCTCGGCCGCAGCAACGAGCTTGCCATCGATGTAGAGGGCGGCGGATGGGTCGTGGGTCAGGGCGCCGGAAAGGCCGAGTATGGTCAATGCCACTATGGAACCTCAAGGGGTAAAGCCAGGCCGGCGGGGGCCGGACCAATCAGGAGTGCGAATTATACCTGTAGCCCGCACGACGCCTGTTCGTCAGGTCGATCCGGACAGCCCGCCGCAATCAGTTGAGCGGAAGTCGAGCACGTGCAGGAATGCGGATCCGTCAATGTCGCGCCGGTTCATACTCCGGCACCCAACGCTGCAACCCGGCCCGCACCTGCTCATCCGACACCGGACCGGGCTGCGACAACCACTGGCGCAGCTCCTCCAGGAAACAGCCATTCACCGGCCGCGACCGCGCAATGCGCAGTTTGGGATGCGGGGTCTTGCAGGTTGCCTCGGAATCGGCCAACAGCTCCTCATAAAGCTTCTCGCCCGGCCGTAGCCCACTAAACTCGATGCGGATCTCGTCCTCGCTGTAGCCAGACAAGCGGATCATGTTACGAGCCAAGTCTACGATCTTTACCGGCTCGCCCATGTCGAGCACGAACACCTCACCACCCTGTCCCATCGCCGAAGCCTGCAGCACCAGTTGAGCTGCCTCGGGAATCGACATGAAATAGCGGTTGATCTCCGGATGAGTCACCGTCACCGGACCACCGCGGGCAATCTGCTCGGCAAATTTCGGAATCACGCTGCCGGTGCTGCCCAGCACATTGCCAAAACGCACCATCTCGAACTGCGTGTGACGGCCATCCAGGTCGCCCAGTGCCTCGCACACCATCTCGGCCAGGCGCTTGGTGGCGCCCATTACGTTGGTGGGGTTGACCGCCTTATCGGTGGAGATCAGCACGAAGCGCTCGGCGCCGTGACGCTGCGCATGCACAGCCACCTGCAAGGTGCCCAGCACATTGTTGCGTACAGCCTGCCACGCATTGCCCACTTCCATCAATGGCACATGTTTGTAGGCCGCGGCATGGAACACCAGTTGCGGCGCCCAGGCGGCGAAGACTTCGTCCAGCCGCTGCGCATCCTTCACATCGCCGGCGAGGGGCACGACCTGCACTTCTGGACGATGTTGCGCAAACCACTGCTCGATGTTGTAAAGCGCAAACTCGCTGGCCTCGAACAACAACAGGCGCGCCGGGGCAAAGCGTGCCAACTGGCGGCACAACTCGCTACCAATCGACCCACCCGCCCCGGTGATCAGTACCGTCTTGCCGGTGATCATTGCATGCACGTGTTCGGTATTGATGCGCACCGGCTCACGGCCCAGCAGGTCTTCGATAGCCACCGGACGCATCGCGTTGATCGCCACCCGGCCACTCATCAGTTCATCCAGCGCCGGCACGGTGAAAGCGTGCGCACCTGCACGCACCGCCATATCGGCCGCACGCCGCAGCGAATCGGCCGCGGCCGAGGGCATGGCGAGAATCACATGTTGTGCCTTGTAGTCGCTCAACACCTGAGGCAGCAGATCGACGGAGCCGATCACCGGCTTGCCGAAGAGCTCCAGACCCCATTTTGCGGGGTTGTCATCCACCAGTGCCACCACTCGCCAGTCCGGGCTGCGCTCGAGTTCCCGCACCAACATCGCACCACCGGTGCCGGCGCCCACCACAACCACCGGCTTGCCGGTGGCCATCAGCCCACCATAAAGCCGGTGCTCCTTCCACATGCGCCAGGCGGCGCGACCGCCGCCCATCACCATCAGCAGCAGCAGCGGATACAGCACCAGCATCGAACGGGGAATCGCAGGAGCATTTGTTCTGTCCAGTGCAAGGATTGCGACCAACCCGAGCGACGATACGGCCACCGCCTTCAACACCCGCTTGAGATCCGGCAAGCTGGCAAAAATCCACATTCCCCGGTAAAGGCCCGCCCAGCGGCAGGCCAGGGCGTGCACCACCAGCAGCAAGCCCAGGCCGAGGAGCACCTTGTCGTTGTAGCCGGAAGGCCAGGTGAAGTTGAAGCGGATGAAAAACCCACCGACCCAAGCGACCATAACGGCGGTAAGGTCAAACAGAAAAACAAGAGTGGTACGGGCGGTTGTGGTCATGAGAAAAGCATTATCCAGCCGCGCGCTGCATGACCTGGCTCAGCGCTTCGCAAGTCGTGCGGATATCCCTGTCGGTGAGGCCGGGGTGCACAAGGAACATCAGGCTTGTTTCACCAAGCTCCCTGGCAACCGGCAAACCGGCCTCAGGCCGCCAGCCGGTCCCGTCGAAGGCTCTCTCGCGATAGACTTCCGAGCACGACCCCGCATAGCACGGCACGCCGAGTGAATTGATCTCCTGAAGAATGCGGTCGCGCGTCCAGCCCGAATTCAGCGCTGTCGGTTCGACGAACACGTAGCATTTGTAAGCGGCGTGCTCGATCTCGGCCGGAATCACCGGTACTCTCAACCCCGGCAATGCCCGTGCGACCTTCCAGAGTGCGTTTGCATGCAGGCTACGCTCCGCATGCCATGCCGGCATCCGCCGCAACTGGATGCGGCCTATCACTCCTTGTGTTTCCATCATCCTCCAGTTGGTACCGAAGCTTTCGTGCAGCCAACGGAATCCTGGCGGATGATCGCGCTCGTACACGGCATCCCAGCTCTTGCCATGGTCCTTGAACGACCACATCTTCGACCACAGCTCACGGTCGTTGGTAGTGACCATACCACCCTCGCCACCGGTACTCATGATCTTGTCCTGACAGAAAGACCATGCCCCCGCATGCCCGATCGAACCCACTGGCCGGCCCTTGTAGCGTGCACCGTGTGCCTGGGCACAGTCCTCGACCACGAACAGCCCCTCTTCCTCCGCCAACGCCATGATCGGGTCCATATCGCACGGCCAGCCTGCCAGATGCACACAGATCAGCGCCTTGGTGCGCGGGGTAAGCACTGCCCGCACGGTATCGGCCGTGATGTTCTGAGAGTCACGGTCGACATCGGCGAACACGGGCGCCGCACCGGCATTGACGATAGAGGACACCGAAGCGAGAAAGGTGCGAGGAGTCACAATGACCTCATCACCCGATCCGACGCCAAGTGCTTTCAGCGCGACATCCAGCGCCACCGTACCATTCGTCACTGCGACTGCGTATTCAGTGCTCGCCCAGACTGCAAATTCTTTCTCGAACTGGCGGCACTCCTGGCCGGTCCAATAATTAACCCGGTTGGAAAGGATCACATCGCGGACGGCGTTCGCCTCCTCTTCCGTGAAACTCGGCCAGGGGGCAAAAGGTGTATTAAGCACAGGCTATTCCTTGTTCATCCGCTTCGCCGGGTTACCCACTACGGTGACGCCCGGTGGCACATCCTTCGTCACGATGGCGCCCATCCCGATCACCGCACCACGGCCTATCACCAGCGGCTGCCCCGGGCGGCCCTGTTTGATGATTGCCCCGGTTCCGATGTAGGCGTGGTCCTCAATCACAATATTTCCGTTGCACTTTACGCCCGGCGCAAAGGTCACGTAATCACCGATTGCGCAATCATGCTCGACATAGCTGTAGAGGTTGGCATGGAAGTGGCGCCCGATGCGGGTATTGGAGGCAAGCGTCACGAATGGGCAGAGAATGGCACCGTCGCCCAATAGCACCTCGTCCATCACCACCACGCTGGCGGCACTCACCGTCCACGGGTGTACGCCGTCGGCCCGGCACTGGGCAGCAAGTCTTTCACGAATCGCGCTGTTGGCGATGGCGAATACCGCATAGCGTTCAGTAGCCTCGGCCGCAAGGAAAGCCGCATAGCGCATTACACGGTGGCCGTTCACACGGGCTGCTTCGGCGTTGTCATCCACGAACACCAGTCGATCAGCGGGAATACCCTGGTGACGCAACTGCTCACGCGCCAGCGGCATTACTCCGCGGCCACAGCCGCTTGCACCATACACGGCATATAAGACAGAACTCACTGCTTCCCCCTCTCGGTGGACCCCGTAAACTTGGGCATCGTCGCCTCACCCTCCGCACTGATCCCCTCGCGAACCAGCACCCGCTTCACCGTCATGAACAAGATCTTCAGGTCCAACCAGAACGACTGATTATCCACGTACCACACATCCAGGCGAAATCTTTCCTCCCAGCTCAGCGCATTGCGGCCATTCACCTGCGCCCAGCCCGTCACACCGGGGCGCAGCTCGTGGCGGCGAGACTGTTCGGGGCTATAGAGCGGTAGATACTCCACCAGCAACGGCCGTGGCCCGACCAGGCTCATGTCACCTTTGAGCACGTTCCACAACTCCGGCAACTCGTCCAGGCTCGACGCGCGCAGAAAGCTGCCGAATCCTGTCATACGTTCCGAGTCCGGGAGCGGATTGCCCTTGGCATCTGTGGCGTCGCGCATCGTGCGAAACTTGATCATCTGGAAGGGCTTGGCGTTCAGACCAGGACGAGTCTGGCAGAACAGGACAGGTGAGCCGAGCTTGCGGTGGACTTTCCAGGCAACAACGGTGATCACCGGCGAAAGAACGACCAGCGCCACAACCGAGGCCACAATATCGAAAAGGCGCTTGATCATTCGATCCCCATTTCGCGCAACATGACGGCGTTCACCTTATGCACGTCGTATTTTTCCTCTGCGACCTCGCGCGCGCGTCGCCCCATCCGGCTCATGAGCGCAGGTTCGTCGATGAAACGCTGCATCGAAGCCTCCAGTCCATCCACTGATTTGACCGGCACCAAGAACCCGTTTTCACCATCCACTACCGTCTCCCGGCAGCCGGGCGCATCGGTCGTAATTATCGCCCGGCCCATCGCCATCGCCTCAAGCACGGTACGCGGCGTACCTTCACGGTAACTTGGGAGCACATATACATTGCATTCAGCAATTGCCGGCCGAACATCCGTGAGCCGTCCGTAAAACTGCACCGTGCCATCCCTCACCCAGGCATCGAGCTCGTCCTGTCGAATCGAATCGGGATTTCCGTCAATCCATCCGACCAGCCCAAACTTAACCTCCGGGTTTCGACGCCTGACTCGGCGGGCTGCCTCAATATACTCACGGACCCCCTTGTCTCCCAGAAGCCTCGCGACAAGCAGAAACCGTGTCCCCGGCGGCAACGGCGCAGGCGCGTAAGCAGCAAGCTCCACGCCCGATCCATTCACCACACAGGAAGGCACACTCAGCGGCAATAGCCCCTGACTGAGAAACACCGCCTCATCGTCAGGATTCTGAAAAAAAGCCTTGTGCGTACGGCGTAGCGCCGTTGCGTATAGCCACTGAACAACAGAGCGCAAGCGGCCACGCTCGCTATCCCCTTGAAACGCGTACCCCAAACCGGTGACCAAAGCGTAGCGACGCGGCACGCCCGCCAGCCAAGCGGCCAACGAACCATAGATGACCGGCTTGATCGTGTAGCCCAATACCCACTGAGGGCGGAGGCGTCGCATGAGTTGTATCAAATGCAGCATAAGTCGCAAATCGGAAACCGGGTTTGTACCTGTACGGTGCAATGGGATCTCGTGCACCGTGACCCCTCGCTGCTCGAGGCAATGTCGCACAGGACTCGACAAAGGAAGGTCGGGAGCGGCAACATGCACCGCAAGTCGCTTCGCAAGCAAAGCGTCGATGAGTGCCCCGCGGAATTGCAGGATCGAGTCGGGAAAACCTGCGATAAGAAGAAAGGTCATTGTTGTTCTTGGTGGGCAACGCCCGTGCAAGTGCGCCGACGAATTGGGGCCCAATTCCGGCCCCTGGATTCCGCCATCTGGAACCTGGTGTACAGCAAACCCTCGACTGTAGCCTACCCTACCTTTCTCCATACCGTGCGATTCACATAGTCCACATAGCTCAAGACCACGCGTACCACCTGAATCGAAACCGGACCGCCCATGTAGTCCGCTACGGTTGGAACCACCTGACGGCTGCGATCATGCTGACTCGTGACGACTTTGACTGCCTCAAGCACGCGATCGGCCTTCAGGCCGCTCATGATCAGCGTCCCTTCGTCCATGCCCTCGGGCCGCTCATGTGCATTGCGAATCGTGATAGCCGGCAAGTTAAGCAGAGACGCCTCTTCCGTGATTGTTCCGCTATCTGACAAGACGCAAAAAGCCGACATCTGCAGCTTGATATAGTCCAGAAGCCCGAAGGGTTTCATGAACTCGATCAGCGGATGGTCCAAGGGGACGCCGAGAGCCTCAAGACGCTTGCGAGTGCGTGGATGAGTCGAAACGATGATCCGGTACTGATAGCGATCTGCCAAGGCACTCAAGGTATCGAGCAGATCCTTGAGATTCTCGGGGCTATCCACATTCTCCTCGCGATGCGCGCTGACGACAAAGAACCTCCCCTCATCCAGTGACATCCGCGCCACGACATCGGATGCCCGAATTTTCGGCAAATAATGGTCCAGCACTTCTCCCATATGAGATCCGGTCTTAATGATGGTCTCCGGACGAATTCCCTCTGCGATCAGGTATCGACGCGCGTGCTCGGTCAATACCATATTGATGTCACTGAGATGATCGAGCACTTTGCGGTTGAGTTCCTCGGGAACGCGCTGATCAAAACAACGGTTACCAGCCTCCATGTGGAAGACAGGGATCTTCCGCCGCTTCGCAGCAATTACCGCCAGACAGGTGTTTGTATCGCCGTAAAGAAGAACGGCATCGGGCTTCTCCATCTCGAACACCGCATCGGACTTGCTGATGACCTCGGCAATTGTCTGCGCTGCGGTTTCACCCGCGGCACCCAGGAAGTGATCCGGCTTACGAATCTCCAGGTCCTCGAAGAAGACCTGGTTTAGCTCGTAGTCGTAATTCTGACCGGAATGAACGAGCACATGATCAACCTGTCTATCCAGTTCGGCAATGACTCGACTCATTTTGATCAGCTCAGGGCGAGTACCTACCAGCGTCATTACCTTAAGCATTGAGAGCCTCACGAATATAATCCAACTTCAGCAGCACCTCTTTCACCCCCACGACATCGAGGCGCTCCGTATTGTGCGAGGTATAATCATCAAGTTCTGAAATATGTTGTTCACCCTCGACGAAGAACTTCCTGTAGTTGAGGTCTCGATTGTCAGCAGGAATTCGGTAATAACGGTTCATGTCCTCTGCCTTGGCCATTTCCTCTCGGGAAATCAGCGATTCATACAGTTTCTCACCGTGCCGTGTACCAATTATCTTTACCGGGTTGTCGAGGGCAAGCAACTCTCTGAGTGCTTGGGCAAGATCCGCCACCGTCGAGGCGGGCGCCTTTTGTACGAAAATGTCGCCCTGCTCTGCATGCTCGAATGCATGTAAGACCAGGTCAACAGAGTCCTCGAGCGACATCAGAAAACGGGTCATGTTCGGATCAGTGACGGTCAGCGGTTCCCCGCCCTTGAGCTGGTTGATGAAAAGCGGAATCACCGAACCGCGCGAAGCCATGACATTGCCGTATCGCGTCGCACAGATAACCGGCCCTCCCTCTGGAATCATCCGCGACTTAGCGACCATTAACTTCTCCGCCATTGCCTTCGATATCCCCATCGCATTGATCGGGTACACGGCCTTATCCGTACTGAGCACAACGACACGTTTGACGCCCGTGGCAATTGCCGCATTCAATACATTTTCGGTGCCGATGACATTGGTGCGTACTGCCTCCATAGGGTAGAACTCACACGAAGGCACCTGCTTCAGAGCTGCAGCATGAAAAACGTAGTCAACACCAACCATGGCCTGGGAGATGCTGCTGTAGTCCCGTACATCACCGATATAGAACTTGACCTTGTCGTTAGTCAGCGCTATCCGCATATCCTCCTGCTTTTTCTCATCGCGGCTGAAGATACGTATTTCGCGTACTTCGGTGTCCAGAAAGCGCTTGAGCACCGTATTTCCAAAAGAGCCCGTGCCCCCCGTAATCATCAAGACCTTATTGTCAAACATACAGAACTCCTCAAATAATCATCCAATGCCGGAGAACGGTTATCACAGTCACGCTGGTGGCGTCTCTCGGACGAGCGATAGATCTTGACGACCAGCGGCGGCACTTCTACTACCCGGCCGCTCTCCTGATCCGTTCGTCAAACATTTTCTCGATCAACTTCGGCCAAGCCGGTGCAACATAACCGGTCGCCTGGCCGAAACGCGTGCAATCCAGAGAGCGATCGATTACAACGCGCTCGTCCGGCACAATGCTGATCTCCTTTCCATACTGGTCGGCGATCAAGCGCAACAACTCCAGTTTGGAAATGGGGGCCGCGCCCACGTGATACAGCCCGTGAAGTTCCGGGAGCGTGAGCACGCAATCCCGGATGACAGAAGCCAACTCGACTGTTGGCAGCCCCGAAAATATCGCCTTTGTGTATCCCTTCACTTCATCGGACTGCGAAAGAAACCAATCCACCAGGGCAACATCTGAATTTAGTTCATGCCCGATGATCGACGTTCGAAGAGTGACCGCATGATCCAAATCATGAAGCTCACCGATGAACTTGGATTTGCCGTAGAGGTCATCGGCATCAGAAGGATCGCTTTCGGTGTACAGCCCTTTCCGTCCCGAAAAAACACAATCCGTACTGACGTGTATCATTCGGATACCGGCGAGCCCACAGAGCCTGCCAAGGCGGTGCGGGAACATCGCGTTTACGGGCAGTGTGGAAAGTGGATCCTGAGCATCGGCCAGTTGTTTGATCAGCCCAATGCAGTTGATGACCACATCGGGGCGCACCGTGTCCAGCACCCGCACCAGCGTGTCCAGATCCAGCGCATCGACGCCCACCAGCAAGCGGGGGCGCTGCTCCTCACTGAAATATTGAATAGCGGAGAGACTGCGAAGCGTCCCCCAGACCTCGTTAGCCCGCTCCCGACCGAGAACATCAATCATCGCGTTACCCAACATCCCGGAGGCCCCAAGGACTAATACACGCATTACACCGCCCCCCCAAGTTTCGTAAAGTTATACAAGCATTAAGATATAGCCACCCGGCTCTGTTAATGGACAAACCCCGACGGCCGGAGCAGAACGAGTTCCATTCGTTACCCCCTCAAGCCCATTCCAGTACACACATCTCATAGCTCGCAGAGCTCTCGGGCGTGACGCAGGCCGGCGGCAAAGTCGGTGACGCGCTGTAGTCCGAGCCAGATGGTCTTCACGCCTGGCCCGCCATTTTTTTGCACCCACAGTTTGCCGCCGTCCGACAGCGCTCGGTTGTGCTGGGCGCGCAGCATCAGGACGATGACGTCGGACTCCCGGTCGGCCACATACACCAGTCGCGTGTTCGGCAATTCCGCAGCCCGTTCCGCTACCCGTTCGTAGCCTTCGATCCAGCGCAAACCTTCCCCAATCTGCGCCCGCTCGCCCTCGTCATTCTTGGAGTCGCGCGCCCACATCCAGGCATCGAGCAGGCCCAGCGGCTCACGCTTGGGCGTCACCGCATAGGTCGGGTGCAGGTACATGCCGCGCTGCGCCTCATAGGACAGCGGGCCGAGACCGGCAATCTCCTGACCGTCGAAGTCTGGCTCCGTCGTGTCCTGCAGGCACAGCACCACACCGTGCGCCGCCATGCGTTCCTGTGTCCGCTGCCAGTGCCGCTGCAGGATGTCCTGCCAGGACATCTCCTCCTGCGACAGAAGTGGTATGCCGCCGCAGGCCCCCGGGATGCTCGCCATTGGCTTCGCCGCCAATTGCTCAGTCAATGTCACCGCCCGCCGGTTCAGGCGCTCGTCCCCAAGATCCATGCCTTCGAATTCCATCGCCACCCAGCCCGCTGCCTCTGCCGCCATGTGCTCTCGCCAAAAGACGAGAGTGGACGCTATTTTCAAAAAGCCCACACGCAACGTGCTAACCAGCTAAATTAGCACAATTTATGATCAACTGCGGGACGCCGGAGATGTATGTAATGGAGTTCCTCAAGCCACGCCTTCAAAACGCTCCAACCGGGACAACAGGGCTCCACCATATTCACGCTGATCGCCTACGCAGCAGGGCAGCAACCACCTGCACCTCTTTCATTCGAAACGCCGAAAGACAAACGAGATAAACGAGCACAAAAGGAACGAATAGAAGCAACCAGTATTCGGGAAAAACGCCATGAAGCCAACCAAGCACCAGGTAGGCGACGAGTCCACCAATGCAGCACAAGGCAATTACTTTCAAACCGGGCACAAGCAAATTAAAACCAATTTTGCGCTGAACCAAGAAGGTCATAACAACACCGTTCAGCGCACTGGAAACCACTACAGAAACAGCCAAACCAACTAGGCCATGCTCTTGATAGAGCAGATAGCTCAACGCGAAATTGATGGCTAGCGCCGCCAAGGACAACAGCACAGGCATCAACGTATTGCCGTGCGAGAAGAACACCCGATTCATAATATCCCGAACCAAGCAGGAAGGAAGCGCGAACAATGCCACGGAAAAAACGGCCGCAACTCTTACAACATCGTCGCCCGAAAACTTTCCTCGCTGAAACAGAACCGATACAATCTCAGCAGAATAGAAGCTCATATAGATTACAACCGGGACCGAACATATGGCGACCAACCGAATGCAATCATTCAGATATTTGAACAACTCGGCTTGATCGGTCCGAGCCGCCACGACAGCGATACGCGGAAAAAGCGAAGCGGTCAGAAAAACCAGAAATACCGAAAGGAATATCATACTCAATTTACTTGAGTACCCAAATACGGAAATTGCTCCGACACCAAGCTTCGTCGCAAAATAGACTCCCACGAATCCGTTCAATTGCTCAACATAGAAGGAAACAGCGGCGGGGAGAAAAAGAATAATAAATTTCTTATCTGCAAAGAACAGAAAGGCAGCTCTGGACTTGAACGAGAAGGTCCTTCTCGAGATAAAATAGTTAACAAGCAGCAATACAAACCACGCCAGAACCCCAAGCAACAAGACCTTGTCGAAATCGATGGCTAGGCTGAAAGAAAACAGTCCCAGACAAAAAACAACATTATTTACGATGGGTACTGCATAAGAAGGAACGACAACCTTGTTGACGGTCTGAATGGCATTAAAGAACGAAACCAGACTCGAGAGTGCAAAGGTCAAAGCCATAATATATAAATAACTGACAGCTAGCTCTTTGACTCGCCCATCAATCGCCCCCGCGAACAAGTCCACCAACCACGGCGCCGCAGCAAAAACAACAGTGGCCACACAAACTGACACGAAGAAGAAGAAGAACATTGCGGCCGAAAGATCCTTATCGACGCGCACGGATGTGCCATTCACCACCAGCCGCGAGTAGAGCGGAACCACAAGCACGGGAATCGCCGAATGAATGGCCATATACAACACAGACGAAATGGAGCTCGAAAGAAAATAGGCGTCGGTGATGGTCGAGACGCCATGGTAGAACGTGATCAGGACATCCTTGATGAATCCGCTCAGCTTGCCCAGTAGAATGAGCGTGAAGATGAGAATCAGACTCCAGTGCCTGCTCATTCCGTTTCCTTGGGACAACCGGAATCGGCACGGCCGGACGAGCACTGGTGCAACAGGTTAGGCGACAAGATCCAGCCGGCAAACAGCACCCCCAGCACAATCACGCCCGCCAAACTGTGCATGAGCTGGTTGTTGGCGTAACTGAATATCAACCCTAAAGACAAGTAGATGAATAAGGGGCCAGCAAACGGATTGCTGGCCTTGATTGCTTGCAACCAAAGTCTTGCGTAAACGAACGAAAGCAGGGGCGCAAAAAACAGGACACCGACGAAGGAAATATCCGAGGCCAGCCATGCAAAAAGCGAATGCCACTTATCGAACCCCCAACCGTACACCACACCAACCCGATATGGATAAGTGTGTTCGAGAATGGAACCATCCGCAGAGAGCGCTATTTCCACGATTCGGCCCAGCGAATACGAGTTGCCGACAAAATAAGTCCATTCAAACGGCAGAGTCAGACTTAGATATAATCCATACAGTCCATTGGTAAAATATCCAAGAAAGACGCCCAGCGCCAGTGCGTAGTCGGAATTCACCAGACTAACCACAAAGGAGCTATCATCCCAAGCGATCAACGGATGGCTTTTCTCATAGATGTTATCGAGCCCGATACCGGCCGCCAGGTATCTTTGGCGAAGAATCTCCAAAAACATCAAGAATACGGAAGCCACGACCACAGCAGCAATACCAAACGTACGCATGCTGACCTTCCTCCCGCGAGCCGCGAAGTTGATCGCCATACAGAAGAAGGCGAATATCACCACATCACCCAGATATTTCTGCTTACCTGCACCGAAGACATTGACCACGAGATACGTCGTTACCACGAACAGGAAGGCATGCTTGGCGAACCGTCCCATTACCTTGAAGTAGTAGAACGAGAACAGGAGAACGAGGGCAACCAGTGCCTGGTCGAAGATATTCAGGATATAGAGTAAATTAATATGCGCCTGTCCACGCTCGTACCCTTCATAACCCTTGACATAGTTGTCGCCAATAGTGCCAAGACTGATGTCACCACCCGAGGCAAGAAAAGAATACCCCTGTCCTACGGAACTGATCACACCAAGGACTAGAACCACGCTGACAAACCACCGAACCTTCCGATACGATGCGACACGCCCTTCAAAATTTGTCGCATGCTGTCGATAGTTTCCACGTGCACCTGCGATATATCCCAGCGCAAACAGAGAGACCCATGCCGTAATGAACGACATCAGGACAATGTAATCGAGCCCCCTGTATTTGATGGGTCCAATGAACAAACATATCAGAACAAAAAAGGAGTATCCGACATATACATTCAGGGGAAGATATCGATAGCTGAGAATTCTCATTTTCTATTAAATATCTTCTTGTACGCCAGAACCTTTTCCCTACCGGTCAAATGGCCAATCCTCAAAGACTTTTTTTGTGCACGTCGCAGGAAGTCTTCCGTCGTGCTCACGATCCTAGCCGGATTGCCGGCGACGATGGAACCGTCAGGCACACTTTTGGTGACAACTGAGTGGGCACCCACAATGCAGTTGTTTCCAACAACCACATCCGGAAGAATCAAGACTCCTTTACCTATGAATACATTATCGCCTACTCGAATCTCTCCCGCCAATTCAAGGTCTGGAATATCCTTTCGGAACGGCAGCGTCGAACCATCATGGCAAACGAAACTCGCACCAATGCTGATATAAACATTGTCGCCCAAAGTGACCAAGTAGGGCTCGGCACTGAACATGGCATAACTTGAGCCGTATATCGTTACACGCCCCCGCATTTCAACACCAATCCTCCTTGCATAAGAAACCGGGTACAGCGCGGCATGCAGCATATTGATGGGAGCCGTGAAGATCTTCAGCAATCGTCGGGCCCTCACTTCACACCCCCACTTCAGTCAAAAAGGCGGAAACTTTGGCGGTGTAGTTTCTATAGTCGAATGTCCGCGAGCAGTAGGTCCGCTGCTTGAGAGCATCGATTTCGGTATGTGAAATCTCCATCACCTTCCTGACCAGATCAAGTTCGTCGCCCCGCGCGGCAAGAAACAGCCCTTCGCTCCGGGCATGATTTTCAAGACTTGGCATCTTGTTTGAAACCACCGGGGTTCCACAACTGATCGACTCGGCTAACTTCGACGGGAATCCGGCCAACGTCACCCGGGTTTCGTCACGAAAAAATATACTGAAATCACATTCTGAAATTCGTTTCAACACCACTTCATTGGACTGTTTTCCCCGAAAGACCAAATGCTGCGCCAACTCCTGCAGCATTCCTGCATGTTCGGGAAAGACATTCAGATAGTCTGCGGCTTCGATTCCATAAATCTCGAAACTGAAGTTTTGTCCTGCCATGTAAAGGTGGTGGAAAACCTCGATACAGACATCAAGACGCTCTTTGAGATTGCTGCGCGTCCTATTTATCCGATCAGCGTTAAACGGCGATCCAACATAGATAAATCGTTTCGGTAATGCGTTATCCCTGGGCAAAGGTGGTTGAAACCGATCGGCATCGAATAGGGTCGGAAGCTCGACTGTTACCTTGCCCGTACGGCTATAGAAGTCTGTCAGATACTTGCTGGTGGTAATGACTCCATCGGCGAGTCGATGAACGATATGCATACGCAGCGCGGTATCGATCGATTTAACGACGCGGTAGACTGGACTTCCACCACTTGCGTCATACCATTCCGTGGCATCGGACAGCATCTTGATGCCGAAGCGGCGGCACAGGAGTTTCATGCGCCACTGAGCCACAGCGGGATAGTTGTAGCAGATTACGCCGACGACCTTGGCGGGACGCTTCATCTGGCAGAAATCGAGAATCTTGGTGAGACCTAGAATATACTTCAGCCATGCGCGCCCCCCTACCGGGTAGGACACATTCCAACATTCGAAGCCGAGAAAGTCATGCCGTAGGAGATCCGCTCCAGAAGCTCGAGCACTGTCGACTCCGACGAACACGACGTCGTAGCCGAGCTCCCGCATGATTTTGCCATTCGCCAGAACACGGTGGGCCGCAGCGTTTCTGTCTGGCAGTTCGAAACCGCCGACGTAGAATATTGTCCCTTTGCTCATATTCAGCCGGCGGTTTTCATATTAGTGCAGTACTGCATTCTGTTGGAACCTAAGCGACAATCAACTCGGAATGAAATTCTGTAGGATCTTAAGAGCACTCTTGATCCAGACAAAACACTTGTGGTGGATTCACCGTGTGTGTGTCGCTGTTGGAATTGGCCGATTAGCTAACCATCCAAGACACTGAGTGCCGCGTACAAGATCGTCGTGCCACTGCGCTTGTAGTCGTGAATCATGGTGGTGCCACGCCCCGTTCTTCGGGGACCAGAGCACTGGCGGCGTCCGACCCCGTGCTCGAGTCTGGCTCTTTTTGTCGCAGCATAGCCCCACCCAACCCATGCTCGAGTATCGACGCGTACAGGCCAACAGTGTCTTCCAAGTCCTCGACGAACCTCTCGAAACGCGCGAGGCCTTGCGAGCGCGCAGGAAAGACGGTTTCAGTATAGCCGCCTGCCAATGCCGCGACATTGAGACTGCGAAGGCGCCTAGTTCCCCGCCATCGCGTGCAAGCTCCAGTGAGTCGCCGCTTTGGTGTGGCTTGAGTGGTCAGGCCAACCATATGCGCCAAGCCGACGCCCTTCAACGGAGCCCCCCGCGGTAGATCACGCTCAATCTCGGCAAGCCGCATCTGGACATAGTGCCCACGCGAACGAACCACTTGAATCCGCCCAATGCCTGTTTTCACTGCAACTTGTCCGGTTGGCATGCCATGGGCGACCAAAAGCACAGTGTGGGGACGTTGAGACAACTGCCCATTCGTGAGCCGCGACTTCGACAGCCCACTCAACCCAAGTCACTTGTCGTCGGCCAATACGATATATTATGCATCACGAATTTTCTTCTGATTCCCATGCGGAGCGCTATAGACGGCATATCGTCGGTCAAGTCCGCTTAAAGTCGTTATATTATACGATAAGTATAATCGGCGCCTTGAGCCAACTTGATGAGAGCAGCGCGACCACAACCGGAACAATGATGGGCGCTCTCGTCAATCAAGCTCGCTGCGGAGCAGCGATCACCTCATGGCTGGCGCGCCACCACCCAATCACGAAAGCGAGAAGCACTCCCAGCAGGCCGCCAGCCACCAGCCCCAGGATGAGTCCCGTAACAAGTCCGGGCCTGCTCTCACGAAACTCGGACCCTTCGGGCGAGACGACGAAGCGCATACTGGCAAGGTAAGAATTGATCCAGTTTGCTCTTTGCAGGTCGAGTTCGTTCCAGGTTTGTTCGACGATGCCGATGCTCTTGTCGGCACCAGTGAACACATTGGCCTGGATGCTCGAGAGCGCGGCAAGGAACGCGCGACCGCTGAGCGGGCCTTGTAGTGCCTTTTGAGCTTCGCAGTAGTAGTCGCGCTTGAGTGCACTACCGATCAGTTCACGCTCACGCCTGGCCTCGGCAAGCTTCATGTCGGCAATCAGGATCTCCACCGCAGTAAGTTGTGCGACCGGCGACAGGAAACGTTCGGCGCCTTTCTCCACTGCAACAATCTGGCGACTGTCGGAAAGGGTGGAGTCTGGCCGGCGGGCGATCAGGTCCTTCAGGGTCTGGACACGATGCTGCTGCTGCTTGATATCGAACTCACTCTGGATCTGCTCATTGCGCAGCGTTTGCTCACGCGTGCGGTAGTGGTTGCACTGAGCCAGCATCGTTGCATCCATGTCGACCCGTATCATGGTGTCACGGATGTATTCGGCCAACAGCAACACCGGCGCAGCACCGGTGGGCGTGCGTTCCTCGTTGCGCAGACGGATGCCGATCAGTGCGCTAGTCTGGTCCGCCTTTACGCCGAATGCCTTGGTATCCTTGTCGGTAAAGCTGAACTCCGGCTTTAGCGCGCCGCTCAGACTCACCGGATTGTCAACCAGTTTCAAGAGGTGCTGCCCAGCCGGATTGCCTTCCTTGCTGCTTTGCTGCAAGAACTGTTGCAGCCGTGGGCCATTGAACAGCACGCTTTCGTAGCGCTTGTATGCGTCCATCGACCCAGTCGTCATGAACAAGCCTTCTGACACGTACCTGGCCGACATCAGGCTAGCGCCGACACCGAGCAGAGCACCAATGACGGCAATACCGACGATGATGAGCCGCTGTAGCCACAAGACGCGAATCAGGTCGCGCAGGTCGATTTCATCGTTATCGACGGACTGATACTGTTGGAACTCTTGAGAGCGGGGCCGAGCCTGGTCATTCATTATGGAAAATTCTCTGTGCATGGCAATCTTGCGAATGCGCTCGGCGTGCATCTTGTTCGCAAAGAGGCGCGCCTACTTGAGGACAATCCGGACGCCAGAACTGCTTGTGCTTAGCCGCATGTTTTAGCGAGGTATTATCGCATAGCTGGGTCTTTTATTCACCGACCTTCACAACACAGTATGCGATCAGGACTTGCGCGCTCACCACATTAGCCCAAGCAGCAAGGCCGTAAGCCTGAACGCAGTAATGGCCGTGAACGCATCATGCACCGGTTGTGCGAACCGCTCGTGTTCTGGCTTTGTCGATAAACTCGGCCAGAAAGGCCAACAGAACGCCCGCCATCAACCCCATGACCGAGGCCAAAACAATAACCTGGATTTTCTTGGGGGCTGCAGGTGTGGCTGGCGCGGTGATCGCGCCGAGGAGCTCGGTTGCCTGCGTTTGCGGTGTTGAGAGTTTTTGCGCTAGCGCAGGCCGTTCGGCATCGAGGGTAGTGATTGCCGTGGCAATTCGCCCACGCTCGAACATGATGAGCGAGGCCTGAACGGGGTTGCTCTCTTTGAGCTGATCCATCATCTCGGTCGCGTCTGTAAGTTGCCGCTCCAGCGTCTTGCGCTGGGCTTCGAGGCTATCAATACGCTCAGCAAGATATTTGAGATTGAGCCTATAGGTCTGGTCGTGCACCTGATGGATGTTGGCATAGACTGTCTCCAGAATTGCAATAGCATCCTGTGGGCTATCACCTTCGCTGACCAGCTCAATTGCCGAAGGCAGTGCTTTTGGAACAGTGGCTCGCTTAAGAAAGGGCCGATCGCGCTTGACACCGTCAGCGACGTCTTCACCGTATTGGGATAGCAGCCGCGAAGACAACAATTCTGGCGATTCGAAGAGCCCTGCTCCGGCCACTTGGCCGATTCTGAGCTTGACCGACGCCTGGTAGACGGGCGGTTTGAGCATAAGGTAAGCCACAGCCGCGATTAGACATAAGCCGAAACAGCCCAAAATCCAGGCTTTTCGGCGAACCAGGATATCCCAGAGTTCGATCAGGCTGATCTCGTCGTCGGGCAAGGAAGCGGAAGGCTGCTCGTTATGCATGGCGCTCCTGACGTCTAAATGAAGAGTTATTCTTTCATGCGTCAGCAGCAAGAATTTTTTAGAACCGTTACAAGATGTTGGGGCGACAGGGCAGCGGGTTTCAATACTCCGGACGCAGTAGGCGACGAACTTGGCGCCGCGGTCGCGGGTGGCGGTGGAGTCGGACAGGACTTCGACGACCAGCGCAAGATGCTCGATGACCCTAGCAATGCAATTCGGTCCCCGCGGCGTCAGTGCGCCTCGTCCCAGTTATCCCCCGCCCCCACCTCCACCAGTAGTGGCACGGCCAGTTCGGCCACGCCGCCCATCAGCCGCGGCAGTTCCGCGCGGATGGTGTCTAGTTCGGCGTTCGGCACCTCCAGTACCAGTTCATCATGCACCTGCAGCACCAGCCGCGACTTCAGCTCGGACCCCGCCAGCCAGCCGTGCACCGCGATCATTGATTTCTTGATCAGGTCGGCCGCGGTGCCCTGCATCGGCGCGTTGATCGCCGCGCGCTCGGCGGCCTGCCGGCGCCCGGCCTGACTGGAGCGGATCTCGGGCAGATGCAGCCGCCGGCCGAAAAGGGTTTCGACGTAGCCCTGGGTCTTGGCTTCGGCCTTGGTGCGCTCCATGTAGTCGGCAACACCGGGATAACGGGCGAAGTAGCGGTCGATCCAGGCCTGGGCGGCACCGCGCTCAATACCGAGGTTTTTGGCCAGGCCGTGGGCGCTCATGCCGTAGATAAGCCCGAAGTTGATCACCTTGGCGTAGCGGCGCTGCTCGCTGCTGACTTCGGCCGGCGTAACGCCGAAGACCTCGGCAGCGGTGGCACGGTGCACGTCCTCGCCGCGGGCGAAGGCTTCCAGCAGGCGGGCGTCGCCCGACAGGTGGGCCATGATGCGCAGCTCGATCTGCGAGTAGTCGGCGGAGACGATGAGGTGATCGCGCGGGGCGATGAAGGCGGCGCGGATGCGGCGGCCTTCGGCGGTGCGGATCGGGATGTTCTGCAGATTGGGCTCGGAGCTCGCGAGCCGCCCGGTGACCGCAACCGCCTGCGAGAAGCTGGTGTGCACCCGGCCGGTTTTCGGATTGACCATGCGCGGCAGCTTGTCGGCATAGGTGCTCTTGAGCTTGGCCAGGCCGCGGTGTTCGAGCAGCAGCTTGGGGAGCGGGTAGTCCTCGGCGAGCTGCTGCAGCACCTCTTCGTCGGTGGAGGGCTGGCCGGTGGCGGTTTTCTTGACCGTCGGCAGGCCGAGCTTGCCGAACAGGATCTCGCCGAGCTGCTTGGGCGAACCGAGATTGAAGGGCTGGCCTGCAAGTTCATGGGCCTCGCGCTCGAGCCCTACCAGCCGACGGCCGAGTTCTTCGCCATGCTGGGCGAGCAGGAAGGGGTCGATCAGCACGCCGATGCGTTCCATGTCGAGCAGCACCGACAGTGTCGGCAGTTCGACCTCGCGATAGAGCACTTCGAGCCGCGGTGCGGCCTCGACCTGCGGCCACAGCGCGCGGTGCAGGCGCAGGGTGATGTCGGCATCCTCGGCAGCGTATTCGGTGGCACGCTCTACCGCGACCTCGTCAAAGCCGATCTGCTTGGCCCCCTTGCCGCACACCTCGGCGTAGGGAATGGTGGTGAGGCCGAGGTGGCGCTTGGCGAGCGAATCCATGTCGTGGCTGCGGTCTGACTCCAGCACATAGGATTCGAGCAGGGTGTCGTGCGCAATGCCGCCCAGGCGAATGCCGTGGTTGAGCAGCACGTGCGCGTCGTACTTGAGGTTCTGGCCGACCTTGGCGTGGGCCTCGGATGCCAGCCAGGGCTGGAGCCGCTCCAGCACCTCGGCGATCGGCAGCTGATCCGGCGCATCGGCGCCGCGGTGGGCGAGCGGCAGGTAGGCTGCCTCGCCCTCCACCATGGAAAACGACATGCCGACGAGCTTCGCCGCCATCGGGTCGAGGCTGGTGGTCTCGGTATCGAAGGCAGCGAGTTCGGCGCCGTTCAGCTTCTCCAGCCAGCGCTCGAAAGTGGCCCAGTCGAGGATGGCCTCATAGCCGACGCGGTGTGCCGCAGGATCAACGGGAGCGGAATCCAGCAGTGAACCAGTGGGGTCAACCGCGTCCGACTCCATTGACTTCGGCAGTGCTCCTGCGTCCGCCAGATCCTTCAGCCAGCCGCGGAACTCGAAGCGCTCGTAGAGTGCTTTCAATGCCACCTTGTCGTCTTCCCGCGCAGGCAGATCCTCGAGTTGCAACGGTAGCTCAAGGTCCGTCGCCACCGTGACCAGGCGCTTGCCCAGGGGCAGAAATTCGAGGTGTTTGCGCAGGTTCTCGCCCACCTTGCCGCCGACCTTGTCGGCATTGGCCACCAGATTGTCGAGCGTGCCGTATTCGGTGAGCCACTTCACGGCCGTCTTGGGGCCGCACTTCTCGACGCCAGGCACGTTGTCCACGGTGTCGCCGACAAGCGCGAGGTAATCGACAATGCGCTCCGGCGGCACCCCGAACTTGGCCGTCACGCCGGCCTCGTCGAGCACCTCCTCACTCATCGTGTTCACCCAGCGCACGCCGGGGCGCACCAGCTGCGTGAGGTCCTTGTCGCCGGTCGAGATCACCACCTCCCAGCCACGCTCGGCGGCCTGCCGGGTGAGCGTGCCGATGACGTCGTCGGCTTCCACCCCCTCGACCGACAGCAGCGGCCAGCCTTCCGCCCGCACCGCTTCGTGCAGCGGTTCGATCTGCGCGCGCAGGTCGTCGGGCATAGACGGGCGCTGGGCCTTGTAGTCGGGATACCAGTCGTCGCGAAAGGTCTTGCCCTTGGCATCGAACACGCAGGCGCGGTACTCCGCCTTGTAGTCGCTCTCGAGCCGACGTAGCATCGACAGCACGCCCCGGATCGCACCCGTCGGCTCACCCTTCGCGGTGCGCAGATCGGGAAGCGCATGAAACGCGCGGTAGAGGTAACTGGAACCATCGACAAGCAACAGGGTGGGCATCCGGGGCAATCCTTGCGGGAAACCTTGGCACTGCACCACGTTCGAACGCTTGTGGGCGTGCCAAATCAATGAATAAGACAAGACAACGAAGAAGACAAGAAGAGACACCATGACCGCGAAAGACAAACTCTCCCGCAGCATGCCGGACGACACCGCACCACGTTTCAATGCGCGCGAGTCCTGGCGAATCTTTGGAATTATGGCAGAGTTCGTGGAGGCGACCGAACGGCTCAAGGCCATCCGCCCGGCGGTGTCGATTTTCGGCAGTGCGCGGATTCCGCCCGACCACAACTATTACCTCCTTGCCGAAAGGATCGCCCGCCTGCTGTCGGATTCCGGCTTCTCGGTCATCTCAGGCGGCGGCCCGGGCATCATGGAGGCGGCCAACAAGGGTGCCTATTTCGGCAAGAGCGCATCGGTCGGCCTCAACATTCAACTGCCGCTCGAACAGCAGGCCAATCCCTACCAGGATATTTCGCAGACCTTCCAGCACTTCTTTGCGCGCAAGTTCATGTTCGTGAGATTTGCCACCGCCTATGTGGTGATGCCCGGCGGCTTTGGCACGCTCGACGAGTTGCTCGAGGCCATGACCCTGATCCAGACGCACAAAAGTCGCCGGATCCCGATCATTCTGGTGCACGGCCCCTTCTGGAAAGGCCTGATCGACTGGTTCCGCGACCAACTGGTCACCGAGCGCCTGATCAACCCCGAAGACCTCAACCTGATCCAGATCATCGACAAGCCCGAAGATGTAGTCGAAGCGATCTTCAAGCATTACGAATCGCGCGGCTTCCTGCCGCTGCCCGAAGAGCACGAGTTGATGCTGAATCTCTGACCAACAGGATGCTTGCTGCCCCGCAACGCTCGTTCGGCCTCCGTCATCCATCGGCGTCCATGCCGGGTGATAGAATCCATGCAACTGAAGGAGAACCCCATGCGCCGTATCCTGATCACCCTGCTGCTGGCCGTGTCGATGCCGGTCCTGGCCCAGCAGACCCCTGCGCTAGAGCCCATTCCCGAACCGCCTCCGCCACCGCCCGGCATGACCGACATCGAAGAACCGGAGGTCACCATCGTAAAGCGCGGCGAAGACACGGTCACCGAGTACCGCATCCGTGGCAAACTCTACATGGTCAAGGTCACCCCGCCGCACGGCGTTTCCTATTACCTGGTCGACAAGGAAGGCAGCGGCCAGATGGTGCGTGACGATAGCGCGCCGACGCTGGCAGTGCCGATGTGGGTCATCAAGTCCTGGTGAGCGCCGGTCCGGGGATCTGCGGTCTCGAAGCCAGCAGTTTCGAACCGGTATACCGCGAGGATGCGCAAATTCTGATCCTGGGTAGCATGCCTGGCGTAGCCTCGCTTGCCGCCGGGCAGTACTACGCGCACCCGCGCAATGCCTTCTGGCCGATCATGGGTGCGCTGTTCGATGCCGGGCCGGAACTGCCCTACCCCGAGCGGCTTGCCCGACTGCTCGACGCGCGCATCGCGCTGTGGGACGTAATCGGCCGCTGTCAGCGGGTTGGCAGCCTGGATAGCGCCATCGCCACTGACAGCATTGAAGCCAACGATCTCCCCGGGTTGTTTGCGGCCTGCCCCGGACTGACCCATGTGTTCTTCAACGGCAGTGCGGCCGAAGCCGCTTTCCGCAAACACATCGGGCCGGCATGCACGAGGAAAGATCTGACCCTGGTGCGCCTTCCATCCACCAGCCCCGCTCACGCCGCACTTGGCCTTGCCGACAAGCTCGCCGTCTGGCAGGCCGTTCGGATTCACCTCACGGAGTCTTGATGTCCGTCTTCACCCCCGTACCCGAGTCAGTGCTGTCGAGCTGGCTGAAAAACTACGCCATCGGCCGTCTGGTCGAGCTCAAGGGGATTTCCGCCGGGGTGCAGAACAGCAACTTTTTCGTCACCACGACCCTCGGACGCTACGTGCTGACCCTGTTCGAGGGCATCGGGCGCGCCGAGCTGCCGTATTACCTCCACCTGATGGCACACCTGGCACGCCACGGCTTGCCGGTGCCGGCGCCGATCGCCAACCGTGACAACGAGTACCTCGGCACGGTGGAAGGCAAACCGGCGGTGCTGGTGATACGCCTGCAGGGTGCGTCGGTAATGGAACCGGACGAAGGCCATTGCGCGCGGGCCGGCGCGATGCTCGCCGGCCTGCATCTGGCGGGGCAGTCCTACGGCCGTCGCCAGCCCAACCCACGTGGCCCGCAGTGGCGCGAGCAGGCTGCCAGCCAGGTGCGAGAACACTTGCCGGCCGACGAACGCGCCCTGCTCGATGAAGAAATGCGCTTCCAGGCGACCATCGAGACCGACACCCTCCCCGCCGGCGCGATCCATGCAGATCTTTTCCGCGACAACGTGCTGTGGGACGGCGAGCACATCGGCGGCGTGATCGATTTCTACTTCGCCGGCCACGACGCCTTGCTGTTCGATGTGGCGGTCACGGTTAACGACTGGTGCACCCGCCCCGGGGGCGAACTGGATCCGGCGCGCACCGCCGCCCTGCTCACGGCGTATCACGCCGAACGCGCCTTCAGCGACGCCGAGCGCGTTGCCTGGCCGGCCATGCTGCGCGCTGCCGCGCTGCGCTTCTGGCTATCCAGGGCAGTCGATTTTCACCTGCCACGCGAGGGCGAAATGGTGATGGTCAAGAATCCGGACGAATACCGCGACATCCTGCGCCAGCGCATCGCGTATTCTCCGGACTTGCCGGCGGTTTGAACTCGCCTCCCCAATCAGCTAGCATCGAACGAAGCGGCCGCCGCACCGACGCGCCGCCCCTCTGAGCACTCAATGCCCGATACCCGTTCGCCCGCCCATCATTACCATCCGCTCCCCGAGCCCGGCACGGTCACGCCCGCTCACGCGCTTAAATGGCTGGCAGCCGGATGGGTACTGTTTATCGGCAACCCCGGCGTATGGCTGGCGCAGACGCTGATCTTCGTCCTTATCCTGTCTGCGCTGGGCTTCGTTCCCATCATCGGCTGGGCCGCTGCACCGGTCGCACTGCCCGTGCTGGTCGCCGGCCTGGTGGCTGGGGCCAATGCGCAGGCCGCAGGCGAGCGCCTGCGGGTTGACCATCTGTTCGACGGCCTGCGGCTGCACGCCGGCAACCTGCTCCTGGTGGGCGGATTCCATCTGCTCGGCGCCTTGATCGCGGCCCTGATTGCGGCTGCTATCGGCGGCAGCGCCGTGCTCACCGGCATGGTGGTCGGGGCATTTGCCGGCATGGGCCTTGCCGCCGGCGGGGTGATGCTGGGGGTGCTGGTATTTACCGTGCTGTGGGGCCTGCTGATGATGGCACTGTGGTTTGCGCCGGCACTGGTCATGCTGCAGGACGTGGCCCCGCTCGACGCAATGAAGCTCTCCGCACGCGCCTGCTTCCACAATCTGCTCACCTTCATCGTGTTCGCCACCATGCTGTATGTGCTGGTGTGGCTGGCGATGCTCCCTGCCGGGCTGGGTGTATTCATCCTGGTGCCGGTGCTGGCCGGTGCGCTTCAGGCCGCGTGGCGTGATACCTTCTCGCCCCCGCTGGCACTTCCGCCTCCAACCGAATTCACTGAATAGACAATCAATGCAAGCCAATCAATTACCCATGCAGCGCGGTTGGGGCTGGCTGCGCGACGGCCTGATGCTGTGGCGCCGCAGCCCTGCCCTGCTCAGCTTTGTCGCCTTCGGCTATCTGCTGGTGCTGCTGGTGATCAGCATCTTCCCGCTGATCGGCCAGCCGATTGCCTCGCTGCTGATGCCGGTGTTGTCGCTCGGCGTACTCAACGGCTGCCGTGCGATCGACAGCGGACGCAAAGTCGGACCGGAGGTGCTGTTCTCCGGCTTCAAGAGCAACGTGCAGAGCCTGGTCACGATTGGCGGCATCTACCTCGTTGCGAGCCTGCTGGTGCTGGTGCTGACCTCACTCGTCGATGGCGGCGGTCTGCTCAAGGCGATGACCGGCGGCAAGGTCGACGAGGCTACCGCGATCGATCCCTCCTTCACCGCCGCCCTGCTGCTGGCGATCGTCTTGTCCACGCCGGTGGTAATGGCTTACTGGTTTGCGCCGGTGCTCGCCGGGTGGTGGAAGATCAGTGCGCCCAAGGCACTGTTTTTCAGTTTCTTTGCCTGCCTGCGCAACTGGCGCCCGTTTCTTGCCTATGCCATCGGGCTGATGATTTTCGGCGCCATTTTGCCTGGCATCATCATCGGCGTGGTCGGGCTGGTCTCGCCCACCCTCGCCACCATCCTCACCGTTCCGCTGCCACTGATCCTGATTCCGGTCGTGTTCGCCAGTTTCTACGCAAGCGCACGCGATGTGTTCGGCCTGCCCGACGATGGCGCCAGCCTTGTCTAGTCCGGCAGTGGGCGGGCCGCTCGGTCTGCTCGGCGGCACCTTCGACCCGATCCACAACGGTCACCTGCGTCTGGCTGAGGAAGCCTGTGACGCGCTTGGCCTGGAACGGGTCCGGCTGATTCCGGCTGGCCAGCCGCCCCATCGGGGCGAGCCGGGGTCTGCCGCGGACAACCGGCTGGCGATGGTGCAGTTGGCCATTGCCGGCAACCCGCATCTCGAAATCGACGATGGCGAGGTGCGCGCGCAACGCAAGAGCTACACCATTCTGACCCTCGAGCGCCTGCGCAGTGAGCTCGGCCCCGACCGCCCGCTGGTGCTGATTCTCGGGGCCGACGCTTTTCTGGGCCTGGCCCAATGGCAGCGCTGGCAGGAATTGTTCGCGCTCACCCACATCGCGGTGGCCAATCGCCCCGGGTACGCGCCGCACGGTCGGCGCTGGCCGGGCGCGCTTTCGCCCGAACTCGACGAGGCCTGCCGCGACCGCCAAGTCACCGATCCGGCCCTGCTGCGTGACCGCAGCGCCGGCCTGGTGATTCCCTTCGACATGACCCCGCTGGCAATCTCCGCCTCACTCATCCGGGATCTGGTCCGCAGCGGTACCAGTCCGCGCTATTTGCTGCCCGATTCCGTTCTCGACTATATTGCCTTGCATCACCTCTACGAAAATCACGAATGAACACATCCAAGCTTGAAAAGATCGTCGTTGCTGCCCTGGAAGACATCAAGGCACGCGACATCGAAGTCATCAATACCGCCAAGCTTACCGCCCAGTTCGAACGCATCGTCGTTGCCAGTGGCGAGTCCAACCGGCAAACCCGGGCCTTGGCGCGTCACGTCCAGGACAAGGTCAAGGAAGCCGGCGGCACCGTGATCGGCATCGAAGGTGAAGACACCGGCGAGTGGGTACTGGTCGATCTGGGCGACGTCGTTGTCCACATCATGCAGCCCGCCATCCGCAGTCACTACAACCTCGAGGAACTGTGGGCCACCACCCCTGCGGCCCGGCGCAAGGCCGCCGAAGCGGTACGCGGCAGCGGAGAGTGAATTGAAGCTGTTCGTCGTTGCCGTCGGCCACCGCATGCCCGCCTGGGTGGAAGCCGGTTTCGACGAGTTCGCCCGGCGCATGCCGCGCGAACTGCCGCTGCAACTGCTAGAGGTCAAGGCCGAGCCGCGCACCTCGGGCAAGACGGTGGAGGCCATGATGGCCGCCGAAGCAAGCCGCATCGAAGCGGTACTGCCACCGCGCTGCCGCCGCATCATCCTTGACGAACACGGCGCCGATCTCACCAGCGTGGCGCTCGCCCGCCGCCTCGAAGACTGGCAGGCCGAAGGACAGGACATCGCGCTGATCATCGGCGGCCCCGACGGGCTGTCGCCCGCGTTCAAGGCCGGTGCCAGCGAAGCCGTCCGCCTGTCCAGCCTGACCCTGCCTCATGCCCTGGTGCGCCCCCTGCTCGCCGAGGCCCTTTACCGGGCCTGGAGCATCACCAAGAACCATCCTTACCACCGCGAATGAGCGGCATCCCGGGAACAGCGCAATGTCGGCCATCCAGCCCCGCATCTACCTCGCCTCCAAAAGCCCCCGTCGCCGCGACCTGCTGCGCCAGATCGGGGTGCAGTTCGACGTACTGACCTTTCGCGGCGGCGAGCGTGGCGAGGATGCCGATGTGGACGAAACGCCAGAGCCGGGTGAGGACGTGGAACGCTATGTCGAACGCCTCGCGCTGACCAAGGCCGAGGCCGGCATGCGCCGCATCCTGTGGCGCAAGCTGCCGCGCCACCCGGTACTGGCTGCCGACACGACGCTTGAGGTGGATGGCGAGATCATCGGCAAGCCGCTCGATGCCGAAGACGCCCGCGCCATCCTGCAGCGCCTGTCCGGACGCAAACACCGGGTACTGACTGCAGTTGCGATCAGCGACGGCAGCCGAACCCGCTGCCGTGTGTCGAGCAGCGAGGTCTGCTTTCGGACGCTTAGCGAAGACGACATCCGGCGCTATATCGTGTCTGGCGAGCCGATGGACAAGGCCGGCGCCTATGGTATCCAGGGCCGCGCGGCCACCTTCGTCGAAGAGATCCATGGCAGCTACTCCGGCATCATGGGCCTGCCCCTGTTCGAAACCGCGCAACTACTGGAGGTGTTCGGCTACTCTGTGTAATGCAGGCGGCTGTGCAGTGCGGGCCGACATACCCGGCCCGCGCACCGCGCCGCCACACCCGGCGGTGCTCGGCAAACCCGCAGTTTCACGATGAGCCATGCGCAATGGCAGCCACCCCGGACTGTCATTGCGCATTTCCCATTGGGCTGAATCCACCATGAGTATCGAGTTCCTGATCAATTTCACCCCGCAGGAGACGCGGGTCGCGATCGTTGAACAGGGTGTCGTGCAGGAGCTGCACGTCGAACGGACCGCCAGTCGCGGCATCGTCGGCAACGTGTATCTGGGCAAGGTCGTGCGCGTGCTGCCCGGTATGCAATCGGCCTTCATCGAGATCGGTCTCGAGCGTACTGCCTTTCTCCATGTGGCCGATATCTGGAGCGACCGCCAGCACGGCGAGGCCGCGAAACCGATCGAGCGGATCCTGGCCGAGGGCCAGAGCCTGCTGGTGCAGGTGCTGAAAGACCCACTCGGCACCAAGGGCGCCCGACTGTCCACCCAGGTCAGTCTCGCCGGGCGTCTGCTCGTCTATCTGCCGCAGGAACGGCACATCGGCATCTCGCAGCGGATCGAGAACGAATCCGAACGCGAACTGCTGCGCGAGCGCCTCACCCGTCTGGTGCCCGCCGACGAGAAGGGCGGATTCATCGTCCGCACCATGGCCGAATCCGCCACCGACGACGAACTGGCCGCCGACATCGCCTATCTGCGCAAACTGTGGCGCGAGATCGGCAACACCAGTGTGGGCGCGTTCCCGCCGCGCCTGCTGCATGAAGACCTCGGCCTCGGCCAGCGCACCCTGCGCGATCTCGCCAACGACGAAACCACCCGCATCCGCGTCGATTCACGCGAGAACTTCCAGAAGCTCAGCGCTTTTGCCGCCGAATACACGCCCAAGGTGCTGCCGCTGCTCGAGCACTACACCGGTGAACGGCCGCTGTTCGACCTGTTCAACGTCGAAGAAGAGCTGCAGAAGGCACTCGCCCGCCGGGTGGACCTCAAGTCCGGCGGCTACCTGATCATGGACCAGACCGAGGCCATGACCACGGTGGACGTGAACACCGGCGGCTTCGTCGGTGCGCGTAACTTCGACGACACCATCTTCAAGACCAATCTCGAAGCCACCCAGACCATCGCCCGCCAGCTGCGGCTGCGCAACCTGGGCGGCATCATCATCATCGACTTCATTGACATGGAGAACATCGAGCACCGCGAAATGGTGCTCGACGAGTTCCGCAAGGCCCTGTCACGCGACCACACCAAGATGAGCATCAACGGCTTTACCGCCCTCGGCCTGGTGGAGATGACCCGCAAACGCACCCGCGAGTCGCTGGCCCACCTGCTGTGCGAGACCTGCCCCACCTGCGGCGGACGCGGCGAGGTGAAGACTGCGCGCACAGTGTGCTACGAGATCCTGCGCGAACTGCTGCGTGAGGCCCGCCAGTTCAATGCCAAGGAGTTCCGCGTGCTCGCCGCCCCCAACGTGATCGACCTCTTCCTCGACGAGGAAAGCCAGTCGCTGGCGATGCTGTCGGACTTCATCGACAAGAAAATCTCGCTCCATCCGGAGGCGAGCTACAACCAGGAGCAGTTCGACATCGTGCTGCTCTAAGCCCGTGACCCGTAACATGCCCCGCAATACGCACTCCACCGCGGCCCCGGACGAACCCAGCCCCGGCCGCTACCGCAATCCGCTGGCGTGCTACTTTGCCGCCACCCGTCCGGCCTTTCTGTCGGTCACCCTGGTCGCCTGCCTGATCGGGCTGGCGACGGCGCACGGCAGCGGAGTGACGCTCGACGCGGTCACGGCGACGCTCACCGTGCTCTTCGCGCTGGTTGCGCATGCCGGCGGCAACGTGATCAACGACTATCACGATGCCGTCAGCGGCGCCGACGCCGCCAACACGCAGCGGATCTTCCCCTTCACCGGCGGCAGCCGCTTCATCCAGAACGGTGTACTGAGCCCGCGTCAGACCGCCGTGTTCGGCTATGGCTTGCTGGCGGCAGTCATCCCCGCGGGCCTGTGGCTGACCTGGCACACCGGCCCCGGCCTGCTCGCGATCGGCATCGCCGGGCTGTTTGCCGGCTGGGCCTACTCCGCGCCGCCACTGGCCCTGATCGGCCGTGGTCTGGGCGAGGCCGTGATCGCCGCGGGCTGGTTGCTGGTGGTGGTGGGCACAGATTACGTGCAGCGCGGCAGCTTCAGCGTGCTGCCGGTGGCCGCCGGCCTGTCGTATGCGCTGCTGGTGGCCAATCTGCTGTTCATCAACCAGTTCCCGGACCACCTCGGCGATGCTGCCGTCGGCAAGCGCACCCTGGTGGTCCGCCTCGGGCCCGAGGTCGCAAAATGGGGCTACCTGCTGATTGCAATCCTGGCCTACGGCTGGCTGGTCTCGATGGTGACGATCTACCTGCTCCCGCAGCACGCCGCCGCGGCTGCCATCACCCTGGTATTCTCGTTTTCCGCCGCACGAGAGCTGATCGCCGACGCGAGCAATCCGGCCGAACTGGCCACCCCGATCAAGCGCACCATTGTCGCCGCCAATGTGCATGGCCTGCTGCTCGCCGCTGGCCTCGCCTTCGGCCGCTGGCCGTAAGCACAGCGCCGCGCGCAGCACGAATCGATCGCCTCACCCTGTCACCTCCACCTTCCGGGCAACTCTCACATGATCGGACGCATCACCGGCATCCTGCTGGAAAAAAACCCGCCCCAGATCCTGATCGATGCCAGCGGCGTCGGTTACGAACTCGACGTGCCGATGAGCACCTTCTACAACCTGCCCGCCACCGGTGAGCGGGTGAGCCTGCACACCCACCTCGCGGTGCGCGAGGACGGTCACTTCCTGTACGGTTTTGCCACCACCGAAGAGCGCACCGCCTTCCGCCAGTTGCTCAAGGTCTCGGGCATCGGTGCGCGGATGGCGCTGGCCGTGCTGTCGGGCCTGTCGGTCAGCGACCTCGCCCAGGCTATCGCCTTGCAGGAGGCTGGCCGCCTGGTGAAGATTCCCGGTATCGGCAAGAAGACCGCCGAACGCCTGCTGCTCGAACTGCGCGACAAGCTGGGCAAGGCCCTGCCGCAAACGGCTGGCATCCGGCTCGCCACCTCGGTTGGCACCGTGCCCGACGCACGGAGCGATATCCTCAACGCCTTGCTGGCCCTGGGCTACAACGAGCGTGAGGCGTTCGGTGCGATGAAAGGCCTGACCGACGATGTGGGCGTCTCCGACGGCATCCGCGCGGCGCTCAAGCTGCTGTCCAAAGCCTGAGGATTGCCGCGGACAGTCTGTCGCCAAGCCGCTAAACTCACGCCATGATCGAAACCGACAAGCTCCACGCCGCCAGCCCCAATCGGCTGATCTCCGCCCAACCGGCCGACCGCAAGGAAGACGCCGTCGAACGTGCCCTGCGGCCCAAGCGGCTGGCCGAATACGTCGGTCAGGTGAAGATACGCGAGCAGCTGGAGATCTTTATCGAGGCCGCGCGCAACCGCAAGGAGGCGCTCGATCACGTGTTGCTGTTCGGCCCCCCGGGGCTGGGCAAGACCACCCTGGCGCATATCGTGGCGGCAGAGATGGGCGTTAACCTGCGCCAGACCTCGGGCCCGGTGCTCGAGCGCGCGGGCGACCTGGCCGCACTGCTGACCAACCTCGAGCCGCACGATGTGCTGTTCATCGACGAAATCCACCGCCTGTCGCCGGTGGTGGAGGAAATCCTCTACCCCGCGCTGGAGGACTTCCAGATCGACATCATGATCGGCGAAGGCCCGGCCGCACGTTCGGTGAAGCTCGACCTTCCGCCCTTCACCCTGGTCGGAGCCACCACCCGCGCAGGCATGCTCACCAACCCGCTGCGCGATCGCTTCGGCATCGTGTCGCGGCTCGAGTTCTATACCGCAGACGAGCTGGCCTACATCGTCGGGCGCTCGGCACGGCTGCTCAATGTCAGCATTGACGATGCCGGCTCGTTCGAGATCGCCCGTCGCGCGCGCGGCACGCCACGCATCGCCAACCGCCTGCTGCGCCGGGTGCGCGACTATGCCGAGGTGAAGGCCGGCGGCAAGATCACCAACGCGGTCGCCGATGCCGCCTTGGTGATGCTCGACGTCGACGTGCTCGGACTCGACCTGATGGACCGCAAGCTGCTGTCGGCCATGCTGGAGAAGTTCGGCGGTGGGCCGGTCGGCCTCGACAACATCGCCGCAGCCATCGGCGAATCCTCGGACACCATCGAGGACGTCATCGAGCCCTACCTCATCCAGCAGGGCTACCTGCAGCGTACACCACGCGGACGCATGGCCTCACACTCGATCTGGTCGCACTTCGGGTTGAACTCGCCAAGCGCGGCGGCGACCGATCTGTTCGGGCAGTAGACCGTTCATGGCCGCCGGCGCGCTGGTATTCATGGCGATCATCGGCCTGATCCTGCTGGTCGCGCGCAGCCTTGGTGCAAAAGCCGCCTCACGCCGCAGACAAGGACGCGGGGACTCTTCCCATACCGCCTCGAATCCCACGGACTGCGGCAGTGGGCACTGTTCGGACGGCGACAGCGGCGGTGATGGTGGTGGCGGAGACTGATGCGCACCTTTCAGGTTCTCATGCTCACCTTGTGCCTCGTTGGCGGTCTGCACCTGGTGCTGGAGGCTCCCGAGTTCTTCATGCCCGACCGCAGTGATCCGGTATTCGGTCGCCAGTTCGGTGCCACCGCCTCACGCATCCTCGGCGCAGGTCTGCTCGCCATGGCCGCACTGGCACTGATCTTCCTGCGCCACCATTACTACTCGGTCGAGCGCCACCTGCCCGGTCAGCGCATGCAGCGCGTGTATTTCGGCCTGGTAGTGCTGGCACTCGGATTGATCTCGCTTGCGTTCAACCTCGCAGAACCCGGGCCCGACCCGGCACGCACACCGCCGGCGTCACGAACCGACGCGCGCTAAGCCGCGCCAGTTTCAGCCTATCTGTACTGCCAAGCCCTTGAGATACTCGCCTTCCGGCACCGACAAACCCACCGGATGGTCCGGCGCTGCCGACAGTCGGTGGAGGATGCGTGCATCCACACGGGCGTCGCTCGCCGCGCCGGCGACGATTTTCTGGAACATTTCGAGGCTGATGCCACCCGAGCATGAGTAGCTCATCAGGATGCCGCCCGGTGCGAGCAGGCGAAAACCGAAAAGATTGATGTCCTTGTAGGCCCGGGAGGCACGCTCGGCGTGTGCGGCAGACGGGGCGAACTTGGGCGGATCGAGGATGATCAGGTCGAAGCTGCGCTCTTCGGCGCGCAAGGCGCGCAGGGCTTCGAACACATCGTCCTCGCGCCATTGCGCACGGGCGGCGTCGAGTTGCGGATTGTGGCCGAGGTTGCGCGCAGCGGCCGCCAGTGCCGGCCCCGAAGAGTCTATCGACAGCACGCTGGTCGCCCCACCTGCCAGCGCCTGCAGCGAAAAACCGCCGGTGTAGCAGAAACAGTTGAGCACCCGACGCCCACGGGCCAGTTCACCGGTGAGTTTTCGGTTGTCGCGTTGATCCAGATAGAAACCGGTCTTGTGGCCGGAAACCACGTCGACCTCCATGCGCACCCCGTTTTCGCTGATCAGCAGCGGCCCTTCGGGGAGCTCGCCAAAAGCACAGCCGGTGCGCGGCTCCAGCCCTTCGAGGCGACGTACGTCCGAGTCGGAGCGCTCATACACGGCGCTACACCCGGTTGCCTGCACCAGCCCGGCCACGATCGCATCGCGCCACTTTTCGGCGCCGGTACTGGTGAGTTGGAGCACGACCACCGGGCCGTAACGGTCTGCAATCACCCCCGGCAAACCGTCGGACTCGCCGTGGATCAGGCGCTGCCCATCCTGACCGGCGAGCATCGGATGGGTCGCACGGCGCGCGACCGACTCCGCAACACGGCGCTTGAAAAATGCATGATCGATCGCGGTTTCGCCGTCGAAGGACCACACCCGGGCGCGGATCTGGGATTCGGGCGACCACGCCGCGCGCGCGAGCACGTCGCCATTGGCCGCAATCACGTCCACCGTGTCACCCGGTCTCGCCCGCCCCTCCAGACGATCGACCGAACCTGCAAAAATCCAGGGGTGACGGCGCAAAACGGTACGCTCCCTACCGGGAGTCAGGTGCAGGCGGGCCATGAAGGAGTATCCGGCAAAAGGGCGCCAAGTTTAGCTGCTAGCTGCCGCCCTGTACCAGAACCTGCAACAACAATCAGTCTTCGAGCATCTGCCGGGCACGGTCGGCCGTTTCGACCAGCTCGGTGAGCTCACGCGAGCTGAGCAAACCACCAAAGTGCCTCAGCGCCGCCGGCGATGCATAGAGGTGGCCGTTGCTGCGCCGCGAAACCCAACCGAGCTCGACCAGGCGCACGATCTTGCGCCGCACCGTCTCACGCGGCAAACCGGTTGCAGCCGCAATCGAATAGGCGTTACACGGTTTGAGGGCACATTTAGTGCCATCGTCTTCATCACTCGCCACGCTGTCCGATCGCACCTGCATACCAATGTTGTGCAGCGCAATCTCGCCCAACAGGATAGGCAGGAGAATGTCGCGCTCGAACTCCTCGAACCAGCGGCGCAAATGACGGATTTCGTGCCTGGCGAGCAACATTGCAACATCCCTGAGAATGCGCTGGCGCTTGAGAGGCAATTTGGCGGACTGCTCTGCCCTATCGGCGACAGAGACGTCAATTTCGGGGTTGTACTCTGCTGACATTGATGCTCTGCCTCGGCGGCGCCTCTTGAAATAGGCGTCACGACAAAACGCTTGAATTTATAATGCCGCGGAGCATAGCGGAAACCCTACAATTTCATCGTTTCACGATACCCATTGTGGGGTGTGTTGGTCGAATCAGCCTCACTTCTTAGCCCGTGGATGCGCGGCGTCATACACTTTGGCGAGATGCTGGAAGTCGAGATGAGTATATACCTGTGTGCTGCGGATGCTCGCATGCCCCAGCAACTCCTGTACCGCGCGCAGGTCACCACTCGACTGCAGGATGTGGCTGGCGAAACTGTGCCGCAGCATGTGAGGATGCACATGGAGGCCGAGCCCCGCTGCACGCGCGCGCAAGGCAAGCCGGCTACGTACCGCCCCCTGACTCATGCGCTGCCCGACGCGGGTCACGAACAGGGCCGCGTTTGTGGCCGCCGCCGGCACCTGCTCGCGCACAGCCAGCCACGCCCGAACGGCCTCGAGTGCCTTGCCGCCGACCGGCACCGCACGCGTCTTGCCGCGCTTGCCGATCACGGTGACCATGCCCTCGACCAAGTCCAGCCCCCCCCCCACATCGAGGCCGGTAAGTTCAGCCAGACGCAGACCGGACGAGTAGAACAGCTCAAACATCGCCAGATCACGAACGTCGAGCAGGCTATCCGCCACGCCATCCAGCAGCAGTCCGGCCTGATCCGGGGACAGCACGCGAGGGAGTATCGTTGGCGACTTTGGCGCACGAATACCATCGACCGGGTTGTGCTTCAGTCCGTGATGCCGGATCAGCCAGCGATAAAGACCACGCCAGGCTGAAAGGCAGCGCGCGATCGAACGCCCACCCAGCCCCTCGCCATGCATGCGCCCGACGAAGCGACGGATCTCGGCCGCGGTCAGCACGGCTGGATCGCGGCCCTCGGCCAAGCGCTGCAGCCGCATCAAATCACGGCGGTAGTTCTCCAGCGTCAGCGCCGCCGCACGCCGCTGAGTGGCAAGCCAGTCGAGGTAGCCATCCAGCCAGACCGGCACGGCATCCACGACCAGGTTGGAAGTCATGCGCCTCAGCCGACCTCGCCGAGCAGGGCCGCCGCCGCCAGCTCGGCAATCCGACCCAGGTAGAGCGTGCCCATTTCGGGGTAGAAACGCTCGGGCTCTTCGCTACCCAAGGCCAGCAAGCCGATCACCTGCGTCTGCCGGCGCAGGGGCATCAGCGCCACCGAGCGCACATGGGGCGCGGATTCGCCAAACCAGCTCAGCACCTCGATGTTGCTCGGTGCGCCGCAGTAGGGATGACGTAAATCGCCCGCGAACAGCCGCACGCCCTCGCCCACCGGCGCAAAGTCTTCGTCGGTACGCGCCAGCACGCTGTTCCAGATGCGCAATGCCACATGGGGCACCGAAAAATCTTCCTGCATGCTGGTAAACAGTTCGTGACGCACGCCCTCATAGCCGTGCGCCTCGAGCAGCACGAGGGCGAAACGGTGCACCTTCTCGCTGATCTCATCGTTCTCCTCGCCAAACCGGATCAGTTCGGCGAGCTTGACCTCAAGCTGGCGGATCTTGTCGCGTAATGCGTGAAGCTGGCGCTCGGCCAACGAGATCGCCTGCCCGCCATGCTGGGGGTGCGGTACGGTAAGCTCGGTAAACAACTCACCGTGGTCGGACAGAAAATCAGGGTGATCGCGCAGATAACGTGCGACATCTTCGGCATTCATCGGCTGGAGCTCCTGGCGGGCGTATGCCCGGTTGAACGGCATTCAATATCAGGTGAGATCGATCTCACCTTCGAAAACGGTCACTGCCGGTCCGGTCATCTGCACCGGTGTGCCGGGCCCGGCCCACGCGATCTCAAGCTCGCCACCCCGGGTTTCAACCCGCACCGGCGACGCCACCAGCTCGCGCAAAATGGATGCCACCACCGCCGCGCATGCCCCGGTACCACAGGCCAGCGTTTCGCCGCTGCCGCGCTCGAACACGCGCAGGCGAATGCGATGTGCATCCACCACCTGAACGAAGCCCGCATTGACCCGTGCAGGGAAGCGCGGATGGTGCTCGATCAGCGCACCCTGCGTCTGCACAGGCGCAGCATCGACATCGGCAACAATCTGCACCGCATGCGGATTGCCCATCGACACCGCGGTGATCGCCACCGTCTCGCCGGCCACGTCGAGCGGCTGGACGACGGCATCGGAATCCGACACGAACGGGACGCCGGCGGGGTTCAGCACCGGAACGCCCATATCGACTGTCACCAGCCCGTCATCACGCAGGCGCGGGGCAATGATGCCGGAACGGGTCTCGACCCGGATATCGGACTTGGTAGTGAGCTGCTTGTCATGCACGAAGCGCACGAAGCAGCGCGCCCCATTGCCGCACTGCTCGACCTCGCCGCCGTCGGCGTTGAAGATCCGGTAGCGGAAATCGACGCCGGGCTGGTTAGGTGGTTCAACTACCAGCAACTGGTCGCAACCGACCCCGAAATGGCGGTCGGCCAGGGCGCGCACACGTGCCGGCGTGAGATCAACCGGGGCGCGGGTGGCATCGATCACGACAAAATCATTGCCGAGGCCGTGCATCTTGGTAAAACGCAGTTTCATGGGAACTCGATGCAATGCGGAAAACGTGCCCGGATTCTCCCCCAGCGCCCGGGTATCGTCCAGCACGCTGCATCGTGCCAGAATCGCGAGCATGAACGACACGACCTCCGGCACGCGCCACGACCCGCCCCGCGGCTTCCCTCTTGCCACCTGGCTGATCGGACTGCCCGGCCTCGCCTGTCTGGCTGGTGGCCTGACCCTGATCGTCGGTGACTTCGGCCACTTCCACCCGATTCTGGCCGAGAGCGGCACCGGCATCGTGCTTGTCGTGTCCGCCATTGCGCTGCTCGGCACTGCCGCGTTTCCACTGGTGCTGCGGCGCCTCGCTGCGGCCGACAGCAAACACCAGGATCAGTAAGGACGCGCCTCGCCCTCGGGACGGGTCTTGAAACGCCGATGGACCCAGTAGTACTGCTCCGGCATGGTGCGCACCATGGACTCGATCCATGCGTTCATGCGCCGGGTGTCGGCCTCGACATCGGCGGTCGGGAAATCGGCCCACGGCTCACCAATCTCGACCACATAACCGCCCGCCCCGGGCAGCATCCGGGTCACGCACGGCAGCACCACCGCGCCAGCCACCCGGGCCAGCCGCGACAAGCCGGTGATGGTCGCCGCCGGCACGCCGAAGAAGGGCACGAAGATGGCATCCTTGCGCCCGTAGTCCATGTCCGGCAGGTAGTAGAACGGGCGCCCCGACTTCATTGCCTTCACCGTTCCGCGCACGCCATCCTGCCGCGCCAGCAGTAACTGGTCGCCAAAGCGGCTACGACCGTGATACAGCCAGCGGTCCAGCACCAGGTTCTTCTTCTGCCTTGCGTAGATGCTGACGAGATCAAAAACCATCGTCACCCGCGTGCCCCCCATATCCAGCCCGACAAAATGCGGGGCCAGCAGGATCACCGGTTTGCCCGCCGCCTGCAGGGCCTGTACCCGTTCGGCACCCTCGATGCGCACGATGCGCTCCAGCCGTTCGCGACTGCCCCACCACAGCAGACCACGCTCCAGCAGACTACGACCGACACAGAAAAAATGCCGGCGGGCCAGTTGCCGCCGCGCCGCGGGGCTCATCTCGGGGAAACAAAGCCGCAGATTGGTCATCACCACCCGTCGTCGCGGCAGCGCGAACACATACAGCACCAGCCCGAGCGCCTGCCCAACCGGTGCAAGCAGCGATAGCGGTAACCAGTGCAGCAACCAGAATACGGCGACACCGAAGCGGCTGATCACGCCTCCTGCCCCACAGCGGCCTGCCGCGCGGCACGTGGCTTCTTGTAACGGTTGTAGCCCCAGATGTACTGCCCCGGACACTGCAGGATCAGGCGTTCGATCTCGCGGTTCATCGTCGCGCAGCGGGCCTCGACATCCCCTGTGAGGGTCTCGGTCGGCCCTGAAAGCCGGAATATGTAACCCTCGCCCCGCGGCAGGCGCTCGGCCCAGCAATAGATCACATGCACACCCTTGACCTCGGCCAGTCGTGCCGCCAGGGTCATCGTCCACGCTGGCCGGCCGAAGAAATCGACCCACGCCCCTTCACCGGCACCCGGCACCTGATCGGGCAACATGCCGATGGCTTCGCGACTACGCAGGGTCTTGACCAGCGTGCGCACCCCCGACAGGTCGGCGGGCGCCGTCCGCATCTGGCCCCGCACCCGCCCGGCCTGCATCAGCGGCTCCAGCGCCGCATTGCGCGGAGGGCGGTAGAGCACCGTGATCGGCATGTACGCCGCGACATATTGAGCCGTGATCTCGAAACAGCCGAGATGGGGAGTCATGAACAGGATGCCCCCGCCTTCACGCTGCGCGGCCTCGATCAGGGCCCAGCCCTCGACTCGAACCACCTTGGCGACCACTTCTTCCGACGGTCGCAGCCACAACCATGGCAGTTCGAGCGCCTGTTTGCCCGCTTCCTCGATCGCCACATGCAATACGCCGGCATCCGTGCGACCGATCGCCTGGGTCAAATGACGACGCAAGCGGCTGCGGTAACTGGGGGACAGTCCGTAGGCGAGCCAGCCTGCCCAGGCACCGAACCGGTGCAGCCAGGAAAGCGGAAAGCGCGCAAGCAGTTTGAACAGAAGTGAAAGCAACACGGTAATTTTTGGCAGGTCTCGCCCGCAAGGGTTTGACCGGAAGAATTCAGAGCCTATAATTGTGCCTCAGCCGCCGAGTTAACTCGACAACTTGCAGGGCGGCCTTCACCACACGAGTGATCCATAAATACTGCTAAAGCGTCGGCTGCTCGAAGAAATCCCCGGAGCTGGCCGTAACGCCAGAAGAATGGGGATTTTTGTTTTTCAGGAGCAGTACATGGCAACAGAATTTCTCTTTACCTCGGAATCCGTTTCCGAAGGCCACCCGGACAAGGTCGCCGACCAGATCTCGGACGGCGTACTCGATGCGATCCTTGCCGAGGACCCTCATGCCCGCGTCGCTTGCGAGACCTTGGTCTCCACCGGCCTGGTGGTGATATCGGGCGAAATCACCACCACTGCGCATCCCGATTACCGTCAAATCGCGCAGGAAGTGGTGCGCCGTATCGGCTACGACAGCTCCGACATCGGCTTCGACTACAAGTCATGTGCCATTCTCACCGCGATCAACCGTCAGTCGCCCGACATCGCCCAGGGCGTGAATGAAGGCGAAGGGCTCGACCTCGACCAGGGCGCCGGCGACCAGGGCCTGATGTTCGGCTATGCCTGCAACGAAACCCCCAGCCTGATGCCGCTGCCGATCTACTACGCGCACCGCATCATGCAGCGTCAGGCCGAAGTGCGTAAGGACGGCCGCCTGCCGTGGTTGCGCCCCGATGCCAAAAGCCAGCTGACGGTGAAATACGTCGATGGCAAACCGGTGGCGATCGACACCGTGGTGGTGTCCACCCAGCATAGCCCTGACGTTTCCCACGCGCAGCTTTCCGAAGCGGTGATCGAGGAAGTGATCAAGCCGGTGCTGCCCAAGGAACTGCTGCAGGGCGAGGTGCGTTACCTGATCAATCCGACCGGCCGCTTCGTCATCGGCGGCCCGCACGGCGATTGCGGCCTGACCGGACGCAAGATCATCGTCGACACCTACGGCGGCGCCGCGCATCACGGCGGCGGTGCGTTTTCGGGCAAGGATCCGTCCAAGGTCGACCGCTCGGCGGCCTATGCCTGCCGCTATGTGGCCAAGAATATCGTCGCCGCCGGCCTTGCCGACAAGTGCGAAGTACAGGTCGCCTACGCGATCGGCGTGGCAAAACCGGTATCACTGATGGTAAGCACCTTCGGCACCGGCAAGATCAGCGATGACAAGATCGTCGAGCTCATCCGCGCCCATTTCGACTTGCGCCCCAAAGCCATCATCCAGACCCTGGATCTGTTGCGCCCGATCTACGCCAAGACGGCCGCCTATGGTCACTTTGGCCGCGACGAACCGGAGTTCACCTGGGAACAGACCGACAAGGCCGCCGCCCTGCGCGCCGACGCCGGGCTCTGACCCGAGCCGGGGTGCAGGCACTCGACTGCACCCCGGCATTTCACCGGGCATCCACCACGAACACCGGGAACCAGGCAGGCCAAACCCGCTCTTAGAACCTAAATCCGCACTTCACCTTTCATTGCCACCCACCTCATGCTCCAGCAAGCCCTGTTGTTCGCCCTTGGTCTGATCACGCTTGTCATCGGCGCCGAGGGTCTGGTCCGCGGCGCATCGCGCCTTGCGGTTTCTTTCGGCATCTCGCCACTGGTGGTGGGCCTCACCGTGGTGGCCTTCGGCACCAGCGCGCCCGAGATGGCGGTTTCGGTTGGATCGGCACTCGGCGGTACGCCGGACATCGCGATTGGTAATGTCGTGGGCAGCAATATCGCCAACGTTCTGCTGATACTGGGCATTGCGGCGATCATTGCCCCGCTGCTGGTTGCCGAGCAGATCATCCGCCAGGAAATCCCGATCATGATCGGCGCCACGGTGCTGCTGTTGGTGATGGCGCTTGATGGGTCGATCAACCGCCTCGAGGCCGCTGTACTGGTCGGATTGGTGATTGCCTACACCGTGTTTCTGGTGCTGCAGTCGCGGCGCGCATCGAAAGCCATCGAGGACGATTTCGCCAGTGATATTCCCACCTCGAACTGGGACCGTCACTGGTCCGTGCAGGTCCTTCTGGTGATCGTGGGTCTCGGCCTGCTGGTGCTTGGGGCCGACTGGCTGGTAAGTTCGGCCGTCTCCTTCGCCCGCGCCTTCGGTGTCAGCGACCTGGTGATCGGCCTCACCGTGGTGGCGGTGGGCACCTCGATGCCGGAGATTGCGACGTCCATCATTGCCGCATTGCGCGGGCAGCGCGACATTGCGGTGGGCAATGTGGTGGGCAGCAATGTGTTCAACATCTGTGCCGTGCTCGGCGTGACCGGCCTGATCGCACCAGGTGGATTGCCAGTATCGGAGGCTGCACGCAATTTCGATCTGTGGGTGATGCTGGCCGTGGCTTTTGCGTGCCTGCCGATCCTGATCACGGGCCGCGAAATAGCGCGCTGGGAAGGTGGCGTCTTTCTGGGCTACTACGCCGCCTACACGGCGTGGCTGGTGCTGGCTGCGCAGCAGCATGCCAGCATGCAGGCCTTCTCCGGTGTGATGCTCGGCTATGTGATGCCACTGACCGTGATCACCCTGGTGGTCAGCATCGTCCGTCACAACGGACAAAACACCTCGAATCAGTAGCAGGCATTTCGCAACCGGCTCTGCCCGGCTATAATTCGACTTCTTCCGAGGAGCGCTGCGAGGCGTTGGCTGCGTAACTGCCGCCAATCCCCAGGCTCGGAACCCGTCCTCACAGGGCGGGCGTTTTAACGGCGCTCACCCTGGTTGTTACTCTCAAACCCTGCCGGGTTCGGGATGATGGGTGAGCTCAGCGCCGTCCTCGTTCCTCCCGGCCATAGCACGGAGCTTCACATGAACGCTGTGGCTGAATTCAATGATTACGTGATTGCCGACCTGTCGCTCGCCGACTGGGGACGCAAGGAAATCCGCATCGCCGAAACCGAGATGCCTGGCCTGATGGCGATCCGCGAGGAATACGCCGCCAGCCAGCCGCTGAAGGGCGCACGCATCACCGGCTCGTTGCACATGACGATCCAGACTGCGGTGCTGATCGAGACCCTGGCTGCACTGGGCGCTGAAGTGCGCTGGGCATCGTGCAACATCTTCTCCACCCAGGACCACGCCGCCGCCGCGATCGCCGCGCAGAACATTCCGGTGTTCGCGGTCAAGGGCGAGTCGCTCACCGACTACTGGGATTACACCCACCGCATCTTCGAATGGCCGTCCACGGGAAATGAGGGGGTCTACTCCAACATGATCCTGGACGACGGCGGCGATGCGACCCTGCTGCTGCACTTGGGCGCACGTGCTGAACAGGATCTTTCGGTGCTCGCCAAGCCGGGCTCCGAAGAGGAAACCATCCTCTTCGCCGCGATCAAGGCCAAGCTCGCCACCGACCCGATCTGGTACTCCACCCGGCTCGCTCAGATCAAGGGCGTGACCGAGGAGACCACCACCGGTGTGCATCGTCTGTACCAGATGCACCAGCGCGGCGAACTCAAGTTCCCGGCAATCAATGTCAACGACTCGGTCACCAAGTCCAAGTTCGACAACCTCTACGGTTGCCGTGAATCGCTGGTCGATGGCATCAAGCGCGCCACCGATGTGATGATCGCCGGCAAGGTCGCAGTCGTGGCTGGCTATGGTGACGTGGGCAAGGGCTCGGCCCAGGCCCTGCGCGCCCTGTCGGCCCAGGTCTGGATCACCGAAATCGACCCGATCTGCGCGCTGCAGGCAGCGATGGAAGGCTATCGCGTGGTAACCATGGAATATGCTGCCGCCAAGGCCGACATCTTCGTCACCACCACCGGCAACTTCCACGTGATCACCCACGAGCACATGGCGGCGATGAAGAACCAAGCCATCGTGTGCAACATCGGCCACTTCGACAACGAGATCGATGTCGCCTCGCTCGAGCAGTACGAGTGGGAAGAGATCAAGCCGCAGGTCGATCACATCATCTTCCCCGACGGCAAACGCATCATCCTGCTGGCCAAAGGGCGCCTGGTGAACCTGGGCTGCGGTACCGGCCATCCGTCCTACGTGATGAGCTCGTCCTTCGCCAATCAGACCATCGCCCAGATCGAACTTTTTTCGCGTACTGCTGACTACCCGATAGGCGTATACACGCTGCCCAAGCATCTGGACGAGAAGGTTGCCCGTCTGCAGCTGAAAACCCTCAACGCCCAGTTGAGCGTGCTACGCCCGGATCAGGCAGCCTACATCGGCGTTCCGATTGAAGGTCCGTACAAGACCGATCATTACCGTTATTGATCGGACCGGTACCCGCTCGGCCGCCTCCTCCTTGGCGGCCGAGCGGCTCCGGAAGCAAAAGGGGGCCCTGTGTGACTGACATTAAAATTAAAGTACGCAATACCCGCCCGGAAGACATCCCCGAACTGATCGCCCTGCAGGCGCGCGTCTATCCTGGCATACCGCCCTGGAGCCGGCGCAAGCTGCGCGAACAACTCGAGGTCTTCCCCCAGGGGCAGATCGTGGCCGAAGGTGAAAACGGTCTGGTTGGCTGTGCCAGTTCGCTCATCGTGCTGTGGGACGACTGGTCCGAATCGCACAGTTGGAAAGAGATCACCGGCGCCGGCACCTTCGACAACCACAACCCGCTGGGCCGTACGCTGTATGGTGCGGAAGTGTTCGTCGACCCCAACCTGCAGGGCCAGGGTATCGGGCATTTTTTGTATGAAGGCCGACGCAAGTTGTGCCGCGCAATGAACCTCAAACGCATCATCGCCTGCGGACGGCTACCGGGCTACCGCGCCTACGCCCACGACATGAGCGCCGAGTTCTATGCGCAGAAAGTGGTGTGGGGCGATCTGGTCGACCCGGTGCTCAGTTTCCAGATCAAGGAAGGCTTCAGCTACTGTGGAGTGATTGAAAACTACATCCCCGAGGATCTCGACTCACACGGTTACGCCTCGCTCATCGTCTGGCTCAACCCCGAATACCATCCCGAACGTCCCGTCACCATCCCGGAGCACATAGCGCTATGATCGTCCGAATTGCTGCCGTTCAGTACCTGTTGCGCCCGATCCACGACTGGTCGGGTTTCGAGAATCAGGTCCGTTTCATCATGAAGGCAGCCGGCGACTACAAACCGCAGTTCGTGCTGCTGCCCGAGATCTTCACCACCCAGCTCCTGTCGTTCATGGACACCAGCGACGTCAGCGCTGCCGTACGCAACATGCACGACTACACCAAGCGCTACAAGGACCTGATGCAGGAGCTTGCCGCACAGTGGGACGTACACCTGATCGGTGGCACTCATCCGACTGTGCGTGAAGACGGGAAGCTGCTCAACACCGCCTATTACTTTGCCCCGGATGGACAGATCTTCGAACAGGACAAGATCCACCGCACGCGCTGGGAGCGCGAAAAGTGGAATACCGACGCCGGCGATCAGCTGCGTCTGTTCGAGACCCCGTTCGGCAAGATCGCCATCCTGATCTGCTACGACATCGAATTCCCCGAACTCGCGCGCATGGTGTGCGAGGCCGGCGCCGACATCCTGTTTGTGCCTTCGTGCACCGACGACCGCCAGGGTTTCCTGCGGGTGCGTTACTGCTGCCATGCGCGCGCGATCGAGAACCAGGTATTCGTGGCGATGACCAGCACGGTCGGCAACCTGCCGGTGGAAGGCCTCGGCCTGCACTACGGCCAGGCGAGCATCATCACGCCCTCGGACTTCTCCTTTGCCCGTGACGGCATCGCCGCCGAAGGCACGCCCAATATCGAACAGATCGTCGTTGCCGACGTGGATCTGAAGGATCTCGAGAGCAACCGCCTCAGCGGCACCACCATTCCCCTCTACGACAAGCGCAAGGATGTGTACGAGCACCCGGTCGAAGTCGTGAAGGTGGGCTGAAACCGCTCGGGAAAACACGTGTGAAGTCCTTCCATCGCCGCAGCTCACGCCCCGCAACCGAACCCATTGTGCATACCGTGTCGCCCGTCGAGCGCCATGGTCTGCTGCGGGCGGACAGCCTGCTGGTGGATCAGGGGCTGGCGCCATCGCGCACCGCCGCCCGGGTGCTGATCGAGGCCGGACGCGTCAGCTGGGCTGGTGGACCGATCACCAAGCCGGCGCAGACCCTGGCCGCTTCGGTGCCGTTGAGCGTGAGCGCCGACGATGAAGCCGATCGCTTTGTGTCGCGCGGCGGATTCAAGCTCGCCGGGGCATTGCGCGCCAGCGCCATCTCGGTGAGCGGGCGGGTCGCCCTCGACGTCGGCCAGTCCACCGGCGGCTTCACCGACTGCCTGCTGCAGGCGGGCGCATCCCGGGTGATCGGGGTAGAGGTCGGCCACGGCCAGATCCACCCACGCCTGGCGGCAGATCCGCGCTGCGTGAGCCTCGAGGGCATCAACGCGCGATACCTCGTCGCAGCCGACCTGGGCGAACACTTTCCGCCCGCTGGCTTCGACCTGATCGTGTGCGACGCAAGCTTCATCTCGCTGACCCTGCTGTTGCCGCAGTGGTCCGCCCTGCTCGCCAAAGATGGTGACGTTCCTGGCGGTGACATTCTCGCGCTGGTCAAACCACAATTCGAAGTTGGCGCCAAAGGGCTGTCCAAAGGCGGTATCGTGCGCGACGCCGCGCTTTATGCTGTGGTGGAAGCCAGGCTTCGGGACTCCGCTGCGGCCTGCAGGCTGAAGGTGCAAGGCTGGTTCGATTCACCGATCACCGGCACCGACGGCAACCGCGAATTTTTTATCTGGATGCAACATGAACACGACTGAACTCTCGATCGAATTCTTCCCGCCACAAACCGCGGAAGGCGCAGAGAAACTGCGCACGGTCCACGCACGGCTGGCCGAACTGAAGCCTGCGTTTTTTTCCGTCACTTACGGTGCGGGCGGATCGACCCGCGAACGCACCTTTGCCACGGTCAAGGAAATTGCCGCCAGCGGCAGCGAGGCCGCGCCGCACCTGTCGTGCATCGGTTCCACCCGCGACAGCATTCGCGCGATTTTGCAGGAATACGCCGACGCCGGCATCCGCCGCATCGTGGCCCTGCGCGGCGATCTGCCGTCGGGCGTGGGCGATGCGGGCGAGTTCCGCTATGCCAACGAACTGGTCGAGTTCATTCGCAATGAGACGGGCAAGCGCTTCCGCATTGAGGTCGCCGCCTATCCCGAGTGGCACCCGCAGGCCCGATGCCCGCAGGACGACCTGCTCGCCTTCAAGCGCAAGGCCGACGCCGGCGCCGACTCGGCGATCACCCAGTACTTCTACAATATCGATGCGTATCTGCACTTCGTGGACTCTGCACGGGCCATGGGCGTCACCATCCCGATCGTGCCGGGCATCATGCCGATCGCCAGCTTCTCCAAGCTCGCCCGCTTCTCGGATGCCTGCGGCACCGAGCTGCCGCGCTGGATGCGCAAGAAATTCGAGGCCTACGGCGACGATGCGGAATCGATTCGCGCCTTCGGCCTGGACGTGGTCACCTCGCTGTGCGAAAAGCTGCTGGCAACGGGCGTACCCGGCCTGCACTTCTACAGCATGAACCAGGCCGGGCTGACCACCGAGATCTGCAAGCGGCTGAAGCTGGCCTGAGGCGGGCCCGACTGTAGACTGATGCCCCCGTCCGACACGCGGTGCAAGTCTGCCCCATACACGTGGGCAGACTTGCACGCGCTATTTGCGAAGGCTCACTGCCTTGCCTGCGGACGCGCCATCACCAGCACCCCCGCGATCACCATCGCGGTGCCCGCCATCTGCGCCACTCCGATCGCCTCATCGAGCATCACCCAGCCGAGAAACAAGGTAATCACCGGCCCCAGCGTACCCGTAAGCGACACCGGCCCGGCTCCAAGCCGCCGGATCGCCTCCGACACCAGCCACACCGGTGCCACCGTGCTGAAGAGGGCCATCGCAAGCGACAGGCCATACACCGGCCACGGCTGGATCAGCGCCTCGAGCGGACGCATCAACCCGAACTGCGCGAGGCTGAAAGCGCACGCAAACGACGAGGCGAAGGCGGTCACCCGGCCCGACCCCAGACGGCCGACCACCTGACCGTTTCCCATCAGATAGAGCGCGTAACTCACCGCACTGCCAAACACCAGCAAGCAGCCGATCACCACATCGGCGGTCTCGCCCGCGATCTTCAGGTCATGCCCCACCGCAAGCCCGATACCGAGGTAGGACAGCGCCAGCGCACCCAGCATCCGTCGTGAAATCGGTTTACCGAGAAAGATGGCCGACACGACAATGACGATGGTCGGGTAGAGAAACAGGATCAGGCGCTCGAGGGCCGCCGAGATATAGGCCAGGCCGAGAAAGTCGAGGTAGCTCGCGAGGTAATAGCCAAACAGGCCCAAGCCCGCCATCCACCACCAGTCGCGACCCGACAGCGGAAGCGCGGCGGAGCGCGTCGCCAGCAAGCCCATCACCAGGAAGAAGGGCAAGGAAAACGCCATGCGCAGTGCAAGCAGCGTTTCCGCGTCGACACCATGACGGTAGGCCAGCTTCACCAGGATCGCCTTGAACGAAAAGCCCACCGCGCCACACACGGCAAACACCAACCCGACGCCAGCCGACGGCTGCTTCATTACCTGCGCTCCTTTCTGCGAGGCCGAATTAAGCCAGTTCAGCGCCAAATGCACAATCGGCGGGCGGCTTCCCCACCAGCGAAAGCCGCCCGGCGGTCGGCACCCCTGCACTACCCATGACGGGCAGCCCGGTCTGCCCTACACTACGCCGACTTCAACCATCACCATCGGTGCCATGTCGTCATCGCAGCTGTCCCCGGGCGCGACCCTGATCCAGGCACTTCGCTCCGCCTTCCTTGTTGAGTTGGAGAATATCGTCCGCACCCTCGGCCACGACCGGACGGGCGTGGTGGAAGCCGTGCGTGAGGCCGCAGGACAACAACATGACGAACTCGCCGGGCTGAGAGGCCGCATGGGCTTCGAGCAGACCAAGGCCCTCACCGCGTCGCGGATCAGCCTTGTGCATGAGGACGAGCTGACTTTCACGCTCGAGCTCGGCGACCTTGCGCGGGGGCTGCGGGAACGCTGCGGCACCGAGCTCGCCGCCTTGCATTCCGGCTATGCCAAGCTGCTCTCCGTCGCAGAGATTGGGCCGGAGCAACTGCCGATCGGACCGGAAACGGTGTGCCAGTCGCTACGCGCCCTGGCTGACGCTGCGAGCATGTCCTCCGAACAGCGGCTGCGACTGCTCGAAGATATCGCGTCGCCGCTGGCAGAAGGCTTGCGGCAGCTCTATGGACAACTGAACGCGATGCTGGTCGAGGCCGGGATCCAGGCCTATCGTCCTCCGGCGACGAGGGAGGCATCGCCGCCCGCCTCCAGCGCGCCAGCGCCGAACCCACCACCCGCGCCACTTCAGGATCCCGCAGCAGCGCTGCAGCAACAGTTGTCCGCCCGACTACCCTCTCAATTGCCCGCCGCTTCCGGTACTGCACCGACTGCGCTCGATCCAAGCCTGGCTGCCGCCATTCTGGGCCAGGTCAGAACGTGGCTCGCTCAGAGTCGGCAAGCCCGTCAGGGCGAGGCCCACCTGTCGGGAAGCGGACTGGCGCCGCTGCTGCCCGCAGCAGTGGCCGGGGCCGTGGAGACGGTGGAGCAGATATTCAGCCTGATCGCGACCCACCCCGACCTCCCGGCCCGGATCAAGCCGATACTGGCCGAATTGCAGACCCCGATGCTGTTGCTCGTGCTCGATGATGCAGGCGCAATCGGCGAGCCCGCTCACCCGGCGCGCCAATTGATCGACGGTATCGCCAGCTTCGGCATGCGCTTGCCCGATGACCGCCGCGCTGACACCGAATACCGCGAACTTGCCGATATCGTCACCAGCCTGCAAGACGCCACCACACCGGACGAGCGCGCCTTCGCGCTTGCCCTCGAACGTCTGCAGGCGATTGCCACCCTGCACGACTCGGCCTGCCAGCAACACACCGCTCCGTTGATCGACAATGCGGCCCGCCTCGATCGACGCGAGCACGCGCTGCATGCTGCGTCGCGCGCGCTCGCGCGCATCATCGAACCCGACACTCCCAGCCCGATCCACGACTTCCTATGGACGTGGTGGGTGCAGGTGCTGGCACGCACCCTGTATCGGCTCGGCGACAAGCATCCACGCTGGCGCGAGCAGCTCAATGCGGCGCATCAGCTTGTGCTCAGCGGTCATCGAATCCACTCCCCACAGGAAAGAGCTCGCCGTATCGACCTGCTGCCGCAACTGATCGGGAGCCTGCAGGAGGGGCTCGCCGGTGTGGGTCTGGACGGCGGCGCCTGCGAGCGCGCGCTGGCGCCGTGTGTGGATCTGCACGCGGCGATCCTGAATGGACAGCCCGTACCCGGCGCGGCGGAACAGATGGCCGACCCGCTACCCGGACTGATTGTCGACCCGACGATCAAACTGCGACTGTTCGGCATCGGCCAGGTCTTGCACGAACAGGGCAGGCACACGACCGAGCCGCTTGGCATCACGACCGACTCCCTGCTCGAAATACGCCTGCCGGACGAAAGCCTTATACGGGCGAGTGCGACCTGGATCGGCACTCACCGCCAGGTCGCACTGCTATTCAGTCATACCGATGGCAACCCACTGGCAATGAGTCTCAAGGCCTTGGCCCGCCTGGTGAGCTTGCAGCGTGCCCGCATCCTGCGCGACCGGGGAATCGTCGAGCAGGCGGCCGCGCAACTGCTGCGCAGGACCGCAGGATGATTTCCAGCGGCTGGTAAGTCCGTTCTTCAGCGCTTGCCGCTGCCGAGCAAGGAGCCTAGCAGACCGCGCACGATCTGACGCCCGATGCTGCTGCCGATGGTGCGGGTAACCGTCTTGGCCGCAATCTGCATCAAGCCATCGCGCTGACCGCCACGCGGACCGGTGGATCCAAACAGAATGTCGTTGAGCCCACCACCGGCCTCTGCAGGGGCGGGCGCACCACCGCTTCCTGGCGAACGTTCTTGCGCCAGATCCGCGCGCGCAGTCGCCTGCGCCCGCAACAACTCGTAAGCCGATTCGCGGTCGACCTCCTTTTCGTAATGGCCGAACAGCACCGACGCACGAATTGCGGCATCACGCTCTGCTTGCGTCATCGGCCCGAGGCGCGAGACCGGCGCCACCACAAAGGCACGCTCGACCACCTCGGGCCGCCCCTTTTCGTCGAGGAAGGACACCAGCGCCTCGCCCACTCCCAGTTCGGTGATCGCGGTCGCGGCGTTGAAGCCGGGGTTGGTACGCATGGTGTCGGCTGCGGCTTTGACCGCCTTCTGATCGCGTGGGGTGAAGGCGCGCAGGGCATGCTGCACCCGGTTGCCGAGCTGGCCGAGCACGGTGTCAGGCACGTCAAGCGGATTCTGGGTCACGAAGTACACCCCGACCCCCTTGGAACGGATCAATCTCACCACCTGCTCGATCTTCTCGATCAGTGCCTTGGGCGCATCCGCAAACAGCAGATGGGCCTCGTCAAAGAAGAACACCAGCTTGGGCTTATCAACGTCGCCCACCTCCGGCAGCTGCTCGAACAGCTCGGCCAGCATCCACAGCAGGAAGGTGGAATACAACTTGGGCGAGTTGTACAGGCGCTCGGCCGCAAGCACGTTGATCACGCCGCGACCGGCGGCATCGGTCTGCATCAGGTCGTTGATGTCGAGCATGGGCTCGCCGAAGAAGACATCGCCGCCCTGCGCTTCCAGCCCCAGCAGATTGCGCTGGATGGCACCGATCGAAGCCGCCGACACATTGCCGTACTCGGTGGTGAAGGTCTTCGCATTCTCCCCCACGTGCTGGACCATGGCACGCAAGTCCTTGAGGTCGAGCAGCAGCATGCCGTTGTCGTCGGCGATCTTGAACACCAGCTGCAACACACCGGTCTGGGTGTCATTGAGGTTGAGCAGGCGCGAGATCAGCAGCGGCCCCATGTCCGAGATCGTGGCCCGCACCGGATGGCCGCCGGTGCCAAACACATCCCAGAACACCGTGGTGTTGGCCCTCGGTTCGAAGTCGGTGATGCCGATCGCCGCAAGGCGCTGCATCAGTTTGTCGGACTTGACCCCCGCGGCCCCGATCCCCGACAGATCGCCCTTCACGTCGGCCATGAAAACCGGCACGCCGATGCTGGCGAAGGCTTCGGCCATCTTCTGCAGGCTCACCGTCTTGCCGGTGCCGGTGGCGCCGGTGATGAGCCCGTGCCGATTGGCCAGGCGCGGCAGCAGGTTGATTTCCTTGTCTTGTGTCTTGGCGATCAGAAGCGGCTCTGCCATGCGAGTCTCCAGCAAGCTTGCGAGTTGAAATACGCGGGAATACGCTGAAACTTTCGGCGCCAATCTTAACCCGGGCACCCCGCCTGTGCGTGTCTGTGCGCGCCCTCGCGCAGCTGTCTCTCACGCCGCAGCTGTATAATGCGCGCACTTTTCAATCGCACACGCTGCGCCAGGGGTTCGTATGGCTGGTCACTCGAAATGGGCCAATATCCAGCATCGCAAGGGTCGTCAGGATGCCAAGCGAGGCAAGGTTTTCACCAAACTGATCAAGGAAATCACCGTCGCTGCCCGCATGGGTGGCGGTGACATCGGCGCCAACCCGCGCCTGCGCCTCGCCATCGACAAGGCCAAGGGCGAATCGATGCCCAAGGACAACATCGACAACGCGATCAAACGCGGCACCGGTCAGCTCGAAGGCGTGACCTATGAGGAAGCGCGCTATGAAGGCTACGGCATCGCCGGCGCTGCAGTCATGGTCGATTGCCTCACCGACAACAAGATCCGCACCGTAGCCGACGTGCGCCACGCGTTCGCCAAGTACGGCGGCAACATGGGCACCGATGGCTGCGTGGCCTTCCAGTTCAAGCACTGCGGTCAGCTGATGTTTGCTCCCGGCACCGACGAAGATGCGCTGATGGAAGCCGCACTCGAAGCTGGCGCCGAAGACGTGATCACCAACGATGACGGCTCGATCGAGGTCATCACCGGGCCGTGGGAATTCACCGCGGTGAAAGAAACCCTGGAGAAGGCCGGCTTCAGCGCCGAATTCGGCGAGGTCACGATGAAGGCGCAAAACGAGACCGAGCTTTCCGGCGAAGACGCTGCGCGCATGCAAAAACTGCTCGACGCACTCGAATCACTCGATGACGTGCAGGACGTGTACACGTCCGTGGTGCTGGACGAGTGATCGTGTAGCCCTCTGTGATTGCCCCTGTGGCATGCAACTCGGGCGGCGCGCTGCGTCGCCCTTTTCTTTTGGTGGATCCACTCACGCTCATGAACACCCCGTCGCTTGCTCAACGCATCATGCCGCTGCTGTTCGTCGTGCTCTGGAGCACCGGTTTCATTGGCGCCAAGTTCGGCCTGCCCTATGCCGAACCGCTCAGCTTTCTCGCCACCCGCTATGTGCTGGTGATCCTGCTGATGGTCATGCTTGCCCTGGCCATGCGCGCGCCCTGGCCCGCCAGCCCGCGCGAAGTGGTTCACATCGCCATCACCGGGGTACTGGTGCAGGCGCTCTACCTTGGCGGGGTGTTCGTGGCGATCCATCGCGGCCTGCCCGCCGGGGTCACCGCCCTGGTCGTGGGCATGCAACCCCTGCTCACCGCGCTCGGTGCGGGCATGTTGCTGGGCGAGCGGGTCAGCATCCGTCAATGGGGCGGGCTTGCCCTCGGCTTCTTCGGCGTCACCCTGGTGGTGAGCAACAAGGTGGCGGTGGACGGTGTCGCCCCGGACGATCTCGGCTACATGCTGGCACCGGCAATGGCGGCACTCATCGGCATCACCGCCGGCACGCTGTACCAGAAGCGTTTCTGCCCGCGCTTCGACCTGCGCACCGGATCGGTCATCCAGTTCGTTCCCAGCCTGATTCTCACCGCACTCGTGGCCAGCCGCACCGAGACCATGGAAATCACCTGGAGCGGCGACTTCATCTTCGCCTTGGGCTGGCTGGTGGTGGTGCTGTCACTCGGCGCAATCAGCCTGCTCAATCTGTTGATCCGCAGCGGTACGGCGGTCAACGTCGCCAGCCTGTTCTACCTTACGCCGCCCACCACCGCACTGATTGCATGGGCGATGTTCGACGAGACCCTGACCGGCCTCGCGCTGGCCGGCATGATCGTTGCCGTTGCCGGCGTATGGCTGGCGCGCAAGGCCTGATAGCATCAGCAAACGATTCAAGCCAAGGAGTGCACCATGCAGATGTCCACCACCCCCACCCTCGAAGGCCGCCCGATCCAGCGCTACCTCGGTGTCGTCACCGGCGAGGCGATCATCGGCGCCAATATCTTCAAGGACCTTTTCGCCTCGGTCCGCAACATCGTCGGCGGCCGCGCCGGCGCCTACGAGCGCGCCCTCGCCGACGCACGCGAAATGGCGATGGAAGAAATGAGCGAGCAGGCGGCCAAGCTCGGCGCCAATGCGGTGGTCGCCATCGATATCGACTACGAAGTGCTGGGTAAGGACAACGGCATGCTGATGGTGTGCGTCAGCGGCACAGCGGTGAGCGTTTGACCCAGCCCGTCTTGACCGCCACCGCTTCACGCACGGTCGCCACCCGCATCCTCGGCCTCGACCCCGGCCTGCGTATCACCGGCTTTGGCATCATCGACATCCTCGGCAGCCAGTTGCGCTATGTGGCAAGCGGCTGCATCAAAACCCGCGACGGAGAGCTCCCCGGCCGCCTCAAGACCCTGCTCGACGGCGTGCGCGAAGTGATCGCCACCTATTCGCCGGATGAGGTCGCAGTGGAAAAGGTCTTCGTCAACGTCAACCCCCAATCCACCCTGCTGCTCGGTCAGGCCCGTGGCGCGGTGATCTGCGGTGCGGTCTCGTGCAACCTGCCAGTGGCCGAATACACCGCGCTGCAAGTCAAGCAGGCCGTCGTGGGGCACGGCAAGGCCGCCAAGGAACAGGTCCAGCACATGGTCCAGCGCCTGCTTGCGCTGGATGCCCCCCCCGGCCCAGACGCCGCCGACGCCCTCGCCTGCGCAATCTGCCACGCTCACGGCAGCCAGGGCATCGGCGCCATCGCCGGAATTGGCACCCGCCGCAAAGGCGGCCGCATGCAGGCCCCCGACTTGAACGCACTCAACCGTAAGAGTTAAGTCATAAAGACTTGCGCATCCATCCCTGATTGGCTATTATGCGCGCCTCTCGACGCAATACAGATCGAGCAAAAGCAACGAAGCAGCACGGGGGTATAGCTCAGTTGGTAGAGCAGCTGACTCTTAATCAGTAGGTCGTAGGTTCGAATCCTACTGCCCCCACCAAGAATAACAAGCACTTAGGCCAATCTCACGGGATTGGCCTTTTTGTTTTCCGAGCCATGTAGCCACGGCGTAGCCACATCCGGATGCCGCGCCGCCAAGCGATAGCCTACTAAAACTAACGCAAATTAGTAGAAATTAGTAGGGCCGCGCTCCACCCGAAACCACCAATCAGGATCAGCAGACAGGACGGGGAATGGTGTGATCAGCCTTCCGCTGGCCAGCCAGGCGCCAGCTGGATGAGACGGGTCGCCGACTTCCGGCATTCCTCGCGCACCGCCGGGTGGAGCGCCGTGAGCCAGCGTTCGGGCAAGGCGTTCTCGCCAGCCAATGCGCCCATCACCATACCGGCGATGGCGCCGGTGGTGTCGGCGTCGCCGCCACGATTGACGATGTCGATCAGTACCGCCTCAAAGCCCAGGCTACGCTCCATGGCCTGAAAGACCGCGCGCATGGTGTCCACAATGTAGCCGCTGGGATTATCGCAGCGGCTACCAGCGAAACCGAATGCCGGCAGTAGCGTCGCCAACGCCTGCGCACGTGTCAGCACCTGCTGCTGCGAATCTCCGGCCAGCGCAGCCTGAACCATACCGACCACGCATAAGGTGGCCGCATCGGTGAGCGGGTTGTGATGGGTCACCCGCGCCTGCACCAGGGCAGCATGCCCGATCGCGTCCGGGTCACCGCCGAAACCGGCAAGTGCAACCGGCAGGCAGCGCATGGTGGCGCCGTTGCCCGCATCGGACGATGGCGGCGCTTCGGTGCTGCCGGTGAGGCGCCAGCGCACGATGCCGCGGCGTACGGTGTTGCCGATATCCACCGGCTTGCTTCGCATCCAGCCGTCGAATGCCAGGGCGCAGGCCTCGGCCGAGGGCGGCCCCGCTGCCGCAAGCCAGGCCTCGGCCAGGGCCAGGGTCATCGTGGTGTCATCGGTGACTGCACCGGCGGCGAGCCGCAGCCAGCCGCCACCCCGGATCCGGTCATGCACACCGTACTGCGCGCCGATTTCGCGTGGGGTCATGAACTCCACCGTGGCACCGAGCGCATCTCCGATGGCCAGACCGAGCATGGCGCCGCGAGCGCGCGCGAGCAGTAGCGCTCTACCCGATTCAGCGGGCAAACGCTGGCGGGTAAGGCCCGACGGCATCAACGATGCGAGGAGGGTCACACTTCGGGCCCGAAGCAGGTGGCGTAGTCGGTGCACGCCTCGCATGAAGGCGAGGCACAGACGAAGATCCCTTCACGCTGGCACAGCTCGCGGTAGAGGAACTTCTTCCACTTCATGTCGCGGTTGTTGGCAAGAGCAAGCGCCGGAAAGTTGAGTGCGATCAGCTGTGACAGCTCGCGCCGCGATGGCAGGCCGAGGTCCTGCCACAGATGATCGTCCCCCATACATGCAGTGGCGACGATTTGCGCCACCTCGGCGGCACCGGCCACCTCGGCATCCGCTTCGCCATCGATGAAGCGGACCAGATCCTCGAATTCCGGATGCAGGGTCGGTGTCTGGCTCAGATCGGATCTGGGCTGCCACATCAGCCGCGGAAAGTGCTGCGCGATGAGCGCGGCAAAACGAGCCGGGCCAAGGCCGAAGTCGGCCGGCAGCATGCCGTCGCCCAAGGTCCAGCCAGCAATCAGATGAGCAAGGAGTTCATCGTTGGGATAACCCGCCGCATGCTGCATCAGATGCGCGTGCAGCGCGGCGCGGGCGGGCGACGGGCGAAAACTCAGCGGTGCAAGCATGATGAATACCTCATGTTGATTCAGGTACCGGCACACCGTGCTGCGGTCCGCACAGTGCGGCGTGCCGGATCGGACGGATCAATACTCGACCAGCAGATCCTCGTCGCGCAGGATCATCTGGCAGGCCAGGCGCCACGGCGTGACCGCAATATCCTCGACCCGCATGCGCTCGATCTCGTCGAGGGTGACTTTCTTGTGCTCGCGCAGCACAACGAGCTCCTTGTCGGTCAGGCGGCTGGCCATCGAGTCGGTGTGGGTACCGTGGTTGGCCAGCGGGGTGATCTTGACCATGCAGGTGGCGCATTCGCCGTCTTCACAGGAAAAATCGATCGGGATATGGTTATCCTTGGCGATCTTGAGGATGGTCTGGGTATGCGAGCCGGCTACCGCGTAGACGGTCTTATCCTTGTGAATCGGGCTCGAGAAAGTGATGTTGGGCATGGTGAAACTCCACAGTGGTTGAATGGACGAACGGCCTCTCTGCCGGTTGTTGTAGGGTTGGGCCCGCGGGTTTGGCCCGCGTTTCAGCCCGGGCGCACGACGACTACCCCGCCCAGCACCTGGGCCTGACAGGCGAGCCGGTTCTTGACCCCGGCGTAATTTTCCTTGAGGACCTTGTCCTCGAGGACCGAGGGGTTGGCGAGATTCTCGGCACCGGACACGATTTTCATCATGCAGGTGCCGCACTCGCCTTCCCGGCAGCCATAAGTGAGTCCAGCACCGATCTGTTCCGATACCTCGATGAGACGGGTACCGGCCGGCACCGTGACGGTGACGCCGATATCCTCGAAGGTGACCTGAGCCTTGGGCATGATGAAAGTCCTATGCGGTAAGTGCGCTGGGCGCGGTGAAATCGACATAACGGGGCGCGGCGCGGCCCACCAGGTGCTCGGCCAGTTCGCGACCCAGCGCGGCACAGCTGGCAAGTTCTTCTTCGGTGGGAATGAGCTTGACCTTCACCCCGGGGCGCGGCACCCGCATCTTCAGGCCGCGCAGACGGTCCTCGACCATATTGACCGCCTCGCCGCTCCAGCCGTAGGAGCCGAAGGCGGCGCCGAACTTGCCCTTGACCTTGACCAGGGTCAGCGAGGACAACAGGTCCCACACCGGCTTGACCGCATCACCATTGATCGTCGGCGAGCCGAACACGAGGCCATCGGCCTCCTCGATCAGGTCGACGAAGGGGCCGGGGTCGCCGCCGGCGATGTCGTACAGCGATACACGCACGCCTTCGACCCCCTCGGCACCGTCGCGCACCGCTTCGGCCATGCGTGCCGTGTTGCCATAGGCGCTGATGTAGAACACCAGTAAGGTCTTCTCCCGCTCGCCGGCTTCGTTGGCGAGCAGGGGGGCGGCGAGCTGACGATAGCGGCGCACGTAACTGGCCGGTGCATCGCGCAATATCGGGCCGTGCGCGGGCGCGATCAACCGGATCGCCAGCGGCTCGATCAGATCGAGTGCGGTCAGCACATGCTCGCGGAAGGGCCGCATGATGTGCTGGTAGTAGTAATCGAAAGAGAACCGGAAGTCGCCCACGCGATCGTTGAACAGGCGGGTGTCGCAAAAGTGGCAGCCAAACACGTCGCCGGAGAACAGCAGCCCCTCTTCCTCGACCCAGGTGCACTGGGTGTCGGGCCAGTGCAGATAAGGGGTGTGAATGAAACGCAGGGTGCGTCCGCCGAGATCGATGCGAGTGTCTTCATCGACCGGCACGATACGGGTCTCGTCGAGACCGTCCTTGACCAGGCCCTTGAGCATTTTCAAGGCCGGGTAGGACAGATAGACGGTGGCCTGCGGCGCCGCCGCCAGCAGCTGCGGCAGCGCCCCGGTATGGTCGGGCTCGAGGTGGTTGAGCACGATCGCGCGGATTTCGTCAGGCCGGCAGACCGACCACAGGCGCGCAAAAAACGCATCTGCGAATTCGGCCTTGACCGTGTCGATCACCGCCACACCGTCGCTGCCACGCACCGCATAGGCGTTGTAACTGGTGCCGTTGGCCGTGCGCAGGATGATGTCGAACTGGCGCAGGTCCGGATCGAGTGCGCCCACCCAATGCACATCAGGAGCAATGGCGACGGGTTCCCCGGGACGGACGGCGCCTGTGCGACTCATCGCCCAACTCCCCTCGGCTTCGCCATTGCGCAGCCGCGCCGCCCCGCCCCGGGGAGCGCGTTGGCACAGGAGGGCGAGCGGACCGAATTCATGTCAGACCTGCGCCCGAGGGCGGCGCACAGTATGCGGCCGGATTGGCGTAACGACTGGACTCGCGCTGCGGGTCGCCATGGTGGTGATGCTCGCCGTGGCTGCAGCCTTGAGGAACGGGAACATCCGGCAGCACCACCCCCCGCGCACCCAACCACTCGGTATCGAACCCGCTGCAGCGCTGGCCGCGAACGTCGAGCAAGGGACGCCGGATCAGGATCGGATCGGCGACGAGGCGGGCAAGCGCCCCGTCCGGACTGAAGGTGTCCGGATCCACCTCTCCGCTCTTGATCGCGGGCGCAGCGGGATTGAACCACTCTGCCACTGGCCGGGCTCCGAAGAACTCGGCCAGCAGTGCCGGCGTCCAGGCTTCGGTGAGCAGGTCGCGCACCTCCACCTGACAGCCGGCTGCTTCAAGCAGGGCGATCTGGCGGGTGTTGGTGGCGCAACCGGGCTTCCACCACAACGTTACTGACGACATTCCGCTTCCCTCAACTGCTCGAGCAGGTGGAGTGGAATGCCCGTGAGCGATCCGGGCGGGTTAAGCGGCTCGCCGTACTCGTCGACAATCGCGCCTTCGATCGGACAAATTTCAGCACACTGCGGCAGATCGTGGTCGCCGAGACACTCGGTGCATTTGTCCGGGTTGATGAAGAACAGCGGCTCACCCGGCTGCATCACGGCAGAGATGGCCTTGTTCGGGCACAGCGGTTCGCAGGCAAAACAACCCACACAGGAATCGACGATTTCGAGTGACATGTTCGTGCTCCTCTCAGGCTGCCTGTGCGGCAACGCCGCCGGCGGGCAAGGCCAGCTTGCCGGCCGCAGCCATCTCGTCATACACCGCGCGGATCGCCTCTTCGATCGGCTCCATCGCGTGCTCGCCATTGGGCTTGATTCCGGCTTTCTCCAGATCGGCCCAGGGCTCGAAGCCGATCTTGCTCGCAAGCAGCACCTCGACGCCCTCGAGCGACTTGATGATGCCGCCGAGCACGGTCTCGCCGTCGCCACAGGATTCGTCACCCATGCAGTAGGCGGTGCATTTACGATGACCGAGGAAGCGGTGCTCCTTGGGGCCGATCTCGTACACCAGGAACTCGTGGGCGTGGCCGAAGTGCTCGTTGATCACGCCGCCACCCTTGGTCGCGACCGCGATGCGGATGTTGCGCGTGGCCGGTGCGGCCTCTTCGACAGCGGGATTGAACTTCGGCGCAGCCTTGAGCGCACGCTTCATTTCGAGCTCGGTGGTGATGGCGTCGTGCACCTTGGCCCGCTCGACCATGGCCGTGGCGTAGTCGATTTCCATGGTGTCGATCTTGTCGAGGGTGAACTCGTCGCCGCGATCCTCGCCCAGCAGGCCGACCGCATCGGCACGGCACTGACGGCAGTGGCGCATCATCGACATGTCGCCGGAACAGTCGTCCTGCAGCGCCTGCAGTTCGAGCGGGGTCGGTTCGCGCTGCCCCATGATGCCGTAGTAGGTGCCATGTTCGGCCTCGGCGATCAGCGGCATCACGTTGTGCAGGAAAGCGCCCTTGGACTTGACGATACGCGACACTTCCTTGAGGTGGTGGTCGTTCACCCCCGGGATCATCACCGAGTTGACCTTCACCAGAATGCCGCGCGCGGTCAGCATCTCGAGCCCTTTTTGCTGCTGCTCGATCAGGATCTTCGCGCCCTCGATGCCGCGGATACGCTTGTTCTCCCAGAAGATCCACGGGTAGATCTGCGCGCCGATCTCGGGATCGACGCAGTTGATCGTGATCGTGACGTGGTCGATGTTGTGCTTGGCGAGCTCATCCACACAGTCGGGCAGCGACAGGCCGTTGGTCGACACACAGAGCTTGATGTCGGGCGCCTGCTCCGAGAGCTGACGGAAGGTCTCGAAGGTGCGCTCGGGGTTGGCGAGTGGGTCGCCAGGGCCGGCAATGCCGAGGACCGTCATCTGCGGGATCGCAGTGGCCACGGCCAGGGTTTTCTTGACTGCCTGGTCGGGCGTCATCAGCTCGGATACGACACCCGGGCGCGACTCGTTGGAGCAGTCGTACTTGCGGTTGCAGTAGTTGCACTGGATGTTGCAGGCCGGGGCCACGGCCACGTGCATGCGGGCAAAGTAGTGATGGGCCTCCTCCGAATAACAGGGGTGGTCCTGCACCTTGGAGCGGATGTGATCGGGCAGATGCGAGAGGCCATCCGGAGCCGTACCACATCCACTTTCGCTACAGCCGCCCGAAGCTTCGACAGGCGCCGTATTGCTGATGACCGGGAGTTCCATCGTCTATCCCCTAGTGATGTCTCTGATGGGGATATCTTTGCAATCGGCGTGCCAGCAGAACGACTCACTCAAGCAATTGATTTAAAATACATTGCAATGCAATGAATGAGGAGGTTGTCAGCTTTGGAACAGGGTGCCGTGTGCGACTCCGGACAAGCACCAACAAGAGGCACGGCAGGTGCAAAATGGTGCGATCGGGGCCCACCCGACCGCAGCCGCGTCAGATCTGGCGCACCTTGATGTTGAGCGTCTGGATCCGGTAGGCGATCTGGCGCGGGGTCATGTTGAGCAGCCGTGCCGCCTTGGCCTGCACCCAGCCGGCCTGTTCGAGTGCGGCGATGACCCGCTCGCGCTCGTCAAGGTCCGGATCGTCGAGATCGAGCGCCGCGCCGCCACGCATCGGACTCACCCGCTCCTCGACCCCCGAGACCAGAATCAGGTCGCGATCGATCACACCATCCTCGCTCATCACCGCGGCGCGTTCGATGCAGTTTTCCAGCTCGCGCACATTTCCCGGCCATGCGTGATGCAACAGGATGCGCAGGGCGCTGTCGGTGATCGACAGCGGCCGGCCCTGCATCTTCGCCACCTTGTCGACCAGAAAGCCGGCAATCTCGGGAATATCCTCGACCCGCTCGCGCAGCGGCGGCAACATGATGGGCATCACGTTGAGGCGGTAGAACAGATCCTCGCGGAACTTGCCGGCCTCGACCTCGAGTTCGAGGTCGCGGTTGGTCGCCGCAATCACACGTACATCGACCTTCAGTGTGCGCGCGCCGCCGACCCGCTCCAGTTCGCCTTCCTGCAGCACCCGCAGCAGTTTGGCCTGGAACGAAGCAGAGATCTCGCCGATCTCGTCGAGGAACAGCGTGCCGGCATCAGCGGTCTCGAAGCGCCCCTTGCGCTGAGTGAGCGCACCGGTGAATGCCCCCTTCTCGTGACCGAAGAGTTCCGACTCGAGCAGGTTCTCCGGCAGCGCCGCACAGTTGAGCTTGACGAAGGGGCCGGCGGCACGCGGCGAGTTGTAATGGATGGCCTGGGCGATGAGTTCCTTGCCGGTACCGGTTTCGCCCCGCACCAACACGGTGGTGTTCCACTTGGCCACCTGGCGCACCTGATCGAACACTTTGCGCATCACCGCGGTGTGGCCGATGATGCTGTCGAAGCCGAAATGATTGCGCACCGTGCGCCGCAAGGTATCGCGCTCTTCGGACAAATCGCGGCGTTCCTGCCGCACCTGACAGGACAATCGGACCGTCTGTCCGATCAGGTTAGCCACCATCTCGGCAAAGTGGGCGTCGTCGTCGAGGCGTTCGCGCAGCGCAGCCGAAGGCTGCAGCGCGAGCACGCCGACGGTCTCCTGCGCCGCGCGGATGGGCACGCCAATAAACGGGGCATCTCCGTCGAACAACCCGCGCTGGGGCAGGTAATTCGGATTGTCGGCCAGGCGCGGCACCACCAAGGGTCGCGAACGCTGCTGGACCGTACCAATGACGCCCTCGCCCGCACGCCAGCGGATATCGGGATTGATCGGCGCATCGACGCCGTGCACCGCCGAAATGGCCATGGTGTCGCCGCCTGGCTCGCTGAGCGTGACCAACGCACGGTTGAAGCCGCACTCCTCGTCGAGCACCCGCAGCACCTCGGACAGCGTTTCGCGCAGTTCGAGCGAACGCGACAGCACCCGGCTGACCCGATACAGCGCCTCCAGCGACGACTCGAGCCAGGCAATGCGCTGAGCAGTCGGATCCGGCAACTCGGCCGCATTCATCGGTAGGCCTCCGCTTCAGTCGCGGGGGCATGGTTGAGCGCCGGAAAACTGACCAGCAGGCGACAGCCACCGGCATGCTCGGGATCAATTTCAAGCATGCCGCGATGGCGACTGACGATTTCCTGCGCCAGCGACAGGCCGACGCCACGCCCGGCGCTGCGGGTCTGCTTGGTCGTGAAGAAGGGTTCGAAGACTTTCAGCCGCAGTGCCTCCGGAATGCCAGGGCCGGTATCGGTGACCACCGCCCGGACATGGCCATCACGCATTTCGGTCATGAGACTCAGGTTGCGCTCGGCCCAGCCGCGCACATTCATCGCCTCGACCGCATTCGACACCAGCACGCGGAACAGGGTACGCAGTGCGGTCGGATTGCCCTGGATCGACGGCAGGACATGCGCCGGATGCCAGTCGACGGTAATGCCCGCCGTAAGGAAGGCTTCCGTCTCCAGCATCAGGACATCACGCAGGACCTCGTTCAGGTTAACCAGTCCGGAAGGCGCTTCAGCCTCCGGCGGCATCGCCTTCTGCAGCGTGGCTATGGCCTGCTCGCCCGCAGTCTGGGCATCCGACAAGGCCTTGGCCAAGGCATCGCCGCCCGCCACGGCACCACTGCGCCGCCGTTGCAGGCTGGCCGCGGCAGTGATCAGGTTGACCGGCCCCTGCAACTGGAAGATCGCGCCCGATAGCGCCTCACGCAGACTCTGATTGAACTCGCCCTCGGACAGCATGGCCCGCATCGCGGCGATGCGCAGCGCCTCCTGCTGGCGCTTGGATGCACTGATATCGTGCATCACCAGCAACATGTAGTCCGAGCAGCCGTCACCATAGAACGCGTCCGGGCTGGTGTGCCGTTCCTCAAACCAGGATACCGAGCACGAGTACCAGCGTGGCTCACCCGCGCCGCGGTCGAAGCGCAGTTCATGGTTGAGCAGGGCTCGGCGATGCGCCAGCGCATGATTGAAGGCTTCGCCCAGGCTCTGGCGCAGCGCATCCATCACCGCATGCGCCGGCTCATTGACCCGCATGTCGGCCACCACGCGGCGATAAGCCGGGTTGTCGAGCACCACCTTGCCGTCCACATCGAGCAGCGCAACAGCCATCGGCGCGACTGAGATCACCGATTCGATCAACTGCTTGTGGTTACTCAACTGTTGCGCCAGTCGATGCTCCTCGGTGGCATCCCAGTGCATGCCGAGGTAGCGGACCGGTTCGTCGCCGCCGGCCGATGACTTGAGCGGGGTCGCCGTGAGTTCGGCCACATAGGGCGAACCGTCGCGGCGCCGGTTGAGCAACCGTCCCGTCCACGGCTGACCTGCCCTCAGGGACTGCCACAGGCCCTGATATACGGACCTGGGGGTGGATTTGTACGACAACAGCGACTGCCTCTGCCCCACCACCTCGGACGCCGCGTAACCCGTGATCGCGCAAAAGGCAGGATTCACGTACAGGATGCGGGCGTTGGCATCGGTGATCGAAATCGCGATCGCCGACTGCTCGACAGCATCGTGAAAGACAGCATCCGCGAAAACAGTTTGGATCGGATCTAGGGCAGACATGGCAGTCTCGTAAAGAACAATTCACCTTCTTCAAGCAAACGTTGTGCCAAACCCTACAAAGCGATGCACTTTGACGGTGCATCGCACGCCCTTCCCATCGAGATGCCCCTGGGCGGGTTCAAGTGAACACCAGGCGCGCCGAAACACGGCGGAAAAGCCGTGTCGGATTCGCGACAAACCGGAGGAAGGTGGCGCACTCGATACATCAGATTCGCCATCCATCACCCCGACAACCCATTCAAATCATTAACTTGCGCCACACCAGGCAATGGCACGCCTCATGCAATGAAGCCAGTAACAAACGAATGTGACGGAGAACGTCGGCAATGAACGAATGGTTGATGCTGCTGCTGGGCACCGCGCTGGTCAACAACGTGGTGCTGGTGAAATTCCTTGGCCTGTGCCCCTTCATGGGGGTATCGCGCAAGGTCGACAGCGCGCTCGGCATGGGCATGGCCACCACCTTCGTGCTGACGCTGGCCAGCGCGGTAACCTGGGTCCTCGAGTACGCCCTGCTCGCGCCCTACGACCTGGGCTACCTGCGCATCCTCGGCTTCATCCTGGTCATTGCCGCCACCGTTCAGTTTGTCGAAATGGCCGTCAAGAAGAACGCACCGGAGTTGTACAAGGTGCTGGGTATCTACCTGCCGCTGATCACGACCAACTGCGCCGTGCTTGGCGTCGCCCTGCTCAACGTGCAGGAGGGCGCGGGCTTCGTCACCAGCGTGCTCTATGGCCTGGGCTCCGCAGCGGGATTCACCATGGTGATGGTGCTGTTTGCCGGACTGCGCGAGCGCCTTGCCCTGGCAAGGGTGCCGAATGCCTTTGCCGGGGCACCGATCGGCTTCATTACCGCCGGCCTGCTGTCGCTGGCGTTCATGGGCTTTTCCGGCCTGACCAATCACTGATCCCACGATAAGGAGCCGTTCATGTTGATCGCCGTTGTGAGCCTTTCTGCGCTGGGTATTGTATTCGGCCTCGTGCTGGGGCTGGCTGCGCGCTTTTTCCATGTCGAGCGCGGCGGGATCGAGGCCGAGATCGAAGCCATGATGCCGGGCACCAATTGTGGCCAGTGCGGCTTTCCTGGCTGCGCGGGCGCCGCAACGGCACTGGCCGAAGGCAACGCAACCGTCACCTGCTGCCCCCCCGGCGGTCTCGCCCTTGCCGAGGCACTGGCTGCCCGGCTCGGTGTTGCGCTCGATGCCAGCACCGTTCAGGCGCAGGTCCCGCAAATCGCCGAGGTCCGCGAGGAAATCTGCATCGGCTGTACCAAGTGCTTCAAATCCTGCCCCACCGATGCCGTGCTCGGTGCAGTCAAGCAGATCCACTCGGTGATCCGCGAGGCCTGTACCGGATGCGCAAAATGCGAATCCGTCTGCCCCACCGGCGCCATCGAACTGATCCCGGTACCGGTCACCCTGCAGACCTGGGTCTGGCCTAAACCGGCAAGCGCCTGAGGAAACCATGCTCTCGACCACTGCCCCCGCCCGTTCCGCGCTTCGCCGCCTGTTGCAACGCTGGGGCGCCCACCCCGAAGGACGCAAGCACCCTGCGGCAGGCACCGAAATCACCGTCCTTCCCTTGCCACCGCAACTCATCCTGCCGCTGGCACAGCACATCGGTGCCCCCGCGCGCCCACTGGTAATCGCGGGTCAGCGGGTGCTGCGCGGCGAGTTGCTGGCCGAAGCACAAGGGGCGATTTCCGCTCCGCTGCACGCCCCGACCTCCGGTGTCGTGCTCGGCATCGCCGACGTCCCGGTACCGCACGCATCCGGACTCAGCGGTGCGGCGATCGTGCTCGAGCCGGACGGCCTCGATGAGGCCATACCGATCGAACAATCCGACCCGTTCACGATGGAGCCCGCCGAGATTTCGCGCCGGGTTGCAGCGGCAGGCGTCGTCGGCATGGGGGGCGCCACCTTCCCCGCCGCGGTGAAGCTCGCCCTGGGACAGAAAAACCGAATTCCGACGCTGATCCTCAACGGCGGCGAATGCGAACCCTACCTGAGCTGCGACGACCGTCTGATGCGCGAACGCGCGCCCGAGGTCGTCGACGGTGCGCGCATCATCCTGCGCGCCATTGGCGGCGACCACGCCATGATCGGAGTCGAGAACAACAAGCCCGAGGCCATCGCGGCTTTGCGCGCGGCCGCCGCGGACTTTGCCGAGGTTGAAGTGGTGCCGGTACCGAGCCGCTATCCCATGGGTTCGGAGAAGCAGCTCATCGCCTGGCTGACCGGACGCGAGATTCCCGCCGAGGGCCGTTCCGCCGACATCGGTGCAATGGTGCAAAACGTGGGCACCGCTGCCGCCATTCATCGCGCAATTCGATTCGGCGAGCCGCTTACCCGCCGCATCGTCACCGTCTCCGGCGGCGCGATCCGCACACCGCGCAATCTCGAAGTCCGCATCGGCACGCCGATCTCCGCACTGGTTGAATTCTGCGGCGGCACCACCGCACCGGTGGCGCGCTGGGTCATGGGCGGCCCGATGATGGGACTGTCGATCCAGTCGCTCGACATCCCCATCATCAAGGGTAGCGGCGGCCTGCTGGCGCTGGTCGAAAGCGAACTCGCCACCCGCCCCGAACCCGGCCCCTGTATCCGCTGCGCCTCCTGTGTCAGCGCCTGTCCGATCGGGCTGGTCCCACTGGAGATGGCCGCACTGATCCGCAGCGGCGACCTCAAGGCTTCGGTCGAAATCGGACTCAAGGACTGCATCGGCTGCGGCACCTGCTCGTTCGTATGCCCGTCGCAGATTCCCCTGGTGCAGTACTTCAACCACGCCAAGGGCGAACTCGCCGCCCAGGATCGCGGCAAGATGAAACAGGACGCGATCCGCCAGTTGGTCGAAGCCCGCGACGCCCGCATGGAACGCGAGGCCCGCGAGAAGGCCGAGGCAGCCGCACGCCGCAAGGCCGAGCGCGAACGCGCCAAGGCCGCGTCACTGACGTCGAAAGCAGCAAGCGCCGCACCCGCCCGCAATGCCGACAGTCCGGCAATAACCACCGAGGAGACCACGGCATGAATGCGATTTCCTCACCTCACGCGCACGGCGCCCGTCCGGTCGGACGGGTAATGCTGCTGGTGATGCTGGCGTTGGCGCCGGCAACCCTGGCCGGTTTCTGGCACTTTGGCTGGCCGGCGATCACGCTGTGGTGTGTGACCATACTTACTGCAATCGGGGCCGAGGCCTTCTGCGCCCGTCTCGCCGACCGCCCCGCAGCGCCGATGGTCGCCGACGGCTCGGCCATCCTCACCGGCTGGCTGCTCGCAATGTCACTGCCACCGTGGGCTCCGTGGTGGATAGGCGCAGTCGGCGCGGTGTTTGCCGTGGTGGTGTGCAAGCACGCTTTTGGTGGCCTTGGCCAGAACCTGTTCAATCCGGCGATGGCGGCGCGGGTGATGCTGCTGATCTCCTTCCCGGTGGAAATGACCCAATGGGTCGCCCCCCACGCAGCCAACCTCGCCAGCGGGCTCGACCCGCTGGCCGGGCTCGCACTCACCTTTGGCGGCAGTGCGCCCGACGCGGTAACCAGCGCCTCGCTGCTGGGCCATGTCAAGGCCGAAGCGTCGCGTGGCCTCACCCTGTCGCAGTCCCTCACCGGGCACTGGGACCTGTTCGGTTTCGGTCTCGGGCAACGAGCCGGCAGCCTGGGGGAAACCAGTGCCTTACTGATCGCCGGCGGCGGCCTCTTCCTGATACTGCAACGCGTGATCGGTATTCGCATTCCCGCCGCCTTCCTGCTCGGCGTCGCCCTGCCGGCAGCACTCGCCCACTTTCTCGCCCCCGATCGCTATCTGCCGCCGCTGACGCACCTGCTCAGTGGCGGGGTCATGCTCGGCGCCTTCTTCATCGCCACCGACTACGTCACCTCGCCGAGCACGCCGCGCGGGCAGTGGATCTTCGGTCTCGGCTGCGGCCTGCTGACCTGGATCATCCGCAGCTGGGGCGCCTATCCGGAAGGCGTCGCTTTCGCCGTGCTACTGATGAACGCGGCGGTGCCCCTGATCGACCGGGCCACCCGACCCCGTATTTTTGGTCGTCGCCGCGACGGCCGCTCGCTGACCGCACCGTAACCGCCGGAGCCCGCCTGCCATGAGTCCGACCCCAGCCCCGACCTCAGTGCCAAGCTCAGCGCCAACGTCAACGCCGACGCCCGTCAAGAGTCCGCCTGGCGGTCCGCCCATTGACGCCCTGTGGTACCAGGGGGTGTCGCTCGGCATCGTCGCCCTCGCCGCCAGCGCTGCCCTGGCCTTTGCCCACCAGGCCACCGGCCCGGCCATTGCCGATGCTGCGGCCCGCGACATGGCGGCCTCGCTGGCGCAGGTGCTGCCGCAGGACTTTGCCGACAATGACCTGCTTGCGGACACCCTGAGCCTGAAGGTGGAAGGCGCCTCGCCGTTGACGGTTTATCAAGCCCGGCGCGCAGCGCAGGTGCGAGGCGTGATTTTTCCGGTGCTTGCGAAGGGCTATGCGGGCCCGATTCACATCGTGATGGGCGTCGACCGCGACGGCCGACTCCTTGGCGTACGCATCACCCGCCACACCGAAACACCCGGTCTTGGCGACAAGATCGAGGTTGCGAAGCACCCATGGGTGCACGATTTTGCCGGGAAGGCGCTCGGCACCCCGCCCGCAACGCGCTGGGCGGTGAAAAAGGATGGCGGCGACTTCGACCAGTTTGCCGGCGCCACCATCACCCCGCGGGCCGTGGTCAACGCGGTGCGAGGCGGGTTGGAATTATTCGCCACCCATCGCGCCGCGATGCTGGGCGAAGACACCCCGCTGGCCACTGCCGGCAAGGAGCAAACACCATGAGCACAAGCGCAACGGCATCCGCAGGCGACGCCGTGCCCCCCGCAAAACCGGCCCGGCCCTCCATCCCCTTCGGCACCATCTTCCGCGACGGCCTGTGGCGGCAGAACGTGGTCTCGACCCAGATGCTGGCGTTATGCCCGCTGCTGGCGGTCACCAGCACCGCCACCAATGGCCTCGGCATGGGTCTGGCCTCGACCGCGGTGCTGATCCTGTCCAACGTCATCGTGGCCACGATCCGCAACTGGGTGAGTCCGAGCGTGCGGATCCCGACCTTCATCGTGCTCATCGCCACGCTGGTGACGCTGGTCGACATGGTCCTCAATGCCTGGCTGCACGATCTGCACAAGGTGCTGGGTCTGTTCATTGCACTGATCGTGGTCAATTGCGCCATCCTGGGCCGCGCCGAAGCCTTCGCCTCACGCCAGCCAGTGGTCGCCGCGGCGGCCGACGGGGTGGCAATGGGCCTGGGCTTCACCCTTGCGCTGGTGGTGTTGGGCGCCACCCGCGAGGTGCTTGGCAGTGGCACCCTGTTTGCCAGTGCCAGCCTGCTGCTGGGCGAGTCCTTCCGCTTCCTGGAAGTGACCGTGATCCCTGACTACAAGGGCTTCCTGATGATGATCCTGCCCCCGGGCGGCTTTCTCGCCCTTGGTTTTCTGATGGCCCTGCAGCGCCACCTTGAAACCCGCCGCGCCCGCAGCCCCGGCACCCCCGATCCGGTGGCGGCAGAGCGCGTGCCTGCCTGAAGGAGATGAACGATGAGAATCGGCGTAGCGTATTCCGACGGCGCCCAGCACTGCTGGCTGCGGACCGACGTTGCGGACGATGCCACCGTGCAGGATGCGATTGAACGCTCCGGCGTGCTGGCAATGTATCCCCACATTAACCTCGCCGAGCAGAAAGTCGGCATCTTTGGCAAGCTGGTCAAGCTCGATGCCCCGCTGCAGGCTGGCGACAGGGTGGAGATCTACCGCACGATTACCTGCGACCCGACCCAGGTGCCACGCCGGAGCGGGATGGAAGATGACGACTGAGAAGTAACGCACTGGAACTTGATCCCGGCGTGGAGGATACTGGCATCATTACAAGACCGTGAGCCACCCATGCTCGTTGTCATTGTCGATGACACCCCGCTGAACCTGACACTGATGGAAATGCTGGTGGGCCGCGTGGGCGGCTGCCATGCGATGTGTTTTGTCGACCCGGTGCTGGCACTGGACTGGTGCGAGCAAAATGAGCCCGATCTGATCATTGTCGACTACATGATGCCGGGCATAAACGGACTTGAATTCATCAGGCGAATTCGTGCCCGGCACGACCATGACGACCTGCCCATCCTGATGGTCACCGCCAATCACGAGCGCCGCACGCGTTACGACGCGCTCGAGTGCGGTGCGAACGACTTCCTCACCAAACCCATCGACGCGCACGAATTCGAGCCGCGGGTGCGCAACATGCTCAAGCTGCGCGAAGCACATCTTGCGACCCTCGATCGCGCGGCATCGCTCGCCGAGGCGGTGCGCACCGCAACAGCCGAGATACAGAACCGCGAGCGTGAAACCGTCACCCGCCTGGCGCGCGCCGCGGAGTTTCGCGACCCCGAAACCGGTGCCCACATCCAGCGCATGGCACACTACTCGGCTCTGATCGCACACCGCCTGGGGCAGGACGAAGATCACGCAGAGGCGATGCTGCAGGCCGCACCAATGCACGACGTGGGCAAACTGGGGATCCCTGATTACATTCTGCTGAAGGCGGGCCGACTGACGGCAGATGAATTCGTGGTGATGAAACGGCACCCGACCATCGGCTACGACATTCTCAAGGACTCGGCATCAAGGGTGGTGCAGATGGGCGCCGTGATCGCGCTGACTCACCACGAGAAATTCGACGGCAGCGGTTATCCGCATGGACTTGCGGCAAACGGGATCCCGCTGGAAGGGCGGATAGTTGCCGTTGCAGATGTATTCGACGCTCTGACCTCGGAACGTCCTTACAAGCGAGCATGGCCCATGGAGCAGGCAATTGCATTTCTGCGCGCTGGCCGGGGCTCGCACTTCGATCCGGACTGCGTCGACGCCTTTCTGCATGGCTGGAAGGAAGTGGTGGAGATACACAAGCGTTTTCAGGATCGCTGGTAGGCCGGAGCCGGTCCCCAAGGGTGAAAACTACGCGTTCAAGGGCGCGCTTGCCGGCCGATACCGCGGGACAGGGCACCCCGAGCGCTCAGTGGGCCTTGTGCTCGATCAGCTCGATCTTGTAGCCGTCCGGATCCTCGACAAAGGCGATCACCGTGGAGCCATGCTTCATTGGCCCGGCCTCACGCACCACCTTGCCGCCGCGGGCACGGATGTCATCACAGGCCTTCTTCGCATCCGCCACCTCGAGCGCGATATGGCCATAGGCCGTACCCTGCTCGTACTGGTCCACGCCCCAGTTGTGCGTGAGTTCGAGCACTGCGGCTTCGCGCTCGTCTTGGTAACCGACAAAGGCCAGGGTGAACTTGCCATCGGGAAAATCATTGCGCCGGAGCAGCCGCATGCCGAGCACCTCGGTATAGAAGGCCAGCGAGCGGTCCAGGTCGCCAACGCGCAGCATGGTGTGCAGTATTCTCATGGGTCAATCCTCATCGCTGATAGGGTTGGTATCGTTGTCGTCGATCACGGGCAGCAGCGCCCCCTGAACGCGCAGGCGCCGGCGGGCGGACTGCCAATCCGGATAGATCTGTCCAAGCACGGACCAGAACCGGGGTGAATGATTCATCTCGAGCAGATGCGCCACCTCATGGGCGACGACATAGTCGATCAGGGCTGGCTCAAGGTGGAGCAGGCGCCAATGCAGGCGGATCCCGCTGCGCTGGCTGCAACTGCCCCAGCGCGTTCGCGCCGACGACAGCCTCACCGCCGGCACCGGCACGCCAAGGCGATGGCAGTACTCCTCGACCCGCCCCCGAAACCAGTCCAGTGCGCGCGTGCGAAGGGCGCGCAGCAAGGCTGCTGCACCCGCCGCATCCGGCAGCCACAGTTCTTCTGCGCCGTCGGTGCCGCGACGCCATTGTGGCCGCCGTCCGCTCAGTCCGGTGCGCACCCGCGCCGCCCTGCCGAACAGTGGAAACTCGGCACCATCCGCGACCGCGAGTGCAGCGGGCACAGGGCACTCCCGCTGCGCGGCAAGCCTGTCCAGCAACCAGCGCCCATGACCCAGCACGAATCGATCGACGGCCTGCAACGGGGTTCCATGCGGTACCGCAACGCGGGGCCCACGGTGATCGACCATCAGCGCAAACGAACGCCGTGCGGACTGACGCAACACGAGCTCCACGACCCGGCCGTCGATTGCGATCTGATGCGCGACTTCGACCGGTGCGCGCGTAGCCGGTCGCAGCGTGCGCTTCAATGTGCCGATCAGGCCTTGTCTTCCCACTGAAAACCTTGTGCGCCCACGCTGGCCTTGAGCCGGGCCATGGCCTCGGCCACGCGCGCTGCGGTGCCCTTCATCCCGAGCTCGATCGAGCGCCGCTGTCCTTCTGCCGCGATGGTCGGCAGACTGAACAGGGTGGTGTCGGGAAACGCCTCGGTGAGCTCACGCATCAGGCCGATCAACTGCCCCTCATAGGCGTCCCACACGGTGATTGCCCGCTCGATGTAATCCTCGGCATGGTGCAGATGGGCGTAACGGGTATCGAGCACCCACTCGACCATCGGCCAAGCCATCACCGGAAAGCCGGGCACGAAGTAGTGCTCGCGAATGGAGAAGCCGGGGATGCGGTTGTACGGATTGGGAACGATCTCGCTACCGACCGGAAACACCCCCATCTGCAGGCGCTCCGGGGTAATCTCGGCGCCAAAGCGGGCGCGGATCTCGGCCTCGGCCGCCGGATGGAGTTCAATGTCGGCGCCCAGTGCCGCAGCCGCACTCTCGCGGGTATGGTCGTCCGGCGTCGCACCGATGCCGCCAAAGCTGAACACCACATCGCCGGTCGCGAAGGTCTGGCGCAGGGTCTCGATCAATCCCGCGGGCTCGTCCCCGACATAGCGCGCCCAACCCAGCTTGAGCCCGCGGGCCCCCAACATTTCGATGATTTTGGCCAGATGCTTGTCGCTGCGGCGACCGGAGAGGATCTCGTCGCCAATGATGAGTGCACCGAAATTCATTCGTTGATCCGGGGAAGATTGGAGGGTTCGGGGTCGAGTAGCATCACCCCGTTACTGACACGTTCGCGACGCAGTGCCTCGAGCATGAAATGGACGAAGGCCAGTCCGGCAAAGGCTGGTGCCAGCAGGTTCACGAACGGAATGTAAGCCAGCAGCGCGGTGCTGCCGCCAAGCACCAGCATGGGCATGCGCCGTTCAACCCGCAGGCGTGAGAACTCCTCGCGGTCGGCGTGCAACATCAGCGCATCGTAGCCAAAGGCACGCTGATTGAGCCAGCCGGTAAGCAGCACCGACACGATCAGCCCAACCCCCGGAATCAGCCAGAACGGCAGCGACACAATCAGGCCGCCCAGAAACCACGCCGTGGCCACCAGCGCGTTCCAGGCGCTGCCCACCGTGGAGCCACCGAGGCGCTGCTCGAGATCGGCATAGTCGCGCTTTGCCACCCGCTCAAGCATCAAGGGCAAGGCGACCACCGCAACAAGGATCGCAGCGGTCACATAGATCAGCGGAACGAAAGCGAGAAAAACGGCGATCTTGACCAGGATCAGGACCACCCCTGCGACCACCTCCGAGCCCTCGAGCCAGCTTCCGACCCAGGTCAGGCCAAGGAGCCAGCCCATGATGCCGTCGATGATCACCGCCCACGAGAAGATCGCCGCAACCGTCCACAAGACAGCCGCGGCAAGCCCGGGCCAGATCAGATGCCAGAAGATATCCGCCCGCAGCAGGCTGCGCAGCGAGCGGCCAAAAGCGAGGACGATGTCACCCATGGCGGACAGCCGCTCAGCGCGGCATTCCCGGCATGCCGGGCAGCATGCCCTTCATGCCGCGCATCATCTTGGTCATGCCGCCCTTCGAGAACTGCTTCATGACCTTCTGCGTCTGTTCGAACTGATTGAGCAGACGATTGACTTCCTGCACCGTCACCCCGGCACCGGCGGCAATGCGGCGCTTGCGGCTGGCCTTGAGCAGTTCGGGCTTGGCCCGCTCGAGCGGCGTCATCGAGTTGATGATGCCTTCGATACGACCGATGGACTTTTCTTCCGCACCACCCTGCAGCTTGCCGGCCGCCTGCGCGAACTGCGCCGGCAGCTTGTCCAGCATCGACGACAGCCCACCCATCTTGCGCATCTGGCCGATCTGCTCCTTGAAGTCGCTCAGATCGAAACCCTTGCCGCTCTTGAGCTTCTGCGCAAAGGCGCGCGCCTTGTCCTCGTCGACACCACGACGCGCGTCTTCAACCAGGCCAAGGATGTCGCCCATACCGAGAATCCGGCTGGCCATGCGGTCGGGGTGAAATGGCTCGAGCCCCGAGAGCTTTTCGCCCACGCCGGCAAACTTCAGTGGCTTGCCGGTGACGTGGCGCACCGACAGCGCAGCACCGCCGCGCGAATCGCCATCGAGTTTGGTCAGCACGATACCGGTAAGCGGCAGGGCCTCGTTGAAGGCGCGTGCAGTATTCACCGCATCCTGGCCGAGCATCGCATCGACCACGAACAAGGTCTCGATCGGATTGAGTGCGGCATGCAACTCACGGATTTCAGCCATCATGGCTTCATCGATCGCCAGCCGGCCGGCGGTATCGACCAGCAGCACGTCATTGTGGTGCTTGCGTGCGTAATCCAGCGCCGCAAGGGCAATATCAACCGGTTTCTGGTCTACGCTGGAAGGAAAAAAATCCACCCCCGCCTGCCCTGCCACCGTTTTTAACTGCTCGATTGCCGCCGGGCGATAGACGTCGGCCGACACCACCAGCACCTTTTTCTTGTGCTCCTCGCGCAGATGCTTGGCGAGCTTGCCGGTGGTGGTGGTCTTGCCTGCGCCCTGCAGGCCGGCCATCAGCACCACAGCTGGCGGCTGGGTGGCCAGATTGAGCCCCTGATGCGCCCCGCCCATCAGCGCCTTGAGCTCATCATGAACCACGCCGACCAGTGCCTGGCCCGGGGTCAGCGACCCGAGTACCTCCTGCCCGACGGCCTTTTCCTTGACCCGATTGACAAAATCCTTGACCACAGGAAGCGCCACATCGGCCTCGAGCAGCGCCATGCGCACCTCGCGCATTGCTTCCTGGATGTTGTCTTCGGACAGGCGAGCCTGGCCGCGCAGGGTCTTGACGACCTTGGACAGCCGCTGGGTGAGATTATCGAGCATGTTCTGGGAACCTTCAGCCGGGGTGACTTGGAGTAAACTGTGAGCCTGTATGCAGCCAATTCTACTTCATCTCCTCCCCGCCTCGCTCTATGCCGGCCTCGGCGTGCTGTTCTGGCGTGCCTGCGTTCTGGGCCCGGAACCCATCCAGAAGCGCAAATGCATGTCGGCGCGCGAACGCATCCTCCTGCTGGTGGCGCTGCTGGCGCACGGCGCCGCGCTGCACTTCGCCCTGTTTCCCGGCGCCGAAATGCGCTTCGGCTTCAGTGTGGCGCTATCGCTGATGGTCTGGCTGGCGATTTGCTTCTACTGGGTGGAAACCCTTTATACGAGGCTCGACGGGCTTCATGCGGCGGTGCTGCCCGCCGGTGCGCTCGCCAGCGTGCTGCCGGCGATCTTCCCCGGAGAGCATGTACTGACCAACGCGGCATCACCCGCCTTTCGTGCCCACTTCATCATTGCGATGCTGGCCTATAGCCTGTTCACGCTGGCGGCGCTGCACGCCATGCTGATGGCGGTAGCCGAGCGTCAGCTGCATCACGCGCGCTTCTCGCGCATCCTGTCCGGCCTGCCTCCGCTGCTCACGATGGAGGCGCTGCTGTTCCGCCTGATCGGTATCGCCTTCATCCTGCTGACGCTCACCCTCGCGTCGGGCATCGTGTTCTCCGAGAGCCTGTTCGGCAAGGCCTTCATGATCGACCACAAGACGGTGTTTGCCATCGTGTCGTGGCTGCTGTTCGGCGCCCTGCTGGTAGGCCGCCGGGTGTGGGGATGGCGTGGGCGGATCGCCTTGCGCTGGACCCTTGCCGGCTTCGTCGCACTGATGCTGGCCTATGTGGGTAGCCGCTTCGTGATCGAGATTCTCTTGCACCGCACCAGCTGAGTGTCGTATCCGGGCGATCCCGCATGATTTCCGGTTGACACCGGATCCTCACCGCTTCGATACTCAAAGCCCGCTTCAACTTCTCCCATACGTGTCAGACATCAGTCTCGCGGCGCAATTTGGCGCCCTGGTTTTGCTCCTCGTGGTCTCCGGCCTGTTTTCCATGTCCGAGACCGTCATGATGGCGGCGAACCGCTACCGACTGCGCTCCCTGGCAGCCCAGAACCATCGCGGGGCCAGCCTTGCGGTGGATCTGCTGAATCAGACCGACCGCCTGCTTGGCGTGATCCTGCTGTTCAACAATCTGGTCAATACTGCGGCTGCAATGCTGGTCAGCGTCATCACCCTTGAACTCTTCGGTGATGACCGCTGGGCATTGGGAGCCGCTACGCTGGCGATCACCTTCCTGATTCTGGTGTTTTCCGAGATCACCCCCAAGGTGATTGGCGCCCACCATGCCGACCGCCTCGCGCTGATCGTGAGTTATCCGCTAAGCACCCTGCTGCGGGTGTTCTACTCGGTGATCTGGTTCATCAACCTTTTCTCGCGCGGACTCCTGCGCCTGCTCCGCCTGCAGCCCACCGAAGCGAATGGGGCTGCCGCGCTGTCGACGGAAGAACTACGCGGCATGGTGCTGGAGTCGCGCCAATACATCCCGCAAGCACACCGCAACATCCTGGTGAACCTGTTCGACCTCGAAACCATCACCGTCGAAGACGTGATGACTCCGCGCGGCGCGATCGAGGGCATCGACCTCTCCGACCCGATCGACGTCCTGCACGAGCGCATCGCCACCAGCTATCACACCCGCCTGCCGGTGCATGACGGCGACAGCGAACAGGTCATCGGCGTGCTCCACCTGCGACGCCTGCTGGGCCATGCATTCGACAATGACGTAACGACAGACAAGATTCGCGAAATCATGGTCAAGCCGTACTTTGTCCCGGCCGATACCCCGCTCTACTCCCAGATCCAGTTCTTCCAGGAGAACCGACAGCGCCTTGCCTTGGTGGTGGACGAGTACGGCGAGATGCTCGGACTGGTCACACTGGAGGACATCATCGAGGAGTTGATCGGCAAATTCACCACCAGCACGCCTGAGTCTGCACGCCGCCTGCGCTGGGGCGACGACGACAGCGTGATCGTCGACGGCAGCACCAACCTGCGCGACCTGAACCGTCAACTCCAACTCGAATTGCCCATCGACGGGCCCAAAACCCTCAATGGCTTACTGCTCGAGTACCTGCAGGACATTCCGGAAACCGGGCTGTCGGTGCGTATCGCCGGCACCCCGATCGAAGTCATACAAACACAGGATCGTCGGGTAAAAACCGCACGGATATTCCGCACCGTCGCCCGAGCCGCGGCCGCCTGAATCAGGTTAGAACTTGCCCCATACCGCGTAGGGCTTTACAAGCAGTGACTCAGCGTGCACCATCGAATGTCACTTAATTAGGAACTCCGGCAACGCTGCCGGTGCTTCGAGAGCCGGAATGGCAGCAAACCCACAGACCGCATTGAGCGGCCTCGCCCGGGCACTCATCCAGAATGGTCGGCTGACCGAAGCCGACGCGGCTTCCTGTTCACCGAGTGCAAACGGTTCGACCAATACCTTTCTACTCGAACTGTCCCAGCGAGGCTTGTTGAGCACGCGCGAAATCGCGAAGTTTGCCGCCGAAACCTTCGGCTACCCGCTTTTCGATGTGAGCGCAATCGACCGCAGCATCATCCCCAAGGACGCCATCGACCGCAAGCTGATGATCAAGCATCAGGTTGTGGCGCTCGGCAAACGCCAGAACCGCCTCACCCTGGCGGTGGCGGATCCGTCCAACATGCGCGTGCTCGACGAGATCCGCTTCCAGACCGGACTGCAGGTTGATCTGGTCATCGTTGAAGTCGACAAGCTCGGCAAACTGGCTGAATCCCTGAGCGAATCGGCCCAGCAGACCTTGAAGGATCTGACCGGTGACGAATTCGACATGGACCTCCTGCAACAGGACGGTCCATCCGAGCAGGCAGTAGACGACAGCTCCGAGGTCGATGACGCCCCGGTGGTGAAGTTCATCCAGAAGGTGCTCATCGACGCCATCAACGAAGGCGCCTCCGATGTTCATTTCGAGCCCTACGAGAAATATTACCGGATTCGCGTACGCACCGATGGCGTACTGCGCGAGATCGCCCAGCCTCCCCTGGTCCTGAAAGAGAAGATCGCAGCGCGGATCAAGGTCATCTCGCGCCTCGACATCTCCGAAAAGCGGGTGCCGCAGGACGGCCGGATGAAGCTGGTGCTGTCCAAGAACAAGGCGATCGATTTCCGAGTCTCCTCACTACCGACGTTACATGGCGAGAAGATCGTCATGCGGATTCTGGATCCGAGCTCGGCCATGCTGGGCGTGGACGCACTCGGCTATGAACCGGAGCAGAAGCGAGCACTGCTCGAGGCCATCGATCGCCCCTACGGCATGATCCTGGTCACCGGACCCACCGGCTCAGGCAAGACCGTGTCGCTCTACACCTGCCTGAACATGCTCAACAAGGCCGGAGTTAACATATCCACCGCCGAAGATCCGGCCGAAATCAACTTGCCCGGCATCAACCAGGTCAACGTGAACGAAAAGGCAGGCCTGACCTTCGCGGCCGCTTTGCGCGCCTTCCTGCGCCAGGATCCGGACGTGATCATGGTCGGTGAAATCCGTGACATCGAAACCGCCGAGATCTCGGTCAAGGCCGCCCAGACCGGCCACCTGGTGCTGTCCACCCTGCACACCAACGACGCCCCGTCCACCCTTGAGCGACTCAAGAACATGGGCGTGGCGCCATTCAACATCGCCTCGTCGGTGATCATGATTACCGCACAACGTCTTGCGCGCAGACTTTGCACCTGCAAGAAGCCGGCAGATATCCCGATCGAAGCCCTGCTCGACGCGGGCTTCAGCGAGGAAGCGCTGGATGGCAGCTGGGAACCCTACGGGCCGGTCGGATGTGATCGGTGCAAAGGCAGCGGCTACAAGGGACGGGTGGGTATTTACCAGGTGATGCCGGTCAGCGAGGAAATTGCGCATATCATCATGACCAACGGCAACTCGATGGATATCGCCGCCCAGGCCGAGCGCGAGGGCGTCAGCGACCTGCGCAAGTCTGGCCTGCTCAAGGTTCGGCAGGGCGTCACTTCTCTCGAGGAAGTGCTGGCAACCACCAACGAATAGAACAAGTACACGGGGAAATCCACACATGGCGACTGCATCCCGAACGGCCACCCGTCGCGCACCGGCCGGCCCTAAAGAAGAACTCTACAATTGGGAAGGCAAGGACAAGAACGGGAAGATCATCCGGGGTGAAGTACGCTCCTCGGGCGAGGCGGTCGTGCAAGCCACGCTTCGCCGCCAGGGGGTGATGGTCACCAAAGTCAAGAAGCAGAAGATGTCGCGTGGTCACAAGATCAGCGAAAAGGACATCGCCCTGTTCACCCGTCAGCTGGCGACGATGATGAAATCGGGCGTGCCGCTGCTGCAGGCCTTCGACATCGGGATCAAGGGCTCGGGCAACCCCAGCCTGGCGCGGCTGCTGAACGAAGTGCGCAACGACGTTGAGACCGGGTCGAATCTGTCACAGGCCTTCGCACGCCATCCGGTGCACTTCGACAAGCTGTTCTGCAACCTGGTGGCGGCAGGCGAACAGGCCGGTATCCTCGACAGTCTGCTCGACCGGATCGCCACTTACAAAGAGAAAATTCTCGCCATCAAGAGCAAAATCAAGTCGGCGCTGTTCTATCCGATTGCGGTGGTGGTGGTGGCGACCCTGGTGGTAGCGGTGATGATGCTGTTCGTGATTCCCGAGTTCAAGAACGTGTTCACCAGCTTCGGCGCCGATCTGCCGGCGCCCACGCTGATCGTGATCGCGATGTCGGATTTCTTCGTCACTTACTGGTATCTGATGTTTGGCGTCGTGATCGGCACGATCCTGGGCATCAGCTACCTGTACAAACGATCATCCGCCATGCAGATTGCCGTGGACCGACTGGTATTGAAGCTCCCGGTGGTCGGCGACATCATTCTCAAGGCCACGGTGGCACGTTGGTCGCGGACGCTGTCTACGATGTTCGCCGCCGGAGTACCGCTGGTCGAGGCGCTGGATTCGGTGGGCGGCGCCTCGGGCAACTATGTGTACCTGACCGCCACCAAGTCGATCCAGAACGAGGTCAGCAGCGGCACCAGCCTGACCGTGGCGATGCAGAACACCGATGTATTCCCGACCATGGTGGTGCAGATGGTCTCGATCGGCGAGGAGTCGGGCCAGCTCGACGGCATGCTGTCCAAGGTTGCGGACTTCTTCGAGCAGGAGGTCGATGACGCGGTCGCCGGCCTGTCGACCCTGCTCGAACCGATCATCATGGTCTTCCTCGGCGTCGTGATCGGCGGCCTGGTGGTTGCCATGTACCTGCCGATCTTCAAGCTCGGCGCCGTCGTCTGACTTCGTTCCGGCCCGGTTTCAAACGGGCCGGACACCACCTTTCACTTACATCTCATGTTCGATCTGCTGCGCGACCCGGTCGCATTCGTTCCTTTCGCCATGCTGATCGGCTTGTTCGTCGGCAGCTTTCTCAATGTCGTGATACACCGCCTGCCCAAAATGATGGAGCGCGAGTGGATCAGCCAGGCCGCAGAGTTACGCGGCGAGCCTGCGCCCGAGACCGAACGCTTCAACCTTGCTGCACCGCGCTCGCGCTGCCCGCATTGCGGCCATCTGATTTCGGCGCTCGAGAACATCCCGGTGGTGAGCTACCTGATCCTGCGCGGGCGCTGCCGCCATTGCAGCGCACCGATCGGCAGCCGCTATCCGATCGTGGAGTTGCTGACTGCGCTACTGTCGGGCTACGCAGCCTGGCATTTCGGCTTCGGGCTGGCCGCGGCAGGGGCCTTGATCTTCCTGTGGGCGATGATCGCGCTTGCCTTCATCGACCTCGACACCCAGCTGCTCCCGGACGATCTGACCCTGCCCTTGTTGTGGCTGGGCCTGGCCTTCAATCTGGCCGGGGTCTATACCGACCTGCCAAGTGCGGTGGTGGGTGCGATGGCCGGCTATCTGACCTTGTGGTCGGTGTACTGGCTGTTCAAGCTGGCGACGGGCAAGGAGGGCATGGGCTTCGGCGACTTCAAGCTACTCGCCGCAATCGGTGCCTGGCTCGGATGGCAGACGCTGCCGCTGACCATCCTGCTGTCGTCGCTGGTCGGCGCCGCGGTCGGGATCAGCCTGATTGCATTCGCCCGCCACGGACGCAATGTGCCGATTCCGTTCGGCCCCTACCTCGCAGCAGCGGGCGTGATCGCGCTGTTCTGGGGGGAGACGATCACCCAACGGTATCTGGGTGCGTTCTGACAGGGCGATGACGCGCCGGGGGCAGGACTGAAAAGCGACTGCTTTTCCCCGCACAAGGGGCTGCCATTCCCGCCAGCGCCTTGACGGACGCGGCCTGGCATTACCAACCCTGCCCGTCCGTATTTGCCAACTGCGCGCGTGGACCTGGGTAGTGTTCAGAAGTGTGTGCAGAAGCGCCTTCGATTGGAAGGCGCGGGTGGCCATGGCTAAGGTTGATTACCGATCGACCTTTAACCCTGTGGAG